>CAYZZW010000012.1:0-64826 GCA_964482955.1 uncultured Treponemataceae bacterium | reverse complement strand
GGTGGCCGGGTCGATCTCGGCGCGCAGGTTGGAGATGCGCTCCATGAGGTCCTTGGCGATCATGGTGTAGCGCCTGGACCGCGGATTCTCGACGTCGTCGTCCGTGTGCTCCTTCACCTTGTTCATCTTGGCGAAGATGATCTCGGTGTCGTTCATCTCCTCCTTGCCTTCCTCGATCAGGGTGTCCTTCATCTTCTCGATCTCTTTGTCGATCACGTCGATGATGCACTTCGCGATGAGTTCCTTGATGAGGTACTCGACCGTGACCTGGTAGTGGAAGATGGGGCTGATGAGCTCGGAGTCGAGGATGTTGACGGAGAGCTTCACGTCGCAGACGGTCTTCGGCTTGTAGATGTTGTCCTTGAAGGAGCACTTCACGACCGAGTAGGCGTTCTCGCCGCGGATGAACGCGCCGACGTCCGTCTTCTGGCGGAGCAGGCTGTTCGTCAGGTTCTCGAGGTCGTTGACGCCGCGCTGGATGTGGCCCTGGAGGTGGCCGTACATGTTGACCACGGACTTCTCGATTTCGCCCGTGTTGAACTTGTCCGCGCCGCCGACTTCGTCGAGCAGGGTCGCGATCTCCTTCGGCGTGTACCGCGCCAGGGACTTCATTTCTTCCTTGTCGATGAAGTTCCTGACCTTCTTCACCATCTCGTCTTCAGTGGTGGTGATGTAGCGGTTGAACATGTTCTGGTAGTTCTGGTTGAAATAGTTGTAGAGCTTTTCCTTGATGCCGCCCATCACCTCGAGGCGCTCGAGGACTTCCTTGGGAAGCCTGGCGTTGATGTGGTGGATGACCTTGTTGGTCTCTTCCTCGAGCAGCTGGTTGACTTCCTTCTGCTGGTCGCGGCCTTCCTGGGCCAGCGAGTTGCGCGAACCGACCGCGCTCGGCTTTTCGGGGTGGAATACGTTCGGACTCTTCGGAAGATCGATGGCTCCCATGACGTTCTCCTTGCGTGATGTAGTCGTAGGCGGACGCGCCGCCGCTCGGTACCGTTTCCATGACCCGGTATGCGCCGGGATCAGCGCTAATAGTAGCCCGCGCGCCGGAAATGTAAAGGACCTGGAAAAAAATCGCGAGGCCTTTAATCCCTTTATATGGAAGATTCTCGACATCGATACGAACGAAACCGAGGCTGATCGCGGCCGCCCCCGTATCGGTCGCGGCGGTCGGACCCTGAAAGGCCTCGATTTGCCAGCTGCGCCCGCGCGTGCTATCATTGAGGCGACCGTATCCTCCCGAATCCGGCCCCGTCGGGACCGCTTCAGGCCCGGTCCAGCCCGACATCATAAGGAAGCGAAGCGCATGACCAGCACCAGGGGATACCGCACGAACGTCCTCAAGACCCGGCGTCCGGCGTTCGCCGCGCTCGCGGCGCTCGCCTTCCTCGCGGCCGCCTCCGCTTTCGCCCAAAGCGACACGCGCGGGATCTCGGTCGACTTCATCCTCCTCGTTGACAAGTCGAAATCCATGGACGTGGCCATGCCGGCGGTCAAGCGCTTCCTCGCCGGCGACGTGATCGGCCCCCTCGTCGCGCCCGGCGACCGCGTGCGCGTCCTCGCCTTCTACGGCAAGACGGAAACGCTCTGGTCGGGGTCGGTCGAGCGGGAGGAGGACAAGTCCTCGCTCGTGCGCTCGCTCAACGCGATCAAGCCGGACGGACGCTTCACCGACATCGGGCAGGCCCTGGACGCCGTGGACGGCATCATCGCCGAGTTGAACGCCCCCGAGCGCCCCAAGTACATCCTGCTCGTCACCGACGAACGCCAGGAAGCCCCCGAGGGCACGAAGTACTACGCTCCCGACTACAAGCTCGACCATCCGTACCTCACCTACGTCAAGCGCGAGGACAAGGGCGCCTTCCGGGTCATCACCGTCGGCTACGGCCTCGACGCGAAGATCGACGCGGAGACGCGGAAGATCGCCACCATCCTCACCGATCCGCCCGCCCGCCAGGCCAGCTTCCTGCCGGGCTCAGGAGGCTCCCCCGCCGTCGTGAATCCCGACGGCTCGCCGGGCGTCGCGCCTCCGGCCGGTTCGTCGTCCGCGGGCGCTACCCCGACGCCGGGCGCCGCCGCGCCGGGCACGGCGGCCGGCACCGCGACTCCGGGCCGGGGTTCGGAAACGACGGCGCGAACCGGGGCCGGGACGCCCGCCTGGGCGTCTCCTCCGCTCGTCATCGGCGGCATCGCCCTCCTCCTGGCGCTCGGCGGCGCGGTGGCGTGGGCCGTGGCGGCGGCGCGCAAACGGGCGGACGAACGCGGGACCGGCCGGGCCGCATGACCTTCGCCGACGCCGTCGGGATCCTCCGCGGACACGACGAGTTCATCCTCACGTCCCACGAATTCAGCGACGCGGACGGCATCGGGGCAGAGTACGCCCTCGCCCGGATCCTGGGCTCGCTCGGAAAGCGGGTCCGCGTCGTCAACAACGAGCCGGTGGCCGACAAGTTCGCCTTCATGGATCCGCGCGGCATCGTCGAGCGCCTCGACGCGCCCGCGGGCGCCCCCCTCGACCCGACGCGGGCCGTGGTCGTCGTGCTCGACACGAACGACGCCCATTTCACCGGGCGTGCGGACGAGGAGCTCATCCGGAAGGCCGCCCGCGTGCTCATGATCGACCACCACGAGGCGACGCGGCCCGACCACGCGGACTGCCTGCTCGACTCGACGGCCAGCTCCACCTGCGAGATCGTCTGGCGCCTCGCGCTCGAACTCGGGGCGGACATCGAACCCGACGCGGCGGACGCGCTGTTCGCGGGCATCGTCTACGACACGGGTTCCTTCATCTACGCGAAGACCTCCGCCTCGACCTTCGAGGCGGCGCTCGGCCTCGTTCGTCTCGGCGTTCGCCCCCACGTCATCCACCGCCTCATGTACGAAAGCTCGTCCATCGGCGTCCTGCTCCTCAGAAAGGCGGTGTCGGCGACCCTCGAGCTGGACTCGAACGACCGCGTGGCCTTCCAGCGCATGACCGAAGCGGAGCTCGCCGCCGCCCCCGGGGCGTCCTACGAGGACGGAGAGGATCTCGTCAACATGCCGCTCCAAGGCCGGGACGTCGAGGTGTCGGTGCTCTGGAAGCGGCATCCCGAAGGCACCCTCCGCTGCTCCCTCCGCTCGAAGGGGAAGGTCAACGTGGCGCGCGTGGCGCAGGGCTTCGGCGGCGGCGGGCACAAGACGGCCGCCGGCTTCAAGTGCCCGCTTCCGCTTGAACAGATGCGCGGAAAAGTGCTACAAACGATCATCGCCCAACTGGACTGACCGCCGCATGATCAACAAATTCGCCCAACGCGCCTTCCTCGCCGTGTCCGCCGTCGCCGTCGGCGTCATCGCCTACCTCGTCGTGCAGGCCGTGCTCCCCGGCCGGAGCTTCCGCGACCGTCCCGTCGTCGCCCGCTCGCGGAGCGCCCAGGAGCCGTCCGAAGCCCCCGCCCCGGGCGAGGCGCCGGGCCTGCCGCCCGGCATCGAGGTCGGCGCCGGCCGCAACCTGATCGACACCTTCCGCTTCAACCTGGACGCCGACGAGGGCGACGAGCAGATCCTCGTCGTGAAGGAGACCGACCGGGCCGACGCCCCCATCGTCATCGTCGTGATCGACTACGACGCCCAGACCCGCGCGTGGAAGCGGCTGTGGGAGGGACCGACCGACGTCACGCAGATCAAGACGATCCAGGTCTCGACGAAGGACCTCATCGGCGACCACAACGTCGACATCGTCGTGGAGGGCATCAACGACGCGGGCCAGCGGATCATGAACGTGTTCTGGCGGACCCTCTCGGGCCAGGACGTCACCTACGCTCCCATCGCCTCGATCGCGGCGGACTCCATCGAGATCGCCGAGACCGACCGCCCCGACAGCTACAAGCTGGGCCAGAGCAACGCGGAGGCGTTCGACCTCGTCGCGTTCAGGCCCGATCCGGAATCGCCCAACCTCACCGACCAGCTCCGCGAGACCTGGGAGTGGAAGTTCCGCTCGACGCGCTACGAGATCGCCCGCGTGGAGCGGGTGCCCGGCGCCCAGATCGAGCAGAAGTACATTTCGAGCGTGCTCGACGGGAATCCGGCCACCTTCGAGAAGTTCCTCTCGGGCGTGTGGTACAAGGATCCGCTCCCCGAGGACGACGAGCAGGAGATCCAGTACATCATCTTCGATCCCGCCGGCAAGGCGCTCCACTTCCACACCTCCAGCCTCCTCGAGACCTATTCGTGGGACGACGGCCACCTCACGCGGCTCGGGCTCTTCATCGGGGGGCGCAACACGTCCGTGCGCACCATCAAGCGGATGACCGACGTGGAGCTGCGGGGCATGGACCGCATCTCGGTCCGCGTCATGCAGACGCTCTACATCAAGGCCGATCCGAGCGCCCGCTGGAACGGCGTCTACCAGCGCGTCGGCCCCACGATGACCGCGGCGAACGCCAAGCCCTCGCCCCTCACGCTCGTCGACGCCGCCGCGCTCTCGGGCGCCTACGCGTCGGACGCGGCCGCCGTGTACGAATTCGCCTACCCGTCGTGGAGCCGCGTCGAGGGCCCCTCGTCCGAGCGCGGCAGCTACGCCGCGTACCGGCTCAAGAAGGACGTGGTGCTCGAGCTCGCCTCGGTCGACGCGGACGGCCGCCTCGTGTCGCGGAAGACCTTCCTCGTGAAGCCGGGCGACGCGAAGTCGACGGCCGAGGGGGCGGACCTCCTCCGCCTGCCGTCGCTCGTCCTCGTGCCCGCGCGCATGACCCTGGACGGGCTCGAACTGCTCGAAAGCCTGCCGGTCAAACTCCGGAAAAACCAATAGGAACGCATGAACACTCCACCCGTCCTCGTCCTCGCGCCGCTCCACGGCGTCACGAACCGCCTCTTCAGGCGGATCTTCCTGTCGGCCTTCCACGGCTTCGACGCGGTTCTGGCTCCCTTCGTGGTGGCCGTACCCGGTGCTTTAGCACCTGGCGCTCAAGCGCCTAGTGCGCGAGTACCTGGCGCTCAAGCGCCCGGCGCCAAGGCGCCCGACGCGAAGCGGAACACGTCGAAACACTGGCGCGACCTCGAGCCGATCGACGACGGCGTCCGAACCGTGCCGCAGATCATCGGGAATGACGCGGCCGCCTTCGTCGCGACGGCGAAGGTCCTGGCCGATTTCGGATACACCGAAGTGAACTGGAACCTCGGCTGTCCCTACCCCATGGTCACGAGGAAAAAACGTGGCGCCGGCCTCCTCCCCCACCCCGGGCTCGTCGACCGCTTTCTCGACGAAGCGTGCGCCAAAAGTCCCGTGCCCGTCTCCGTGAAAACCCGGCTCGGCCTCGCGGACGCGCGCGAGATCGAAACCCTCGTGCCCGTGTTCGACCGCCATCCGCTCTCCAAGGTGATCCTGCACCCGCGCGTCGCGACGCAGATGTACGGGGGCGACGTGGATCTCGACGCCTTCGCCGCCGTCGCCTCGGAACTCAAGCATGAACTCGTCTACAACGGCGACATCCGCGACGAGGCGACGTTCCGGTCGCTCGCCTCCAGGTTCCCGCGTGTCCATGAATGGATGATCGGGCGCTGGGCGCTCCGCGATCCCTTCCTGGCCGCGCGGATCAAGGGGCTGCCCGTGCCCGCGGACCGCGTCGCCGCGATCGCCACCTTTCACGACGAGCTCTTCGACGCGTACCGGGACTGGCTCTACGGGCCGCGCCACCTCCTCGACAAGCTGCGCGAAGTCTGGTCGTACCTGGTGCACGCGTTCCCCGAGCCGGAGCGCCTGCTCGCGGTGATCAAGTGGGCGCGCACCGTGGACGAGTACCGCGCCATCGTGGACCGCGCCTTCGGGCGGAAGCCCAGGAGCCTGTCGGGCTTGTAGATTTTTCGCGCTTTCAGCGTGAAAAATCTCTATTCAAGCAGGCTCCTTTCGGAGTTTGCAGGGTAGAAAAAGAGCGTTCCCGCGATTTTTCCTTCATATCGCGGACAAGTCCGACAAACGCCTGGTGTTCGCCCCTGACCCGACCGGCTTCGGGCGGAATCACTTCACGACGAAACGCACCGGCGCGCTCGAGACCTTCCCCGGGCGCGCCGGTCATACGCGCCTCTTTTTCCGGCTCCGCTTCGGCAGCCGCGTCGAGAGCCGTCGTCGTCAGAATACCGGGAACGCCTCGAAGCCGGCGTCCTTGAGCTTCATGAGCGTCGCCTGGGAATCGCTTCCGGCGTCGACAAGGACCGTCCACACGGGCGGGTTGTCCTTCTTGACGACGCGCGGCGCGAAGCCGGCTTTTTTCAGGCGGTCGACGAGGAGCGCGGCGTTCTTTTCAACGGTGAACGCGCCGATCTGGAAGGCGATCGGTCCGGCCTCCGGTTTGTCGGTCGCCGTTGCCGCTTGCCCCGACTGACCCGTCGGGGCGGGTTTCGCGTCGCCGGGCTTCGCGTCCGCGGGTTTCGAATCGCCGGCAGGCTTGGCGGCCGTTGCGGTGTCTGAAGCCGTCGCGGAGGCGGCGGCGCCCTTCCCAGCGCCCTCGTCTTTGCCATACACGCCCGATAAAAGCCAGTGCGCGAGCGGTGGCGGCGCGCCGCCCGAGACGAGGGCGGCTTCGGGGGTCGAGCCGTAATCGCGCGCGATGGCGGCGGCGTAGCCCGCGCGGCGCTCGCCGTCCGAGGCGGCCCACGCTACGACAAGGGCTTCGAGCTTGAGCGCGGGCAGCTTCGCGGCCAGCGCGAGGGCACCGTCGGCGAGGGCGAGCGCCTCGGCGCGCCGACCCGCGACGAGTTCGCGCCACGCGGACAGAACGCGCGCCTTCACGGCGATCCGCGGCTCGTCCGACGTGAGCGCCAGCGCCTTGAGGATGCCCTCGGCCTTGTCGCCCTCGCCCGACGCGATGCGCGCGGCGCAGGAGGCGAGCAGGCTGTCCGCGTCGCGGGCGGAGGGCACCGCGTACGCGGCTTCTTCATAGCGATCAGCCGCCTCGGGGAAGCGCCCGGCCAGTTCGAGGGCGCCCGCGAGGATGAGAAGGATCGATCGCTTTTTGACCGGATCGGTCACGTAGCCGACGTTGTCCGCAAGGAGGGCGATGCCGTCGGCCAGGGTTCCGGCTTCGGCGAAGGCCTGTTCGAGCAGGGAGGGAAACGCGGGATCGCCCCGCTTGGCCGCGATCGCGTCGGCCTGGCCGTGAGCCGCGAGCGCGGCGGACAGGAACAGGCAGGCGGCGACGAGGCGTCTCATTCGATCCGTTCCGCTCGGAAGGTGTTGCCCCGGAGTTCCAGAAGCCGCACCCGCGCGAAGGAACCCGACTCGGACGCGTCGCCGGGGAACACGACCATCATGTCGCCCTGGGTGCGCGCGAGGACTTCGGTCTTTTTCCGCCTCGACGGTCCTTCCACGAGCACCTCCGCCTCCGTGCCGACGAGCTTCCTCATCGCGTCCGCCGTAAGCTCCTTCTGGAGCCCGATGACGCGCGCGAGCCGCGCCTTCTTGACCGCGGTCGGGATCTGGTCCGGCATCGACGCCGCCGGGGTGCCCCGCCGCGGATTGTAATGGTACATATACGAATACGCGAAACCCGCGCTCCGCATGAGGTCGAGCGTCAGGTCCACGTCCGCGTCCGTTTCGCCGGGAAAGCCTATCAGAATATCGGTCGAAAGCGTGACGTCCGGAACCGCCTTCCGCAATCTGCCGACGAGGCCGAGATACGTTTCCCGCGTGTAACGGCGGTTCATCGCCTCGAGCACCCGGTTCGAGCCGTGCTGGGCGCAGAGGTGGACGTGGCGGCAGATGAGCGGTTCGGAGGCGATGAGGTCGACGAGTTCGTCTGAAAAATCCTTGGGGTGGCTCGTGAGGAAGCGGATCCAGCGGATGCCGCCCTTCCCGCGGGCGCGCAGGTCTCGGGCCTCCTCACGGGCATGAAGGCCCGAGGCGATCCGACGCACGAGACCCGGAAAGCCGAGCTCGCCCTCGTCCGATTTCCATCGGTACGAGTTGACGTTCTGCCCGAGCAGGGTGATCTCGCGGACGCCCGCGTCCTCGAGAGCGGCGATCTCCGCGTCGATATCGGCGGGATTCCGCGAGGTTTCGCGGCCGCGCACGTAGGGCACGATGCAGTACGAGCAGAAGTTGTCGCAGCCGTGCATGATCGGCACGAAGGAGCGGAAATCGCCCGGTTCGTGGTGGCTCGCGGCGAAGGCGAACGCGGGCTTCTCGTCGATCGAGTCGAGCGTCGTGCCGGCGGCCGCCGCGTCCGCCACGAGCCCGAGCGCGTCCTTCTGGAAGTTGCCGAGCACGTAGTCGATGGCCGGTTCGGTTTCGCGCATCTCGCGCTTCAGGCGCTCGGCCATGCAGCCCGTGACGACGAGGACGAAGTCGCGCTTCTTCTTGGCGGCGGCGTACAGCGCGATGCGACCCCACGCGCGGTTTTCCGCCGTGATGCGCACCGAGCACGTGTTGATGAGGACGAGGTCGGCCGCGTCCGCGTCGTCCGTCCGTTCCCAGCCGCGATCGGACAGGACGGCTTCCAGCGCCGCGGATTCCGCCTTGTTCATCTGGCAGCCGTAGGTTTCGAAAAAGAACTTCATCGATATTCCAAAACGGGGGGATGCGGGCGGTCAGCGATCGAACGGTCAGGTACGGCGGCGCGTCGGTTCGAACGATCCGCCGCGCCTGCCGGTATCACGAACGAGACTTGAGGCCTTTGACGAATTTGACGATGTTGAAGATTCCGTAGCCGACGAGGGCGAGGCCGCCGACGCCGAAGAGGAAGTCCCGCATGCCGGGGATGAACAGCGACACGATCCCGAGGCCGCCCGCGCCGAGCAGGACGGCGCCCGTGGCCTTGTCGGTCTTCGTCTTGTTGACGAGGCCGTAGATGCCGAGCGCCACGAGGCCGCCCGCCAGGGCGACGCCGACGAAAGGCAGGTTCAAGAGCCCGTTCACGACCCAGAGGCCGAGACCGGCGCCCGTGGAGATGATGCCGCGCGAACCCTGGCCGCGCACGGTCTCGGCATCGACCGGATAGTTGTCACCCATGTAGTTCCTCCATCATCGCCGCTGCTCCGGACGGCTCGTACTGGCGTTAAAATACCACGATTCGTTTGGCGCGTCCACATGTCGTACGACCCACGACCGTACGGCGATTCGGGAAAGTGCGGCGGACGAGTGTCGAACCGCGTCAACCGGAGCGGTGGGGCGTATAGCTATCCACGCCGAATAGGCGAGATTACTCGCAATATTCGGCATGGATAGCTATACGCCCCACCCGGCAGGTTCATCCGGTTCGTCATCGGACGCCAGGTGTCCCCAGTAACGCCGCACGACGGCCGGCAAGACACAACAGGTAATGCGGCGACAAATCGCGGTAATCGTTCGCTTGCTACGAACTGCTCCGAGCTAGGCTATCTTAAACCCTCTGTCCCCTCTTCCTTCGTGCCCTAACGCTCGGGTACTCGCTAAGCTGCGCTCGTGTTCCAACTTCGTGACCTTCGTGGTAGTTCTTACCTCCGTGTCTCCGTGACCTCCGGGGCTAAACTCCGTGACTCCGTGGTCCCTCCGACACGGGACGCCCGGGAGCCGAAGCCGTGAAGGCTACTCGGTTTCGCGTGTGTCGGGGTCCGGGGTTTCGGCGTCGGGGTATTCGACGTAGGCGTAGGCGTTGTGGTTGTGGATGCTTTCGAAGTTTTCGGCTTCCACGGAAAAGCGCGGGAAGGCGTCCATGGCCTTGATCGCCTTGTAGGTTTCTCGGACGACGTCCTCTACGAAGCGCGGGTTGTCGAAGGCGAGCTCGGTCACGGCCTTTTCGTCCTCGCGCTTGAGAAGCGTGTAGAGTCCGGCGGACGCGGCGTCTTCGGCCGCGTCGACGAGGTCCTCGATCCACACGAAGCGGCCGACCTCGGCGTTGATCGTCACGAGGCCGCGCTGGTTGTGGCCGCCGTTGCGGCTGATGGCGAGACTGCAGGGGCAGACCGTCTGCACCGGCACCGACACGAGGACGCGGAAGTCGCGGCGGTCGGCGGACACGCGGCCGGAGTAGCCGCAGTCGTAGCTCATGATGCTCGCGGCTCCGGACGCGGGCGCGGTCTTTTCGACGAAGTACGGAAAGTGGAGATCGGCGTAGGCGGTCTCCGCGTCGAGCACCGAGCGGATCTCGTCGAGCATCGAGAGGAACTTCCGCATCCCGAGGTCGTGGCGGTGCGCGTCGAAGACCTCGATGAAGCGGCTCATGTGCGTGCCCTTGAAATCGTGGGGCAGATCCGCGTACAGGTTGACCGAGGCGGTAGTATGCTGGACCTTGTTCGCCTTGTCGAGCACGGTGATCGGATAGCGGAGGCCCTTGACGCCGACCTTCTGGATGCGGATGCGCCGGTCGTCGCGGAGGCTCTGGACGTCGATCATGACGCGGATCGCGCGGCGACGGCGCGTTCGGCGGATTCGACGGTGTTCGAAAGCAGCATGGTGATGGTCATCGGGCCGACGCCGCCCGGCACGGGCGTGATCGATCCCGCCACGGGCAAAAGCCCCTCGTAGTCGCAGTCGCCGACGAGGCGGTGGCCGCCCTTCGCCGACGGATCCTCGACTCGGTTGACGCCGACGTCGATCACGCAGGCGCCCGGCTTCACCATGTCGGCGGTGATCAAGCCGGGCTTGCCGGCGCACGCCACGACGATGTCCGCGCGGCGCGTGTGCTCGGCCACGTTGACGGTGCCCGTGTGGCAGACGGTCACGGTGGCGTTGACGTCCTTCCGGATGACCAGGTTCATGAGGGGCTTCCCGACGATGTTGGAACGGCCCACGATGACGACGTGCGCGCCCTTCGTGGGGACGCCGGCGCGCTCGATCAGCTTGATGACGCCGTGCGGCGTGCAGGGCAGGAAACAACGCTCGCCGAGCACAAGCCGCCCGACGTTCTCCGGCGTGAAGCCGTCCACGTCCTTGTCCGGATCGATGGCGGCGACGACGCGGGCTTCGTCGATCTGGCGCGGCAGGGGCAGCTGGACGAGGATGCCGTGCACCTTCGGGTCGTCGTTGAAATCCCGGACGAGCTTCAGGAGCTCGGCTTCGGTCGCGTCGGCCGGCAGGTGTCGCTGGAAGCTGGCAATGCCGGCTTCGGCGCAGGCCTTTTCCTTGCCCTTCACGTAGGAGTGGCTCGCCGGATCGTCACCGACGAGTATGACCGCGAGCCCCGGCGTGACGCCGCGTTCGCTGCAGCGCGCGACGCGTTCCTTTATCTCCGAGCGGATGTCCTCCGCGAGTTTCTTCCCGTCGATCACGATAGCTGGCATCCCGCACCCCCGAGGCAGCCATTCTAGCGGAATCATCCGCCTTCATCAATGCGATCGGATCGAGTACACTGGTTGATGACCGCCTGCACGGCGGCACGGGAGCGATCATGGCGACTGACACCGATCCGGCCCTCGCGGGCTCGTCGATCTACCAGATCTTCACGCGCAACTTCACGTCCGAAGGCACCTTCGACGCCGCGGCGCGGCGCCTTCCGGACGTCGCCGGGATGGGCTTCGACATCGTCTACCTGACGCCCTTCCACCCGATCGGACGCGCGAACCGCAAGGGAACCGAGGGCAGTCCCTACGCGATCTCCGACTACCGCGCCGTCGACGCGTCGCTCGGCGGCGAACCCGGCCTCCGGCGCTTCCTCGACCGGGCCCGCGAACTCGGGCTGCGCGTCATCATGGACGTCGTCTTCAACCACGCGAGTCCCGACTCGGTCCTCGCCCGCGAGCATCCGGATTGGTTCGTGCCCGGGCCGGACGGGAAGCCGGGACGCCGCGTGGCGGAGTGGACCGACGTCGTCGACCTCGATTTCTCGAAGGCGGGACTGCGCGAATACCTGTTCGAGACGCTCGAACGCTGGCGCCGTTTCGGACTGGACGGCTTCCGCTGCGACGTCGCGAGCCTCGTCCCCGTCGATTTCTGGATCGAGGCGCGCCGCCGGGCCGCGGCCGTCGAAACGGGCCGTCCGGCGCCGGTCTGGCTGGCCGAAAGCGTCCACAAGGAATTCGTCCGGGAGCTCCGGCGGGCGGGCCATTACGCGGCGTGCGATCCCGAGCTCCACGCCGCCTTCGACCTGTCCTACGATTACGACGGGCGCGAGGAACTCGAGCGCGCCTGGTCCGGAGCGGGCGGCGTCGCGCCCTACCTCCGCCACCTCGCGGTCCAGGAGACGCTCTACCCGGCCGGCTCGATCAAGGCGCGCTTCCTCGAAAACCACGACCAGGCGCGGATCGCGTCGCGCTTCCGCGACCGCGCCGTCCTCAAGGCGTGGACCGCCTTCGCGATGCTGCTGCCCGGCGCCTTCTTCGCCTACATGGGCCAGGAGTCGGCGCAGGAACGGAAGCCGGACCTCTTCGAGCGCGATCCCATGGACGAACCCGGCGACGACGCGTTCAAAGGGTGGTACGCCGGTTTCCACCGCGCGTCGAAACGCGTCAGGGAGGCCGCGCCCGTCACGGACGTCTCCGAACCCGCCGACGGCGTCGTGGCGCTCAGGCGCCGCGGCCCGGGAGCGGACTTCCTCGGGCTCGTCGACCTCCGCGCGACGGGACGGACGCGCGCGTTCCTCGGCGCCGTCCGGGGGCGGAACCTCCTCACGGGCGAACCCGTCGAACTCGGGCCGGACGCGGCCGTTCCGGCCGAACCGCTCCTCCTCGACCTGAAAACCTAGTTGTGCAAGCCGGGCGTCGGGAGTATCCTGTCGTCGATGGACAAGATACTGGCCGTCGACGACAGCCCGCTCGCAGCCAAGATACTCGCGCAGACCCTCACGAAGGCGGGTTACGGCTTCATATCCTGCGCGTCGGGCACGGCCGCCCTCGCGCTCGCGGCGTCCGAGCTCCCCGACATCATCGTCCTCGACGTCGTGATGCCGGACATCACCGGCCTCGAAGTCCTCGACCGCCTCAAGCGGAACGAGTCGACCGCGCGCATCCCGGTCGTGATGCTCACCTCCCGCACCGATCCCGAGGAAGTCGCCGTCGCGCTCGAGGCGGGCGCTTTCGACTACATCCGCAAGCCCATCGAACCGGTCGAGGTGCTGGCGCGCATCCGCTCAGCGCTCCGCGTCCGGGACTACCAGGAGCGGCTGCACCACTCGTCCACCCACGACTCCCTCACGGGCCTTTTGAACCACGGCGAGATCCTGGCGGTCCTCGAGCGCGAGCTGGCCGTCGCCGCCGATCGCGGGCAGGCGCTGTCGGTGGCCATGCTCGACATCGACCGCTTCCGGTCGGTGAACGACCGCGTCGGCCACCAGGCGGGCGACGCCGTGCTCCGCGACGTCGGGGCGATGATCGATTCGGCCTTCGGGCAGCTCGGCCACTCCGGGCGTTACGGCGGCGAGGAATTCCTCGTCGTCCTCCGCAACTTCGACTCGCCGATGGCCGCCAAGGCGTTCGACGCCTTCCGCAAGACCGTGGGCGACCGAGTCTGGAAAGAACACGACGGAGATTTTTCGATTACGATCTCGGTCGGCGTCGCCTCTGAAATTTCGTGCGACCGGGCGACCGCGGACACCTTCGTCAACCGGGCCGACACCGCCCTCGCCCAGGCGAAAACCGCCGGCCCCAACCGCCTCGAAACCGCCCCGTAGCCGGTTTTCAGAGCAGCGAATCAAGCCGTCCGCGCACGGCGGCGATGCCCGCGGCGAAATCCTCCTCGGGCACGATGAGCGACACCACGAGGTGCCCGTCGCGTTCGAAATCGTACAGGAACCCCGGATGGAGGTACACGCCGTCCCGCGCGAGGAGTTCGAGCGCCAACTCCTCGTCGGAACGCACGCGCGGCACTTCGATGACGGCGCTCCAGCCGCCCGAGCAGCGGAGCACGCGATAGGGCGTATCCGTTCCCTCGAGGAGCGCGCGGGCCGAGGCGATGTTGGCGCGGGTCCGGGCCGCGACGCGGGCGCGCACGCCCTCCCCCATCGCAAGAAGCCGCGGAGCCGCGTTCATCGCGGGCGCGCCGGCGGACAGGTAGCTGTCGGCGACGATGTCGAGCCGCTCGCACGCGGCCGCTGCGGCCGGCTCCGGGCCGGACACCGCGATCCAGCCGAGCTTCATCTGCGGCAGCGCGAGGGATTTCGAAAAGCCGTCGAGCGCGAAGGTGAGCGAGTCCCGTTCGCCCGCGAAACCCGGCGCCGGCTCGTCTTCCACGCCGAAGGAACGGAACACTTCGTCCGCCACGATCGCGACGCCGCGCTCCGCGCACAGCGCGACGAGCTCGCGCCGTTCCGCGTCGCGCACATAGGAACCGGTCGGGTTGTTCGGGTGGATGACGACGAGGGCGCGCACGGGCCGGGCGTCGAGCGCCTCCCGCACGGAATGGAGATCGATCCGCCATCCCCCGGGATGATCGTATTCGAGGCGATAGCGCGCGACGTCGACGCATTCGAGGGCGGCCAGGTAGTCGAAAAGCGGATACCCGGGGGTCGGGACGAGGACGGCGTCGCCCGGATCGCAGAGGAGCTTGAAGAGCCAGCCGTAGGCTTCCGACGTGCTCGCCGTCAGGAACAGGCGCTCCGGCGGCACGAGACCGCCCCCCGACGACGAGATCGCCGTCCGCGCCTGAAGGAGGCCTTTCGGGTCGGGTTCGTAGCGGAGCGACGCGGGATCCGAAAGGGCGCGGAGCGCCGCGTCCCCGTCCGGGCCGAGCCCGACGCGCGTGGGATTCGACTCGGCCAGGTTGAGGACGGGCAGGCCGGCCGCCCGCCGATCGGCGAGCGCGATCGCGAGCGCGTTGCGCGATCCCCCGCCTCGGATCCTCGAGGAAAAGCGGAAACCTTCCGTATCGTCCATCGTCGTTCCTTTCAACGCCACAGCGTCATGGTGCCGCGGTCGGGCTCGAAACCCGCCGCCTCGAGCGCCGCGGCGTACGGCGAGTCGGCCGCGCGGGCGCCGGCTATCGTCTCCACCACGACGCGCGACGCCGGGTCCACCGCCCGACGGACCGGGTCCGCCAGACGCCGCGCGGCTTCCCGCAGATCCGGATCCGACGGCGGCGCGAAAAAGCGGAGCTCGCGCCCCGACGAGCGGGATACGACGAGCGGTTCCGCGCCGCGATAGACGAGCCGCGCGGTGGCGCTCCGCTGGGGCAGGACCTCTTGGGGGTCCGGGAGCCCGAGCCCGCAGACGCTCGCCGGGTCGGCGGCGCACAGCGCGTACACGCCGCGGACTTCGTCGGCCTTCGCGAGGAGCTCGTCGATCCCGGGCAGGGCGAACTGCGGGCCGCCGAGACCCTCCACGAAATAGCCGGTCACCGCCTCGCCCGACAGCTCCAGCCTGCGGAGCGCGGGATAGACCTCGCTCCAGGAACAGCGCCCTTCCTCGCGGGCGAGGGTAGCGCGGCAGACGATGCCGTAACGGGCGAGCGCCGCGCGGGCGCGTTCGGCCGCGAGCTCCGCCTCGTCGACGTCGTCCAGACCAGACAGGTCGAGTTCGAGGCCGTACCAACGCCCCGGCATCGGATCGCGTCCATCCGGCCGGCGCGGGTAGACCCGCCGCGCTTCGCGCCTCGCCGAGTCGAGCGCGCGCGGGAGCGGGCGGCCTCCCCCGAAGCCGGGTTCGGGCTCGCGAGCGTCGGCGGCCGCCCGGGCGCGCGGGGGCGAAAAGCCTTCGCGAAGGCCGCGCCGTATCGACTCGAAGGAATCGGACGAGACGCTCCCCGACCAGACGGCGCGCCACAGCGCCCGCTCGCAGTCCGAGAGGTCGATGCCGAGGCGATCCCGGATTTCCCAGAAGTCGAGCGCCTCGTCGAAGTCAGCGAGCGGGCCGCTCTCCGCGTCGCGGAAAAAGGCGGCAGCCTGCTCGGCGCGGCAGAACGCGATCGTTTCCTTGCCCGCGCCGTACCAGAGCCACGTCCGTCCGGAGATCGCCGCGTCGAGATCCGAGGGGCGATACTCCGGAACGCGTACCGGGAGAAGTTCCGTCTCCCAGAGACGCGCGGGAGCCCCCCAGCCTTCGAGCGCGCGCAGGGACGCCTCGACGCGGCGCGCACCGTCCGAAGCGGACGGATCGGACGCGCCGCGTATCCCGTGGAGCCGCGCGAAGAGCGGCGCGATAATGGAGGGCGGTCGCACGAGCACGGAGGGGCGCGCGGCGATCCTCCCGCGGCGGAGCATGTAGGCGTAGGCGTCGGCGTCGCATACGCGGTCGCTCACGTCGTCGTCCCCGTCGACGAACGCTCCCCGCGCGACGCGTCCCGCCTCCTCGAGTTCGGCGAGGGCCGCATCGATCCGGTCGCGCCCCCATCCGAACAGGGCGGCGATGGCGCGGCCGTCCGTGGCGCCCTCGCGCGGCAACCAGGAGCCGAGCAGTTCGGCCGGATCCGCTTCGAGCGCGTCGAGCGACTCGCGGTGCGCGACGAGGTCGACCGCGGCGCCGGGCAGGCGCAGCGCCACGAGTCCGGGCGGCAGGTCGCCGCCGGCCGCGGCCTCGCCGCCCGGGCAAGCGCGGAGCCGGTCGAAGGACGGACGGTCGATCGCGATCCGCTCGCGCACCCACTCGGCGAGTTCCGCGTCGCCCGTCGGAGCCCAGCCGGGCTCTTCCCGCCGGATGCGCCTCAGGGCTTCGTCGAACGTTTCCCGCCCGACGCGGATGCGCGCGCGCGCGTCGGCGCCCGCGAGCGCGATGGCCCGATCGGTGGCGGACGCGCGCGCGGCGTCGCCGAGCCCGTCGCCCTCGTAGAGCTTCACGTTCGTCTGGCGCCACAGCACCCCGCGCGCGAAGCCCGTCGGCGCGGACGAGCGGAAGAAGCGGAGGATCGCCGCGCCCGAGGCGAGATCGTCGACGAACGACCGCGCCCCGTCGAGATCGAACACGTCGTTCAGGCACGTGCGGAAGGTCTCGACGACCACGGGATGGTCCGGGTTCGCGGACAGCCGCGCGAAGAGGCGCTTGGCGCGGAGACGCGTGATCCACAGGGGCCGACGCTTCCGGAAGCCGCCCTTGGGAAGGAGCAGGGCGCGCTCGGCGTTTTCGCGGAACGCGGCGCCGAAGGCTCCCGAGCGCGGCAAGCCCCCGCGCACCGCGGATTCGAAGCGTCCCGGCTTCGCGAGATCGGCCAACGCGGCTTTGAGCGTGTCTTCGACCGAGGCCGACGCGGGCAGCTCGAACAGCACGGCGCGGTCGTCGCACGAGACGCGGACGGGCAGGTCGAGGACCCGCTCGAAGCTTTCGCCGAGTGCGATCGCGAAGGGCTCGAGGACGGCGCGGCCGCGGAAGGCGTGGACGATCACTGAAACCGCGTCATGGTGGCGCGCAGCGTCGCCCGTACGCGACGCACCCGCGGGGTGCGCGGTGTCGGAGGCGATCTCCACGGCGATCGAAGCGCCGGCGCCGACCGGGATTTTCTTTCCTTCGGCGTCGCGCTGGACGGCAGCCTGCCGGCCGAGGAAGCGCGCCAGGGCCGCGGCCGCCTCCGCTTCGAAATGCCTGTCGCGCTCGAGGAAGGAAGCGAAGGCGTCCGGGCTCTCCGATCGCGCGAACGCGTCGAGAAGCCCGCGTTCGCGAAGCGCGAGCGTCCCGCCGACCGAACCGGGGTCGGCCTTCCAGAACGGCATGAACTCGGTGGCGCGCGCGAGCGGCTCCACCTCGACCGCGTCGTCGGCGATCTCGACGATCCGCCACGAGCGCGTCCCGAAGACGAAGGAGTCGCCCACTCGGCGTTCCCACACGAATTCCTCGTCGAGCTCCCCGATGCGCGCGCGGCTCCCGCGCACGCGGAGCTCGAAGGTCCCGCGATCCGGAATGGCGCCGCCGGAGGAATACACGAGCGCGAGCATGCCGTCCGACGCGGCGAGCTCGTCGCGTCCGGCGTCGTACACGAGCTTCGGCCGGGCCTTGCCCGCCTCCGCCCCCGACCCCCGTTCGCGGAGCGACGCGACGACCGAGTCGAAGAGTTCGCGCGGCAGCCCGCGGAAGGGCCAGGCGCGCCGTACGAAATCGTACAGATCGTCCGGCTTCCACCGGTCGCAGGCGCACATGGCGACGAGGGATTGCGACAGGACGTCGAGCGGGTTGTCGGGGCAGCGCGCGGCGTCCAGGGCGGGCGCGACGACGCCGCCCGAACCGGGCGGGAGGAGCGCGTCGGACAGCGCCGCCGCCCGGAGGAGGTCGAGTTCGTGCAGGGGATAGACCGTGGCGCGGCTCGGCTTGCCCACCGCGTGGCCGGAACGCCCGATGCGCTGGAGCGCGCGCGACGCCGTGGGCGGCGTGCCGACGAGCAGCACTTCGCCGACGCTCCCGATGTCGATGCCGAGCTCGAGCGAGGCGGTGGCGACCACGCAGCGGAGCCGCCCCTCCTTGAGGCGCGTCTCCACGGAGCGCCGCGTTTCCTTCGACAGCGAGCCGTGGTGCGCGCAGGCGGCACCCTCGCCGCAGGCGTCGTTCACGAGGCGCGCCACGCGCTCGGCCGTGCGGCGCGTCTCCGTGAACACGAGGACCGTGTCGCTCCGCTCGAGATGCTCCTTCGTCCGCCCGGCGATGGCCGCGAACCGAGAGCGCTCCTCGTCGTCCGCTTCCACGCGCGGCCAGCGCACCGAGAGCTCGAGCCGTTTTTCGGCCGCCGGCACGACCACGGCGACGGTCCGCGGCGCTGGTCCCCCGGGTCCGGGGGCGAACCCGGCGACGAAGGAGGCCGCGAGCGAAGGAGGTTCCACCGTCGCGGACAGCGAGACGCGCTGGAACTCCCCCGCGAGGAGCGCGAGCCGCTCGAGGGCGAGTGAAAGGAAGCTTCCGCGCTTCGACTCGAGGAGCGCGTGCGCCTCGTCGACGATGACGAGCCGCACGCCGGAAAGCACCTCGCGCGACTTCGGGGCGTTCAAGAGGAGCGAAAGGCTTTCGGGCGTCGTGGCGAGGATCGACGGTGGGCGCGTCACCATGCGGCGTCGCTCGGCCTGCGGCGTATCGCCCGAGCGCGTCGCCACGGTCACGTCGGGGAACGCTTCGCCGCGCGCGGCGAACAGGGTAGCGAGGGAGCGGAGCGGGCGCGTCAGGTTCTCGCGGATATCCTCGTTGAGGGCCTTGAGCGGCGAGACGTACAGCACCGACAGCCGGCGAGGATCGAGGCGCCCGGTCGCGAAGCCGGACAGCGCATCGAGGAAGGCGGCGAGCGTCTTGCCCGAGCCGGTCGGAGCCACCGCGAGGACGTGCTCGCCTCGCGCGACGCGTTCCCAGGTTTCGGACTGGACGCGGGTCGGCTGGCCGTATTCGCGTTCGAACCACGCGCGGAGGAGCGGATGGAAGCTGTCCGGAAGGGAACGCATGGATCGATACTACCCGTCCGCCCGACGCGGACGCAAGCGGATCGGACGGGGGCGACGGCCGCCTCAGGAAGGGCGGACGCGGGCGCGCGGGGCGGCGCGTTTGGCGATGTCGAGTAGGGCCGCCATCTCGGCGGGCGGGTATGGCGTCACCGACATCCAGGACGGGTCGAGCGTCTTGAGCGGCCGGAAGTTCTGGAGCACGACATTGTCGTCGTCCCGAAGCTCCGCGGCGATCTCTTCCATCTCGGCGCGCCCCACGATGCCGGGCGCGCAGGTGATGCGGACTTCGTACGGCACGCCGAGCGAACGCGCCACCTTGAGCGATTCGAACGCGCGCGCGCCCGCTTCGGGAATGCCCGGCGCGACGCGGGCGTACGTCTTCGGAGAGGTTTTGATGTCGAGCGCGAGATAATCGGGTTTCACCTTCGGGATACGGTCCGGGAAGAAGCCGTTCGTGTCCAGCTTGATCGCGTAGCCGCGCGCGCGGGCGCCGTCCGCCAGCTCATGCAAATCATCGTGCAGGAGCGGTTCGCCGCCCGAGAGTACGAGCCCCGACAGGACGCCGTTCCTGCGTTCGAGAAACGCGTACAAATCGTCGACGGTTATGAAACTCTCGTCCTCGTGCGCCAGCGCGAGCTCCGGATTGTGGCAATACGGACAGCGGAAACCGCAGCCGGGGGTGAAGGCGACCGCGGCGATCCGCCCCGGAAAGTCGAGCAGACTGGTTTTCTGGAGCGCGACCTTCCGGAGCACGGCGTCTAGACGCTGACGGTCTGGCCTGCGGGCGCCGCGCTTACGGGCGACGCGCCTACCGGCGCCGCGCCTACTGGCGCCGCGCCTACCGGCGCGAGGAAAGCGCGCAGTTCGGTGACCGTATACGCGCGGTAGACTTCGCTGCCATCGTGGGAGCGGACGAGCGCCGTCGGGGACGCCAGCACATTGTGCGTCCGGGCGAGCGACAGCCCGTCCTCGGTGTCCACGTCGACGATGTGCCCGGGCAGGCCGCTTTGGGCGAGGAAGCTCTTCACCGGGGGGCAGTTCGGGCAGGACGAGCGAACGAAGAGCATGTAGTCGTTCGGTTTGCCCTTGGGGGCGGCCAGCGTATCGAACAGGGCCGCGGGGCGCGTTTCGGCGCTTTTGTGCGTCAGGGCAGGAGC
Source organism: uncultured Treponemataceae bacterium (assembly GCA_964482955.1). GTDB lineage: Bacteria > Spirochaetota > Spirochaetia > Treponematales > UBA12059 > JAPLSN01. The sequence continues at coordinate 44,449 of CAYZZW010000012.1, read as the reverse complement.
CGATGCCGGGCGCGCGCGCTCGGTTTGGACGCCGCCTTCGGCGGACCCGCTGTTTACAGCGGAAGGGATGGAGTACATGCGCCTCGTGCCGTATTCGGCGCGCTTGCCCGCGTTCCAGTTCTTCACCGAGCGGTAGTAGCCGACGATGCGGCTGTAGACTTCCGTCTTGGTGCCGCGCACATCGGCGAGTTCGCTTTTGAGCTTCGACAGTTTCGATTCGATCGCGGTCCGTTCCATTCGGTCCCCTCCAGTTCCCGTGATGAAATAGGTCGGCACGTTCAGTCGGCCTTGGCGAGTTCCCGCTCGAGCGTCGCGATCTCGTCCCGGATGCGCGCTTCCTTTTCCGCCTTGCACTTCGGGCATTCGAAATGCTGGCCGGACAGGTAGCCGTGGACCGGGCACACCGAGAAGGTGGGCGACACCGTGAAGTACGGGATGCGGTACTTGTGCGCGACGACCTTCACGAGGTCGCGCACGGTGCGCCAGTCCTCGATGGCCTCGCCAAGGAAAATGTGGAAGACCGTGCCGCCGGTGTACTTGGCCTGCAAGCCTTCCTGGTGATCGAGCGCGTCGAACAGGTCGTCGGTGTGCCCCGCGGGCAGCTGCGACGAATTCGTGTAGAAGGGATCGTCCCCGCCCGAGGCGCGGATGTCCGGGTACCGGGTCTTGTCGTGCTTGGCCAGGCGGTACGAGGTGCTTTCCGCGGGCGTAGCCTCGAGGTTGTAGAGGTCGCCCGTCCGCTCCTGGTATTCCTGGAGCCGGGCGCGCATGTGATCGAGCACCTCGAGCGCGAAGTCGCGGCCTTCCGGGGTGTCGATGCCCTTCCCGACGAAGTTGAGCGCGCACTCGTGGAGCCCGACGAGGCCGATCGTGGAGAAGTGGTTGTCGAAGGTGCGGAGGTAGCGCTTCGTGTAGGGGAACAGCCCCGCGTCGAGGAGGCGGCCGCACACCTTCCGCTTGATGACGAGGCTCTTCGCGGCCAGGTCCATGAGGCGGTCCAGCCGGCGCCAGAACTCCGTGCGGTCCTTGGCCAGGTAGCCGATGCGCGGCATGTTGATCGTGACGACGCCTACCGAGCCCGTGAGCTCGTCGGAGCCGAAGAGCCCGCCGCCGCGCTTGCGGAGCTCGCGCTTGTCGAGCTGCAGGCGGCAGCACATCGAGCGGACGTCGCCGGGGTTCAGGTCCGAGTTCACGAAGTTCTGGAAATAGGGCGTGCCGTACTTGGCCGTCATCTCGAAGAGGAGCCGCGCGTTGGGCGAGCTCCAGTCGAAGTCCGGCGTGACGTTGTAGGTCGGGATCGGGTACTGGAAGCCGCGGCCTTCCGAATCGCCCGCGAGCATGAGCTCGATGAACACCTTGTTGATGAGGTCCATCTCCAGGCGGCAGTCGCCGTAGGTGAAGGACTGCTCGACGCCGCCCACCACCGCGGGGCGGTCGCGGAGGTCGGCGGGGCAGGTCCAGTCGAGCGTGATGTTCGTGAACGGCGCCTGGCTGCCCCAGCGGCTGGGCGTATTGACGCCGAAGAGGAAGCTCTGGAGGCACTGCCTCACCTCTTCCTCGGGCAGCGAGTCGATCTTGACGAAGGGCGCAAGGTACGTGTCGAAGGACGAGAGCGCCTGCGCCCCGGCCCACTCGTTCTGGAGCACGCCGAGGAAGTTCACCATCTGCTGGATGAGCGTGGACAGGTGCTTCGCGGGCTTCGAGCTGATCTTGTCGGCCACGCCCCCCAGGCCTTCGGCGATGAGCGCGCGGAGCGACCAGCCGGCGCAGTAGCCGGAGAACATGGACAGGTCGTGGAGGTGGAAGTCCGCGTTGCGGTGCGCCTCCGCGATCTCTTCCGGGTAGATGTTCTTGAGCCAGTAGTTGGCGGTGATGGAGCCCGAGTTGTGGAGGATGAGGCCGCCGAGCGAATAGTTGACGTTGGCGTTTTCCTTCACGCGCCAGTCGGCCTGCGCGAGGTAGCCTTCCATGGTGGCGTCGATGTCCAGCATGAGCCGCTTGGCGTCGCGGACCGACTCGCGGCGGGCGCGGTACAGGATGTACGCCTTGGCCACGCGGCTTTCGCGCTCCTCGATGAGGACGTTCTCGACGAGATCCTGGATCTCCTCGATGGCGGGTATGGAGTTGCGGTGCCGCGCCGACTGGAGCTTCGCCAGCCGGGCTTCCACCTCGTCAACCAGCTTGACGACGCGGTCCTGCCCGACCGGCGCCTCCCCCTCCGCGCGGACGGCCTCGAACGCCTTGCCGATGGCGGCTTCGATGCGCGTCCGGTCGTAGCGTTCGACCTCTCCCGACCGCTTCGCGACGTACTGGATCGCCGCCCCGCCGTCGCCGACGCCGAGGAAGCTTCTCCACTCAGGAAAGATCTGCTGCTCCGCCACCGTGTTCCCCTCCCAGTTCAGTTCAGTTCAGTTCTGATCGTGCCGTTCCCCGTTCTTCCGGCCTGCCATCCGCTCGATGACGGCCAGGAATTCGTCCATCGTCTCGAACTTGCGGTACACCGACGCGAAGCGGACATACGCCACCTTGTCGATCTCGTACAGGCGGTCGAGGACCATCTCCCCGAGGGCCGCGCTCGACAGTTCGTTGGAGCCCTTGCCGCGCATGGCGGCCTCGTCCTCGATCTCGTTGACCAGGTTTTCGATGGTCATCTGGGAGACCGGGCGCTTTTCGAGGGCGCGCGTGATGCCGCGCTCGAGCTTGATCCGCTCGAACGGCTCGCGGCGCCCGTCCCGCTTTTCGACCAGCAGGGGCTTTTCCTCGATGCGTTCGTAACTCGTGAAGCGATAGCCGCAGGAGAGGCACTCCCGCCGCCGCCGGATGCTCTCGCCGGCGGCCAAGGCCCGGGAATCGATGACGCGATCGTCAAGACTGCCGCAATGCGGGCACTTCACGAATGCTTGCTCCTGTTTTTCGATTAGCCGGATTCATCGATCGTGCCGTCCGATCACTCCACAATTCGTTGTACCAATCTTCGGGCACGATACCCTATATAGTACCTTTATCGGCAGCTTGTCAATATGAAATAAGTACCGTTCGGTGCTGTTTTCTGTCCACTTGACCGGTTCACGTCGATATTTCCGGGAAATTCCCTCAAATTCATCCCCAATCCTTTGCAGGTTCATACGGACGATAGTACAATCCATAGTACCCTCACCCGGGTACGCCACGACCGCGAAAGCGCCAGGGGAACCGCGGAATCCCGTTTCCGCCCGTTCCTTCTCCGTGCCTCCGTGCCCCCCGTGGCCACATCTCACGGAAGAAGCGAGGTCAGCCATGTCGTTTTCCGATCAGCTCAACAAGTTCATCTCACAGGGCTTCGAGGCGTCGAAGGACTTCCTGAAAAAAGCCGGCGAGAAGACCAAGGAACTCGGCGAGATGGGCGCCATCCAGGTGGAGCTCTTCCAGCTCCGCGGCCAGGCCGAAAAAGCCTGCGCCAAGCTCGGCGCCGACTGCTACGCCCGCCTCCGCGAACGCGGCGAAGTCTCCGTCAACCGCGACGACGCCTCCATCAAGTCGATGCTGGACACCATCGAAGCCTTCGAAAAGCAGATCGACGAAAAGGAAGCCCGCTTCAAGGCCCTCGGCGGAAAAGAAGAGGACATGAACAAAGCCCCCTGACCTTCATTAAAGCGATGCAACCCGCCGCCGCGCCGCCCGCGCGGCGGTTTTTCGTCACGGCAGTTGGTTTTTTCCAGGGAATGCGATAAAGTCCACTATCAAAGTACGGGTGTACGTATTCTTCATTCGAAACCAAAATCTACAGCTCCGGCATCAAGGTTTCCACCGAAGGATCGTCAGTAACGATCGGCATGTATATCATCTGCAATACGACCATCTCTACGGTTACGGCCGATGGGAAAATGACGATGACCATCACCATGACCATGACCGGCACGGCCGGCGGCGAAACCATCAACGAAACCATCACCACCACCACGACCCTGGATATTCCCGGTCCTGTTTGATAGTTCTCCAATCTGCGGATCTTCAACAGCCTCCGCCCGGGGGCGGTTTTTTCATCTCCCGCTACCCTGCCCCAGCCAATATCTCCTTTTGATATCCCCATATTATCCTCTTAAATTTTCCCATTCCTCTTCCCTCCGTGCCGACGCTTGGGTACTCGCTAAGCTTCGCTCCGTGGTTGCCTTTCATCGGTTGATCGATTTTCGGATCCCCGCCACGTACATGGGCCCGGCTCCGCCGGAGCGGTCCGGCAGGATGAGCAGCCCGCGTTCGGTAATCTCCGCGCCGGGGAAGGCGATCGCCTCCGGACGGATCGATTCGGCTTCGGCGCCGTACTTGTCGAAGAGCCGGCCGACGACGCCGTCGTTTTCGTCGGGGCAGATCGAGCAGGTCGAGTAGACCAGGGAGCCGCCGGGCGCGAGCATGAGGAAGGCGCTCGACAAGAGGGACCATTGCCGCCTGGCCAAAAAACGGACGCGCGCGGCCGTCCATTCGTCGAGCGCCGCCCGGTCGCGGAGGACGTGGCGCTCGCTCGAGCAGGGCGCGTCGAGGAGGATGGCGCCGAAACGGCCGCGTTCGCTCGGGCGGCCGCCCGCCTCCGCGGCGTCGAAGCCCGAGACGCGCACCCGCGCGCGCAAGGATGGCGACAGGTGCCCGTCGAGCACGTCCGACAGCCGGCGGCGCCGCTCGCTCGACAGCTCGTTGGCGACGAGTGTCGCGCCCGGCGCCAGGCGCGACGCCAGCACGAGCGTCTTGCCGCCGGGGGCCGCGCAGGCGTCCAGGATCTCGCCGGACTCGGGCAGGGGCAGGCTTTCGGCGGCGAACACCGACGCGGCGTCCAGGCGGTACGGCTCGAGGAGGCCGCGTTCCGCGCCGATCTCGGCACCGGCCCCCTCGCCGAGCAACGCGGCGGAGAGCCCATCCCACCGGTCGCCGTAGATCGCCCCGTAAAACGCGCGGAACGCCTCCGCCCCGGATTCCTTCGCCTGCTTCGCCATTCGAACCCCTCTTGAAAAACCCTACCACGAAGGTCACGAAGGTTCTACCACGAAGGGAACGAAGGGAACGAAGGGAACGAAGGGAACGAAGAATGAAACACAAAAGGCACGAAAAAGATATGAGAATTTTTAAAATGGTGAAATATCTCAGATACGGAGTCTGTATGATTAAGTGAAAAACCCCCTCACCTCTTCCTTCGTGCCCTTCGTGTCTTCTTCGTGCCCTTCGTGGTAAAGTCCTCTCCGCGAAGATGGTTCAACGCGTTTCCCGGAGGGCAATCAATGAAAAAGGCGGTGATATTCGACCTGGACGGGACGCTCGTCGACACGATCGAGGACGTGGCGGCGGCGATGAACGACGTGCTCGCGGCGCGGGGCTTTCCCGTCCACGCCGCGGAGACCTACCGGACCCTCGTCGGGGACGGCATGTCGTCCCTCGTCCGCGCCGCCCTGCCCTTCGACAAGCGCGACGACAAGACCCACCGCGAAGCCGTGGACGCGATGATGGGGGCGTACGGCCGCGTGCCCGTGCGGTTCAGCCTAGTCTATCCCGGCATTCCGCGACTGCTGGCGAGGCTCGAAGCCGACGGCGTGCCCTTCGCCGTGTGTTCCAACAAGCCGGACGCCCTCGTGGCGCTGACCCTCCGCGGCACCCTGCCCCGAACCCGCTTCGCGGCGGTGCGCGGCGAGCGGCCCGGGACGCCCCGGAAGCCCGATCCCGCCATCGCGCTGGCGGTGGCCGCCGAACTGGGCGTCGAACCGGGGAACGTCGCGTTCGTGGGCGATTCGGACATCGACGTTCTTACGGCCAGAAACGCCGGTATGCTGCCGATCGCCGTCACCTGGGGCTACCGCGACCGCGCCTCGCTCGAGGCGGCACGACCGAAACTCGTCGCCACGACCGCCGAAACGCTGGAACGCGCCCTCGCCGAATGGTATACTGCACTCTGAAGAAGACATTGCCACAGAGGCGCAGAGGCACGGAATTGGAAGATTTTCAGGGAATCAAATCAAACGATACTTTCGATGAACCGCGGTGCTGAATGTTCCCAGTAATACTTTGCCCTTTCTTCCTCCGTGTCTCCGTGCCAAGTTAAAACGTACATCCATGTACGTTATTGACATTGCCGAACGCGTCGCGTTCGGCCAGCGTCGTTCGACCATCCATGGTCGAACCTGATTGAGAGGCGCTTCGCGCGCATGTACTGCGTGGCAAAAATTCATAGTCGTAGGAGCGGTGTATGGAACGGGATGAGTTGAAGGCGCGCGCCGAAGAGTATGTCGCCCGGGAGACGGACGAAAAGTTCAAGGCCGAAGTCGTCGAGCTGCTCGCCGCGGGCGACTGGAAGGAACTCGAAGACCGCTTCTACCGCGACCTCGAGTTCGGCACCGCCGGCCTCCGCGGGGTGATCGGGGGCGGCCTCAACCGCATGAACAGCTTCGTCGTGCGGCGCGCCACCCAGGGCTTGGCCACCTACATGAAGAAAACCCTCACGGACCGCGACCTGTCCGTGGTCATCGCCTACGATTCCCGGCGCTACTCGCGCGAGTTCGCGGAGGACGCCGCCCGCGTCCTGGCCGCCAACGGCATCAAGGCGATCGTCTTCTCGTCGATCCGCCCGACGCCGGAGCTCTCCTTCGCCGTCCGCGAGCTCAAGGCCGACGCCGGCATCGTCGTCACCGCCAGCCACAATCCGGCCAAGTACAACGGCTACAAGGTCTTCTGGGGCGACGGCGCCCAGATCATCGCCCCGCACGACAAGGGCATCATCGCGGAGGTCGAGGCGACGAAGAGTTCCGAGATCATCCCCCTCGACGAGGCGAAGCGGAAGGGACTCGTCGAGTTCGTCGACAAGGACATCGACGACAAGTACGTGGCGATGGTGAAGAGCCACCTCTTCCGCCCGGACCTCATCCGCGCCATGGGCAAGACGGCCAAAATCGTCTACACGCCCCTCCACGGCACCGGCGCCCTCCTCATGGAACGCATCATGGGCGAAGTGGGGCTCGAGATCGTCACCGTGCCCGAACAGCGCGACGGGAACGGCGAGTTTCCCACGACGACCTTCCCGAACCCGGAGGAAGCGGCCGCCCTGACCATGGCCATCGAGCTCGGGAAGCGCGTCGGCGCGGACGTGGTGATGGCCACGGATCCGGACGCCGACCGGCTCGGCATCGCGGTGCCCGACGGCAAGGGCGACTTCGCCCTCGTCACCGGAAACCAGCTCGGCGCCCTCCTCGCGGACTACATGCTCCTCTCGCTCAAGGAATCCGGACGCATGCCGCCGAAGCCGGCCACGATCAAGAGCGTCGTGACGACGGACCTCCAGGCGCGCATCGCCGAAAAGTACGGCGCCACCTGCTTCGAGTGCCTGACGGGCTTCAAGTGGATCGCCGACCTCATGCGCCGCTTCGAGTCCGACGGCAAGGGCTACACCTTCGTCTTCGGCACCGAGGAAAGCTACGGCTACGTCGTGGAAAACGAAGTGCGCGACAAGGACGGCATCTCCGCCGCGGCAATGACCGCGGAAATGACGCTGTACTGGCGCTCGAAGGGCAAGAGCCTCCTCGACCGCCTGGACAACCTCGCCCTCGAATTCGGGCTCTACCAGGAAAAAGGCATCAACAAGTACTTCGAGGGCTCGTCCGGCATGGACATCATGCGAGGCATCATGTCCGGCTACCGCACGAACCTGCCCAAGACGTTCGGCGGCGTGCCCGTGGCGAGGATACGCGACATCAAGATCCGCGAGGAGTGGCGCCCCGACTCCCCGGAGCTCAAGACGCGGATCGAGCTTCCGTCGAGCGACGTCATCCAGTGGTGGCTCGAGGACGGCACGCTCGTCACCGTGCGCCCGAGCGGCACGGAACCCAAGATCAAGTTCTATATCCTCGCCCGCACGGACGCGACGAAGGGTCTGGCCGCGGCGCGGGCCGAGGGCGACCGCAAGGTGGCGGCCATCGAGGCGGACATCCGCAAGGTCATCGGCTAACGGGATGCCGCAGCTCGATTTAAAGGCGGTCCGCGCGCTCTGGCCGGAGGCGACCTTCGTCGCCCTCGACTTCGAGACGACCGGCCTCGATTGCGCGACCGACCGCGTCTGCGAGATCGGCGCGCTGCGCTTCGGCGCGGACGGCGAACGCGCGAGCATGGGCATCCTCGTCGACCCCGGGATGCCCATCTCGCCGGGGGCTTCCCGCGTGAACGGCATCACCGACGCGATGGTGCGCGGGCAAACGCCCTGCGACGAGGCGCTCGAGGGCCTCCTCGGATTCATCGACAAGGCGATCATCGTGGCGCACAACGCGCCGTTCGACCTCAGCTTCCTCAAGCAAGGCATGAAGCGGATCGGCAAGCACCGGCTTTCGAACAAGATCGCCGACACCCGATATCTGGCGAAAGAGGCGTTCCCCGGGCGCCCGTCATACTCGCTCCAGAACCTGGCGTCCTGGCTCGGCATCGCGCCGGGAAACGCCCACCGCGCCCTGGACGACGCCCGGACGTGCAAGGAACTGCTCCTCCGGGCCGTGGTCCAGCCCCACTGATGCCCGAACGTCGAAACGCGGGGGCGGAGCGCTCCGCCGATCCATCCAACGAAGCGCCGGCTCACCCCGGCGCTTCGACGTTTTTGTACGAAATCGGACGCAAGCGCGGAAAATAACAGCCCGAACGACACTCAAGCCTCCATCGAAACGGAAATAATGATAAAAAGAAATAGAGTAAACTAAATCGGTTTAGCGCCGTTTCTGAAAAATCCTTCCGTCCTTTCTGGCCGAATTCGACTTTCCGCCGATATATTCGTAACAACGCCTCGCCAAGTCGGGCTATACTTGGGTTTTCACCCGCTTTCCGCGCCCACTCCGCCTGCCCGCGGCATGTTATTTGGCACGGTTCCTGCTTTAGTGTTGATGGATCTAGTAGGGGGTTACCATGACGCGTTCCACCAAATCCGCATTCGCCGCGCTCATCGCGCTCGCGATCGTCTTCTCGGCCGCTCTCGGCTTGAGCGCCTGCAAAAGCCCGCTCTTCGGCCTGGGGGACGCCATCGACATGGAAGCCCCCAAGTCCATCAGCGTGAGCCCCGGCCAGGGATCGTACCGGTCGGGCTCGATCGTCATTTCGGGCCAAGCCGCCGACAACTACGGCCTCGCGAGCGCCGAAGTCCGCATCCTGGACAAGGCGACGGGCGACGTGAGAGGCACCTACCCGACCACCGTCACCGGCAACGCGTGGGCGACCGCCGCGGTCGACACGACGGCCTTCCCCGACGGCCCCTACACCATCGCCGTCACCCTCAAGGACGCCCGCGGCAACTCCACGGAAGACCGCGTCCTCATCACCTTCGACAACCGCGCCCCCACCGTGCTCATGGACACTCCGCTCGCCCTCGATGTCGAGTACAACGGCAACATCTCGATAGCCGGCGATTCCTACGACGGCATGTCCGCCATCGTCGGCGTCAGCGTCGCCCTCTATAAATCCGGTCAGACCACGCCTTTCTACACGGGGAATTCGGCGACCTACCCGAAATGGAACGTCATTTTCAACGCGGCCGATCCCGCGTACGGCCTCAGCGACGAAGATTTGACCGTAGTGGTTACCGCCACGGACGAAGGCGGCAACAAGAATGCCTACCAGTACGAGTACAAGTCCCTCTTCCAGCTTAACGCCAATTCCCAGGTAACCGCGTCCCAGGTCGACCTGCTCGATTCCAAAACAAACGACGCCGACACCATCAGCGGCCTCGCATTCGACAAAGGCGCGCTCGCCGGCCAACGGAAGGACACCGACGCGGGGACCGCGAACACCGCGACGCTCCTTCAAGTCAACGTCAACAGCGACCAGCCGACCTTCACCTTCGTCACCCCGGGCGAAGACTGCGTGAGCGAGGCGACCGCGGAACGCTACGCCGGCGGCACGAAGGCCAACGGCACCATCCGCGACGACGACCTCAACGTGAATCCCATGGGCGTCGAATACCGCTATGTCGTCTCGACGGGCGACATCAACGCCGCGTCGTGGAACACGCTGACGTACGAATCGTCGTTCGGCAAGGGCTATGAGCAGCGCTGGAGCTTCCCGCTCCCCGGCACGAACGGCATCTACAAGATCCAGCTCCGCGCCCGCGACAAGATGGCCGTCGGCGGAGTTCCGACGGCCGACAGCGTCTATGGCGTCTCGGGCGTCCGCTACGTGATCATCGACGACGGTCGGCCCCTCGTCAGCATCAACACGAGCCTGCCGACCGCCTGGAAGCTTTATTATGGAAAGGATCAGCACATCCTCGTGACGGGATCCGCCAACCGCGACGGCGTCGGCAATTCGATAGCCGCCGTCGAAATCCAGGTCGGCAGCAATCCGTGGACCGCCATCACCGGCGTCACGGGTATCGGCACGAACACCGCATCCTGGTCGAGTTACGAGCTTTCTCTGTCGGGCTTGCCCGGCGGCTCGACGCAAGTGCGCGTGCGCGCCAGGGACAACTTCGGCGTCTGGGGCCAGAGCGAAGTCCTCATCATCATGGACGTCGACGCGCCCATCGTCTCCATCAACGACCCGGGCTCGAACCTGAACGGCTCCGTGACCTTCCGCGGCACCACCACGGACGGCTCGGGCGACGCCTTCATCACCGTCCTGTCCAAGGTGGAAGCCAAGATCGATTCCGGCACCTACGCGCAGATCACGGGCACCTACTCGTGGTCGAACACCGTGAACACGCAGGGCCTCTCAGACGGCTCCCACACACTGTGGGTGCGCTCATACGACACGGCCGGCAACGTCGCGGAAACGTCGCGCGCCTTCACCGTGCTCCAGAGCACGGACAAGCCTTCGGTGGCGGTCAACAACCTGAGCGCCGGCAACACGGTCGGCGGCACCTTCATCGTTTCCGGCACCGCCGGCGACGACGACGGCGTCTCCTCCGACGCGAGCGCCATCCAGATGCAGATCGAAAAGGAATCCTCGCCCGGTTCGGGTTCGTGGAGCGTCCAGGTGCCCTGGGCGAACGTGACCTCCAAGAGCGGGTCCGCGCTCAGCACGTCGTGGACCTACGGCCTCGGCGGCCTGGCCTCCGGCAGCTACCGCCTGCAAGTGCGCGCCCGCGACCTCAATTCCGTGGTGGGCAACTTCGGCTCCGGTTCGTTGCCGGAAGTCAATTACTGGAACCAGACGTCCACCATCGCCTTCATCGTCGACAACGACGTGCCGGTCGTGGCCGGCTTCAGCCCGGTTTCCGGCTCGTACGTCAAGGACAGCTTCACGCTGACCGGCACGATCACCGAAGACCAAGCCATCGCGACGGGCGGCGTCGCCCTCTATGTGAACGGCACTCCGCGCGCCACCGCCTCGGTCACGGGCGGCACGGCCCCGAACTTCACGTTCAGCTTCAACGTGGACAAGGCGTGGCTCACCGGCGCGGGCGGCTCGAATTCCATCCGCGTGGAAGCCACGGACATGTCGAATCCGGCCAAGACCGGCTCGGGCACCATGCAGGTCGTCTACGACCACCAGGCGCCGACCGTCACCTTCCTGACGCCTGACAACGCCGCCGTCGTCAACGGCACCATCCACGTGACGGGCACGGTGGCCGACGACTTCCAGGTCCAGAACGTGTACTACAAAGTGGCGACGAGCGCCCCCGCCTTCCCCGGCGGTTACGACCTCCTCACCGGGCAGAAGTACGCCTTCGACATCACGGTCAACACGACGACCCTCACGGAAGACGCCGATTTCAACGTCTACGTCGTCGCGGTCGACGCCGCCGGCAACGACATGACCGTCGCGCCGTCGGCCCCCGCCGTCCGCGTCATCCACGTGGACCAGGATTCCGACCGACCCGTCATCAAGCTGTCGAACATCGACGCCGACGGCGTACCGTCGCGCACGACCCTCAAGATGTCGCGCACGGTCTTCGGCAGCGTCTCGGACGACGACGGCACGATCAATCCGGCCACCGGCTTCCGCGTGAGCGAAAACGGCGGAACCTCCTGGACCGCGGTGCCGCTGTCCGGCGGCACCTTCGCCTACACCGCCAGCGCGGGCGACGGGACGAAGACCATCGTCTTCGAAGTCACTGACAAGAACTCGAAGGTCTTCACCACCGGCGCGATATCGCCCCTCGACAAGCCCCGCGTCGAAAACGGCGCCGGCTACATCGAAACCTCCGTCTCCTTCGACGTCGACGAAACCAACCCGACCGTCTACACGACGGTCAGGGTCGACCGCACGGCGCCCATCGACCTCGCTGCCGTCGTGGACCTCGACACGAACATGCCCTTCGGCGGCTCGTCGACCGGCCAGTTCGCGCTCCGCGTTCTGGCGAAGGACACGAGCGGCATCAAGCAGGTGACCTTCTCGGTGCCCGGCGCGACTCCCGCCAGCTCCGTCGTCACCACCTCGAGCGGAACCGAAGACATCCTGGGCGTCACCTACAACCGCTACGACTCCGCGGTCTTCAACGTGACCGGCATCGTGACGAACGGCGCGCTCGCCACGTCGATCGTCGTGGAGGACAACTCGGGCCTCACGACGCCCCTCGACCGCACGATCATCGTCGACAACAAGGCCCCCACCTACGCGTGGACGACGCCGGCCAACAACGAAGTCGTGAACGGCGACGTCACCGTGAAAGGCACCGCGCTCGACGAGCACGCGGGCCTCGCCACGGTCGAGTACAAGCTCGGCTACAACGCCGCATCCGAATCGTGGACGGCCGTCGGCGGCAGCATCTACAGCTGGGAAATCGGCCTCACGGGCGCCAACAAGTCCGATCTCTACGCAGGCAAGGCCATCACGACCGTCGACGCCGGCACGGACTTCCTTACCGTGGCGGCGCACGGTTACGTGAACGGCACCGCGGTGTACTTCGGCGGCACGTCGAGTCTGCCCGCCCCCCTCAACGCCACGACCACCTATTACGTCGTGCAGAAGACCGATGATACGTTCAAGGTCTCAACGACGCCCGGCACGTCCGGCACGCCGGTGGACATCACGTCCGCGGGAACGGCGCCCTACGTGAGCGCCGAGTCCAAGGACACGAACCTGGACGAGATCTGGGAGTTCCCGATCCAGATCCGCGCCACGGACAAGGCCGGCAACCAGGCCATCACCACGCTCGGCGACTACATGATCCTCCTCGATCCGGGCGGGGACAAGCCGAAGGTCACCGTCTCGTACCCCGACGCCCCGGGCAAGACCCTGGGCGGCGCCATCCGCGTGTACGGCTTGGCTACCGACGACGACGCCGTCAATGAAGTCTACATGCGCCTCGACGCCGACTCGGACGGCACCTTCGACAGCCACGACGACAACGTCAGCCTCTACGGCGCGAACTGGTACGGCGCCGGAAACGGCCTCAAGGTCAACGGCTCGTCCAACTGGTACTACACGATCAACTCCGACGGGAAGCTCAATCCGTCTTCGGGCACGAAGACCATCAAGATCAGCGTGCGCGCCCGCGACATCTACGGCACCTACGGCACGTGGAGCGCGCCGATGGACATCATCATCGACAAGAACGTCCCGACCTTCGGCACGGTGAGCGCCGTCGTCGTCGATCCGGACGCCACGGCCGGCAACGGAAACTCGCTGCCCTACTCCCTCAACATGTACGTGTCGGGCTCCACCGTGTACCTCCGCGGTTCCATCACCGACGACGGCGGCATCTCGGCCATCAATGTCTCCGGCGACGTGACCGGATCGCTCGCGCTGAATCCCGCGTGGTTCCCGACGGCGTACTCGAGCTCCCCGAATTACGGCTACGAAATGGCCATTCCCGTCGATCTCGCCGCGGGAGCCTCGGGAACCAAGCAGATCACGATCACCGCGCTCGACAACAGCGCCACGCCCAAGGAAAGCGTCTACGAAGTCCGCTTCTACTTCGACAACCAGAAGCCGACCGGCACCCTCGACGCCGCCGTAAGCCCGCCGCAGGTCGTGCAGGACAACGGCTGGTACAAGGTGAAAGGTACGGCGGAGGACACGGGCTCGGACGTGGAGCGCGTGGAGGTCTACTTCGTCCGGAAGGATCTCGTCGCGCCCTTCGGCGGCGACCTCCTGTACTACCCCGGCAAGAGCAGCACGTCGATCGCGACCGCGTCCCTGAACGCGACGGACTGGGCCAACTACCAGCCGACCCTGCGCGGTACCGTCGGAAGCCGCACCTTGACGACGAGCCTCACCGACGCAGCCTTGATCGGCAACGGCGTCATCATGCCGGGCCAGACCATCATGGTCGGCTCGAACAAGTGCACCATCAGCGCCTTCGACTCGGCGACCGGCAAGATCGACTGGATCGGAAGCGCGCCGCTGTCGGATCTTTCCTACACGGTGCGCCTCGCGCTCCAGGTCGACCACAAGGACACGGTCGAAAGCGTCAAGTCCGCCTCCGGCACCGTAACGCGCATCGCCGGCGAGGAAAAATCCTTCACCGCGGCCGCGCTGGCCGGCAACAACGACATCGCCGTCGGCGACATGGTGATCATCAACGGTGAAAAGCGCTTCGTCTCCGCGTTCACGAAAGTCTCCGGCAAGGTCGAGTGGACCGGTGCCGACGTGGCCATAGGCCCGAACCAATCGTACCTCGTCTATTCCTTCGTGAACGACGACCGCGACTACTTTACCGAATACCTCAAGCAGACCTCGGGCATCACCTACACGTGGTCGGTCGACATCCGCTCGGACTGGATCCCCGACGGCAACATCGAGATCCACTACGTGGTCTACGACAAGGCCGGCAACGCCCAGCACTACGTCACGTCGAACTACAAGGTGAAGAACAACGGTCCGCGCATGGGTGCCGTCATCCTCGGCTCCGACCTGAACGGCAACGGCAATACCACCGATACCGGCGAGCGCATCCAGTACTCATTCGCAAGCGCCACCGACGCGAGCGAAACCAAGGCCTTCCCGTTCGTCGTCAAGGACGGCCCGATGTACATCGAACCGGTCGTGACGAACGGCAACGGCGATCTCAAGCTCTGGATGACCGGAGCCTACACGCTCAACAACTACGCGCTCCGCACTTCGGGCACCATCGCGCCGATCACGACCATCGACGACGCCGATCTCGGCACCATGGGCGACGGTTCGAGGACCTTCACCATGGCTATCTGGGATTCGACGGCCGAAGGCACGCCCGGCTCGACCACGCTCGACATCACGCGCGGCGCCACCATCACGGTGGATTACGTCGACGGCGTGCCGCCCACCGCCGCCATCAGGCCGTTCTACTGGAACTCCTCCACGGACAACTCCCTCTACGGCAATTCTAAGGCTAACGGCCACATCGAGATCACGGGCGTGACGCTGTACGGCGCCGACCCGGACGTCTCCGGCCAGATCAGCGTCCGCGGCGTCGCCTACGACGATCAGCGCCTGACCGCGCTCTACGCCTACATGGACGGGTACACGTTCACGGGCGGCACGCTCAAGGGAGGCGCCAGCTTCTATGCGGGTTACACGCTCATCGCAACGTACGCCAGCGGTACCTGGACGCCCGTCAACCAGTGGAGCAACGGATGGAAGGCGTCCGTCACCGACGCCGGCATCGGCCAGGACGGCCACCGCGCCTCGTGGCAATTGGATATCGACACCGGCAAAGCCGCCAACTTCGCGAACATAGCCGACCTTGACCGCGTCATCCGCGTCGTAGCCGAAGACCGCGCGGTCGCCCCGAGCGTCGCGACCGAGGCTTTGAATACGCTGACCGGCACCGGCACGCGCCCCGCCAACAATAGTATCGTGATAACGGCCAACCCGGCCATCAAGGCCGGTCAACTCATCATGCTCGGCTCAGGCGACCAGGCCTACGCCGCGCGCATCACGTCGTACGCCGCGGGCACGATCGTGTTCTCGTCGGCCATAGACCAGACGATCACGGCATACACCATCTATCTCGATTCGCACCAGAAGCCCTTCTACCAGGTGGACGTAGTGCCGTACGTCTCGGAGATCACCACCGCGCTCAGCAAGGCCAGTCCCCTCCACCCGAGCGACTACAACCGAAGCGCGCTCGGCTTTTACCCGGTGCGCACGAACAGCGCGGCCGCCACGGGCGAGTCCATCGTGATCACGGGATTCAACCTGAACCCCAACACGATCAAGATCGGCCCCGAAAAGGTCGGCGTCGACTCGGGATTCAACATCATCGCCGGCGGATCTTCCTTGACCGGATTCGTCGCCACGGTCGGCAAGCCAGCCAACACCTCCTATACGGTGAGCATAGCCCCGGCTACCGCTTCGGGTTATCTCAACTTCATCAACCGGGTCGGCGCGAGCTCTACTTACATCGGCGCGCTCAACAGCGCGAACGCCGACGTGCAGGGCAACAGGGAGGCGAACGGCCGCAACAACGACAGGCTGACGGACGACCGCTATATGAACGTCTGGGATCTGTCTCAGATCAACTACGGCGAAACCCGCATGTTCGACATGGCCGGTTACACAGGCAGCAATACCCTCAATTTCAGCTTCGGCTACAGAGATACCAATGCGGCCGTCGCGCTCGATTCGTCAACCACGCCTATCCAGACGCGCTCATCGTACACCCGTTACTTCGACAACCGTCTGGCGTTGAACGATGCCGGCCAGTACTTCCAGGTGGCACAGTGCGGAGATACCGAGACTACCCCGGTCACTGGTTGGGGAAATCAGCCTTCGCACTTCGGACTTTCCTATAACCGGACTACGAACGTGGCGAATCTCGCCGAATATGCCACGGCAGCCGGAGGGCGCGCCCTCTGGATCGAGTCCAACTGGAACGGCTCCAATCTCAATAAACTCGATCGGGTACAGCTGCCGGACATCAAGGTCAAAGGCAACGCGGCAGACAGCACGGTGTATTTGAGTTACTACGATTCGACCCAGAAACTGCTCAAGGCACGCATATTCAGGGTTGGAACCGGGGTAGCCGTGGATGCCGGTGATGGATACAAGGAAGTCGGAACGATCGTTACGGGTACCGCGTACTCTACCCTCATCCCGTACCGCGAAGGCGGCGCAAACTGGGATCAAACCCACCAGGCCATCTCCAAGTTCACTTCCGGCACCAAGAACTACACCCAGGGCTTCGTCGCCATCGCGGGCGCCGACGCGAACAGCCCCCATTCGGCTGTCGGGTACACAAATGACGGTACGGCCATAGTAGCGTGGTTCGACCCGTATGCGAGCGCCCTCAAGCTCAAGTACAACCCGAATCCGACCACAAGCTTCTCAGGCTATCAGGCATTTACCGGCACCACCGCGCCCGCGGCCGGCTCCTACACCTTTAGGCTTACCGTAGACGGCACCCCTGCAAATTCCGGAAATGCGATTACCTTCGTCTACGATCCCGGCGCCACGAACAACATGTACGAGTTCGCGTATCAGCTGTCCGCCTTCCTGTCCAATGGCTACAACGCGTGGGCGGAAGTGGACGCGACGGCCGCCACGCGAAAAGTCGTAGTCAGATCGTTCAATACGGGCACGGGATCCTCGATCGGCTTTACCGCCCCGGGAACGGGAACCTCGCTGATTACCACGATGGGCGGCGTCGACACCGCCGTAGCCGGCTGCGGCACCGCGTGGACCGAGCGGACCATCGACAGCGGAGACGCGGGCAAATACGTCTCCATCGCCACCGACGGCGGCGCCAAGGGAGGCATCCACCTCTCCTACCAGAAAACCTCGGGAGGAGACCTGCGCTACGCCTATCTTCCGACGTACGACTGCACCGACGCGTCCATCAAGACCTACACGGTGGACGCGTACAACCAGGTCGGCTCGTTTACCGACATCGGCATCAGAAACTACGACGTAGACGGAGACACCGTCACCGACATCGTGCCGTACATCTCGTATTTCGCCATGTCGAACGCGGACACGCTGTATTCGGTCAAGGTCGCCCATCCAACGGTCGCGCTGTCCAATCTCGCGGACGGCGTCGACGCTGCTGAATTGTTTACCGGCAAGTGGGAGGTGCAGGTCATTCCAGCCAGCGAAGTAGCCCAGCAGTACCGAGTCAACAATGTCATCAAGAATAACGGCACAGCCTGGGTCGGGTACCTCGGCAGCAAGCTGGAACTCGCCAATCTGAAATAGCGTTTCACGGAAGGGGGTCGGTACAGGCTCCGGTTTTCGGCAAATGAAAGAGCCGTCCGGTTTCCCGGACGGCTCTCTTTTTGACCGTCGTCCCAAATCCGTTCCGCGCGCGCGGCGATTTCCCCTACTTTGCGGTCCTGAGCCACGCGCGCAGCTCGTCGGCGAAGGTTTTGGCCGCCTTTTCGTCCGCGAACGCGTCCCGGTACAAGCCGCACACGACAACATTCGACGCGGCGACGAACTGGAGCGCGTCCGCCGTCTGAACGTCCGCGGCTTGGGCCGCGGCTATCGCGCTCGAGCGGCCGGAAAGACGCGACGCTTCGGCTCCCTTGTCCTTGTCCGCCATCGACTCCAGCGCCGCGAGAGCCTTCCGATCGTCGCGTTTCGCCGCCGCCACCGTCACTGGCGCCACGATGCCGGACTCGGCTTCCGCGAGCGCGGCGGGGAAGCGGCCCGAATCGTAGCGGGACACGGCCTGGTACGCGATGCCTCGGTGGAACGAGAGGAGCTGCAGCGTCAGGTCGATCTGTCCGCCTTCGACCAGCTTCCGGATATCGTCGTGGCCGAGGGCATGCCACTCGGGATGCACCCACCCTTCCTTCATCCACCGCGCGAGCCGCCCGAGCGCCGAAGCGAACGTGACGACGTCCCCCCGGGGGCTAGTCCGCAGCGCCGTGCCGAGCAGGTCCTTGAGCGGGGAGCCCGAGGCGATCGCGTCGACGGCGGCCCGGTACGCCGGAACGCCGCCTTCGGACAGGATGAACGCGGACGCGACGAGGAGCAGGGTTTCGTCGTCCTTGCCCGCGAACGCGAGCGGGAAACCGTTCTTCTTGAGTCCCGCCAGCGCGTGCTCGAGTTCGGCCATGGTCCGGATCTCCGGGAGACCCAGCTTCTTCACGCGCTCGACGTTCCACATGAGCTCGAAATGATCCACGAAGAGCGGCATCGCGAGCCGCTTGCCCGCCACGAGGGCGGCGTTCCGGAGGCTCGGCACCGTCCGCATGAGGAGCGCGTCGGGAAGCTCATGGTAGCGCTGCGGATCGAGCGCCAAGGACTTGCCGAGCCGCGCGACGACGAGGGCCGCGCCGTTTTCCCGGCCGCCCGCTCGGAACGCGCCATCGGCCGTCACGACCGTGGCCCGGTCGCCGGCGAGGTACGCCGCGGCGTCGCGTTCGCCCTTGTCCAGGCCGAAGAGGAGCGCCGTCGGCTTCGCGGTCAGGGCGATAAAGCCGACGATCGCGATTACGACGACGACAGCCGCGCCGATCCCGAGTATCTTCGTTTGAACCGGCACGTTCCGCCGTTTTTCGCCCTTCGTGGTCTGATCGCGTCCCTGCTTGCCCATGTCCCGCTCCTTTTCCCGACGAGGCTCCGCCGATACGCGATCATGCACCGTCCGCCCGCCCTTCCGCAAGCGCGTCGTCGCGGCCGATCGATCTTGCCCGCGCGCGGTTCCTCTGCCATACTCCTTCCCATGAAGGAACAGCTCATCGTCAAGAACCTGCCGTTCATCAAGATCCTGCCCGTCTGGGCGCAGGAGCTTTCGTACAAGTACTGTTCCAAGACGGCGAACCTCTACATCATCCACGGGAACATCCGGGACTTCCTGCCGCACAAGATGAACGAGGACGAGTTCATCTTCGTGAAGATCCAGGAATACGTGTCCGAGGTGCTCTTCGGGAACCGCGACATCATCGCGTTCTACGACCGCTCGAGCGGGATCTCGTTCTGTACGGAGGCGATGAAGACGGCCTACCTCAAGGCCCTGGCCGCGCTCTATCCGGAGGCGGCCGAAGAGGATTTCCTTTCGCACGATCCCCTGCTCGCGTTCAAGTACCTGGAAAAGTACTTCCTGGCGAACATCCCGCACAAGAAGCGCATCGTGCTCATCGCGGACTACGCGGAGACCATCGTGCCGGCCAGCGACATCTCGCGCCTCACGGAGGAAGACCGCTACTGCTTCGTCACGCTCAACCGCTGGTCCCACGACCCCGTGTTCACGCGGGGCGACGTCTCGATCATCCTGCTCGCGGAAAACCTCACGGACCTGAACCCGCGCATCATCGCGAGCCCGAGCACCGTGAAGGTGGAAATCCCCATCCCCGACGAGACGATCCGCACGAGCTTCCTCCGCTTCCTCGAAGGCCGCGGCACCCTGCTCCTCGACAAGGGGCTCGGGCCGGACGAGCTCGGCGCGGTGTCGAGCGGGCTCAACCTGACGAACCTGAACCGCCTGGCCGCGGAGAGCTGGCAGGAGGACCGCCCCATCTCCATGGAGTACCTCAAGGAGAAGAAGCGGGAGATCATCGAAAGCGAGGCGTCCGGCCTCGTCGAGTTCCTCGACACGGACCACGACCTGGCGTTCGTCTCCGGCCACGACTTCGTGAAGAAGCGGTTCAAGCACGCGGCGCGGGCGCTCAAGGGCGGGCGGCTGGACGTGCTGCCGATGGGTTACCTCATCGCCGGGCCCGTGGGCACGGGCAAGAGCTTCATGGTGACGGCGTTCGCCGGCGAGATCGGCATCCCCATGGTGAAGTTCCGCAACTTCCGCTCGAAGTGGCAGGGCGTCACCGAGTCGAACCTGGAGCGCATCCTCAACATCCTGAAGGCGATGGCCCCGGTCGGCGTGATGATCGACGAGGCCGACGCGTTCCTCGGGGACCGCGACCAGGAGGGCGACTCGGGCACGTCGAACCGCATCTTCGCGCAGATCGCGAGCTTCATGGGCAACACGGAATACCGCGGCAAGATCATCTGGTTCCTCATCACCTGCCGCCCGGACCTGTTGCCCATCGACTTGAAGCGGCAGGGCCGCGCGGAAGAGCACCTAGCCCTCTTCTACCCCGAGTCGGACACGGAAAAGGAAGCGCTCTTCGACACGCTCGTGAAAAAGCTCGACCTGTCCATCCGCAAGTTCCCGGTGTCGGAACTCCTCAAGAAGTTCAAGCACGAGTTCTCCGGCGCGGATCTCGAAGCCGCGCTCATCCGCGCCAAGTTCCGCTCCGCGATGGACAGCCGCTCGTTCGTCACGAAGGAGGACCTCGAGGAGACGCTGGCCGACTTCATCCCGCCCGCGTACCCGCACGAGATCGAGCTCCAGAACCTCGTGGCGGTGCTCGAGTGCACCTCGAAGGAAATGGTCCCGAAGCGCTTCCAGAACCTGGACCGCACGAAGCTCGTAAAGGACATCTCCGAGCTCAAGTCGCTCCTCGGGGAGCGGGGATAAGCCGATCGCCGGGGAAGCCGAACTGCCGTTGAAAGGTGGCCACGGAGCGAAGCTTAGCGAGTACTCGAGCGTTGGGCACGGAGAAGAGGAAGAGGGTTTAAGAGAAGAGAAGAAAAAACACAGGGAATGATGAAGATAGGATTGGATTGAATGTGAGTGATTCTTGATAGCGGTATTCTTTGGAGGTTGGCATGAAGAGGATCGTATTGGCGGTGGTGGCGAGCTTGGCGGTCGGGGCGATGGGATTCGGGCAGACTCAAGCGCCCGCGCCTGCGGCCGCGCCGGCCAGGGCGAAGGGGCCGAGAGCGCCGATGGCGCTCGTGTTTTCCATCGGTAATTTCATGTCGGAAAGCCTTGATGGGTTCATGATCCCGACATCCGGCGCTCTGGGCGCCATCAATCCGGAATCGTACGACGGTTTCTGGATCGGAGGTAA
This sequence comes from uncultured Treponemataceae bacterium, assembly GCA_964482955.1. GTDB lineage: Bacteria > Spirochaetota > Spirochaetia > Treponematales > UBA12059 > JAPLSN01. The sequence goes on along the minus strand of CAYZZW010000012.1, from coordinate 22,745 downwards.
ATACGGTTTCTCCGAAACCATGTTCGCCCGCGCGCTCGCCATGTTTTCGTGGGTCGACGGCGGCGCCACGAGTTTCGGGATACTCCCCGGAATCCAGCTCTATTTCACGCGCAAGGCTCCGGTGGACCTCTACTGGGGCGGCGAGCTCGGTTTCGGCATGACGTTTTCCGACCTGCCCGGCGGCGGCGATTATCGCGGCCTCGCGTTCGTCCCGCGGGCCTTTATCGGCGCCGAGTGCTTCCTGAAGGAAAGCCTTTCGCTGTCCGCCGAATACCGGATCGGCTACTCCTACCTGTCGGGACACTGGGAACCGTCCGCCACCCCGGTCGAAAACGCCCATATGGCGGCCCTTTCCACCGGCAGCTTCGGCCTCATGCTGTCGTTCTATTTCTGATTTTCCCCGCGCGACGCCAAGCGCTCTAAAAATCAAAGCCGCCCACCCGGGCGGCCTTGGCTTTTCACAATATAAGCAACTCTTTCCCCAGATCTCTTTTCTTCCCTTCCCGAACGCTCGGGTACTCGCCAAGCTTCGCTCATGTCCTCTTCACGCGGCCTGCCTGACCCGTTCGATCACCGCCAGCATCACCTCGTACAGCTTCCGCACGTCGTCGGGCGAGGTGTAGTAGCCGCCTGAGTCGGTGGTCTGCCTCACGACGACGGTTCCGTACTTGTCGTCGCCGCCCGCCTCCACGACGAAGCCGCGGGCTTTGAGGTTTTCGATGGCGCGGCGGCCCGGGCCGGAGGCGCCGCGCGTCAGCACGACGGCGTAGAGGTAGGGCACCGCGCCGTTCGGGCCGTTGTTGACGGCCGCCTGGAACTGCACGCCGACGAAGTCCTCCGGCGCGCGCTTGAGTTCGAGCATGTAGCGGAGGTCTTCGGGGATGTCGAGCCCGTTTTCGTCCTGGTCGAAGCGGAAGTACGGCACGCCGACGACGCCTTCGGGACGCGGCTCGGCGGTCAGCACGGGCATGAAGGCGCGGAGCTTCATGTCGAGGGTCGTGGGGATGTAGACGTTGGCGCCGCCGAGGAACACGACCGGGAACGCCAAGAGGAAGAGGTCGAAGCCGAGCAGGAGGCCGCGCGTCGAATCGCTCTTGATCGCGAAGAACATGACGGCCAGCACGAGGACGACGAAGAGGAACTTGGCGCCGCCGCGGCCGCCGAGTTTCCGCTTGAGCTCCTTCGAGCGCTTCATCGTGTCGATGAGGGTGTCCACCTCCGCGCTGCCCACCGGCCGCCATTCCTCCTTGCCCTGGTCCTTGGGCTTGTTGTCGAAGCGGCGGAGCTTGATGGGGAACCAGCCGAGCACGATGAGGGCCGTGCCGAAGAAGAAGCCGGGAGCGAATCCGATCTGGACGAGGAGTCCGAGCGCGTAGAGGCCGGCGGTCAGGACGAGGCGCGTGGGCAGGGGCAGCTTGAAATAGCGGAAGCGTTCGGTGTCGGTCACGGGTTTCCCCCCTCGGTGTCGGCGTTGTCGCGCGCGGGGCGCGGAAGCTCGGCGCAGCCGGCGTAGTTCCAGTACAGCGGGCAGGCTCCCTGGCATGCGGTGAACGAGGCGCAGCCCGCGCAGGCGTCGGGAGCGTAGCTTTTTCGTTTGTAGTACAGGGCGCGTTCGGAAAACCACGCGGCCGCAAAGCCGTCCGACAGCAGGTTCCCGACCGGCTCGTCGCACGAGGAGCAGGGCAGCACGTTGCCCTCCGGATCGACGGAGATGAGGCCGTCGCAGGCGGCGCAGCTCTTGTTGCCGAGCCCCGCGGCTATCGGGTTGTACAGGCACATCGGCACGGGCGAGTACCAGAGAAAAGTCATGCCGAGCGACCGCGCGGTTTTCTTCACGCGTTCGATGAAGCTTCCGATCTGCGAATACGGCACGAACAGGCTTTCGGCTTCCGGGTTCAGCTTCGAGGGGATGTAGAGGTTCATCGCGAAACGGCGCACGCCGATGCCATGCAGGAACTCGGGCAGTTCGAGGAGCGACTCGCGGTTTTCCTTCGTAACGGTGGAATTGGTTTGTACGGGCACGCCCGCGTCGAGGAAGGCTTTCACGCCCGCGATGGTTCGCGCCCACACGCCCGGAACGCCGCACAGCGCGTCGTGGATGCCGGGGTCGGGACTCTCGACGCTCACTTGCGCCGAGCCGAGCCCGGCCCGCTTGAGGCTCCGCGCGCGCTCGGGCGTGGCGAGCGCGCCGTTCGTCACGAGGTTCACGCGGAGCTTGCGGCGCGCGGCGTGGCGAATCAGGATTTCCAGGTCGCGCCTGAGAAGCGGTTCGCCGCCCGTGAAGGAAAAGAAAGGGATCTTCGCCTCGTCGCGGAAGAGGTCGATGATCCGTTTCAACTTCGAGACGACTAGGTCGCGGCCTCCGCGGTCCGAGCGGCCCTCGGGTCCGCAGCCGGCGTAGCAAAAGCGGCAGCGGTTCTGGCAGCGGTAGGTGACGGCGATCTCGCCGAGCACCGGGAGGCGCGTGTAGTCGAAGTCGTACGGCACCGCCGCGAGCGCGGGCTCGCCGCCGTTCGACGCCGTCTCGAGGTCGCGGAAGAAGGCTTCGATGTCGCGCGCCTTCGACCTAAGGTCCGGGATGTCCGCGAGTCGGCCGCCGCGCTTGAGGAAGGCGAGGAGATCCATCGCCGTGCGGTTGGCCTTGTACACGCGGTTCGGCGGGACGATGATCACGTCGTCCTCTTCCCGCGCGTACACCCAGGGCTCGATGGTCCGCCAGAAGCCCTCGATCCACGCAAGGTCGGGCGTCGCGCCCGCGTTCGCGCCGAAGGAAGACGCGATGGCCGAGTCCGCTCCGCGGCCCGCGGTCGCGCCGCCTGCGTCCGCCGTGTCCGCGCCCGGGCGCATCAGTGCGCGCCCCCGGAGACGCACGCGGAGTGGCACGCGCTGTGGCACGCGGAATGGCAGGCGGAATGGCACGCCGAGTGGCAGGCGTCGTGGCACGCGTTGTGGCAGGCGCTGTAGCAGGCGTGGACCGTTCCCACGTTCCCCGGGGCGAAACAGCCCTCGAAACAGCCGGAGCTCCGCATGAAAACCTGGTAGTTCGCGTTGAGCGATCCCGGCAGGTTCATGCCGCGGTAGGCGGTCGGGTTGCGGTGCACGTACCAGTACGAATGCCAGTAGGGCCGATACGGATCGCGCGACGTCGCGACGGCCGGCGTTTCGGCCGCGGCGGATTCCTCGTCGATCTTCTTCCGATAGTAAGCCTTCGTCGCCTCGAGGTCGCAATCCCAGGTCTTTTCCTGGAGCTTGCGGATGGCCGCCTCGAAAAAGTCGGCCATGAGGCCGGACAGCACGCGGCCGTCGGCGTCGAAGGCCGCGAGGAAGAGTTCTTCGTACTCGCTGTCGGCCTTTTTCGCGCTGAGCGCCTTGATGCGGAGCGGATCGAGCTCGAGCGCCTCGGCGATGCCCTGGGCGCGGAGCCCCTCGATCATGATCGCCGCCACGCGCGGGAGCGGCAGCTCCAAGAGGAGCGCCACCTCGACGGGATGCAGGTTTTCGGCGACCTTGCCCGGCACGCGGTACGAGCCCTCCATGAGCTTAGGCGGCGACCACGAATCGCCCGCCCACGCGATGCCCTTCACGATCTTGAAGTCGCGTTCCTGCTTCTTGAGCCGCCGGAAGAGGTAGGCGCCTGAGCCGGTCGCGATGAGCGCGAAGAGGGCGGCCGCGGGCAGCGGATCGTCCTTCCAGGTGCGCTCGGGAACGTAGGTATACTCGTTCGAAGAGTCGGTCGACCACGTGTCGCCCGTCGCGCCCGTATCGCCCGAAGCGGCGCCGTCGCTCGAGTCGACGAGCGGCCGCGAGCCGAGGTCCGCGTCGATCGGCACGGCCGCCTTGGGGAAGTAGAGCTCGAGGAGCTGGGGTTCGTACGCCTCGACGCCTTCCTGGTAGAAGAGGATCGTGTGGTAGTAGCCGTCCGCGCCCTTCGAGCCCGAGTAGTCGATCTTGTTCTCTTCGTTGACGTGGGGTTCGGTGTAGAGCTGGGTCGCCGCGAGTTCCGCTTCCGTCGGGACTTCGCCCGCGACCTTGACCGGCAGGACGATGCGCACGGCGCGGTAGTCCATCGGAGTGTCCCACTGCACGGGGCCCCAGTCGAAATAAAGGAGTTCGCCGAACTCGGAACTCGTCGTGTAGCCGATGAGGCCCGCGCCCGCGAAGTCTCCCGCGTAGTGGAGCGTGTAGTAGGCTTCGCCCGTGAAGCCCCGCCCGTCCGCGAGCACCACGTCGTACTTGTTTCCGGAGACGCGCTCGATGCTGAGCGGCACGCGCTTGCCGTTCCCCAGGTCGGCGTAGCAGCGCTCGAGGTCCCACACCGGCTCGAAGGCCTCGCCCTCGAAATAGAAGCCGTGCATCTCGCCGCCGGACGCCGTCCAGCGGAGCGAGTAGTACACGTCCGCGCGGCCGTCAGGGCGCAGGGTCACGGTGATCTCGGTGGACACGAGGCGCGCCGTCAGGGCGAAGACGGCGGCCGGCGCGAAGGCGCAGAGCCACGCGGCCGCGAGCGCGGCGACGATGCGTCGTTTCATCTGAGCTCCTCGTCGATCTTCATGCGCTCGTCGCGCGTGAGCCCGCCGTCGAGCGCGGTCCGGGCGTTCTTGAGGGCGAGCGCCTTGGCCTTGAGGGCTTCGACCGTCCGCGCGCGCGCGTCGGCGAAGGGATCGGAGTCGGCGGCGCCGAAGCGGCGTTCCTTGGACACGTCGTCGAGTTCGCGCAGGTGGAGGTTGACGATCTCGGCGGCTTCCTCGAGCGCGAGGGCTCCCGAGGGATCCCACGAACCGGCTCGCCGGCAGGCGTCGATCAGCTCGCCCGCCTCGACGACGACGTATTGGAGGGCGTCGCGCACGGCCGTATCCGACAGGCGGAGGGCGGCCAGCGAGTCGCGGCGCCTTTCCAGGTCGGCGATCCGCTCGGCGGCTTCGATACCGCGGCCGCGTTCCCGCGCGGCCACGGCCGCTTTCGGCGCGGCGCCCGAGACGAAGCTCACGACGAAGAAGACGCACCACGCGCCCGCGGTCTCGAAGACCGCCATCGGGACGCTCGTGCCCGCCAGCACCGCGATTAACCCGAGGGCGGTCGCGCCGAGTATGGATCCGACGCCGAGCGGCGACTTCATGAACGACGGGAAGAATTCCTTGAACGACATGCCGAAATCATACTCCCCCCGCCCCCCCGACGCAACGGTCAGTCTTCGAGGATGGTGATCTCGACGCGGCGGTTCTTCGCCTTGTTCGCCTCGGTGTCGTTCGGGGCGACGGGTTTCGCGGCTCCGTAGCCCCGGTACACGAAGCGCTGTTCGGGTACGCCGCGCTTGGCGAGCTCGTCGACGATCCGTTTCGCGCGGCGTATCGACAGGTCCATCTCGTGTTTCGGCTGCCCCACGTCCGCGGTGTGGCCCGCGACGAGGAAGGTGCGGTCGGGGATTTTCTTGAGGAGTTCCGCGAGCGCGTCGAGCCGCCACGCCTCCTCCGGAAGCACGGCGTCGCCGTCCGGCACGAAGCGCACGTCGTTGATCGTCAGCGTGACGCCCTCGTCGGTCTTCCGCGCGGTGATGCCCGAGCCCATGTCCAGCTCGAGTCCGTCGTCGCCGCGGTAATCGTCCGGGCCGGCGCCGCGGACGTCGTCGTCGGCAGCGCCCGAGTCCGCGCCGGACGGCGTTCCGGCGGCCGGCCCGGTTCCCGGCTTGGCGCCGGCCGCGTTCGGGTCGCCCGGCTTGGCCGTCTCCGGCGCGGGCGTCGTCCCGGCGGAGTCCTTTCCCGACGCGACCGCGGGCCCGGCGGGCGGGCCGTCCTCGGGTCCGCCGAACGCGCGCCGGAAGTCGTGGATGATGCCGTCGCCGTCGAGCGGGGCCACCGTCTCGAAGAAGGCGAGCGAGAATCCCTTGAAGCGCACGCTCTTCCCCGAAACGTAGACGAAGGTTTCGTCGAGGCGGTCGCGCGAAAGCACCGGGAGTCCCGTGGCGGCGTCGATGAGGATGTCGACTTCGTGCGTGCCCGTCGCCTCCTTCAACTGCGGATCGCCCTTCCGGTCCTGTCCGGACCGGTAGCGCGTGGCGTACTTGGCGCGCACGGCGTGCACCTTCGCGCCCTTGTAGTCCTGGAGCCCCCGGTACTCGTACTCCGCGACGAGGGGCAGCCTCGTGATCGCGCCCGTGTTGAGCGGATCGACCGCGCGCGTCCCCTCCGCCTGCCACTTCGTCCCCTGTACCACGGGCTGCGCGGGGAAGGACGGAAAGCCGCGCAGGCTCGGAAAGCCGTTGTCGACGTTGAGCGCGAGGCGCCCGTTCGTGCCGATGACGAAGTCGGCCGCCACCTCGGCGTCCACCCGTTTCGACGCGAGCGCCATGTCGCGCAGGGTTTCCTCGAAGACGAGAAAGCCGCCGGCGAAGCGCACGCCGCCGGGGACGGGCTCGCCCTCGATGAGCGCCCGCGTCTCGCGGTAGAGGTGCCCGAGGTACTTGCCGTTTTCGTATTTCGACAGGTCGGTCCGCTCGACGAGCTTGTAGCGGCCCGTGGCCGTGAAGCGGAGCAAGGCTTCCTGCGCGGACGCCGCGGACAGCGCCGCGAAAAACATCATCGTCGGAATGAATCGTTTCACGGGAAGTACCCCACCGTCGCGACCATGCGCGTGAATCGTTCCGCCCCTTCGCGACGGAAGGAGCCGAGTCTCGGATCGCAGGACGTGCACGCGTCCACGATGGCCCAGTGCCCGATGCCGAGTCCAGCCGCGAGCGCCGCGTTCGCGGCGGGCAGGTCGAGGCGCGGACCGTCGCCCGAGTCGCGGACCGAGGCCGGCCCGAACTCCGCGCGGAAGGCCGCCGCGCGCCCGTCGTCCACGCGGTAGCAGCACGGCCCGATGCAGGGACCCAGGATGACCGAGAGGTCCGCGGGCGCGGTGCCGTAGCGGCGCCTGAGCTCCTCCGCCGCGACGGCCAGGATGCCCGTCCCCTTCCACCCGGAGTGGAGCACGCCGAAGGCGCCCGAGCGGGCGTCGTGCAGCCAGATCGGCATGCAGTCCGCGACGGTGACCGAGGGCGCGAGCGCGCGGTTCCGGGTGAGGACGCCGTCGCACGCGGTCCCCGCGGGCAGGTCCTCGGGCGAATCGGCCCAGGCGAAACGCCGCGAGTGGACCAGCTCGACGGCGAGCGCGCGCCGCGGGTCGACGCCGGCCGACGCGAAAAAGGCTTCGCGGTTCGGATTCGGCGCGCCCCAGCGGAAGGTCATGGGTCCGGCGGCGCGGAGGCTCAGGAGGGCGCGCGGAGCGTCCGCGCCGCGTCCCGGAAACCCGAAGGCGACGCGGTCCGCGCCCGGCGCGGGATCGAAAGCGACGCGCGCGCCGCTGGCCGTCCCGCCGGCCCGGTTTTCCCCGGCGTTCATTCGTCCGCGTCCGCGTCCGCGGTCTGCGCGAGCGCCGCGTGGAGCGTGAGCGCCTTTTCCATGAGCGACTTGGCCTTCTCGAGGGTTTTCAGGAATTCCTTGTTGTTCTTCCCGTCGAGCGACCCGAGGTTCGAGAGCGAATCGTAATGCCCGCCCGCGTCTCCGGAGAGCACGCCGCGCAGGATGGCGACCATGGTCCGGAGGGCGTCCACGATCTCCTTTTCGATGCGCTCGGCCTCGATCTCCGCGGACATGACCGCGGTCTCGATCTTGCGCTTCTTGATGGGCACGGCGATCATCTCGTTCTTCGCCGCGACGTAGGCTTCTGACAGGTCGCCTACGGGCGAGAGGCGGCCGTCGAGGCGCCGGACCTCGTCCTCGATCTTGAGCAGTTCCGAATACGCGTCCGCGAACTCGACGCGGTTATCCCGCTTGTAGAATTCGCCGTCGACGAGCACCACCTTGAGCGGCCGGTTGCAGTGGGCGACGAAGACGCCCGAGTAGAAGGCCGCGAGGAACTGGAGCGTGGCCGCCCGCGTGATCGGCGGGACGCTCTCCGCCCGGGAGCCGAGCGCCTGGTACTGCGCGCGGCCGGCGGCGCCGACGAACGCGTCGATCTCGTTGTCGAGCGCGCAACGCGCGCGGATCGCCTTGAATTTCCGGAAGGATCCCTCGACGCGCCCCTTCCAGAATTCCCGGTAGAGGATCACCCAATCGTCCGCGGCCGACGCCGGCTTCGGGCTCCAGTCCGGATCGTCCTTGACGACGCGGGTCAGCTTCACGAGCGGGATCTTGCGGTTGAAGTCGCGGATGACGCCCAGGCGCGGCTCGATCTCGGCCAGGCGGCTCTTCGCCCCGGCCTCGGCGTTCTGGGCGGACGGTTCGCCCTCGTCCGAACCCGCGTAGAGGGCCAGGGCTTCCAGCAGCTTGAGCGACGGCGGCTCCGAGAGCGCGGCTAGCCGGTCGACGAGTTCCGAGAGCAGGTCGGCCGCCTGCGGATACGGGCATTCCCAACGGCGATCGCCGGTTTCCGAGAACGCCGCGAGGAAGTGGTCGAACAGGAAGGAAGACAGGGTCCGCATCGCCTGGATCCAGCGGAAGTCGTGCGCCATCGTGAAGCGCAGCCGGTCGTCGATGCCGGCGATGGCGCCGTCGAGGAAGCTCCGCACCGCGTCCAGCACCCCGTCGTCGGGGAGGTTCGGCTCGCGGCGTTCCACCTCGAAGGGATCGATCCCGTTCAGGATCGCCTCGTTCACCTCGGGCAGCTCCACCGAGGCGAGGAACGCGACGAACTCCTCCTTGCCCTTGTCCGCCGTCCGGTCGATGAGCGCGCGGAAGTAACGCGAAGCGTCGCGCAGGGCCGAAAGCTCGCGGTGGAACGCGCCGAGTATCCGGCGGCGCCGGTGGTCGACGATGCCGGGCGCCGCCTGGGTGAGCGAGTGCGCGACGGCGGCCACCGCGTCGTCGCGGAGGACTTCCTCGCGGCTCCGGCCCGAGAACAGGGTCTTGAGGAAGACGATGAATTTCCGGAGCAGGGGCAGGTCGCGGTAAAGGCTCTCGTAGTCGCCGTGAGACGGCCCCGCGTCGTATTCGCTCTCGTAGAGGGCCTCTTCCGAGACGCGGGCGTGCTCGCCGATCCGCGCGAGCATTTCGCGACGCTCCTCGGGATTCAAGTCCGAGACGAGATTGTCGAAGACGCTGGAATCGCCCATGTCCGCTCCATCGCGCGCGGCGCCCCGGCGCCGCGACCGCGGTTTCCTTCAGTATATTGCCCGCCGGGCGAAAGCGCCACCGTCAGGAAGTCCGGCCGGCCGGGAACGATATCTCCACCGGCGCGCCGCCGCGCGGATCGGGAAAGCGGAGGGAAACGGCGTGCAGCATGAGACGCCCGGCCGCGCGGCCGCCGTACGCGCGGTCGCCGTCGAGCGGCAGCCCGAGCCACGCGCAGTGGGCGCGCACCTGGTGCCGGAAGCCCCGCGTGAGCAGGGCCTCGCCGCGGAGGCCCCCCTCGTCCGCCTCATGGCCCGCCGCAAGGCTCGACGTGAGGCACGCCGTAAGGCACGCCGTGAGGCACGCCGTAAGGCGCAGGATCGACGTTTCGTACCGTTCCGCGCCCCAGCCGCCCTTGGCCGGGACGGCGTCCGGATCCGAGCACGCCACGCGGGCGCCGCGCGGGCCGTAGCCGCGGAAGACCGAGCGCACCGGGCGGCCGCTTTCCGGAAGCCCCGAGGCGAACAGCGACTCGAGGCGCGCGGCGTCGAGGGCGGCGACGGCGTCGGACCACGCGGCTGGGTTCACGCCCTCGGGCGCCCGGCTGAGCGGCGCGGATCCCGCGAGCCCCGAGTCGGACGGGAACGCGGCGAACTCGTAGCGCTTTTCGAACAGTCCGGCCGCGGCGGCGTCCGAAAGGCGGGCGTACGCGTCGTCGTCCGCGGCGAAGGCGACGAGGCCGGACGTGTCGCGGTCCAGGCGGTGGAGGAGCCCGCCCTCGCCCGTCCCGCGCCCCGCGACCGCGGCGACGCCGGGCCGCTCGGCGAACACGAAGTCGAGCAGGCAGGGCTCCGGGTCCGCGCCGCGCGCGGTGTGCATCCCCGTCGGCTTGTACGCGACGAGGACGCCTCCGCGCTCGAGGACGATCAGGGGCGCCGCGGGCAGGGTGTCGAACATGTCCGCCATTGTCGCCTTCGCGGCGCTTTCGGGTCAACACCGCCGCCGGAAAAGCCGATACTCAATCCGACGGAGTCCGCGCCGGAAGCGGGTCCGCCACGGACGGTACGCATGCCGAACACGAACCAGGACGATCAGCGGGGGCGCGACGCGAAACGGGAGCGGCGCGGGGGCTTTTGGCGGGACCTGTCGCTGCTCGTCGCGGACATCAACCGCTCGAGCCTGCCCAGGCTCGTCGTCGTCTTCTTCGCGGTGACCTTCGCGCTCGGGGCCGCGGTCTTCCTGATCGAGCGGGAAATGGGCGACGGGATGTTCACGCGGTTTTTCGACGGCGTCTGGTGGGCGTTCGTCACCATCGCCACAGTCGGCTACGGCGACAAGTACCCGCAGTCGGACGCGGGCCGGATACTCGGCATCGCGCTCATCCTCGCGGGCGTCGTCCTCACCTCGCTCGTCTCGGGTACCGTCGCGTCCATCTTCGTCGAGCGCAGGATACGGGAGGGTAAGGGCTTGCAGACCGTCAAGGACAAGAACCACATCATCGTCGGGGGATGGAACGAGCGCGGCGCCGACGTCCTCGCGTCGCTCGAATCGTCGCCGGACGCGCGCTCCGCCTCCATCGTGCTCGTCAACATGATGGAACCCGAGCAGTTCGACGCGCTCCGCGTCCGCTTCCCGTCGCTCGACCTCAAGTTCGTCCGCGGCGACCACACCCAGGAAGCCGCGCTCAAGCGCGCCTCGGCGCAGTCGGCGAAAGCCTGCGTCTTCCTGCCGGACGCGTCCGGCGAGAACAGCCTGTCGAACGCGGACGAGCGCACCGTGATGGCCTGCTTCGCGATCAAGGCGATCAACGCCGAGACGGAGGTGAGCGCGGAGATCCTCAAGCCGGAGAACGAGCAGCACCTGAAGCGCGCCGGCATCGACGACATCATCGTGAACGGCGAGTTTTCCGGCTTCCTCCTGTCGTCGGCCACGGTGGCCGCGGGCATCCCGCAGGCGGCCCGCTCCATCCTCTCGCCAACGGAGCCCACGCGGCTCAGGCGCTCGGCCATCCCGCAGCAGCTCGTCGGGAAACCCTTCGCCGAGGCGTCCGACTGGTACCTCCGCAACGGCAAGGGCATCCTCGTCGGCATCGCGTCCAAGGAAGCCCAGATGTCCCTCGACGATCTCCTCTCGGACGACGCGAGCGCCATCGATTCCTTCATCAAACGCAAGTTCCAGGAAGCCGAGTTCGACCTGGCCGGCGAGATGAAGGGCCGGAGCGACGTCAAGATCAACCCCGGCGCCGATTACGTCATCAGGGACTCCGACGCGGCCTTCGTGGTCGGGTGAGGGGGAACGCGATGACTCACCATCCTTCGCTCATCGAGCGTTTCCGGAAAATCGCCATCCTCTCGGACCTCTCCGACGACGAGCTCGGCGCGGTGGCCGACATCGCCACGCGCGTGACCTACGCGTCCGGCGAGACGATCATGCACGAGGGAGAGAGCGGCGAGACCATGTACCTCTTCGTCGAGGGCGAGGTCGACGTGACCAAGAACCTCACGCTCAAGATCGGTCGCAAGGGCTTCGGCCAGGCGGAAAAGTCGATGAACAAGCTCAAGGCCGAGCACGTCTCCGTCTTCGGCGAGATGGCCGTCTTCGGCGCCGAGCCGCGGAGCGCCACCATCACCGCCGCGAGCCAGTGCGTGCTCTACGAGATCGGCCGCGCGGACTTTTCGCGCCTCTGCGACGAGCGCCCCGGGCTCGGCGTGAAGGTGCTCCGGAGCATCGCCGCCGTGCTCAGCTCGCGCGTCCGCAAGGGCAACGCCGACGTCCTCAAGCTGTCGACGGCGCTCAGCATCGCCCTGTCCAAATGAGGAGGAACGCCGTGCGCCACCGCTACCTGACGCTCATCCTGGCCTGCCTCGCGCTGACGCGGCCGTTCGCGCAAACCTCGCCGCCTCCGGCGGCGCCGGCGCCTACGCCGGCGGTGCCGGCGCCCGCGCCGTCGGCTCCCTCGCCGGCGCCCGCGGCCCCCGCGTCCACTTCGGCCGGAACCGCGCCGGCTTCGACGGCGGCGGCCGCCCCGACGACCGACAAGCCGGCCCTCCCCGCGTCCTTTCGCGGCATCGAGCTCGGCATGGACATGGCGGCCGTCGAGGCCGCCCTCAAGGCCGAGCCCCTCTTCGAATACCGCGGCGAAGCGGACGTGTCGCTCCTCCGTCGCCCCAACGAATCCATCATCGAAGTGTCGGGCCTGTCCTTCGTCCGGCGCGCCTTTTTCCAGTTCCACGAGGGCAAGCTCTTCGTCATGATCTTCCAGCTGAACCCGTCGCGCGTCGACCATTACTCCGTCTTCACGTCGCTCTCGACGAAGTACGGCAAGCCCTCGAGCCTCTCGCCGTCCGAGACGGTGTGGACCGACGGTACCGTGCGCCTGTCCATCGAGCGTCCGCTCACCGTGAAGTACATCGCCCTCGAGACCTTCAAAGCCCTCGCCGCGAAAAGCGCCGCGCTCGAATCCTTCGAGGAACTCGACCGCCGGGAATTCCTCGAGAGCTTCTAGGCGTTCGTCGGTCCGCCCGGACGGGGCGGAATCACTCGCCTATCGCCCTGTCGGCGCGCCGCACCGGGATCCTGATCGTGCACGTCATGCCGCGCCCGACCTCGCTTTTCACCGCGATGGTGCCCTTGAGCTTCTGCGTCACCAGGTTGTAGACGACGTTCATGCCGAGCCCCACGCAGCCCTTGTCGTGCTTCGTCGTGAAGAACGGATCGAAAATCCTCTTCACGACGTCTTCGGGCATGCCCGTCCCGTCGTCGGAATACTCGAGCGAGAGACCGCCCTCCGTCTCCGACACCTTGATGGCGACGCGCCCCTTCCGGCCGGGAGGGAATCCGTGAATGAGGGAATTCATCGCGAGGTTCGTCAGTATCTGGGAGAAATCCCCCGGGAATCCGCGCGCGACGAAACCGGCCGGACATTCCGACTCCACGGAGACGCCCGCCTTCCTGAAGCTCGGTCCCAGGCTGACGAGCACGTCGCCGATATAGTTCCTGACGTCGAAGACGCATTCGCGGTCCGCGTCCCGGTCGACGGCGACTTCCTTGAAGCTGCTGACGAGTTCGGCAGCCCGCCTCAGATTGGTGAGCAGGATCGAGGCGACTTCCTTGCAGCAGCGGAGGAAACCGCCGAGTCCGTCGGCGTCAGGCCGCCGCCCGCCGGACAGCGCATCCTCGAATTCGCGCTCCCGCTGCTCCAGGAACGAGGCGACGGTGAGGCTGTTCCCGATGGGCGTGTTGATCTCGTGCGCGACTCCCGCCACGATGTCGCCGAGCGTCGCGCGCCGCTCCTGGAGGATCAGCTGCTCCTGGGCCTCCCGAAGATCCTCGATCGTGCGGGCGAGCCTGTCGTTGGCCTCTTCCGCGGCCTTGAACAGGCGGGCGTTCTGGAGCGCCACGGCGACTTCCGCGCCGATGAGCGAGAAGAACTCGAGGTCGGCGTCGCCGTAGAGGTTCGGAAGCGAGTAATTCTGTATCGCCATCACGCCGGTCACTTCGTCGCTGGCTATCAGCGGTATGCCCATCCAGCACTGCGGCAGATCGCCCAATCCGTGGACGTCCTGCCCTTCCAGGAAGGCGCGGATTTCGCCCATGTTGCGGAGGAACACCGGTGTCCGCGTCGTGATGATGTGGCCCGTGAGTCCGGCGCCGAGCGCGTGACGTTCGACCGGCTGGCGGACGCCGCCTTCGTAATGCAGCTCCCACGACCATTCGCCCTCTCCCTGGACGTAGGTGGCGATGTAGAAATTCGTCGTGTCGAAAATCAGGCTCATCTGCGCGTAGACCGTCTCGAGCAGTTTCGCCGGATCCCGCGTCGAGACGAGCGCCTGCCCGATCCGCGTCAGGGTCGCGAACCGGGCCACCCGGAGCTGCGTTTCATCGTACGCCTTGGCGTGCCCGATGGCGATGGCGGCCAGCCCCGAAAACCCCTCGAGGGTCGCCATGTCGGCGGCGCCGAAGGCCGGCTCCCCGACGCCCCTCCAGATGGCAATGATGCCGATCGTGGCGCCGCGCGAGCGTATCGGCGCGACCATGAGCTTCTCGTTCGCTTCCGTGGCCGGCGTCCCCTCGATCTGGATGCCGCGCGGATCGCGCGACGTGTCGTTGATGATTTCGCCCGACCCCGTCTCGGCGATGCCGCCGATGATTCCGCGGCCGACCTCGACGATCTCGCCCTTGAGCGCGTCCGCGAGCGGGCCTTCGACCCCGACCGCGCGGAGACGCCGGCCGTCGGGTTCGACGAGGAAGACGGCGGCCGTGTCCTCCGTGAGGAGGGCGCGCGCCCGTACCGCGATCCGGCGGAGTACTTCGTCCGAGTAGTTCGCGTCCAGGAGGTCCGCCGCCGCGTCAACGAGGATCGCGATCGTGTTCCGTCCGGAAGCGGCCCTTCGCGGTTCGTCCGTCCGGTGCCCGTTCGCGTGGATCATAAACAACCGGCTCCTCGCGATCTGCCGTCGCCGCTTCGGGAATGCGTACCCCAGAACGCGGGCGCGCGAACGCTGCCGTACAGTCTTGTTTTCGTCCTGTCGTTTGTCAAGGAAACGGCCTTGCCGATACCCGGGCGCGCCGGTATCCGCGCCGCCCCTCTTCGCCGCCCGGTACGCGCGACGAGCGAAGGGGGAGAAACATTGAAAAACCGGCGGCAACGGCCTATCCTTCCGATGGCCCGACGACGGACGCGGCGCGACACGTCCGCGGAGACCGTGCGATTCGCCGACCGGGCGGTATCGACGCAGGAGGATGGCATGGAATTGCACGCCGGGGAACGGCAGCTTTGGAGCGGAAAACCGAAACAGGGCATCGTCTTCAGGGGTGAAGACCTGTTCATGGTCCCGTTCTCCGCGGCCTGGTGCGGCTTCGCCTTGTTCTGGGAACGGAACGCCCTTCGATTTCCCGACGCCGGCTTCTTCTCCTTGATGGGCGCCCTGTTCGTCCTGGTCGGTCTCTACGTCACGGTCGGCCGGTTCATCCATGACTGGATCGTCAGGAAGAACACCGAGTACTTCGTGACCGACAGGCGCGTCATCATCAGGAAATTCTCCACGATCGAGAGCATCCCGGCGGGGGAATGGAAAGCCCTGAAGCTGAGGGAATACGCCGACGGCTCGGGCACCATCCTGTTCGACGAACCGTCCGGTTTCTATTCGAAACGCCGGCCGAAGGACACGCTGCTGTCGTCGGACCTCGGCGTCCCCGCGTTCTTCCGGATCGACAATCCGCAGACCGTCATGGGTTTCATCGAAGCCATGCGGAAACGCGACCAATGACGATACGCCGCCCGCTCCGGCAAAGCCTGGAATCCATCGGAAAAGAAAACTGACGATACATGGAACGATTCAGGAAGCTCGTCCTCGAACCGGAGCGCATCCCGTTCGCGAGGATCCGATTCAAGCGGATACTCGACTACTATCCCGCCGGGAACGACGTCATGCTCTGCCTCGACGAATCTGGACGCCGTTTCGTACTGAAACTGGCTCGGCATAGCGACGCAGACTTCGGGAACCACGCGCGCATCGCGGGCGCGCTTCCGGAACTCGGCATGACGCGGATCCAGGAAGTCATCGAACACGGAATCCTCGGCGGCGTCGAATACCTTGCGCTGTCGCACGCGTGCGGATACCGGATCTCGCAGGAACCCGAGCGGTACGACCGCGACAGGAAGAAGCATTGCGCGCGCTTCGGCGCGAACCTCGCGAACATCCACGGCATCGAGCTGGACGCGCCAGCGGTCAGGGCGAGGAAATTCCACACGCCGCCGCCAATCGGGGAAACTCTCGCGGCCGGTCAGCTCGTGTCGTGGCTGCGCTCGAACGAACCGTCCGCCGCGGACGCCTGCTTCATCCACGGCGACCACCACAACGCGAACGTCCTGTGGACCGACGGGGACATCTCGTGCGTCCTCGACTGGGAGCTCGCCGGGCGGGGCGACCGCGAATTCGACCTGGCGTGGGCGATCGTCGCGAGACCCGGCCAAGCCGTCTTCACCTCCCGCGAGGAAGAGGACGACATACTCGAAGGGTATTCGCGGATCCGCGCCTTCGATCCCGGCCGGTACCGCTACTTCAAGGCGCTCATCCTGTCGCACTTCGCGAAATTCGGCGACAGGGACCGACGCTACCGCGAGTGGATGACGGACGAACTGACGCGGCTGACCGGAATCGAGACGACGTCCTGACTACTCGGTTGACATCGCGAAGGGCTCCGTGGCGCGCGGGAAGACGCCGTGCGCCCACGCCAGGAACAGGCCGAAGTTGACGACGGGGACGCCCGCCGTCTCGAGCGCGTCGAGCTGGGCGAGCATCCGGCCGCGGGTCGCCATGCAGCCCCCGCAGATCGCCGCCAGGTCGTAGGCGCCGGCCGCGAGGCGGGCGTCGGACAGCTCCCGCGACACGTCGAGGCGGACGGCGCGTCCCGTCCTTTCGGACAGCAGCTTCGGGATCTTGACCGTCGCGATGTCCTCGTGCGTCCGGTCGTGGGTGCACGCCTCGATCGCGAGCAGCCTGACGGGAACCTCGCCACTCGTCGTCCCCTCCGACAGCTCGTCGAGCCGGCGGAGTCCCGCCGCGAAGCGCGACAGCTCCCCCTTCTTCCGCGCGAACAGGATGGAGAACGACGTGAGGCGCTGATCCGGCGGCAGGGCGGCCGCCACTTGGGCGAACGCCTGGCTGTCCGTCACCACGAGCGCCGGGCGCTCCGCGAGCGCGTCGTACGCTTTCTTCAGTTCGGTCTCGCGGCACACCGTCGCCGCGCAGCCCTTGTCCAACGCGTCGCGGAGGACCGCCGCCTGCGGCAGTATGAGCCGGCCTTTCGGGGCGGCGGCGTCGATGGGCGTCACGAGGAGCAGGTGATCGCCCGGGGCGACGAGTCCCTCGAGCGGCGACGCTTCCGGGGCCGCCCGGCCGTCGCCCCGACCGAGGTCAGCCAACGCGCGTCGGAGTTCGGCCACGCCCGAGCCCGTAACCCCGCTCGCGCGGAGGACGAAGCGCGGCGGCGGCACGGCTTTCCCGGAGAGCGCCGCCCGCCCGGCCGACAGCTCCGCGAGCCAAGCCTCCTTGGCCGGATGGGCGTCCCCGTCGTCGAAGGTCCCGACCACGGCGAGGATCTTCCCGGCTTCCGCGACGCGCGCCAGCGCCTCCTCCTCGAGCGCGTCTGGGGCGCGATCCAGCGGCGTCGCGAGCAGCGCGATGTCCGTCCACGCCAGGCGCTCGAGGCTGCGTTCCACGCGGAGCCGCCCCAGCTCGCCCTCGTCGTCCAAACCCGCGGTGTCCGTGATGGCCGCGGCGCCGAGCGCCCCGAGCTCCATCGCCTTCGTCACCGGATCCGTCGTGGTGCCCGGCTCGGGCGACACGATCGAAAGCCGCCGGTCGGCGATGGCGTTCACGAGCGAGCTCTTGCCGGCGTTGCGGAGACCGAACACGGTGATGTGGATCCGCTCGCCCGTCGTCGTCTCGTTCATGCGCATGCCTCCCTTCCCGACCGCGCGAGGAAAGACGACGAGTCGCCCCGGCCGAAGTCGAGCCGCTTCCCGATGGACGCGACGCGGCGCGACAGGCAGCCGACGCACGCGAGTCCCTCCTCCTCGAGGCAGATCTTGCCTGGGTACAGGTCGTAATCCTTCTTCCGCGCCACGGGCCCGACGTTCGGCATGAGCACGTTGGCGCCGGCGGCCAGCGCGCGTTCGCGCCCGTCGCCCGCGACGCTGCCCGCGGCCGTGGTGGCCGGCAGGTTCGCGCCGGGCAGGAGGACGCGGAGCGCCGCCACCGCCCGGAGCGTCGGCTCTATGCCCCGGCCCTCCGCCCCGGCCAGCGGCGTCCCCGGGTGCGGGATGAACGGGCCGATGCCCGCCATGTCGAGCCCGAGCCGCGCCGCGAGCGCGACGTCGGCCGCGAGCCTCGTCTCGCGAGCGGGACGCGTCCCGTCCGCGCCGGGCAAGCCGGTCATGAAGCCCGAGCCGACTTCGTAGCCGAGTTCGCGGAGGTCGGAGAGGGCGCGGAGGCGCTCCGAGAGCGGCGAGCCACGCAGCGCGCGGTGGAGCGCCTCGTCGGAGGTCTCGAAGCGCAGGAGGTAGCGGTCCCAACCCGCGCGCCGGAGGAGCGCGTAGTCGGCGCGCCGCATGGTGCCGAAGCTCAGGGTCAGCGCGACGCCGTCGCCGAGTTCCGCCCGCAGGGTTTCCCCGAGGCGGGCGAGGCGGTCCGGTCCGAACTCGGGATCCTCGGCGCCCTGCACGACGAAGCTCGAAAGACCCGCGGAGCGGCCCCGCCTCGCGGCGTCGACGATCTCGCGGTCTTCGAGGCGGTAGCGCCGCGCCCCGCCGTTTCCCCGTCGAATGCCGCAATACGCGCAGTCGCGGACGCAGACGTTCGTGGCCTCGATGAGCCCGCGCAGATAGACCGTGTCGCCCGCGGCTGCCCGGCAAGCGGCGTCGCCCGCGGCGAACAGCTCCGCGTCGGGCAGCGCGAGGAGCTCGGCCGCCGCGTCGTCGAACGAATCGCTCATAGGTAGACGTCCCGCTTCCCGCCGGCGACCTCCGCGAGTCCCGCGAGGGCCTTCAACTTCGTCTCGGCGTCCGGAAGGCTCTCGACCATCCGGGCCGCGTACGCGAACCCTTCCGCGCGCGTCCCCTCGTCGGCGAAATCCTTGAGATATTCCGCGTAGGTGAACAGCGCGTTCGGCTCACAGAATCGCTGGATGAGCCCGGGCTTGGCCAAGTCCATGAAGTCGGCGCCGACGCGCCCCTTGCGGTAGCACCCCGTGCAGAACGAGGGCACGTAGCCGAGCGCCGCGAGCCGCGACACCACCTCGGAGAGGCTCCGGTGGTCTCCCAGCTGGAACTGCGCGCCCGAGTCGGCGCCCGAACCGCCGCCCGCGTCCGCATAAGCCCCGGGATTGGTCCGTGAACCTCGGCTCGCGTCCGCGTAAGCTCCGGGATTGGTACGCGAGCCTCGGCTCGCGTCCGCGTAAGCTCCGGGATTGGTACGCGAGCCGGCGGATATCTGGCTCACGCCGTAGCGGAAGAGCTCGTCTCGCAGGGTTTCGCTTTCCCTCGTCGAGAGGATGATGCCCGTGTAGGGCAGCGCGAGCCTGAGCACCGCGACGAGCCTGCGGAACTCGCGGTCGTCGAGCGGCTTCGGCACGGAGGTCGCGGCGGGCGCGCCCGGCGCGGGCTCGATGCGCGGCACGCTTACCGTGTGCGGGCCGCAGCCGAAGCAGGCTTCGAGGTGGGCGGCGTGCTCGAGCAGGCCCAGCGCCTCGAAGCGCCAGTCGCCGAGGCCGAAGAGCGCGCCGATGCCCACGTCGTCGATGCCGGCCTCCATGGCGCGGTCCATCACGGTGAGGCGGTTCAGGTAGTCGGCCTTCGGCCCGCGCCGGTGGTACGCGGCGTACAGCTCCGGATCGTAGGTTTCCTGGAAGCAGGCGTAGGTGCCGATGCGCGCGGACTTGAGCCTGCTGAAGTCCTCGACGGACAGCGGCGCGATCTCGACGTTGATCCGCCGTATCGACGTCTCTGCGCCGCTGCCGGGGGCGCGCTCGCGCGTCGCGTAGATCCGCTCGATGGCGGCCAACGTGCGCTCGAGCGGCTCCGTCGCGTCCTCGCCGGACAGCACGAGGAGGCGCTTGTGTCCCTCGCGGAGGAGCGCGCGCGTCTCGGCTTCCACCTCGTCCAGGGACAGGCTGCGCCGCTCGAGGTCGCGGTTGGCGGAGCGGAACGAGCAATAGAGGCAATCGTTGGAGCAGCGGTTCCCGATGTAGAGCGGGGCGAACAGCACCATGCGCCGCCCGTAGATGCGCCGCTTCGCGTCTCCCGCCGCCTCGAGTATCAGGGCGTCGAGCGCCTCGTCGTCCGCCTTGAGGAGCACGGCCGCCTCCGCGACCGAAAGCCCCCCGAGCCTCGAGGCCTTCTCGAGCGTCGCGCGCACGCTTCCCGGGGACGCGTCGGCCTCCGCGAGCGTCGCGCGGATCGCTCCCGGATCTATGAAGTCGGAATGCCGTTCATGTCTGGTCGTCTTCGCCTGGTTCGCCATCGTCGTCCTCCCGATACGCGGTGAGGACGGACTTGACCTTGACTCCGGGAACCTTTCCGAGCTTGCCGGTCAGGGCCCCGATGGAGTCGGTGTCACCCTCGACGACGAGGGAGATGAGGGAAACGCCTCTGCCGCGCATGGGCAAGCCCAGGCGCGCGTCGATCAGGGCGGAATATTCGGTGAGCAGCGAATTGACGCGGGGAACGCCCGTCTCTTCCTCGACGAGGATGGCGACGATGCCGAGCCGCTTTTCCATCAGAATGCTCCTCTGGATCAGAACGCTGCCGGATTCCGTCCGGCGACGCCGGCGCGTCGCCGGCGAGGCACCTCGAGCAGGATCAATCCGTCTCTCAGTGTGGCGGTCCGCCTGCGCGGCCGCGAGTCACAAATTAGATAAATAAATATCGAATGTCAAGTCCCGGCCGGACGCGCGTTCAGACGGTCGCTGCGGCCGCGTCGTCCTCCCGGTACAGCCAGCGCGTCGCTTCGTCGATGAGCTTCGTGAGGATGACGATATGCACTTCGCTCCGCGCGCGCTCCACTTCGCGGCTCCAGCGTTCGGGGTCGTAGCGCTTCCGGAGTTCAGTCCGGCGATCGCCCGCGAGCTTCGTCAGTGTGTCGCGCTCCGGGCCTTCGGGCGCGGCGGCGGCGCACATCGTGCCGAGAAGGTACGACGACAGCAGGGCGAGCACGGGATCCTTCGCCCGGACCGCGCGGGTCAGGGGCGCGGATGCCTCGCCTTCCCGCTTGAGGAGCACCAGGCTGAAGCCGTGGTCGAAAGACAGCCACCCCGTGGCGTCCGCGTCCTTCGCCCCGGCCAGGCCGGCGAAGAAGCGCTCGGACGCGGCCGGGTCGTTCCGGAGCAGGTACACCACGCCGAACAGCACGGCGTTCCGCCTGAGCAGCGTCGGTTTCCGCTCGCGGAGCAGGGCTTCGAGCTTGTCGATCGTGGCCAGGTCGGAACGGTTGAGCGCCGTGCTCACGAGGAAGCGCACGTACATGGGCTTGAGTTCGCCGCGCGCGAAGACGCGCTCGGACAGCCAGGCGGACAGGCCGTTCCAGTCCTCGCGCTCGACGAGGCCGAAGACGGCGCGGTTCGACGCGTAGAAGAGGTTGAGCGCCGCCAGGATCCCCAGGAAGAAGACGGCGAGCGGCCAGTTGCCCTTCCAGAATTCGAGCGAATACGCCGCGCCGAGCAGGAAAAAGGGCATGAGGAAGAGGAACAGGAAGGAAACGGCGATCACCGCGTTGAAAAGAATGAAAATAGTCCTAAACTTCATGGGGAATCGCTCCAATAATGAAAAGAGGCCCACGCTTCGCGCGGAAAAGCCGAGTGTAGCGCCGCCCGAAACGGGGGTCAATGGGGAAGCATGAACCGCATTCCGGTCAAGGATCTCAAGCCCGACGGCTTCGTCAGCGAAACGGCCTACCTCGACGGCAAGTACGCGATACTCGCCCGTGAAACGCCCGTAACGAGAGGCCTCATCGCCCGGCTCGTCGAATGGGATTTCCGCGAGATCCTGAGCGACGGAAGCCTCGTCGAGACGCCCAAGCGCGATCCCGAATTCCCCCCGCCTCCCGCCGAACCCGAAGCCCAACCCGAAAAGGCCGCCGAGCCCGCCGCGGGCGCCGCGAACGCCGAGGAAGGCCAACTCGACAAGATACGCCAGTACTACCGCCAGTTCACGACGTACGTCGAATCGCTCTACAACGCGTACGTCACGAAGGGCGACATCCGCCAGATCGAGATCAACAACCGCGTGAAGGGTCTCGTGGACACCGTCACCGAAAACCGACGGCTCATCCTGCGCGTGCTGTCCGAGACGAAGGTCGATGCCAACTACCTCGTCGCCCACACGGCCCGCTCGACGGTGCTGGCCATCGCGCTCGGCAGTTTCTTCAAGCTCCAGTCGCACCGGCTCATCGAGCTCGGCGTGGCCGCCGTCCTCCACGAGATCGGGATGGTCCGCCTGCCGCCGCAACTCTACATGGCCAGCCGCGAACTCACGCAGCAGGAGCGCAAGTCGATCATGGCGCACCCGATCATCGGGTACAACATCCTCAAGGAAAAACAGTTCCCGCTGGCGGTCAGCCTGGCCGCCCTCGAGCACCACGAACGCATGAACGGCTCGGGTTACCCGCGCGGCCTGTCAGGCGACAAGATCTCCGTCTATTCGCGCATCATCGCCGTGGCTTGCTCGTACGACGCCGTCACCGCGAACCGGCCGTACAAGGAAGCCAAGGACGGCTACGCCGCCATGGTGGACATCCTCAAGAACGACGGCAAGAAATACGACGACACGGTCATCAAGGCCCTCGTCTATTCGCTGTCGATCTACCCCATCGGCTCGTGGGTGCTCCTCACGAGCGGCAAGAAGGCCGTCGTCATCGACGTGAACTCCGACAATCCGCGCTATCCCATCGTGCAGGTGCACGGCGAAAAGACCCCTGACGGCAAGGTCAAGGTCGTCCCCACGTCGGAAGTCGGCGTCCGCATCCTGCGCCCCCTCCACGCCGAGGAAATCCCGACCGCCTGATCCGGGTTCGCCCGGGAGAGAAGGGCCTCCCTTCCCTCCCGGCCCCGTACAACCCCCCCCCTCCGCCCATATTGTTAACCCCCTGCCCCCCGGCCAAA
>CAYZZW010000011.1:0-67683 GCA_964482955.1 uncultured Treponemataceae bacterium | reverse complement strand
GCTCATGTCGCTGACCGGAGGCGCGTGAGGTGCCGCGCGAAGCGAAACGCGTGACGCCGCGCGACGACGACGGCTTCGCCGACGACCTGCCCGTGAAGGGGCTCACCGACCCGAATTTCGATGCCGCGAAAGACGAGCGCGAAGTCGGTTTGCGTCCCCAAAAGCTCGCGGACTTCCTCGGTCAGGCGCGTCTCAAGGAAAACCTCGGGCTCTTCATGGAGGCGGCGAGGACTCGCAAGGAAGCCCTCGACCACGTGTTCCTCATCGGGCCGCCGGGACTCGGCAAGACCACGCTCGCGTTCATCGTGGCGAACGAGCTCGAGACCGAGTGCAAGGTGACGAGCGCGCCCGCCCTCGAAAAGCCCAAGGACCTCGCGGGCATCCTCACGACGCTCCGCGAGCGTTCGGTGCTCTTCATCGACGAAGTGCACCGCTTGAAGCCCGCCATCGAGGAAATGCTCTACATCGCGATGGAGGATTACGAACTCGACTGGGTGATCGGGCAGGGGCCGGCCGCGCGCACCATCCGCATCCCGGTGCCGCCGTTCACGCTCATCGGCGCCACGACGAAGGCCGGCATGGTGTCGAGTCCGCTGGTGAGCCGCTTCGGCATCCAGCTCCGCTTCGACTACTACGAAGCCCCGGAGCTCGCCGCCATCATCAGGCGTTCGGCGGGCATCCTCGGGGCACGCATCGACGAAGAAGCGGTCGAGCTCCTCTCGCGCTCGAGCCGCGGCACGCCGCGCATCGCGAACCGCATTCTCCGGCGCATGCGGGACTTCGCGCAGGTGGGGCCGCTCGCCGTGAAGGACGGACACATCACCGAAGCCGTCGTGCGCGAAGGCCTCGGCCGGCTCGAGATCGACCGCCTCGGGCTCGAACGCTACGACCGTGACATCCTCACGGCCATCGCCGAAAAGTACGCGGGCGGTCCGGTGGGGGCGGAGACGCTCGCGCTCACGGTCGGCGAATCGGTGGACACGCTCGAAGATTATTACGAGCCCTACCTCATCCGGTTGGGCTTCCTCATGAGGACGCCGCGCGGTCGCATGATCACGCCCGCGGCGCTCGAACACCTCGGCATCGGGACGAAGCGTGAAGACGAGCGACTTCTCTTTTGACTTGCCCGAAGACCTGATCGCGCAAAAGCCCTCGGGGCGCCGCGGCGACGACAGGCTCTTCGTGCTGGACCGCGCTGCCGGAACGCGCGTGCACGCGACCATGGCGAAGCTCGCGGACTTCGTGCCCGAAGGCGCGCTCATGGTGTTCAACGACTCGCGCGTGCGGAAGGCGAGGATACCGGCACAGGCCGACACGGGCGCGCGGGTCGAATTCCTCTTCACGCGCCGGACGGGCGACCGCGAATGGGAAGCGATGTGCCAGAAACTCAAGAAGCAGGTCGTCGGCAAACGCTACCTGTTTCCCGACGGCATCGAGGGCGAGATAATCGCCCTCGGCGACGACGTCCGCACGCTCAGGCTGTCGGCCGATCCGGACGAGGCGTGGTTCGAGCGGAACGGCCACGTGCCGCTGCCGCCGTACATCAAGCGCGACGACGAAGCGCCGGACGCCGAGCGCTACCAGACCGTGTACGCGCGCGACCACGGCTCGGTGGCCGCTCCGACGGCGGGCCTCCATTTCACCGACGCCGTGTTCGCGTCCCTCGACGCGCGCGGCGTGGAACGCGTTTTCGTGACGCTCCACGTCGGCATGGGAACCTTCCTGCCGGTGCGCACTGAAAACGTGGCCGACCACCGCATGCATTTCGAGCGTTATACGATCTCCGAAAACACCTCGCGGGAAATCGAGGCGGCGAAGCGGGACGGGCGTCCGGTCGTCGCCGTCGGCACGACGAGCGTGCGCACCCTGGAAAGCGCGTGGTCGGGCGACGGCTTCCGGAACCTGGAAGGCGACACGGACATCTTCATCACGCCCGGGTACCGCTTCAAGGTCGTCGACAAGCTCTTCACGAATTTCCACACGCCCGAATCCACGCTCCTCATGCTCGTGAGCGCCTTCGCCGGTCGCGAGCTCATCCTCTCCGCTTACGCCGAAGCCGTCCGCGAACGCTACCGCTTTTTCAGCTACGGCGACGCGATGCTGATATTGTAGTCGTGGGCTACGGGTGGTACATGCTCAGGATTTCGACGAGTTCGGGGGCGAAGCCGAGCGCGAGCTTGCCCTTGAGGACGCCGGTCTGGGTGCGCGAGGTCGCGACGACGGTCGCGTCCACCGTGAAGCGGTAGCGTTGGAAGTACATGCGGAGCTCCGCCTTGTAGCCCATGGGCAGGTTCGGCGTGGCGGGCGGCGCGAGGAAGTCGAGTTCGGCGGCGGACATGGAGTACGTGGCCAGCTTGATGGCCGCGTCGCCCGCGACCAGTTCCGAAAAATTGTTGAAGCCGAGCTTGTGCGTGCTGGCCGGGTCGATCCGTATCGGCTTGATCCGACCCGAGTCGTAGACGACGCGGAGGCCGTCGACGTAATCGAAGTATTCCCCGAGCATCGCGACGATGGCCGGCGGGCAGGGTTTCCAGTCGAAGTTGAACAGGGCGAAGTTGTCGCGTCCGGGTATCTTCGAGATGCCCGCGAAGGCGAGTCGGCCGAAGCACTTGACCGGGCGCGGCGCGTGCGCCGGGTGGCGGACGAGAGAAAGGCTCGCGAGCGTGCCGCGGAAGCGTCCGAAGAAACCGGTTTCCTCGTCGGTCACGGAGGCGAGCATGGACGCCTGTCCCATGGAGAGCCGGAACGGCGCGCACAGGATCGTGTACGCGTCGAGCTTGAGCGCCGTGTCGGGCATCGAGATGCCCATGGCGCGGGATACGAAGGGCGTGACGCGTACGGGACGCGCCGAGAAGCGTTGCAGGTATTCGTCGTAGCGGTCGTCGGACATACGCGATTATTCTAGGCGATCCGGACGCGGCGTCAAGGTTTGCGGCGGCGGTTCGGCGAGACGGGAGCGGCCAGGATCGAGAACACGGCCGGCGTTTCTGGCGCTTGCGGCGGGGAACGGCGCCATTCGGCGATCGTCTTCGACGCGACGCTTTCCGCTTTCCCGGTGAGGTCCGCGGCGATGGACAGCCTCGTGTCCGGTTTGAGGACGCGGAGCAGGGCCGTCACGAGCTGGCCATTGCGGTACGGGGTTTCGATGAAGAGTTCCGTGCGACCCGTGTCGCCCGATTCGCGCTCGAGCGCGGTCAGGCGCGCGTCGCGTTCCGAGGCGTCGCGCGGCAGGTAGCCGTTGAAGGCGAAGGCCTGTCCGTTGAAGCCGGAGGCCATGAGCGCGAGCACGAGCGACGACGGGCCCGGCAGCGGGACGACGCGCACGCCCGCCGCGTGGGCGGCGGCCACGAGGCGCGAGCCGGGATCGGCCACGCAGGGACAGCCCGCTTCGGACACGAGTCCGAGATCGCGGCCCGCGAGCGCGGGGCCGAGGAGGGCGGGCACGTCTTCGGGTTTCGTGTGTTCGTCCAAAATCGCGAAGCTTGCCGCGTCGATCGCTTCGTTCGGAAGGATCTTCGACAGGAAGCGTCGGGCCGTCCGCTCGTTTTCGACGACGTAGTCCGCGACGCCTCCGAGCGCGGCGACGACCGAGGGCGGGATCGCGTCCAGGGCGCCGTCCGAGAGAGGGGCAGGCACCAGGAAGAGGCGGCCGGGCGCCGGATTCATTCGCCGCCCCGGTCGAGCCAGCCGAAGACCGACTTGAGCGCGCCGAGGAAGCGCGCCGTGGAAAAATCGGAAATGCCGAGTTCCTGCGCGCGGCGCGCGTAGGCTTCGAGCGCCGCGTCCTTGTCGCGCTCCGCGAGGGGGAGGCGCCGTCCGATGAGCATGTTTTCCGCCTCGCGCGAGCGGAGGAAGAGCGCTCCGGCTTCGGCGATGCGTATCTCGGCGATGGCGCGCTTGGTGACGCGGCACACGCAGGCCAGCACGGCGTTGCGCGGGCCGTCCCGACCGTCGAGGCCGTAGCGCCTGGCGAGGGAGAGGTCCCATTCCTCCGCGGGCATGCGGACACGCGAAAGGATCGAGTCGGTTCGGGGAGATGGTTTCCCGTCCTCGGCGGCCAGGCGGTTCACGTTGATCCAGACGCTTTCGCGCTGGGTCCGGAACTCGGCCAGGGCGTCGAGGCAGGCGAGCGGCGCGAAGAGGTCCCGGAAGCGGCTCGGGCAGGCGAGCGAGCCGCCGATCGTGGCGAGGTTGCGGACGGTCGGCGTTCCCACGCGGGCGGCCCGTTCGCGCACGATGGCGGGCAGGGTGCCTTCCCGCAATGCCAGGAGCTCGGCGAAGGTCGTCATGGCGCCGACTTCGACGTAGCGGTCGGTGCGCGTGATCGCGCGGAGTTCCGGCGCGTTCGCGAGCGAGAGGATCACGGGCGGCAGGTCCGGAACGGGCGTGTCGGAGCGCGACATGAAGGTCGTGGCGCCCGCGACGGGCACCGCTTCAGGGCGCGACTTGCGGAGGGCGGCGAGTTCGGCCACGGTGGCCGGCGACAGGATCTCGACGTTACGCATCGGAGCGCGTCCGGTGCTCGACGGCGGCGGCGGCGGCCTTCACGCCGGCCAGGAGCGTCGAGGGTTGGGTGCAGCGGCACGAGATCGAGGACATCCAGTCCGTGATCAGGTCGTCCGAGGGGCGCGGGTCGGCGTCGATGACCACGTTGGCGACGAGGTAGCGCGCGCCTTCGCAGAACGGGCAAGGTTCGAAACCGGCCTGTCTGAAACCCGCCTGGATGTCCTTGAAGCGTTCGGAGCGTTCGAAGCCCTCGAAGGTGACGATGTCGCGGCCTTCGGCGCGAAACGCCGGCACGAGGCACGAGTTGACCGGCTTGCCGTCGAGGAGGACGACGCAGCGGCCGCAGAGGCCCTTCAGGCAATCCTCGCGCACCTGCCTGTGTCCGAAATCCGAACGGAGGACGGCCGAGAGCCTCGCGCCCGGATCGACGTCGGCGTCAGCGGGCTTGCCGTTCAGCGTGAAGCGGAGTTTCATGACGCGGCCGCCTTGGCGCAGATGTCGTCGATCGGCACGGGCAGTTCGGACGCCGCGACGCCGGTGGCTTGCCGCACGGCCTGCGCGAGCGCCGAGGGCACGCAGGCGTACGGCAGGTCGCCGAGGCCCTTCGCCGCGTCCTTGCCGGAGCGCACGAGGCGGGTCTCGACGGGCGGTATCTCCGACAGCCGGATCATGGGGCGCTCGGACACGTCCGTCGGGGGCACGCCCTCGGGGAAGTCGAGGCGTTCGTACAGGGCTTGGGACAGCGCCGTGACGGCGCCCGTCTCGAGCGAGCGCCGGGCCGCGCGCTCGGAGAGGACTTCGCCGCAATCGGCGCAGATCCAGACGCCGAGGACGCGGATTTCGTATCCCCAGGGATCGATCTCGACCTCGACGACGGCGCCGCCGTACGAGCGGTCCGCGTACGGGGATGCGGTCTTGTCGTCGTTTCGCGCGGCCTTCGCCCGTCCGCGGAAGACGCTCGAAGCCTCGAAAGGCGGTTTTCCCGCTTTCTTCTTGCGCTTGATGGTGGTCGCGCAGTTCGACACGAGCTTCGTCACGACGGAGAGCTTGTTCGAGAACACGTCGGGCCCGGCCACGGAGAAATCGGTTTCCTCGGATCCCTCGACCGTCACCGCGGACAGCGGCACGTCGAGTTCGCGCGAGGCGATCTGGCGCCATACGTCCACGGCCTTGCCGCGGTTCGCGGCGGCTTCGGTGCGGATGGAGACGCGGCCTTCGGCGTCGAGGCGCATGGACACGCGGTAATCGGAGGCGAGGTCGTCCGTGAGGAAGGCGCCCGAGCCCTGGTGGGCGCAGGCGAAGCCGATGCCGCGCGCGAAGCCTTCTTCGGGCAGCGCGCCGCGCCGGGCGAGGAGGCTGTACGAGGCGTGCTTCCGCGCGAAGTCGCTCATGGACGCGAGTTCGCGCGCGATGGCGCCGAAGGGCGAATCGCGGTGCTTCGGGGCGGCGGCGCGCCACGCGATCGGATCGGCCCCGAGCTTCGAGACGACGCGGTCCACGTGCGTCTCGATGGCGAAGAAGGCCTGCGCCGATCCGAGGCCTCCGAAGGCCCCGAGCGGAGGCAGGTTCGTGCGGACGGCGAGGCCCCGGACGCGGACGTTGGGCGCGTCGTACTGGCCGATCGCGTCGGCTACGGCGCGCGAGACGATCTCCCGGGCGAGCGGGCCGTAGGCGCCGACGTCGAGCCTGAGCTTCACGTCGAGCGCCGACAGGTTGCCCGCGCCGTCGAGGGCGCTCCGGTGCGAGATCACGGCGCGCGCGCGCTTGGGCGAGTAGGCGTAATCCTCCGCGCGCGAAAGGAGGACGCGGGCGGGTTTGCCGGACTTGAGCGCGACGAGCGCGGCCTGGCAGGCGAGGAGCGCGGGGTACCAGAGCTTGCCGTCCAGGTGCTCGCCGAGCGGCGTCGGGCGCACGATTATCTCCGCCGGCTCAGCGCCGAGGACCGAGGCCACCGCCTCGCGCACCTTCGACGGCCATTGGGTCGCGCAACGCACGACGAGCTTGTCGTACTCGAACTGGCAGAGGGCGCCGTGGGGCTCGGAGCAGAAGTGGTCCTGCGAACCGATCCGGTACTCGCCCTCCACGACCGCGGCCGCGACGGTGCACGCGATGTCGACGTCGCCGCGCTCGAAGGAGGCGCGCGCCGCGGCGGATTCCTCGGGCACGAGCTCGAAGTCGGCGACGAACGGGGCGCTTTCGACCTTGACGACGGACTTGGCGGCGAGCTCCGCGACGACGGCGGGATCGGGACCGGCGATGAGCGCCACCGGCTCGCCGACGTAGCGGACTTCGCCGCGAGCGAGCACCGGCACCTGGTCCGCGCCGAAGGCGATCGCGCGCGCGCCGGGGATGTCGTCCGCGACCACGGACAGGTAGCCGCGCGGCATGAAGGGCGTCTCGATGCCGACGATCGTTCCCGCGGGCACGGGCGAACGCAGGGTCGCCACGTGGATCATGCCGTCCGGCTCGAGGTCCGAGAGCGGCGTTCCGGCGTCGCGGGCGGACTGGCGGCGCGCTTTCACCTGCCGCCTTTCGGGCGGGCCGCGTCTCCGACGGCGAGGACCGCCTTCGCGACCGCCTCCACCTGCCCGTCCGTCATCCCCTGGAAGGCGGGCAGGCTGATGGTGCGCTCGTAGGTGTCGAGGGCGTTCGGGAAATCGGAGGGCTTGAGCGCGTAGCGGTCGGCCCAGTACGGCATGAGGTGGAGCGGGATGAAGTGGACCGATGTCCCGACGCCGCGTTCGGCCAGGCGCTCGATGTATTCGTCGCGTCCGATCGACAGGCGCCCGGGCACGACGCGGATCGCGTACAGGTGCCAGGCGTGCCCGGGACCGCGCGGCGGCAGCTCGAGGTAATCGCGGCCCGCGAAGACCTTGTCGTACGCGGCGGCGATGCGCTCGCGCTCCTTCAGGAAGCGGTCGGCCTTGGTCAGCTGGACGCGACCGATCGCGGACAGGAGGTCGGGCAGGTTGTACTTGTATCCGGCTTCCACGACGCCGTACTTCCACGAGGCGCCCTTGGCCGTGTAGCGATCCCACACGGAGCGGTCGATGCCGTGCATGCGCATCGTCGCCATGCGCGAAAGGAGGCGTTCGTCGCGCGCGACCACCATGCCGCCTTCGCCCGTCGTGATCGTCTTCGTCACGTAGAACGAGTAGACGCCGATGTCGCCGAGGGTGCCTGCGAAGCCCGCGGGCAGGCGCGAGGGAAAGGCGTGGGCCGCGTCCTCGACGACCGCGCAGCCGTATTTTTTCGAGAGCGGGACGATGGCGCCCATGTCGCACGGCAGGCCGCCGACGTGGACCGGCACGACGGCGCGGCAGTTCTTGGTCTTGGGCAGGAGGCGCGCCAGGGACTCGGGATCCATGTCGTAACCGCCCGCCTCCACGTCGCAGAAGGCCACCTCCGCGCCGAGGTGGCGCGCGACGGCCGCGGTGGAAGCGAAGGTGTAGGGGCTCGTGACGATCGTGTCGCCCTGTCCGGTCTTGAGCGCCTCGAGCGCGAGGTGGAGGCCGCTCGTCGCCGAGTTGACGGCGAGGGCGCGCTGGGCGCCGACGAAGGCCGCGAATTCCTTCTCGAATTCGAGCGTGACCTTGCCGGTCGTGAGCCAGCCCGAACGCAGGACGTCGAGGACGGCCGCTTCCTCTTCGGGGCCGATCGAAGGTTTCGCGAAGGGGACGAAGTCAGCGGGTTCGTTCATCGTGTGCCGCCTTTGAGGGTCGGGATGTGCCGCGCGAGGATGGAGCGGAGCGCCGTCTCGTCGCGGTAGCGGTCGGGGGACGCGGGATCGAAGGCGAACAGCCGCTCGAGCTCGCCGATCGCCGTCGTCGGATCCGGAGCCGGTTCGCGCCGCCCGATTCGGTTGATGCCCGGATACGCCGTGGGGACCACGGTCTCGTCGTCGCCTGAGAGGCGCTCGGTCAGGCGCTCGCCGGGCCGCAGCCCGACGTAGTCGATGCGGATGTCACGGCCGGGCTCGAAGCCGTGGAAGCGGATGAGCTGGGCGGCGAGTTCGGCGATGCGCACGGGGGCGCCCATGTCGAGCACGTACGAGCCGCCGTTCTCGCCGACGCCGCCCGCCTTGAGCACGAGCGAACAGGCTTCGGGTATCGTCATGAAATAGCGCTCGGCGTCCGGATGCGTCACGGTCACCGGGCCGCCGCGTTCGATCTGACCCGTGAACAGGGGGATGATGGAGCCGCGCGACCCGAGGACGTTGCCGAAGCGCACCGTCATGAACGACGTCCGGCCGCCCGTCCGCGCGGCGGCGGCGACGATGCGCTCGGACAGGAGCTTCGTCGCGCCGTACACGCAGATCGGATCCACCGCCTTGTCGGTGGACACGAGGACGAAGCGGCCGACGCCGGACTCGGCGCAGGCTTCGACGAGGTT
Organism: uncultured Treponemataceae bacterium; assembly: GCA_964482955.1. GTDB lineage: Bacteria > Spirochaetota > Spirochaetia > Treponematales > UBA12059 > JAPLSN01. The sequence goes on along the minus strand of CAYZZW010000011.1, from coordinate 58,785 downwards.
GCGGGTGCCGAGCACGTTGTTCTCGACGACGGCGAGCGGATTCGCCTCCATGAGCGGCACGTGCTTGTAGGCGGCGGCGTGGAAGACCGCGTCGGGCTTGAGCTTTCCGACGAGATGGCGGACGTAGTCGCGGTCCTTGAGTTCGCCGACGATGGGCACGACGGCGGTGGACACGCCGACGCCGCCCGCGCGGAGGGACGCGAGTTCGCGGTCGATCTGGTAAATGGAGTTTTCGCCGTGGCCGAGGAGGTAGAGCCGCTCGACGCCGCCTGAAAGGAGCTGGCGCGACAGCTCGGAGCCGATCGAGCCGCCCGAGCCGGTGACGAGGACGCGCTTGCCCTTCAGGTACGACAGGCTCTCCACGAGCCCGATGCGCACGGGGTCCCGTCCGAGGAGGTCCTGCGGGTCGATGTCGCGGGTCTGCACGAGGCGCGCGTCGCCTTCGACGACCTGCGCGATGCCGGGCAGGATGCGGATCGCGCGGAAATTCGCGCGGCGGAGGTCGTAGTACACGCGGCGGATCACCGCGCTCGGGGAACTCGGCATGGCGATGATCGCCACGTCGCCCGCCTCGGCGCGGACGAGGGCGGCGACCTGCGCGATGGGCCCCATCACGGGGATGCCGAGTTCGTCGGTGCCGATCTTCGCGTGATCGTCGTCGAGGAAGGCCACGATGCGGCCGGGCGCCTTCCGTTCCGCGAATTCCCGGGCGATGTCCCGACCCGCGGAGCCGGCGCCCACTATGAAGACGCGGCGGCTTTCGTCATTGTCCATGTCCGGGTTCCTTTGCCTTTTCCGCGAGCTCCACTTCGCTGAACGCGAGGTCGAAGGCGAACGAGTTTTCGCACATGGCCAGACGCACCTTCGCGCGGCCTTTCCGGCGGTCCACCTTGACGATGAAGCCCTCGATGCCCTTGAGCGGGCCTTCGACCACCACGATGCGGTTGTCCACGTCGAACTTCACCTTAGAAATATCGGCACGCCGGCCGTGGGCCATGAAATGGTTGAGCAGGCGGAGATCCGCGCCGGCGAGGGGTTTCTGGGTCTGGTTGTTCGGCAGGATGCGGGTGAAGTACCGCGTCCGCTTGACCTTCCAGTGCAGCTCCGGAAACGCGTTCCGGTTTTCGAGCCCGACGAACACGTAGGACGGAAAGACCGCCAGCAGTTCCTGTTTCGTCTTGCCGCCCCGGCGTATCGGCATGGCGCGTTTCGGCACGACGATGTCCACGCCGTCGCCGGCGACGCGCGCGAGATCCCTCGCGAAATCGTCCTCGTGTCGGGTCAAAACCTGTATGGCGTAGTATTCCATGGTGCGCGGTGTCCGTCCGGACTCTAGCACGCCGCGCGGTTCCGGGGCAACGCCATGCCCGTTCTTTCCGGTTTCTACCATATAATTGTGGTATCGGGGCGTCCCGGACGTGAGCGCGGATTTCCCGCTAATTCCGGAGCCTCAGGAGGTCGATATTGATAGCGGAGTACCGCAGATCATGAAACGACGTATCCTGGCTTATGCCCTCGCCGCGTGCGCCCTCGCGTCCGCCGGCGCCCAGACCGTCTCGGTTGCCGCCGTCGAGCTCGACGCGAAGCGCGGCGCCGTGTCGCCGTACACGGACCGGATCGTCGGCGGTTGCCTCGACGCGCTGTTCGCCGCGGGCTACATCGCCACGAACGCCGATTCGATCGAAGGCGATCGCGCGGTCTTCGACGCTCCCGCCTTCGCGGTCGTCGCCGCCCGGGATGGCGCCGCCGATTACCTTTTCGCGCTCGAGCTGACCTATCGTCCCTCGAAGCTCGACGGTCGCGTCGAACTGCCGTACGCGGCGCGCTGGCGCGTCGTATCGCTTCGGGACGCTCGAATCGTCTCCGAAGGGAAGCTCGACGGTCCTCCGGACGTTTCGGAAACCATCAACGCGAGCCCGCGGGTCATGACGGACTACGGGCGTCGAATAGTCGAAGCGGCTTTGCCGTCCATGGGCGGATCGGGCTCGGGAGAGTCCGGGTCCGGTTCATGAAAGGAATCAGCATGAAGCGAACGGTCCTGTCCGCGCTCGGCGCGGCGCTTGTCGTCCTCGTCGCCTCCGCCGCCACGTGGGAAGGCAGCGCGATGATGAGTTCGTACGGGGATTTCCCCGCTTCGGGTTACTACGCGGCGTGCAACTCCTTCGCGCGGAACACGGCGGTGGAAGTCGTGAACGTGGAAAACGGCAAGTCCGTCACCGTGATCGTCACGCGCGGCGTCGACGGCACGGGCGTCTTCATGGTCCTGTCGCCTGAAGCCGCGCAGGCGCTCGGCATCCAGCCCGGCACCATGGCGCGCGTGCGGGTCGGTTCTCCGCAGGACGCGAGCCAGCTCGGGCCGCAGACCGGAACCCCGTCCACGGAGACGGTGGATCCCGACTTCAATCCCAAACTCTACGCCAAGCGTCCGGCCACGAGCGGCGCGGCGCCCGAAAGCGGGCAGGCGCCTTCCGCCGCGGAAACGACCCAGCCGCCCGAAACGGCGAAGCAGCCCGAAGTCGCGAAGCAACCTGAAACCGCCAAGCAACCCGAAACCGCGAAGCAGCCGGAAACCGCCAAGCAACCCGAAGTCGCCAAGCAGGGCGCGGAAACGCCCGACTCGATACAGAAAAAGGAACCCGCGCAACTCAACCAGGCGCCCTCGTCCCGCGGACTCGAAGAGCCGCCGGTCAGGCAGGCGAGCGCGACGGGAACCGCGGAAACGCCGCCCCCGGCCGCGAAGCAGACCTTGCCGCAGCCGGACGAAGCCCCCGTCAAGCGCGAGCCGCCCGTCGTGCCGGCGCGGTATGGCACGCCCGAAAGCCGGCCCGACGTCATCGACCTGCGCGAGCCCGACCGGAGGGAGCGCGGCGCCACGGAAACCGCCCTCGGCGATCCCGCCACGCGCGCCGAAGAACGGGCCGAAGCCTTCGAGCGCAACTCGTCGTCGCCCGTGGCCGCGTCCTACGCGGGCGAACTGGACGATCCGGGCATGTACGAGGAAACGCCTCCCGACGCGTACGCGAACGAGCGCCCCGACGGCGCCGCTGAAACGGCGGGATACGCGGAAGCGCTCGACCAGCCCGAAATCAAGGACCAGAGCGCTGTCGCCGTTGGCTACGAGACTCCGGAAAAGAGCGCGCTGGAGCGGGAAGCCGCCCTCGCCGAACCCGAACTGGTGCCCGACGAGCTGCCCGAAGTCGTGATCGCTTCCATGACGAAGCCCGAAATCTCGACGCCGGAGCTCTCGCTGGCCGAAGGCGATATCGAACTCGACGAAAAGGCCAGCGACGCGATCGCATACGGCCGGGCTCCCGCACGCTATGCCCGCGAAAACGGCGCCGGTCTGGCCGAAGCCCAGCTCACGCCCGAAGAGACGCCTTCCGTGCTCGAATCCGGACCGGCCGGCGCCGCGAAGGCTCCCGAACGGAAGCTCGACGACGCGGAACTCGTGCCCGAAGAGCGTCCGGCCGTGGTCAACGGCGACAAGCCCCAGGCCAGGAAGCAGGGCGCGCCGGCGGCGACTCCCCAGGAACCCGCCGTGGCCGCGGGCTCGAAACCCTCCGCGGGTCCGGGACCGGTGGACGCGACGCTCGAACCTTCGCGCGAACGTCCGCCCGAATCCGGTACGCCCGCCGCGACGCGACCGGCTGAAACCGCGCCCGCCGCGTCTCCCCAGGCCGCCGCGACCGGGTCGACCCGCGCGGTACCGATCGCGAAGCTGGAAAAAGGCAAGCACTACATCCAGCTCGGCGCGTACAAGAACATCGCGGCCGTGAACGCCGCCGCCGCCACGGTGGAACCGGCTCTCGCGCTGGTGGTGGAGACCGTGACCGTCAAGGCGGGAACGATGTACCGCCTGTACGTCGGGCCGGTGAAGCGCGACGAAAGCGGCGTCATCCTCGTACGGATCAAGGCCGCCGGCTTCAAGGACGCCTTCGTGCGCGTCGGGGAGTGACGGTCTCGCCTGGGCGAGCCACGCGTGGCATGACGGAGGAGCGGTCGCGGAACCGCTCCTTTTTTTTCGGGCGGTAACCTTCGAACGGCTTGCCTCGTTTTCTATGAGCCGTCGGACAAGTCCGGCAAACCATCGGTCGATCGCGATGTCGGTCATGGGTTCGGGGCGCGGGACGGATCAGAGGCGGGGAATGGAGGAGCGCTTGGAATCGGCGTCAGTACGTGAAATCCATCGCCTCGAACGCCGCCCGGACCCGCGCCACGCGGGCCAGTTCGTCCGCGATGATGTCCGCGTAGTCGAGCTCTCCCGAGACGATCCGGAACGCCTCGTCCGCCCATGCCGTCGCGCCTTCGACGTTGACGAAGCGCAGCTTCATCGCCTTTTCGGCGAGGGCCTTGGCTTCGGGCCAGTAGGCGAGGGCGGCGCGGTAGCAGGTTTCGGCGGTCTTGAGGCTTTCGAGGTTCTGGTCCTTCCACAGCGCGTTGTAGAAGTAGGCGACGCGCTTGTCGTACTTGGAACCGAGGCGCAGATGCTGTTCGATCAGCTTGAGCGCGATGTGCATGTCGACGAGGTAGCGGTAGCGTTCCCACTGGCGCTCGTTCTCGATCTTCGCGAGCGCGTTGAGCGGATTGCAGAACGCCGCGTTCTTGGCCTGCTCGAGCCAGTAGATGTTTTCCACGGCGTCGTCGGGATATTGTATGTAGTGGGTATGGAACAGCTTCCAGTACTGCTCCTTGAAGTAAACGGGGTATCCTGCTACCATCCCGCCGACGAGGGCGAGGACGATCGAAAGCGCGGCCGTGCGTTTCATCTCGTTATCAGTATCGGCGCGGGGAGGTCTCCGCTGTACGGCAAGGCGACGATTTCAGGCGATGATGTCGACTTCGCGAGCCACCGCCTCGGCGACGGCCGCGATCGGCAGGGCCGCGTCGATCTCGACGATCCGCATGCCGCAGCCCGCGAATTCCCCGAACACCCGCCCGTATGCTTCGGACACCCGATGCTGGAATTCGAGCCGTTCGTAGATGTCCAGGTCGCCGCGGGCCTTCACGCGCTCGAACGACGAGCTCGGATCGATCCTGAAATGGAAGACGAGTTCCGGCAGGGGAAAGTCCGCATTGAGCGCCCGCGGCAGTCCGTCGCCGCAGGAGACCCCTTGGTACGCGAGCGACGAGAAGAGGTAGCGGTCGCACACGACGAGTTCGCCGCGCGCGGTCCGCTCGACGATGCCGTCCTTCCCGAAGAGGTGTTCGCCGCGGTCCGCCGCGAAGAGCCGCGCGACCGTGTCGGGGTGGACCCGGATTTCGCCCTTGAGCACGCGCCGGATCAGGGAGCCGATCGGGGAATCGGTCGGCTCGGCGGTGGTCCAGACGGCGCGGCCCGCGCGGGACAGCCTCGCTTCGAGCAGTCGGAGCTGGGTCGTGGTACCCGTGCCGTCGATCCCCTCGAACACGACGAAACCCCGTATGACGTTCGCGTTTCTTCCATTGATATCCATCGTGCCGCGATTCTAAACGAGCGCGCGGTCCGGGACAAGCGGGGTTTCCGCTCCGGGGCCGCGGCATGACGGCCGTCCGGACGGGATCGCCCCGACGCGCCGTGCTGTTCCTCGTCGCGGCGCTCGCCCTCGTCGGTTCCGGACTGTCCGTCCGGCGCTACTCGGAGCTGGCCGCCTCGGCCACCCGGGCGGTCGCGACGATGCTCCGCGAGGGCGTCGAGCGCGGTTACGGCGTGTCGATCGCCTACGATTCCGCGCGTCCCTCCCTCCTGCGCACGCTCGTGCTCCGCGGCGTCCGCGTTTCCTCCACCGACGGCCGCGCGCGCGCGGAAGCCGACCGGGTCGAACTCCGTTTCGACCTGGCCGGTTTCCTCCTGCGGGGCGAAGCAGTTCTCGAGGGCGTGCTCGTGGACGGTCTCGACTGCTCCCTCGACCGCGACGGCGGCCTCGACTCGATCGCCTCGATCGTCGGGAAGATCCGCGAAGCGGTATCCCGATCCCCCGGCGGCCCCGCGAAACCGTCGTCCGACCTCACCGTCACCGTGCGGAACGCCCGCGCCGAACTCGAAGTCGGCGCCCTGACCGTATCGCTCGCGATGCCTTACGGCGACGCCGCCCTCCGGGACGGCGCGCTGTCGGTCAGCGCCCGAGCGGCGGTGAAGGCCTACACGGGTTCCGGGTCGGCGCCCGCCTTCGCCGCGGAATTGCCCGTCTCGCTGTCCGGCGACATCAAGGAGGATTTTTCCGAAGCCCGCCTCAACGTGCGCACGGCCTTCGATTCGGGGACGGTCGGCGTCAAGGAACAGGGCTTCGTCGTCCTCGCGCGCGGAGGCTCGGTCGAGCTCCGCAAGATGCGCGACGGCACCCCGCTCGATTTCACCGTGTCGTACGATACGGCCGCGCGTCGCGCCGTCGCCGATTTCGCCTTCGAGCGCTTCAAGCCTTCGACCATCGTCCGCGTGTCGAGGGCCGACCGCGTGGTCCGCCGTTTCGTAGACTCGACCTACTCGGGCAAGATCCGCGTCGACACCGACGGCAGCGCCGACGGCACGAAGATCGCCCTCGGCTTCGAGAGCGTCGTCGCGGTGCCGGAACTCGAGGACACCTTCGCCTATTCGCTCGAAGCGTCCCTCGAGCGCGGCGTCGCCTCGCTCGACCGGTTCGTGGCCAGCTCGCCCCGCGGTTCCCTGTCAGTCGGCGGAACGGTTTCGCTCGCGGACCGGGCGGTCGATCTCGCGCTCGCGGTCGACTACGGCACCGCGTCCATGCCGAACCGCCTCGAAACCGAATTGCGGCTGTTCGGGCGCGATTCCGAGTACTACGTGTTCGGCGACCGCATCCGGTTCGGCGACGCCGTTTACGGTCCCCTCACGCTCGAAGCGGGACTTTCGGGGTCCTCGGTGTCCTTCCGTCTCGACGCGGGCATCCTCAGGCAAGGCGCAGTCGGCGGCGAGGACGAAGCAGCGGCAACCGAACTCGCGGGCATCGCGCTCGAAGGCATTCTCGACCTCCAGGGCCCGTCGATTCTCGTGGACGCCAACGTCGAACCGGTCACCTTGGGCGAACTCGGACTCGGCGCGCTCCTTCCCGCCGAATCCCCCTACCGATCCGCGCTCGAAGGCGCGACCGTGAGCGGCAAGGCGTCGTTCGCCTCGGACTTCCGCGATTTTTCCTACAACACGCGCAACCTCGTGATCGCGGCCGGCGGCGACGGTTCCGCGTACGCCGTCGTCACGGCGAACGGGACGTCGGAAACCCTTTCGGTCGGCGAATTTTTCGTGTCGGCCTTCGGCCGGAACGTCGCCGGTTCCGGCCACGCGGTGTTCGGGCCGGATTCGGCGGATTTTTCCGTGGACGCGACCCTGGACGGCATCGCGCACCGCCTGCGCGGCTACGTCGCGGGGGGATCGGTCTCGGTCGAGGGCGATTACGGGTTCAGCCTGTCCGCCTCGTCGGACGGCGGCGCCCTGGTCGCGTCGGCCCGCGCCGACGCGTTGCCCGTCGACGCGCTCGGGGAAGTCCTGCTCCTCGCCTTCGATCTCGACGCCCGTTTCGCGGATCCGGGAGATTGGGATCTCGCGTTCCGCGACTGCGCCATCCGGTCGGCGAAAGGCGACGCTTCCGTCATTCCCGAAATTTCGTTCTCCGGCACGGCGGACGACTCGTCCCTCGCCATCGACGATCTCGCGGTCCGCGACCGTCATTCGAGCCTGGCCGGAACGCTTTCGGCGGACTGGGACATACGCGCGGAAGGCGGATCCGCGGTTTCGTGCGCGGTCGAACTCGCGTCCGCCGCGGGCGAACGCTACCGCGCCGACGCGACGCTGTCGCCCGACGCCGTCGAGGCGTTCGTCGATTTCCGGAACGCCGCCGTGGCGCGCCTCTCGGCGGGCTCCGTCTCCGGTCTCGGTTCGGGCACCGTACGCATCTCCGGAAAACCGGACGCGCCCCGCGTCGATTTCGATTTCGGCGTGAAGGACGGGGCGTGGGTCGGGCTTCCGGTCTCGCTCTCGATCAAGGGAGCGTACACCGGTTCGACGCTGACGCTGTCCGGCAGCACCGCGCGCCTGGGCGGTTTCCTGCTCGACGGTTTCGGCGCCTCGCTCGACGTTGCCTCGGGCGCCCTGCGACTCTCGTCGATCTTTTCCGCGAAGACGGGCCGCCGCTCCATCGACTCCTGGTTCGAGCTGGAAGGACTTTGCGCTTTCGAAACGATTCCGGGACGCAACGGCGTTTCGCTCGCGTCGCTCGGACTCTCGGGCCGGATCGAGAATCTGGCCGCGGAGCGGGGCGCTTTCGCGCCGCTATCCCTGTCGTTCGAAGACGGTCTCTTTTCGATGGAAGCCGGGCACGGACGCGAACTCGTCGCCAGCCTGGGCGCCGACGGCTCCGTCGCCGCCCGGCTCGCGGACACCCTGCCCGTGTCGTTCGACGCGAAGGGGTACGTCCGCCCCGACGCCGTTTCCCTCCGCTTCGACTCGGTGCGGCTCGACCTCGGCACCGTCGGCGCGCACCTCTCGATACCGGTCATCGCGATCGACGGCGGCCTGTGCGAGGGCTGGCTCGCCGTGGAGGGCAATCCGCGCGATCCGGATTTTTCCGGTTCCCTCAGCATCACCGACGGATTCATGACCGTGCCCGATTACGCCCTCGACCGGATCGGACCCGTCGGCGCCGACGTCGTCGTGAGCGAAAAGACCTTTACGATCTCCGACGACGACATTCCGGTCGGCAAGGACGGGCGCGTGGCGGCCCGCTTCGACGCGGCGCTCGAGCGGTGGTCGCTCGAGCGTTTCGACGTATCCGTGAAGAGCGTCGAAGGCACCCTGGTCCGCGGCCGGACCGGCATCATCCCCTGGCTGGACGTCACGGGCTTGTGTTCGCTCGATCTCGGCATTTCCTGGCTCGACCGCACGCTGTCCGTCACGGGGGCGTTTTTCGTGCCGAACGCGGAGGTGCTCATCAGGCCGGAACCGGTCAAGGCGGCGTCCGGACCGAACCTCTTCGATTTCCGCGTGGACGTCACCGCGCGCACGGGCAAGAACGTCGAGGTGTTCTTCCCGTCGAAGGAATTCCCCGTCATCCTCGGGCAGACCGATCCTTCGAGCTCGGTGCGCTTCCACGGCGATTCCTCGCTCGGCGAATATTTCCTCGACGGGAATGTAGCCATGCGGGGCGGAGAGTTGTTCTACCTGCAGCGCAACTTCTTCATCAAGGACGCGACCATCAAATTCGCCGAGAACAAGGACAAATTCGATCCCCGCGTGAGCCTCAAGGCCGAGCTTCGGACCCGGAACGAAAACGGTCCGGTCACGATCTTCGTGAGCGCGGAGAATTCGAGCCTCATCGACCTGAATCCGACCATTTCGTCGAGCCCGACGCTCTCCACGGCGGAGATCGCCGCGATGATGGGCCAGGACTTCCTCGCGATGCGGGAGGACGGGTCGATCAACGTCGTCAGCGCGATGCTCAACGCGAGCGAGTTCCTCCCGCAACTGAATTTCGTCCGGGTGTTCGAGCGGAACGTGAAGGACGCGCTCGGACTCGACCTGTTCTACGTGAAGACGCAGGTGCTGCAGCGCTGGCTCCTCGACGCGTCGAACATCGGGGTGGACGCGTATCCGGACGCCACGCTCGAGGATTATTTCGACCAGACGGCGATCTACGCCGGCAAGTACGTGGGCGACGACGTTTTCGTCGAAGGGGTGCTCTTCCTCCAGAAAAACCCACTTGAGCAGCAGGGAGGCTTGACGATACAATCGGAACTCGGCTTCGAATGGTCCACGCCGCTCTTTACGCTCGATTGGCGCATGCGGCCCGAACATCCCGATACGTTGTTCCTCTCGGATCAGACGTTCTCATTCTATTGGAAATTTTCCTTCTGAAGCCCGCGGTCGAACCGGGGGCAGGTGAAAAGGGAGTCCTATGCGGCGTGTCTTGTTGACGGTCATGTTCGTCGCCATCGCGACGGCGGCATCCTTCGCCCAGGAAGCCGACGAATGGTTTTACGGCAAGCCCATTGCCGACATACAGTTCTCCGGGCTCTCGCACGTCGATCGCGCGGAAGTGGATCCGATCGTGCGCCGATACCGGGGCAAGCTGTTCGACGACACGCTCTGGTACGAACTGTACAACGGCCTGTACGCCCTCGAGTGCTTCGAGACGCTCAAGCCGATCGCCGTGCCGGCCAACCGCGAAAAGACGGCGGTCATCGTCAAGATCGAGGTGACGGAGCGTCCCTGGATCGAGTCCATCCGCGTCGAGGGCAACAAGCTCGTCCGCACGGGAGAGGTGCTCGACGTCGTCACGCTCAAGAAAGACGACATCTACCGCGATTACAAGGCCAAGATGGACGCCATCGCGGTGAAGAACCTGTTCATCGAAAAGGGCTTCCCCGACGTGGCCGTGACCCAGGAGACCGAACCCGGCGCCAAGCCCGGCACCCTGGTCTGGGTGATCCGGATCCAGGAAGGCGGCAAGGTCACGATCAAGGAAATCCGCTTCAGCGGACTGACCGCCTTCTCCGATTCCGCCCTCAAGGGGAAATTGAAGCTCAAGCAGGAAGGCTTCCTGCAGCCGGGCGTCTTCAAGGAAGCGACGCTCGCGACCGACCGGACGGAGATCGCCGAGTACATGCAGAGCAAAGGCTACATCGACGCCAAGATCGTCGACGTCCTGCGCGATCCCGTGTACGACGAAAAGGACGATCGTCAGAAACTCGTGCTCACCTTCGTGGTATCCGAAGGGAGTCAGTACACGTTCGGGGGCTACACGTTCCAGGGCAATTCGATCTTCTCGACGGAAAAGCTCATGTCGCTCATGATGCAGCAGAAGGACGAGATCGCCGACTACAAGCGCATCAAGGCGGACAAGGGACGCGTCGACGAGCTGTATTACGAGAACGGCTACATCTTCAACCGCATCGAAATGTCGTCGAAGCGCGACGAGGAACGCAAGATCGTCGAATTCGCGATCTCCGTCCAGGAGCGCGACCGTTCGCACATCGAGAACATCATCCTCAAGGGCAACGACAAGACGAAGGACCACGTGATCCTCCGGGAGATCCCGCTCGAGGTCGGCGACGTGTTCTCGAAGGCCAAGATCATGGAAGGCCTTCGGAACCTCTACAACCTCCAGTACTTCACCGCCATCATTCCGGAGATGGTGCCGGGATCCGCCGAAAACCTCATGGACCTCATCATCACGCTCGAGGAGCAGAACACCGCCAACATCCAGTTCGGCGCCACGCTGTCGGGCATCGGCGGTTCCGATTCCTCGTTCCCCATTTCCGGCATCGTCAAGTGGAGCGACACGAACTTCCTGGGGAACGGCCAGGAGCTGAGCGCCAACTTGAGCCTGTCGCCCACCGACCAGACCGTGGATTTCGGCTTCACCGAAAAATGGATGTTCGGCAAGCGGCTTTCGCTCGGCGTCAATCTCTCCTTCAACCACAAGACCCTCATGGTCAAGCAGGACACGCTCGCGCCGATCTTCGACAAGGGCGAAACCGACAACTTCCCGCCCGACCCGTATTCCACCTGGGAAGAATACGTCGAAGCCGGCTATACGGTGCCGCCCGAATTCCTCATGCCGCTCCAGGACTGGAACATCATGCTCGGGCTCAACGGCGGCTACGTCTGGAAGACCCCGATCGGCGATTACGGCGTCGGATCGGGCATTTCGACGGGCTTCGAGCTCAAGACCTACGACTCCGACCTCTATCGCGCCTACGACGCCGAAAACCGCGACAACCTCGACACCTGGCTGTACAAGAACAAGATCTACGCCCGTACCTACCTCAACGACCTCGACATCTGGTACGATCCGTCGAGCGGCTATTTTTCGAGTCTCAGGCTCATGCTGGCCGGCTTCTTCGACTTCGAGCTCAAGCACTACATCCGCCTCGACTGGAAGGCCGAAGGCTATCTTACCTTCGTCGAGATTCCCCTCAGCGAGGCGTTCACCTTCAAGCTCGTCGGCGGCGCCCATACGGCGCTCAGCTACCTGCTTCCCCAGCCCGGCCGCGAGCTCGTGTACGGCACGGAGGGACTCGCGATCGACGGCACCTTCGTCGGCCGCGGCTGGATGCTGGGCGCGCAGACCGGTACCCAGCTGTGGGAAAACTGGTTCGAACTGCGCACGCCGCTCGTGCCGCGCCTCCTGTCGCTGGACGCGTTTTTCGACCTTGCGGTGATCAAGACGGCGAACGGTCTCCTCGACATCGCGGAACTCGTCGACGAAGGGGACGCGGTGGACGACGGCATCGGCCTGTCGGGTATCCGCGCGTCCAACCTGGCGATGAGCGCCGGTGTCGGTTTCCGCTTCACGCTTCCGCAGTTCCCGTTCCGCATCTACCTCGCCAAACGTTTCTATATCGATTCGGACAATACCCTGCAGGCGGTCAAGGGCCCCGTGAACGGACTCGACTTCGTCATCGGGGTGAGCCTGCCCCTGAATTGACGGACTCGGGCCCGAAGCCCGCGCCGGGAGGAGTGTCGATATGATCAGAAGAAGGGCATTTATCGCGGCCGCGCTCGCCGTCTCGCTGTTCGCGACCGGAGCCGCGTACGCGCAGCAGATGACCCGCGTCGCGGTCATCGATCTCGTGAGGGTCTATGACGCCTACTCGACCGACTCCGCGGCCGCCAGGGCGTTCGAGGACGATCGGGCCAAGGTGCAGGCCCAGCTCGACCGGATGAAGGCGGAAATATCCGATATCCAGAAACGGAAGGCGGACGCCGCGCAGGCGGGCAAATCGGACGTCGTGTCCCAGCTCGACAAGGAACTCGCCGCGAAGCTCAAGAACCTCAAGGATTACCTGACCGGGAAGACCGTGGAACTCGAGGAGAAGAAACGGAAACTGCTTGATTCATCGGAGTTCGCCCGATCGGTCTACGAAACGGTCCAGCGCGTCGCCGAGTCCGAGGGCTTCTCGGTCGTGTTCACGACGACGGGAACCGATTCCGTCGCGAACCCGATCATCTGGTACAGTCCCCTCATCGACATCACCGACAAGGTGATCGCCTCGCTCTCCCGATAGGAGGGCGCGACTCCGGACTTCCGGCGCATGACGGTCCCGTCACCGCCGGAGGTGGTCAGGCTTCGTCGTCCTTGGGGCGCGCCTTGAGGATGGCGTGGAGCGCCGAAAAGCGCTTGCGGTTTTCGGCCGAGATCTCCATCAGGTTCTCGTGCACGTCGAGGATGAGGTCGGCCGAAGGCGGCGCGCCGCCCGAAAGGTCTTCCATGGCCTGCGGGAACGCGGCCTGTCCGTCGGACACCCTGACGAGACGCAGGATCCCGATCGTCTTGAGCAGGCATTCGCATTCGCCCGAGACGCCGAACAGGGTGATCGGCTTGTCCGCGAAGCGCATGAAACGCTTGTTGAATCCCACGAGCAGACCCATGAACGTCGAGTCCATGTACGCGCACTGTCCGAGGTCGACGAACAGGTCCGTCACCGGCGGCTTGGACTCGAGACGGTCGAACACGCGGTCGCGGAGCTCCGCGCACATCGCCGCGGTGACGTGACCGAGAGCCCTGATGTAGATGACGTTGTCGACTTCCTTGAGGAACAGCGCTTCTTCCACGAAAACCTCGCGAGCGCGGGAGCGCTCAGGTTGTATCCTATCGGAGATTGGTGTAGAATGCAACGGCCATGGCCGAAAACAAGCCTCTCATGGATCAATACCGGGACATCAAGGCCAGACACCGGGACGCTATCCTTTTTTTCCGTCTCGGGGATTTCTACGAGATGTTCGACGAGGACGCGGTCGAGGCGAGTTCGCTCCTCAACCTGACGCTGACCCGCAGGCAGGACAGCCCCATGTGCGGCGTGCCGTACCACGCAGCGCGTTCCTACGTGGGCAGGCTCCTCAAGCTGGGCAAGAAGATCGCGATCTGCGAGCAGCTCACGAAGCCGGGCGCCGGCAAGGGCATCATCGAGCGCGACGTCGTCGAGATCGTCACGCCGGGCACGGCCATCGACGAGGATTACCTCGAGTCTTCGGTCCCCAACCACCTCGTCGGCCTCGGAGCTCGCGGCGCCGAACTCTCGTGCGCGTACGCCGATCTCTCGTCGGGCGTGTTCGCCGCGTTCAGCTTCCCGCGCGCCGATACCGGGCGGCTCAGGCGCGAACTCCGCGCGCTCGGGCCGCGCGAGCTCCTCGTGCAACAGTCGCTCCTCGACGACCCCGTCCTTTCGGAAGCGGTCGCGGAGACCGGCTGCGCGGTGGTCAACCGCTATCCCGACTGGAGCTTCGACGCTCGCAAGGGCTTTGAGACCGCGACCCGCCACTTCGGCACCGCGACGCTCCGCGGCTTCGGCTTTCCCGACGACGATCCTGCGCTCGCCGCCGCCGGGGTCGTCCTCGCGTACCTCGAGGACAACGCGCGCGGCGCCCTGCCGCACATCGACCGCCTGAGCCGCCACGACGACGAGGGGCGCGCCATCGTGGACGAATCGGCCCAGAAGAACCTCGAGATCGACCGCAACCTCAAGGACGGCGGCCGCGCGTTCACGCTCCTCGAGACCCTCGACCGGACGAAGACCGCGATGGGCGCGCGCGAACTCCGAACCTGGCTGCTCCGGCCCCTCAAGGACGCCGACGCCATCGCGCGCAGGCACGACGGCGTCGAGGCGCTCTATCGCCGCCAGCGGATACTTTCGAAATTCCGCGACTCCCTGTCGCGCTGCCTGGACCTCGAGCGCCTCGCCTCGCGCGTGGCCGTGGACCGGGCGGACGCGAAAGACCTGCTCGGCGTCAAATGCTCGATCGACGCCGGCCTCGAAGCCTTCGCGCTCGATCCGGCGCTCGCCGAAGCGGGGATCGCCCACGGCCTGGCCGACGACGAGCTCGCCGGGCTGCGGGCCGTATCTGACCTGGTCGGCAGGGCGATCGACGACGAGCCCTCGGCCGCGACCGACGAAGGCGGACTCATCAAGCGCGGATTCGACCCCGCGCTCGACGCCATCCGCGACCTCAAGGACAACTCCCGCGCCGTGCTGGAAGCCTACGTCGGGGAGGAACGCGCCGCCACCGGCATCCAGAACCTCAAGGTCCGCTACAACCGCGTCATCGGGTACTACCTCGAAGTGTCGAAATCCTCGCTTTCGCAGGTGCCCGAACGCTTTTCCCGAAGGCAATCGATCTCGAACGGCGAGCGCTTCACCACCGACCGGCTCGTCGAGCTCGAGACCGAACTCAACGACGCGGACGAGCGAATCGCCGACGCCGAACGGGAGCTCTTCCTCGGCGTGCGCGCGCGCGTGAAGGAAGCGGTCCGCGCGCTCCTCGGCTTCGCGCGCCGCGTCGCTGTGGCGGATTGCCTCGCCTCGTTCGCGGCGGTGTCGACGGAACGCGCGTACGTGCGTCCCGTCGTCGACGAAAGCGGCGTCCTCGAGATCGTCGGGGGACGGCATCCGGTCGTCGAGGCGCACCTGCCGTCCGGCGCCTTCGTGAGGAACGACGCCTCGCTCGACGCCGACGGGATTTCGTTCGCGCTCGTCACGGGGCCCAACATGGCGGGCAAGTCCACCTATCTCAGGCAGAACGCCCTCATCGCGCTCATGGCGCAGGCCGGCTGCTTCGTGCCCGCCGAGTCCGCGCGCGTCGGCGCCGTCGACCGCATCTTCTGCCGCGTCGGCGCGCAGGACAACCTGGCGCGCGGCGAGAGCACCTTCCTCGTCGAGATGCACGAGACCGCGTACATCCTCAACAACGCCACGAGCCGCAGCCTCGTCGTCATGGACGAGGTCGGGCGCGGCACCGGCACCGTCGACGGGCTTTCGATCGCGTGGGCGGTGGCCGAGCGGCTGCTCGGGACGATCGGCTGCCGCGCTCTGTTCGCGACGCACTACCACGAGCTCACCGAGTTGCGCCATCCGAAGCTCGTGAACCGCTCGATGGCCGTGAGCGAGCGCGAAGGCGACGTCGTCTTCCTCCGCACGGTCCGCGACGGGCCCGCGTCGGGTTCGTACGGCATCCACGTGGCGAAGATCGCGGGACTGCCGGCGGAAGTGGTGGCGCGCGCCGAGTCGATCAGGGACGAACTCTCGGGCATCGATAAGCGCATACCCGCCGAACTGGACCACCGCCCGAAGGCGGTGGATCAGTTCGGCCTGTTCCCGATCGAGGAACTCGTCCTCGACGGCCTGCGGAGCGCCGATCCGGACCGCATGACCCCGATCGACGCCCTGTCCTTCCTGGCGCGCCTGAAGGCGGACCTGTGCGGCGCGGGAGCGGGAAGGGCATCCGGAAAGGGAAAGGGAGGACGCGCGTGAATCCGAACACGAGGGCGGTGAAGGTCGGGAACGTGATCGTCGGGGGAGGGTATCCCACCAGCGTCCAGACGATGTGGAAGGAGCCCCTGGCGCCGCCGTACGAGCCGATCCTCGAGGCGATGCGGAAACTCGAGGCGCTCGGCTGCTCGATCCTGCGCTTCGCGGTGCCGGACCTCGAGGCCGCGGAAACGCTCGGCGCGCTGGCCGCGCGCTCTCCGATGCCGCTCGTCGCCGACATCCACTTCGACTGGCGCATCGCGCTCCGCTGCCTCGACTTCCCGATCGCCAAGATCCGCGTGAATCCGGGCAACATCGGGAGCCGCGAGCGTCTCCGCGAGGTCGCGGGCAAGGCGGCGGACAAGGGCGTGCCGATCCGCATCGGCGTGAACTCCGGTTCGCTTCCGAAGGATCTCCGGGACTCGGACGGCGTTCGCGCCCTCGTGGAAGCGGCCGAGCGCGAGGCGGCGGCCCTCGACGAACTCGGTTTCCGCGACGTGATCGTCTCGATGAAGGCGAGCGACGTGGACGAGACGCTCGCGGCGAACCGCCTCTTCGCGTCGCGGCACGACCTGCCGCTGCACATCGGCGTCACCGAGGCCGGTCCGGCCGTCACCGGCGCCGTCAGGTCGGCCGCGGCGCTCTACACGTTGCTCAAAGAGGGAATCGGGGATACCATCCGCGTATCGCTTTCGGACACCGTCTTCTCCGAGACGCTCGCCGGGCAGGAGATCGTCGCGCTCGCCGACGGACGGCGCGACCGGCCGTCGATCGTCTCGTGCCCCCGCTGCGGACGCGCGGGTTTCGACACCCACGCGTTCCTGACGCGCTGGCAGGAACGCGTGTACGCGCTCGGAAAGCCGGTGACCGTGGCCGTCATGGGCTGCGTCGTGAACGGCCCGGGAGAGGCGCGGCACGCCGATCTCGGGATCACGGGCGGCGGCGGCAAGGTCGTGATCTTCAAAAAAGGATCGATCTGGCGGACGGTGCCGGCGGAAGATGCCGATAAGGAATTCGAGGAAGCGTTGTGCGGTCTATGATGAAACATCCGGTGAAGATAGCGGTTCTCGTCCTCTTCGCGCTCGCGTCGGAACTCGGGGCGCAGGGGAATTCGTGGCTCGGCTTCGAGAATGGCAAGAAGCTGTTCCGCGAAGGACGCTACGCGGAAGCCCTCGTGGCCTTCCGCGGCGTGGTGGCCGAGCGGCGCGACGTCTACGGCCGCGCGCTCGTCATGCTCGATTCGGCGCTCGGCTCCGGTCCCGCCCGGTACGCGGGCGACTCGATGGACAAGGTGATGTCCGGTTTCATGGAGCGCGACTTCATCGAAACGGAGATCGCGGCCCTCGAACGGGAATCGGGCGGTTCGCTCCGCAAGAAGATCGAGCTCCTGCGTTCCCGGAGGATAGCCGACGGGTTCCGCAACTACCTCGAAGCCCTGTCGCTCGCGCTCGAGGAGCGGCCGGTCTCGACCTTCGCCGACTCGGTGGCGTCGCTGCGCCGCGAGATCGGGCGCCTCGGGTCATTTCCGGAAGCCGAGTACTGGATCGGGCTCGTGTTCATGCAGGAGGGCGAATACGCCCTCGCGCGCATCCAGTTCGAGCGCGCCGTCGCCATGGCCGATTCCTACCGCGTCCCGGACGACCGCTTTACGGTCCTGTACGAGCTCTCGTCCGTCTACCGGACCGAAGGCCGGATGCGCGACTGCGAGTCCGCGCTCCTCGCGGTGGCCGACGCCGATCCGCTGTTCGCCGACGGCTCGAAGGACTACCTCCGCGCCCGGATGATGGAGACGCTCACCGAGCCAGGCTCGCGCGCGGGCTTCGACAAGTTCATATCGCTCTACCGGATCAAGTCGCCGTTCGCCCTGCGGGCCTTCGACGAACTGGGCACCTTCTACCTGGAATCGAATCGCGACGACCGGGCGCTCCTCTACCTGGCCGCGGCCGTGGACATCGTCTGCGGGAACATCATCGAGTCGGTGTCGAGCGACGATCCGGGATTCGTCTTCGAGACCGTGGCCGGCCTCCTCGAGACGGCGCTCCGCAAGCCCGCGATCGTCGCGTACGCCGAGTCGGTCGACCTCTTCAGGCTGCTCTACCGCCTCGGCGAGGCGCTCGAGCGCAAGAACGCCGCCGGAACCGCGCGGACCGTGTACGCGATCGTCGCGGACGGCCGGGGAGCCGGCGTCTGGGGGAACCGGGCGAGGAACAAGCTGGCGCGCTGATCGGGAGGGGAGGTCAGGACTTGTTGTCGGAGAGGATGGCCGCGACGAGTTTCTTGATGAACGGGTCGACGATCGAATAGACGCGCTTCGTCTTCTGGACTTCGGCGTCCACTATGCCGTTCTGCTTGAGGATGGAGAGGTGCTGGGAAATGACCGGCTGCGGCTGTTTCATGCACTGCCAGAGGTCGGTCACGCAGGGATCCTCGCGGCGCTCGATCATGCAGAGGAGGCGAAGCCTGATCGGGTGGCCCACCGCCTTGAGCTTCGCGGCGTACTCGATGAGAAATTCGTCCCCGCACGGCTTCGTCGAATCCATGGCTGACATACTACCGACGCGTCATTTCTTTTTCAACAGGGCGCCGACGCGGCGCTCCGGGCTCGCCTTGAGGTAGTCCTCGAAATCCTTGCGGCCCTCGTCGTCCATGGATACGAAGCGGAAGGCGAGGGTGTTGCCCTTGCGCACGAGCTTCGCCTTGCAGCCGATCACCGTCTGCCCCGCGCGGAGCGAGCAGTCCTCCATCACCGAGCCGATCGACAGGTCCGCGGCCGCGTACTGGATGTCCGGCTTGAACGAGATGCCCGTCGCGCTGATGGTCTCGATTCGGCCGGAGACGATGGCGGAGCTCTCCGGATGGTTGAACGCGAAGTCGAAGCGGTCGATCGCCGTCGGCACGAGGCGGTCGTCCGAGCGGGCGTCGTCGATCTCGACGTAGCGCTTGAGGAGCAGCTGGAGGCGGTTGATCTCGGCCGCGTCGTCCATGGTTTCCCGGACGACGCCGTTCACGCCGAGGTACGCGGCCTTCGCGGCCTCCTCGAAGCTGAAGAAATCCCCTTTGAGGAGGATGAAGACGCACTTTTCCTTGCTCGCGGTCCGGCGCACGAGCGAGACGAGCGGTTTCCAGTGACGGGGAAAGTCGCGGGCGCTCATGATCACCGCCTCCGGCGCGATCTCCTCGAGGTTGTCGATGGCCTTGAGGGGGTTCCGGTAGCGGATCAGGTCGAACCCGAGCGGACGCAGGTAGAACGAGAGGAGATCGTGGGTCGAATCGGAATCGACTATGACGAGCGCTTTCATTCGGTGCCCTTGTTCACGACCGAATACCCGACGATGTACCAGACGTCGTCGCGTCGCTTGAGGTCGTAGGTGTACTCCTTGATCATCGTGAAGCCGTCGTAGCGGAACTTCTCCGTGACGCGGACCGAGCCCGTGGTTTCGGTGTACTTGGTCTCGACGATCCGGAATTCGTCCGGTATGACCACTATGTCGCCGTCGACGACGCGGCGCTCGAGGTCGTTGCGGTAGCGCTCGATCATGCGGCGCCGGCCGTCGTCCGATTCGCGGTCGTAGACGCGCTTTTGGTCGGGGTTCCGGCAGAGGAGCGCTTCGAGGTCCAGGTAGACGAAAAACTCGTTCCAGCGGCTTTTTTGGCGCGCCACGAGGGAGCGCCGCACCACCTCGTCCGGGGGGATGCGTTCGGCCTTGAGGATTTCGCCCGTCTCGGCGGCGACGGCCTGCTGGACGTCGCCGCCCGACAGGCCGGGCCTGACGTTCAACGTGAGCACGTTTGACTTGAGCGGCACCTGGTAGGCGGCGTCGCGGGCCAGTTCCGGGCTGAAGAGGCAGGTGACGGTGAAGGTGCCGGCGCCCGGCAGGGCCAAGTATTGCCTGATATCCTCGACGAAGGAGTATTCCTCGCCGGGTTCCAGGGACACGTCGCGGTAGAAGACCGATTCGCTCGACGAAACCGTCCGCTTGTAGGAATCGCTCCGGTCGACGGTCCGGTTGGACATCGTGCGGCCTTCGAACCAGAGCGAAAACACCCGGTTTTCGGCCAGCTTGAAGCGGTAGGGCAAGGGCGACTCGTTCGAAATCGTCACTTTCACGTAGACGGGATCGTTTTCGTAGTAAATCCGCTTGTCCTGGAAGCGTATGGAGGCCTGCGCCTGCGCGGAAGCCTCGGCCGCGAAGGCGAGGGCGAGCAGGGCCGTCAGGATGGTTTTCGATCGCTTCACCGTTGATCGCTCCTTGTGCGGATCGTCCGCCTTCAATAGTATGGTCCGGAACGCGCACGATCCAGTCGGACGCCCGGAAAGATGCGGACGCCCTCATTCCATTTTCGGAACAACGACATGAAACCATTATACGAGACCGCCATCTGGAAACGCCTTCGCGGCCACGGCCCCGTCCGGGATTTTCTCGGACGCCTCGGCTCGGGCGGCTTCCCCGTCGACTGCGTCCAGCACGAGGGCTCCTTCGCCGCGATGCTGGCGTCGCTGTCGGTCCTCGAGACTTCGTCACCCGTCCTCGCGGTGCTGCCGACGGACCTGGAGGCGGAGGCCTTCGCCCGCGACTGCGAGCTGTGCGGGGTGCCGGCCGAAACCTTCCCGTGGTGGCACACCGCCGCCTACCGGCCCGTATCCCCGCGCGCGCCGGTCTTCGGCGAGCGCGCCGCCGCCCTGGCGCGAGCCCTTTCGGTCGGGGAGGACCGGCCGCGGGTGATCGTGGCCGCCATGCGGGCCGTCGTCACCCCCGTCCCGCCTCGTTCGTACTTCGAAGGCCTCATGAAGCTCGTCCGCGTCGGGGATACCCTCGATCCCGTCGCCACGGAAACCCTGCTCGAATCGTACGGATACGTCCGCGTCCCGCGCGTCTCGCTGCCCGGCGAGTTCGCCCTGCGCGGCGAAGTGCTCGACGTGTTCATGCCCGGCGACGAGACCGCCGTCCGCGTCGTCTTCGATTTCGACAAAGTGGATGAGATCCGGCGCTTCGATCCGATCGACCAGAGTTCCACGAAGGAAAAGGTACGCGAGGCGGCGATACGGCCGGGCAAGGAAGTCGTTTGGACGCCCGATCTGGCCGATGCCCTCGGAAAGCGCCTGTCCGGGCTCCGGGGGATGAAGGACGCTGCGCCCGTCATCGCCGAAACCCTTGCCGAGTTGGGCGAGCTTCAAGGCGAGGAACTGTACTACCCGATCGCTTTCGAGCGTCCGGGCATGCTCCTCGACTACCTGGACCCGTCGACCGTCGTGTTCCTCGTCGACGCCGAGCGGCACGAAAGCCAGGAGGCGGCCTTCCAGCGAGAGTTCGAAGGCTTTTACCGCAAGGCTTCGCTCGAGGGGCCCGTCCCTCCGCCCGAAACCCAGCTCCTCGACATCCGGTCGTCGATAGACGCGGCGCCGCGTCTCGTCCGTTTCTATTCGCTGAAGGACGAAAAACCCGCTGGCCGCATCGAATTCGGCGTCGAGCCGCCGCGCAGCTTTTTCGGGAACGTCACCTACTTCAAAGAAGAACTCGGCGCCATCCTGAAGGCCGGCTACGACACGCACCTCTTCGCGGAGACCGACCAGCAGTCCGAGCGCATCCGCCAGCTCCTCCATGCCTACGATCTCACCGTGCATCCGGTCGGCCTTTCCGCCGGCTTTTCCATCCCCGCGGCCAAGCTCTGCCTCATCCAGGAAAACGAAGTCTTCGGGCGCAGGAAGCGCGTCCCCAAGTCCTTCAAGACCGCGCACTCCCGCGTCATCGACAGCTTCATCGAGCTCAATCCCGGCGACTACGTCGTGCACGTCAATTACGGCATCGGGCGCTTCGTCGCCGTGGAGCGCGTCAAGGTGCTCGGGAACGAGCGCGACTACATCAAGATCGAGTACGCGGACGAGGAGACAGTCTTCGTCCCCATCGAGCAGGCGAACCTCGTCCAGCGCTACATCGGCTCGGACGACGCGTCGCCGCGGCTTGACCGGCTCGGCTCGAAGTCGTGGGAAGGCCGCAAGAACAAGGTCAAGAAGAGCGTCGAGGACCTGGCCGAGCGGCTCATCCGCATCTATTCGCGGCGCAAGGCTGCCAAGGGCTTCGCGTTCCCCGTGGACGGCGAGTGGCAGCTCGGCTTCGAAGCCGCCTTCCCGTACGAGGAGACGCCGGACCAGCTCCGCTGCATCGAGGAAGTGAAGACCGACATGGAAAGTCGCCAGCCGATGGACCGGCTCGTCTGCGGCGACGTCGGCTACGGCAAGACGGAGATCGCGCTCCGCGCCATCTTCAAGGCCGTCATGGGCGGCAAGCAGGCCGCGTTCCTCGCGCCGACCACCATCCTCGCGGAACAGCACTTCGAGAACATGAAGGAACGCTTCCGCGAATTCCCGGTGAAGATCGAGATGATGTCGCGCCTGGTCGAGAAAAAGGATCAAAAGCGCATTCTCGCCAGCGTCGCGGAGGGCGGGGTCGACGTAGTGGTGGGCACGCACCGCCTCATCCAGAAGGACGTGCTCTGGAAGGACCTCGGCCTCCTCGTGGTGGACGAGGAGCAGCGCTTCGGCGTGAAGGACAAAGAGCGACTCAAGGAGATCCGCGCCAACCTCGACTGCCTCACGCTCACCGCCACGCCCATCCCGCGCACGCTCCACATGTCGCTCCTCAAGATCCGCGACATGTCCGTCCTCACGACGCCGCCCTCGAACCGGCACCCCATCCAGACCTTCGTCGAGGAATACGGCGACGAGGTGATCGCGGGCGCGATCCGGCGCGAGCTCGAGCGCGACGGGCAGATCTTCTTCCTCCACAACCGCATCGAGAGCCTCGAGGAAGTTCGGGCCGCCATCCAACGGCTCGTGCCGGAGGTGATCGTCGAGACCGCCCACGGCCAGATGGACCCGCGCGAGCTCGAGGACATCATGCACCGCTTCGTCCACAACGGCTTCCATGTCCTCGTGTCCACGACCATCATCGAGAACGGCATCGACATCCCGAACGTCAACACGATCATCATCGATCGCGCCGACATGTACGGCATCTCGCAGCTCTACCAGCTCCGCGGCCGCGTCGGGCGTTCCGACCGCGTCGCGTACGCGTACCTCTTCTATCCCGACCGCCGCGCCCTGAGCGAGCTGGCGATGAAGCGGCTCCAGATCATCTCGGACTTCACCGAGCTCGGCTCCGGCTTCAAGATCGCCATGAAGGACCTCGAAGTGCGCGGCGCGGGCAACCTGCTCGGCCGCGAACAGTCGGGCGACATCTTCGCGGTCGGCTTCGACCTGTACCTGAAGCTCCTCGACGAGGCGGTCGCGCGGCTCACGCAGGAGGGCTTCGAGCCGGAGGAGGAGCCGTACCTCGAGCTCGAGTATTCCGGCTTCATCCCCGACGGCTACATCGAGCAGGCGACCATCAAGATGGAGATCTACAAGAAGATCGCGTCGGTGTTCACGCAGGACGACGTCGAGTCGCTCTACCGCGAGCTCGAAGACCGCTTCGGCCCCGTGCCCGACGAGGCCGCGAGCCTCCTCGCCCTCGCCGAGATCCGCCTCCTCTGCAAGCGCCTCTCCGTCTCCACGCTCCGCGAGCGGCAAGGTTCCGTCACGATCGAATTCTCGAAGGTGTCCAAGGTGTCGGTCGAACGCCTCCTCCGCCTCATGAAGGAAAGCGACAGGAAAGTGAAGCTCGACCCGAAGAAACCGAACGCCGTCGTCATCCAGACCGGCTCCGTGGGCCTCCGCGAAAAGAGCGAATTCATCCGCGAAAAGCTCGCGACGCTGGCGGGGTAAAAAAGCCGATCACCGGGGAAACCGACCAACCGGTAGAAGGCAACCACGAAGGACATGAAGGTCACGAACAGCACGAAGGGCACGAAGGAAGAGAAGAGTGGTTTAGGAGAGGTAGCTTCGGGTCGGTCCTTAGCCAGCGAAGGCCTGCCGCGATTCGTTCGCATCAGGATGTCGACGAGCGAAGCTCGTCGCCGCCAAAGGACGAAGGCCTTTGGCGAGGCGTGCGGCGCTACTGAGGGCATTCAGCGCCCGATGACGAACCGCATGTGACCGCCGGGTGGAATTTAAATTGATGATTCGTAGCCGAATAAAGCCCTCCGCGACTCGTTCGGCATGATTGCCGTCGTGCGGCCTTACTGGGGCAAGGTGGCGCCAGCTTGTTAGAACCGAATGCGCCGGGTCGGGTGGCGTAATAAAGAGCATGGTATCGCGAGGTACTCCGAACGACACCATGCTCTTTATTAGCGACAGGACCCGACCTGTTCGGTCCCAATAAAATGCCGCACCTCTCCCGTATCGCCATATGAATGTTAGCGGCTTGCGAATCGTGGTTGCCTTTCAACGTCCGTCCGGCTTCCGCAACATCGCCACCTGCGCCAGCGCCGCGATCGTCAGCGCGGCGCCGAGGAACACGAAGACGATCCGCATCGTGAAGGCCTGGTATAGGAAGCCGCCGGCCACCGAGCCGAGAATCTGGCCGGCGGTGAGCAGGGCTTCGTGGATGGTGACGCGGCGGTCGCGGTCGGCGGCGCCCGAGACGCCGTAGAAAAGCGACGCGGTGTACGAGCCGGACATGAGGAGCCCGACGATCGGGAAGGCGCACACGCTCAGGGGCGGCCAGACGACGAGGACGGCCATGACGAAGACGACGGCGGCGACCGCTCCGGGGATGAAGGCGACGCGGCCGTGCCAGCCCGTGAAGCGGCCGAGCAGGATGAAGCCGGCCATCGTAAAGATGGCGCGCATCGAGAGGACGCCGCCCGTGGCGGATTCGGAAAGGCCGAGCTCGTCGCGCGCGTAGACGGGGAAGATGTTGAACACGACGCCCATGACCGCGTAGATCGCGAAGACGCCTACCCAGGCGGGAAAGCGGAGCGGCGTCGAGTTGTCCGCGATGGACGAGTGGTGGCCGGACGAGGACTCGTCGGGGCGTTCGTGCTCGTCGCGGTACAGCGCGCGCGACGCGGCCACGAAGAAGGCGGTGACGGCCATGATCGCGACCGAAACCCACACGGGCAGGAACTTGCCGCGCTCGGAGAGGAAGCCCGCGAGGAAGGGGCTCAGGATGCCGCCCGAGCTCCACGCGAAGTTGAAGGCGGACTGGGCCACGGACAGTTCCTTGCCTTCGACGCCGCGCGACAGCCAACCCATGACCGGCGGCCAGAAGAGGGCGGTGGCGAAGCCGAAGACGGCGTAGGCGGCGAAGGCGGTGACGATACCGGGGAACGCGAGGAAGCCGAGAAACGCGGCGATCGTGACGGCGAGGCCGGCCGTCATACAAAAGCGCGGCACGAGGCGCGAAACGGGCTTGGCGAGGAGGATGCAGCCCGCGAAGTAGCAGACCGACCAGAGGGCGCCGAAGACGCCCACGACGGAAGCGGGGGCGTGATAGACTTCCTTTATCACGAACAGCATGCCGAGGCCCATGAGGCCGGTGGCGACGCTGTTCATGAATGACGCCGGGACGATGACCGCGAGGCGCGCGGAGTGGGGAGCGTGATCGTTTCGCATGGAAGTTCTTCTCCGGCCTCCAGGGACGGATGGAAAGGAGGCGCGGCATCACGCTAGATCGGGAAGGGCGCGGTGGTCAAGGGATGCTGATGCGGTGACGGCTCCGACAAACCGACGGCTTTGACAAGGTTACGTGTTCGACAAAGCAACGGCTTTGACAAACACGAGGGGTCGCACGTACAATCGACGCATGGCACGATACGGTTTCAGGGATCGGATGCGATACCGGTTCGACGAATTCATGGCGCGCGGCACGCCCGCGCTCATCGCGGGGCTCGCGCTCGTCTCGATCGTCATCATCGGGGCGGGCGGGGCGCTCGTCTTCGGGTTGTCGATCGCGGACGCCGACGGCAACACCTTCACGCTCGCGGAAGCCCTCTGGGCCAGCTTGAACCGCGCCATCGACTCGGGCGCTGTCGGCGGCGACTCGGGCTGGCTGCTCCGGCTCGTCATGTTCGGCGTAACGATCGGCGGCATCTTCGTCCTGTCCGCGCTCATCGGCATCCTCAACAACGCGCTCGAGGCGAAGCTCGACGAGCTCCGGAAGGGCCGCTCGCCGGTGATCGAGCGCGGCCACACCGTCATCCTCGGCTGGTCGGGCGAGGTGTTTCCCGTCATCGAGCAGCTCGTCGAGGCCAACCGCAACCGCCGGAAGCCCTGCATCGCCATCCTCGCCGACCGCGACAAGGTCGAGATGGAGGAGGAGATCGCCCTCCGCGTGCCGGAACTCGCGAACACGAAGATCGTGTGCCGTTCCGGTTCTCCCATCGACCTCGACGACATCGCCATAGCCAACATTTCCGAGGCGCGGAGCGTCATCGTGCTCCCCGCGGAGGACGATCCGGACGCGTCGGTCGTCAAGACCCTGCTCGCGGTGTCGAAGAGCGGCTTGCGCGCGGACGGCTCGCAAGCCGTGGTCGCCAAGCTGTCGAAACGCGACTATATCCTTCCTTCGAAGATCGCCGTGCGCGGCGCCCTGACTCCTGTCGTGGTCGAGGACGTCATCCCGCGCGTCGTCGCGCAAACCTGTCGCCAGACGGGCTTGTCGAACGTCTACGTCGAGCTCCTCGATTTCCAGGGGGCGGAAATCTACTTTTCCGACGCGTCCGCCTTAATCGGCAAGACCTACCGCGACGCCGTGCTCGGCTACGGCACGAGCGCAGTCATCGGTCTCGTCGACGACAAGGGTGTGCCGGCGGTGAATCCGCCCATGGCGACGAAGATCGGCGCGGGCTGGAAGGTTATCGCCATCTCGGAGGACGACGACACCGTCATCCCGGACCGGACGAGCCCGCGCGTCGACGATTCGGCCATCGTGAAGTCGCCCGCGCCTCGCGCGGCGACGCCCGAGCGCATCGTCGTAGTCGGCTGGAATTCGCGCCTGCCCGCGATCGTGCGCGAACTCGACGCTTATGTCGCGAAGGGCAGCGAGGTCGTCATCCTCGGCTCGAATCCCGACGCGGAGCTCCTCCTCGTCGACTTGGCCGCGGGACTCCGGAACGTCTCGCATCGATACGTCCAGGGCGACACGACCGATCGGGAAACCCTCGAATCGCTCTGCTTCGAGTCGGCGGAACACGTTATCGTCCTGTGCGACGACACGACCTACGCACCCGACGAAGCCGACTCGCGCACGCTCGTGTCGCTCATCCATATCCGCGACATCGCCCACGCGCGCTCGCTGTCCTTCTCGCTCACGAGCCAGATTCTCGACATCCGGAACCGCGCCCTCGCGGAAGTCGCGGAAGCGGACGATTTTATCGTGAGTGACCGCATCCTGAGCCTCATGGTCGCCCAGTTCTCGGAAAATCCCGGACTCGAGCCGGTGCTCGGGGACCTGTTCGATCCGGAAGGCTCCGAAATTTACATCAAGCCGATTTCCGATTACGTGAAGACCGGTGTCGACATCGACTTCTACACGGTGGCCGCGGCCTGCGCCGAACGCGGGCATACCGCCATCGGTTACCGGCTGGTCCGCGACGCGCGGGACCATGAAGCCGGCTACGGCGTCGTCGTGAATCCGCGGAAGTCCGACCGGATCGCCTTCGGGGACGGTGACGGCATCGTCGTCGTCGCGGAGGACTGAGCGGCGATGGCGAAGAAAAGCGGACGCGTCGCCGAGCTCGAGAAACTCGTCGCGTACCACCAGGACAAGTACTACAACAGCCAGCCGGAGATCTCGGACGCGGAGTTCGACGCCCTCGTCGACGAGCTCAAGGAACTCGCGCCGGACAGCCCCGCGCTCGCGCGCATCGGCTCGGACGCCGCCGACGGCTTTCCCAAGGTGGCGCACATGCTGCCGATGGGCAGCCAGGAAAAGGCGAGCGATCCAGAATCGTTCGAGAAATGGGCCGCCAAGATGGCGTTTTCCACGTTCCTCGTGCAATACAAGCTCGACGGCGCGAGCCTCGAACTGCAGTACGAGAACGGCGCCTTCGTCCGCGCCGTCACGCGCGGCGACGGTGCGATCGGCGACGAGATCACGCCCAACGCCGCGAAGATGCGCGGCGTCGTGAAACGCCTGCCGACGGCGTTCACGGGCGGCGTTCGCGGCGAGGTCGTCATGACCCACGAAGTGCACTCGAAACATTTCAGCGACAAAGCCAACTGCCGCAACGCGGCGAACGGACTCATGAAGCGCAAGGACGGCGCGGGCTGCGAATTCCTCGACGTGATCGCCTACGACGCCGAAGCCCTCGACGGGAACGATCCGTTCGGCACCGAGCGCGAAAAGGTCGCGTGGCTCGCGTCCGCGGGCTTCGAGACGGCGCCCATGGAAATCTGCGAGGGAGCCCGCTCCGTGATCGACTACCGCGCCCGCGTGATGGACGCGCGCGAGGGGCTTCCCTACGACATCGACGGGCTCGTGGTGAAAGGCGACGAAATAGACCGAGCCGACATGCGGCGCGCCCGCCCGGAAAAGCAGATCGCCTTCAAATTCTCCCTTGAAGAGGCGATCTCGACGCTGCGTTCCGTGGAGTGGAGCGAGTCGGGCGCCATCTACACGCCGATCGGCGTGATGGAGCCCGTGCGCCTCGCGGGCACGACCGTCCAGCGCGCGAACCTCTGCAACCCGGGACTCATCAGATCGCTCGGCCTCATGATCGGGAGCCGCATCGTCGTCACGAAACGCGGCGAGATCATCCCCAAGATCGAGGCCCTAGTCGAGAATCCCCCGGGAGCGACGGCAATCCCGCAGCCGTCTGAATGCTCCTGCGGAACCGCGCTCGTCGACGACGGTACCAGGCTCTGGTGCCCGAACGCGTCCTGCCCGAAGAAGGCGCTCCACCGCGTCGAGAAATGGCTTTCGACGCTCAACGTGATGGACTTCGGCCCCGTGGTCCTCCGGAAGCTTTTCGACTCGGGCCGCGTGCGGACGATCGCGGACCTGTACGCGCTGACCGAAGACGAACTCGCTGCCCCCGACCGCATGGGGCCGACCATAGCGACGAAGATACTCCGCAACCTCCGCTCGCGCTCGCGGATCGGCCTCGCTACTTTCGTGGCCGGATTCGACATCGAGGGCATCGGCGAGACGATCACCCAAAAGGCCGCGCTCGCCGGCTTCGACACCCTCGACAAGCTGCGCGCGGCCACGATCGAGTCGCTGTCCGCGGTGGAGGGCTTCGGCGAGATCACCGCGCGGACGCTTCTCGACGGGCTTTCCGCGCTCGCGGCCGACATGGACGCGGTGCTCGCCTCGGGCGCCGTCTCGATCGCCCCGCCGGAAGCCGGCGGAAGGCTTTCGGGGAAATCCTTCTGTTTCACGGGCGAACTCCGCGGGATGAAGCGGGGCGAGGCGGAAGCCCTCGTCAAGGAACTCGGCGGATCGATCAAGAGCTCGGTGGGCAAGGGGCTGTCGTACCTGGTGACGAACGACAAGGCCTCCGGATCGGAGAAGAACCGCAAAGCCGCGTCGCTCGGCATTCCCGTCATCGACGAAGACGAATTCATCACGCTCGCAAGGAGTTGACCGGTATGGAAGGAAAGGTTTCCGGGTGGGTGAAGTTCCTGCTCATCGCGTTTCTCGTCGTGGCCGCCGCCGTCCTCGGCGTCGTCGTGGCCACGTCGTACCAGAAGGTGGAGATCGGCCGCCTCGAGACCGAAGTGACGGATCTCAAGGCTGAGACGGTGCCGATGCGCTTCGTCGTGGACAGGCGCGATGAAACTTCGCTCACGGTGATCGTCAAGTTCTACGACCCCACGAACACCGAGGTCGGGCGCCTGGACGCCACCCTGCCGGGGCAAGAGCTCTCGGTCGACGTCCTCGTCGTGCCGTATCGCGACGGCCGGCTCGCGTTCCCGTACCGCCTGTTCACGAACGAGATCGCGCCGAAGGACGGCACTCCGCTTCCCCAGGCGTACGGCGTGAACGGCTTCCCCGTCATCCTTACTCAACCGACGAACAAGCGGCAGCGCGACGCGATCGCGGACATCTATTCGGTGGTGTCGACCTACGCCGAGATGCCGGCCGCCGCCTTCGGCAACGCCGTCCACGAAGTGGGCAAGCTGGCGACGTTCGAGACGGGCGTCGTCTACAAGGTGGTCGTCCGGTCGTCGGGCGGCGTCGAGATCATGGGTGAGTGACGTGGGCGACGCGCGTCTTTCCCGGCTCGTGCTCGCGCTCGCGGACGCGGTCTCCTTCGTGGTCTTCGAGCCCCTCGGACGCGCGCTCCTCGCGGCCGCCCTCGGCGGGGCCTTCCTCCTTTCGGTGTGGAACGGTGTGCGCGAGCGCTCGTTGGCCTGCGCCGCTGCGGGCAAGAAGCTCAAGCCGGCCGAGGCGACCTTCGTCCTGGGGCGCGAACTCGTGTCCACGCTCGGCAAGGTCTTCACGTTCGGCCCGGTGCTCATCGCCCTCGCGATCGGCGGGGCGGCGCTCGTCGGCTTCGCGGAGACCATCAGGAAATTCGAGGATTTCGAGGCGAACCAGCGCCGCATCCAGGAACTCAGGACGGTCGTGCGGAACCTGGACCGGCGCGCGCGGGTTGCCGGGGTGGAGGCGCTTTCGTACGGCGACGGGAAAACGAGAATCCGGTTGACTTTCTACGCCGGTGGGACGGATCGGGTCGCGGGGACGCAGGAACTCGAACTGCCGGGGCGCGACATCTACGTCGACTCGGTCGTGTGCAACTTCGACTACAGCGAGATCGAAGCCGGCCGGCGCGTCAATCTGGCCCTGCCGTACCGCGTCTTCAGCGAGGAAGTGGCGCAGGACCGGGGCGTGCCGCTCGACCTGTACGACGCGAAGGGAGTTCCCTTCGCGTACCGGCGCGACGGAGGCGACGTGTACGGCCTCGAGCCCGACGCGTACGACCGCCGGCTCGAGGAACTGTCGGCGCTCCTCCGCGACAACGACGCGAGCCGCAAGGCGGGCATCGTTCGCAGCCTGTACGGCAGCGCGCTGCACCGCGTCATGAAACCGGGGGATTCCGTCACGATCTGGGCCGAACAGTCGGGCGGCCTCGTCATGAAGGATCGGGGCGGATTCTGAACCGCCGCGGCGAAAGGAAGGTGGATATGGGGACGAAACGGGGGCCGAAGCCCGAACCGATACAGGCGGCGGAATCGGAGCTCTGGTATCGGGACGACGCCGATTCGGTGCTCGCCGAGCTGAAGGTCATTCCCGGGATGCAGGCGTCCTCGATCGACGGCGTGCGGAACGGCGCGTTGCTCGTCCATCTCGCCGCGCAGCCGGAAAAGGGCAAGGCCAACGCCGAGCTCATGAAATACCTGGCGAAGGCGCTCGGCTGCGCGAAGGCCGATTTCGAGCTCGTGAGGGGCGAGACGTCGCGGCACAAGCTCGTGCGTTTTTCCTTCGCCGCCTTTTCGGCGCTCAGGGCCCTGATCGGTGAATGAGGGGCGCCGGGCTCACGGACCCCCGCCTGGGCGGAATCGCTTCGGTTGACAAGAGGGCGCATTATATAGTATAAAACCGCGCTCATGGGCGTTTTCGGACGCTCGAGCGGGAAGGGTGGCCGTGAAGGCCGTCCACGGACGCGTCAAGCGCATTTTTCCGCCCCTTCGGGACGCGGATTCCAGAGGTATCACATGTACGCAGTCGTCGAAGTCCAGGGCAAGCAGTACCGCGCCGAAAAGGGCGCCAAGATCCGCGTCGACCTCATCGAGGGCGAGCAGGGCACCAAGGTCGATCTCGACACCGTGCTCATGCTCTCCGGCGACTCGATCAAGATCGGAGCCCCCTACGTGAAGGGAGCCCAGGTCAAGGCCGTCATCGCCGAACAGCAGAAAGCCGACAAGATCATCGTCTTCAAGTACAAGTCGAAGAAGGACTACCGCCGCAAGCACGGCCACCGCCAGAACTACACGGTGCTGACCGTCGAGGACATCGTCGGGGCCTGAGCCCGCGTGGTCTCCGTCAGGGTCGCGCTCGACCGCGACGGCGTCGTGTCCCGCGTCGAGGCGCGGGGGCACGCGGACGGCGCCCGCAGGGGCGAGAACGTCGCGTGCGCCGCCGTCACGACCCTCGTCCGGTCGGCGTTCGAAGCCCTGGCTTCCGAGCCGGGCGTCGACGCCGCCGCGACGGCCCCGACGGAAGGCGAACTCCGGTTCGCCGTCAGGCGATGCGCGGACGGAGCCCGCGAAGCCGCCAGGGGGATCACGTCCTTCCTGACGATAGGGCTGTCCGGCGTGGAACGTGAATATCCGGGATCGGTCGAACTTACGATCGAAGCGGTCCCGAAGAACTGAAACAATCCGGCGTCTTCGGGCGACCGCATGGAGGAAACAATATGCCGCACAAGGGTGTAAACGGCCGTGATTCCAATCCCCAGCACCTCGGGGTCAAGCGCTACGGCAGCGAGTTCGTGATCGCCGGATCCATCGTGGTCCGCCAGCGCGGCACGAAGATCCATCCCGGGCTCAACATGGGCATCGGCAAGGACGACACGTTGTACGCGCTCGTCGACGGCAAGGTTTTCTTCAAGGAATACCGCGGCCGCAAGTACGCGGGCATCGAACCCGTCCAGGCCTAACACGCCGGCGACGGACACGCGACAGCGCCGCTTTCGGCTTCCGGGCCGGCAGCGGCGTTTTCGTTATGGGGCGACGGAGTCCGTTCCCGCGAAGGCGCGGGCGCGGCCGTCGCCGGACTTCGGCACAATCAGGATACCGGCATGATCAAATTCGCGGACGAGGCGCTCATCATCGTATCGTCCGGAAAGGGCGGGGACGGCTGCGTCTCCTTCCGGCGCGAAAAATACGTTCCCTTCGGCGGTCCCGCCGGCGGCGACGGCGGCAAGGGCGGCGACGTCGTCTTCGAAGTCCGCCGCAACCTCCGGACGCTCGCCAGGCTCCGCTATCTCCAGACCTTCAAGGCGCAGCCGGGCCAGAACGGCATGCGTCGCGACCGTTACGGCGCGGCGGGCGAGGATATCGTCATTCCCGTGCCGCCCGGCACCGTCATCCGCGATTACGAGACGGGCGAGGTGCTCCGCGACTTCGCGCGCGACGAGTCGCGCTGGGTCTTCCTCAAGGGCGGAAACGGCGGCTGGGGCAACATCCACTTCAAGAGCTCGGTGAACCAGGCGCCCAAGATCGCCCAACCCGGACAGCCGGGGAAGGCCGCCAAGCTCCGCGTCGAGCTTCGCCTCATCGCGGACATCGGTTTCGTCGGGTTCCCGAACGCGGGCAAGAGCTCGCTCCTCGACTACTGCACGAACGCGCGCCCGAAGATCGCGCCGTACCCGTTCACGACGAAGATTCCGAACCTCGGCGTCCTCTCGGTCGCCGAGCGCGACATCATCCTCGCCGACATACCCGGCATCATCGAGGGCGCCCACGAGGGCGCGGGCCTCGGCATCCGTTTCCTCAAGCACATCTCGCGCACGAGCGCGCTCGCCTTCCTCGTGGACCTGTCCGACGACAACTACCTCGACGCGTTCGAGATCCTCCTCCGCGAGCTGGACGGCTTTTCCGCCGATCTCGCGCGTAAACCGCGCGTCGTCATCGGCACGAAAACCGACCTGCCCGAGACGGAAGGCCGCCTCGGGGAACTCCGCGCGCGGCTTTCGGGCGAGCGCGTCCTCGGTCTGTCGGTGTTTTCCGGCGACGGCATCGACGACGTGAAGCGCGCCTTCCTCGAATTCGTCGAGCGCCGCGAACGGGAAACCGCCACCCTGGACGCCGCCGCCAGTTTCGGCTTCGATCCGGACGACGACGACGAATCCCGCGACTCCGACGAAGTGGCGCCCGGAAATCGGAACTCGACGGAAGCCTCGGACGAAGCTCCGACGGTGTTCCGCAAGACGGACGGCTGGGGTTCCGGAAAATGAAGCTCCTCGTGATGGGCGGGTCGTACAATCCCGTCCACATCGGACACCTCATCCTCGCGGAAGAAGCGCTCGACCTGGCCGGGTACGACCGGGTCGTCTTCGTGCCGGCCCATACGCCGCCGCACAAGACGCCCGTCGGGGATCCCGGTCCGGAAGCGCGGCTCCGCATGCTCCGCGCGGCTTGCGAGGGAGAGCCCGCGTTCGCCGTGGACGACTGCGAGCTCAGGCGAGGCGGCGTCTCCTATACCCTCGACACGTTGCGCGACCTCAAGACCCGCTGGGATATCGACGGGCTGCCCGGGCTCCTCTTGGGCGACGACCTCATCCCGGGCTTCCCGTCGTGGCGCGAGCCCGAGGCCATCGCCCGCGAGTGCGACCTCGTGTGCGCGCACCGGCATTCCCCGGAGCGCCTCCCGTTTCCGTATCCTCATTCGTACATAGACAACCTGCTCGTGCCGGTTTCGAGCACGCTCGTGCGCGAACGCGTCGCCGAGGGGCGCGGCTTCCGCCGTCTCGTGCCCGATTCCGTCTGGACCCTCATCCGTGAAGGCGGGTATTACCGTGCGTGACGCGCCCGCCGCCTTCGATCTGGTCGCCTCGATCCGCGGGGAGCTCTCGACGGCGCTTTCGCCGAAACGGCGCGCGCACTCCGAGGGCGCCGCGCTCGCGGCCCGCGGACTGGCCACGCGCTTCGGGCTGGACGCGGACAAGGCCTTCGTCGCCGCGCTCGCCCACGACCTCTGCAAGGAACTCGAGCCGGACGCGCAGTACGCGCTCGCCAGGCGCTTCCCGGGCGAGCTGCCGTCCTGCGTGTTCGAGAACGACCGGCTGCCGCACGGACCGGCCGCGGCCGTCACGCTCGCGGAAAACTATGGCATCGTCGACCGGGATATCCTCGAAGCCGTCGCCTACCACACGGTGGGACGCGCCGGCATGGGCGAGCTCGCGCTCGTCGTGTACTGCGCCGACAAGATCGAGCCGGGCAGGGGTCGCGTGTCCGAACGGGTCGCCGAGGCCGCGGCCGGTTCGGGCGTCGTCGGACTGACGCAGGCCGTCGTGGCCGATCTCATCGAGTACTACCTGCATGCCGGGAAGCGCGTTGCGCCGGAAACCGTTTTCCTCTACAATGACCTGCTCGCGAGGTCCGCATCCGCATGAAACGCCATCTGATCGACAAGAGCGCCCTGTTCCTCGTCGCCATCCTCGCCGTCGTCGTCGCGGTGACGGTCGCGTTCTCGCTGGTGCTCCGCACCAACACGATCGACGAGGCCATCAAGGGCGACCGCATCGTCAACATCCTCGTCGTGCTCGAGCAGGACGGGAAGCCCGCCGCCACCGAGCTGTTCATGTATTACGCGACGAACGGCCGCGGCGCCTTCCTCGACATCCCCGCGGAGACCGGGCTCATCATCAAGTCGCTCAACCGCGTGGACCGGATCGACACGGTCTACAAGCCGGAGGATCCGCGCGCCTACGTGTCGGAAGTGGCCAAGCTCGTCGGCACGGAGATACCGCACTTCATCACGCTGAACGAGCGGCAATTCGAGCTCGTGGTCGACCTTCTCGACGGCCTGCCCATGTTCATCCCGAATCCGGTGGACGCCACCGTCGAATCGAGACGGCTGCTCCTGCCCTCGGGAGCGGTCACCCTGGACGGGGAGAAAGCCCGGGGTTACGGACTCTTTCCCCTGCCGGACGAGGCGGAGAACGACCGCATCGACCGACGGCAAAAGCTCGTCCAAACCCTGTTCCGGCGCATCGGCGACCTCGCCGGCTACGTTTCCGAGGGGACGGTCTTCCCGCACGTCAGGAGCCGCCTCCGCACGAACATCGACGGCGATTCGCTCAAGCGCCTTTTCGTCGAGTTCGCGAAGCTCGACGTCGACCGGATCGTCATGCAGAAAACCACGGGCGCTCCGACGAAGGTGGACGGCAAGGTGTTGCTCGATCCCCTCTGGGACGGCGAACTCGTCAAGGACATCGTGAAGCAGACGCTCAACGCGCTTTCGAACGCGGACACGTTCTCGGTCGAGGACAAGGTGTTCCGCATCGAGATATTGAACGGCACCGCGACCCGCGGACTCGCCAAGAAGACCGCCGACATCTTCCAGAGCTTCGGATACGAAGTGGTCTCCGTCGAGAACGCGGAACGCGCCGACATCGAAAAGACCGCGGTCTTCGACCGCGCGGGAAACGGGAAGACCGCGGAGGCGATCGCCGGGGTCATACGCTGCAAGGACCTGCGAACGGGTTCCTACGAAGGCCGACAGGAGTCGATCGCCGATTTCCAGATTCTGCTCGGGAAGGATTTCAATGGAAGATACTGTTATTGAGCGCGAACGCCTCGCGCTGGCCGCCGGCCGCGTCCTCGCCTCGCACAACGGGCAGGATACCGTCATGCTCGACCTGTCGGGCATGACGTCGTGGACGGATTATTTCGTCATCGCCACCGCGACGAGCTCGACGCACCTTCGCGGCCTCCTCCGGGCCCTGCTCGACGAGACGAAGCCGCTGGGACTCGATCCGCTCCGCAAGCCGGCCTTGACCGAAGACGACGAATGGTGCCTCGTGGATTTCGGATGGCTCGTCGTCCACATCATGAGCGAGGGAGCGCGGACTTTCTACGAACTCGAAAAGCTCTGGTTCCAGGCCAAGAAGGTCGGAATCCAGCCGCCGGATCCCCAAAGCCGGTAACACGTTCCGCATGAAAAGGCCATCCCGCGGGGGACGGCCTTATTTACTCGAACGGCCCGGATCATTCGTCGAAGTCGTCGAAATCCAGGTCGTCGCTGTACTCGTAGTCTTCCTCTTCGTCTTCCTCGTCCTCTTCTTCGTCGAAGTCGTCGTCTTCCTCGTCGTCGAAGTCGTCGTCGAAGTCGTCGTCCATGTCGTCTTCGTCTTCTTCTTCCTCGTATTCGTCGAAGTCCTCTTCCTCTTCGAAATCGTCTTCGTAGTCCTCTTCGAAATCGTCCCCGAAGAAATAGGGAAGCGCGCGTCCATCGGATGTCGGCGAAGCGACGGGCTGGAGCGCCGGCTCCAGGGTGGTATCGAGCTGCGATTCGCCTTGAACCGAAGTCATATGGCTGTCCTCCCTTGCGGACGGTGCGATGTCGATCGACCGTTGGAAACCCGGCCGCGGAGCGGCGCTCCGTTCCCGCGGGGCGGGTGGGGTCCGGTTCCACGCAAAATCTAAAAGAGACTTCCACGTTCTGTCAACTACGTTTTCGGGAAAAACGAAAAAAGGAAGCTTCCGTTTCAGGGGGATGAAGACGGGAAATCGCGGGCGCGCGGGGGGCGAAACCGCGCGGACGCGACCCGAATGTTGCTTTTTCCCTCCATCGGGTCTACAGTGGCGTATGAATTTCGACGATTTCGAGACGCTACTCGACCTGGCCATCGACGAGGATCTCGGCGGCGTCGGCGACGTGACGACGCGCGCCATCTGCGATTTCGGCGTCCTGACCGCGAATCTCGTGGCCAAACAGGACGGCATCCTCTGTGGCACCGATATTTTCACGAACGTGTTCCGGCGCATCAATCCCGAGGTAGACGTGAAGTTCACGCTCAAGGACGGCGACCGCGTCGTGCCGGGCGTCGTCGCGGCCATCGTCGAGGGACCGACGGTATCGATACTCGAGGGCGAGCGCATCGCGCTCAATTTCGTGTCGTTCATGAGCGGAATCGCGACGGCCACCTCGAAATACGTCGAGGCGGCGCGGAAAGCAGGACGGGCCGTCGTGCTCGACACGCGCAAGACGATCCCCGGCTACCGCGCCCTCTCAAAATACGCCGTCTCGGTCGGCGGCGGCGTCAACCACCGCATGGGCCTCTACGACATGGTCCTCATCAAGGACAACCACGTGGACGCGGCCGGCGGCGTGCGGAACGCGGTGGAAAGGGCCCGCGCCAAGTGGGCGGACCGCTTCCGCGTCGAGGTCGAGTGCCGCACCATAGAGGAAGTGCGCGAAGCCGTCGCGTGCGGCGTCGACGTGATCATGCTCGACAACATGACGCCCGCGCAGGCCGCCGCCGCCGTGCGCGAGCCGCACGGCGGCATCAAGTTCGAGGCGTCGGGCGGCATGGACCTGGCCAAGACCGCCGACTACAGCGCGGTGGGCGTAGACTACATATCGGTGGGTCGCATCACCCACTCCGCGCCGGCGTTCGACTTCGCGCTCAAGATCCGGCGCGCGGGCGGCGGGGACGCGAGATGAGTTCGACCGCGGAGTTCTTCGACGTCGTCATCGTCGGATCGGGCATCGCCGGCATCTCCGCGGCGGTGGCGGCCGCCGAACAGGGCGCGACGGTCTGCGTGCTCACGAAGGAAGCCGTCCCCGCCGAGTCGAACACGTACTACGCCCAGGGCGGCATCGTCGCGGGCGGTCCCGACGACACGCCCGACCTGCTCGTCCAGGACATCATGGCGGCCGGATCCTGGCTCAACTGCCGCGAGGCGGTCGAGATCGTCGCGCGCGAAGGACCCGAAGCCGTGGACCGTTACCTCGTCGAAAAGGCGGGCGTCCCGTTCTGCGGCCAGGGCGGCATCCCCGACCTCACGAAGGAGGCCGCGCATTCGGTCAGGCGCATCAGGCACGTCCGGGACACGACCGGCAAGTCGATCGAGACGGCCCTGCTCGATTACGCGAAGACCTTTCCGGGCATCCACGTCATACCGCAGGCCATCGCCGTCGACGTCATCACGAACACCCACCATTCGACGGGCGACGAGGAGCGCTACCGGCCGACCCGCGCCATCGGCGTCTACGTGCTCATGGAAACCACCGGCGAGATCGTGCCGTTCTACGGGAAGGCGGTCGTCCTCGCTTCGGGCGGCATCGGCAACCTGTACCTCCACACGTCGAATCCGGTGGGCGCGACGGGCGACGGCATCGCGATGGCCCTGCGCGCGGGCGCGGAGATCATCAACGCGGAGTTCGTCCAGTTCCATCCGACCGTGCTCTTCCACCGCGACGTGAAGCGCTTCCTAATCACCGAGGCTATCCGCGGCGAGGGCGCGCGCCTCATGAACCGGCGCGGCGAGTACTTCATGGAACGTTACAGCCCCGCGATGAAGGACCTGGCGCCGCGCGACGAAGTGGCCCGCGCCATCTACCTCGAGATGGAGCAGTCCGACGTCTCCTACGTCCTCCTCGACACGTCTTCCATGAAGGTGGATCCCGCGGAGCGCTTTCCGAGCATTTACAAGACCTGTCTGGACGCGGGCATGGACATGCGTAAGGAGCCGATCCCGGTGGTGCCGGCGGCGCACTATTCCTGCGGCGGCGTCAAGACGGACCTCGACGGGATGACCACGGTGGACGGGCTCTACGCCGCCGGCGAGACGGCTTGCACCGGCGTCCACGGCGCGAACCGGCTCGCGTCCGTGTCGCTTCTGGAAGGACTCGTCTTCGGGCTCCGGGCGGGACGGCACGCCTTCGCCGACAATCCGCCGCCGTCGCGGAAGCTCCTGCACGACATTCCCGACTGGGTGTACCCGAGCGCCGTGGAAGACGCCGATCCCATCCTCATCTACCACGACCTCCTCAACATCCAGATGACCATGTGGGACTACGTCGGGATCATCCGGACGAAAAAGCGCCTGTATCGGGCCATCGCCGACCTCAACTACCTCTCGCACCGCATCGAGAGCTTCTACCGCGAAGCCCGGATCTCGCGGAGCCTCCTCGAGCTCCGCAACGCCGTGGAGACGGCCCAGTGCATCGCCCGGGCCGCGTACGGGAACGGGAAGTCGTCGGGCTGCCACTACCTGCGGGGCTGAGGGTGCGCGCGATCCGCGGGACGGTCCTGGCGCCGGCCAAGCTCAACCTGCACCTGGCCGTGCTCGGCCTCCGTCCGGACGGCTTCCACGGCATCGAAAGCGTCTTCCAGGCGATTTCGATGTCCGACCGCATCGAGTTCGAGCTGTCGAACGGCGACGGGATCGATATCCAGGGCGATTTCGACTGTCCGCCCGGGCGCAACACGATGCACGCGGCCGCGTCGCTCTTTTTCCAGGCGGCCGGCTTGAAGGCGGCGCTCCGGCTTTCGGTCGACAAGCGCATCCCGGCGGGCGCCGGCATGGGCGGCGGCTCGTCCGACGCCGGCGCGGTCCTGCGCGCCCTCGACTTGGCGTACGGGCATCCGCTTCCGCCCGCGGAACTCGCCGCCATCGGCGCGAAAGTAGGCTCGGACGTGCCGTTCTTCCTCGGGAGCGCCGCGGCGTATGTCGGCGGCCGGGGCGAACTGATCGAGCCGCTCCCCGCGCGGGATGATTTTTCCCTGGTCGTCGTGGCGCCCGACTTCCCGATCGCCACGAAGGACGCGTATGCCCGCGTCGACGCGTCGCGCGCCGACGCCGCGCGCGAGGCGTCGGCGCGCGCCGCCGCCGCTTTTGCAGCGCCCGTCACGCGCGGCTTCGATCGCCTTGCCGAAACCTACCGCCATCCGCCCGAAACCTGGGATTTCCGCAACGATTTTTTCGATGCCTTGCTGCCGGCTTACCCGCGCCTCGGGGACGCCCTCGACGCCATCAAGGCGACCGGGGCGCTCTTCGCGGGCTTGACCGGCTCCGGAAGCGCGTTGTTCGGCGTATATAATGGAAGAATCGAAGCCGAACGAGCCGGCGCCCGCCTCGAGGACGCGGGGTGGCGCGCTTTTCCGTGCCGCCCGCTTGCGAAGATCGACGAGATTCGATAGAATTGCGCCGCGCGGAGCCACGTCGACCGGGAGCCAGGCAGGTATGACGATCACCGATATCCGAGTCCGCAAGGTCAGCAACGAAGGCAAGCTCAAGGCCTACGTGACCGTCACGTTCGATGACT
Organism: uncultured Treponemataceae bacterium; assembly: GCA_964482955.1. Taxonomy (GTDB): domain Bacteria; phylum Spirochaetota; class Spirochaetia; order Treponematales; family UBA12059; genus JAPLSN01. Next base: position 17,950 of record CAYZZW010000011.1, on the reverse strand, counting down.
GCTTCGTCATCCACAACGTGAAGCTGATCGAGGGGAAGACGGGCATCTTCATCGCCATGCCGAGCCGGAAGACCAAGACCGGCGAGTTCAAGGACATCGCGCATCCGATCAGTCCGGAATTCCGGACGACGTTGCAGGACGCCATTCTGGACGCGTACGCGCACGCGGAACACCACGTCGCGGACGAAGAATGAAGTCCGGGCGGATCAGAACGACGCTGGGACGTAGACAAGCGGCAAGTCAGCGGGTTTTGGCTCCGCCATTCGCAGGTTCGAATCCTGCCGTCCCAATAAACCGCATTTCGCGCGCAAAGGAGTTTTCGACATGAGCCAGCCCGTCATCACCGCCACCAAGCGGGTGAATACCTCCAAAGGCGAACTGAACGGCCTCCGCCGCTCGGGTCGCATTCCCGCCGTCGTGTACAACCGCCACGGCACGGCGACCCCGATCTCCATCCAGGCGCTCGAGTTCGCCAAGGAGACCGCCCACGCCTCCGAGTCCACCATCATCAAGCTGAACATCGACGGCGCGTCCGCCGAAGCCTTCATCAAGGAACGCCAGCTCGACTGGATGAACGGCAAGATCCTCCACGTCGATTTCTTCGAAGTCGAGCAGGATCGCGCCCTCCACGCCAAGGTGTCCATCCACCTCAAGGGCATCCCGGTCGGCGTCCGCAACGGCGGTATCCTCGAGAATCCCGCCCACGAAATCGAAGTCGAGTGTCTCCCGCGCGACCTGCCCGCCAAGATCGAGCTCGACATCTCCGGTCTCGAGGCGAACCACTCGATCCACGTGCGCGACCTCAAGCTGAACCCGGGCGTCAAGGTGCTCACCTCCGGCGAACTCGTCATCGCCCTCGTGAAGTTCGCCAAGGCCGAAGAAGTCGCCGCCGTCGAAGCCGCTCCCGCCGAGGGCGCCGCTCCCGCCGCCGGTGCCGCTCCCGCCGCCGGCGCCGCCGCTCCCGCCGCCGGTGCCGCTCCCGCCGCCAAGGCCGCGGGCGCCGCTCCGGCCGCCAAGGCTCCCGAAAAGAAGTAAGTCCGTTTTCGCTAGCATGAAGACGAGAGCGGGCAATCCGCTCTCGTCTTTTTTTTAGGAGGGTCGGGGAATGGACCGTATCGAGCGGCGTGTGGCGCGGGCTTTGCGCTTGGCCGGGTGCGAAGGGCGAACATGCCTCGTCGCGTATTCGGGCGGTCCGGACTCGACGGCCTTGCTCGCGGCGACCGTCGCGGCGGCCGGAGCGCTGCGCATCAAACCCGCCGCGTTGTGGGTCGACCACGCCCTCCGTCCGCGGGCGGAACTCGACGCGGAACGGGAGCTCGTCGAAGCCGTCTGCCGGAAACTCGGGGTGCCTCTGTTCGCGAACGCGGCCGCGCCCGGCGAAATCGAAGAGCGCGCCAAGGCGACGGGGCGCGGGGTCGAGGCGGCCGCCCGGGACTTCCGTTACCGCGCGTTCGAACGGGCGGCGTCGGAGACCGGAGCGACCCGCGTCCTCCTCGGCCACACGGCCGACGACCAGCTGGAAACCGTGCTCATGCGCCTCTTTCGCGGCGCCGGCCCGGGCGGCCTCAGGGGAATCCCGCGCCGGCGCGGCATCTACCTGCGTCCCCTCCTGTCCCTGACGAAAGCCGAACTCTCCGCCTATGTCGAAAGCAGAAACCTGCCGTTCAGCCGCGATTCGACGAACGAGGGACGCTCCTTCCTGCGGAACCGGATTCGCGCCGAGCTCGTTCCCGCCATCGCCGCGGTGTTCCCCGGCTGGGCGACGGCCCTGGCCGCGTTGGCGCGGAAAAGCTGGCTCGACGAACGGACGCTCCGAGCCCTGGCCGGCGCGGCGATGGCGTCCGGCGACGCGGTGTCGGACACCGCGGTTTTCGCCGAAGCGAAAACGATCCGGGACGAAGCGCTTCCGGAGGCCGCCTCGTGCCGGCGCGAAGCCGCGGAATCGGCGCTCCCGGCGGTCAGGCTCAGGATTTTCCAGCGCCTCATCGACGAGGCGCTCGGCGGAGGCGCGGAGCTGTCCTTCAAATCAGTCGAAGCGCGGCTCTCCGGTCCGCTGGAACCCGGCGCGCGGATAGCCGGTCCCGGGTACAGCATCGTCGTGGACGGGGCCGTCGTGCGCGCGGAGCCCGCGGCGGCCTTCCCGCGACGGGAGCCCCGCCGGGGCTTTTGCCTGATCCTGAAGTCGACCGCCGCGATACCCGACGGTCCGCCGCCGTCCGTGTCCGGGAGCCTTCCCATCGCGTACTGGTCCGACGACCCGACGGGAATCCGCTCCGACGCTTTTTCGTTTCCGTGCGTCATCCGCTCGCGAAAACCCGGCGACAGCCTGAAGACGCGCGGCGGGACCGTCCGTCTCGACCGGCTCCTGCCGGAACTCGGCGTGCCGCCCGTACTCCGCGACGACGTGCCGATCCTCGAGGACCGCGACGGCATCGCGGCGGTGCTCGCGTCCGACGCGGGAAGCCGGGACCGCTTCCGGGAACGCGCCGCGCTGGACAAGGCCGCCCCGGCTCGGTATCTTAAAGTGCGGTTCAGGCGCGCGTGACGCGGGTATGTCGTCCGGAACGCCGCGTTCTCCCGAATTCCACGGAACACCGCATGGTTTCCGAACGACGTTTCGACGGTGCTCCGAAAACTCGATGTTTTCCCGGAAATCCGCCCAGGAGCGAGCTTCCCGATGAATCCCGACAATCCGAACAATACGCCGCAGCGTCCGGGCGAAGGTCCCGCCCGGGGCAACAAGCTCGCGCTCGTGATCTTTCTCGGCCTGATCGCCGTGTCGGTCGGGCTGTTCTTCATGAACGACCGCGCGAAAGCCGACAAGGTCGTGCCGTACTCCGCGTTCCTCACGTATCTGGACCAGGGCAGCGTCCAGGAAGTCACCATCGTCGACGCCGAGATGATCGTCGCCGAGATCAGGGCGGCCGGCGGCGCCACCGAGCGCGTCTCCACGACGATCCCGTATCCCGATCCCGAGCTCGTGCCCATGCTGCGCAAGAAGGGCGTGAAGGTGTCCGGAGCGGAAAAGGGCGTGAGCGTCTGGCAGGTCCTGTTCGAGTCGCTGCCCCTCTTCCTCGGCTTCTTCATCCTCTGGCTCATCTACCGCCAGGCGCAGAACAACAACAAGGCGTTTTCGTTCGGCCGCTCCAAGGCCAAGCGCTACACCGATCCCGCGAAGAAGACCACCTTCGACGACGTGGCCGGCCAGAAGGAAGCCAAGTACGAGCTGACCGAGGTCGTCGACTATCTCAAGAATCCGCAGAAATTCGTGAAGATGGGCGCCCGCATCCCGAAGGGCGTCCTCCTCGTCGGCATGCCGGGCACCGGCAAGACCCTCCTCGCGAAGGCGGTGGCGGGCGAGGCCGACGTTCCCTTCTTCCACATGTCCGGCTCGGATTTCGTCGAGATGTTCGTCGGCGTCGGCGCGAGCCGCGTGCGTGACCTCTTCGAGCAGGGGCGCAAGAGCGCGCCCTGCATCCTCTTCATCGACGAGCTCGACGCGGTCGGCCGAACGCGCGGCGCCGGCTACGGCGGCGGCCACGACGAGCGCGAGCAGACCCTCAACCAGATGCTCGTCGAGATGGACGGCTTCGACACGAAGGACGGCGTCATCATCCTCGCGGCGACGAACCGTCCCGACGTCCTCGATCCGGCGCTCCTCAGGCCGGGGCGCTTCGACCGCCAGGTCGTCGTGGCGATGCCGGACGTCCAGGAGCGCGAGGCCATCCTCGCGATCCACATGAACAAGGTGCCGGTGGAGGAGGGAGTCGACGTCAACCGCATCGCGCGCGCCACCCCGGGCACGAGCGGCGCCGACCTCGCGAACCTCGTCAACGAGGCGACCCTGTTCGCGGTGCGCAAGGGCAAGACCGCCGTGCAGATGGACGATTTCGAGGAAGCCCGCGACAAGATCCTCATGGGCGTGGCGCGGAAGAGCCTCTTCCTCACGGAGGAGGAGAAGACTGCCACCGCCGTCCACGAGTCGGGTCACGCGCTCCTCCACTATTACCTTGAGCACGTCGATCCGCTCCACAAGGTGACGATCATCCCGCACGGCCGCGCCCTGGGCCTCGCGCTGTCGCTGCCCGAGCGCGACGAGTATTCCTTCGCCAAGGGCCGGCTCCGCGACCGCATCGTCATCTGCTACGGCGGCTACGCGGCCGAGCAGCTCGTCTACGGCGAGACGACCACCGGCACCGCGCAGGACATCCGCCAGGCCACCGACATCGCGCGCCGCATGGTGTGCGAGTGGGGCATGGCCGACGCGATGGGACCCATCGCCTACGGCCAGGAGGACGAGCCCATCTTCATCGGCAAGGAGATCGCGCGCCACAAGGACTACTCCGAGCAGACCGCGCGCCACCTCGACGAGGCGATCAAGTCCATCCTCGACGAGGGACTCAAGCGGGCGATGGACATCCTTGGCTCCAACATCGACAAGCTCAAGCGCCTCGCGGACGAGCTCATGGCGAAGGAAACCCTCCTCGACGAGGACATCCGCCGGCTCTTCGGTTTCGAGGCGCGCGTGGTCAAGGACTGACCGTGCGCACGGGCCGGATCCGGCTGGTCGCCGCGGCGCTCGCGTCGTGCGCCGTCCTGGTTCAGGCCGGGGCGGCCGACCTCGACCGCTCGCTGGCAGTACGCTACGCGGAACTCGCCCGGAGCGCAGCGTCGTCCTTCCGTTACGACGACGCGTCCTTCTACGCCCACCGCTCGCTCGACTACGACGCGTCCTCGTCGGACACGCAGGTCCTGGCGGCGCGGATCGAGCTGGCCCTCGGCGAACCGCTCCGCGGCGTCGAGACGCATTTCCGCGCCGCGCTGGCCGCTGACGATTTCCGCCTCGAGCGGCGCGACGCCGCGGTCATCGCGCTCGCGAACGCGCTGGCGCGCATGCGGGGCTACGACGACGCGCTCGAGCTGATCGACGGGCTGCCGCCCGGACCGGACGCCCGCTACGTCGAGGCGCTGTGCCTCGCGCGGCTCGGGCTCCGCGAACGCTATCGCGCGGCCCTCTCGAAAGCCCTGGACGACCATCCGTCCGATCCCCGTTTCGCCGCGCTCTTCCTCTCGGGACTGCCGCTCGATCCGGACTCCTTCGCGCCCGACGCCGCCGAACGCGCCATACTCGAACGGATCCTCGCGCGCTTGCCGTTCCTCGCGCGACTCGACCGCGAACTGCCGCTCATGGCGGCTCCCTATTTCGCCCGCGTCGAGGACCGCCGCGACGCGGTGCTCGAATACCGCGCGTCCGGGCGCAAACGGCCCGAAGCGGTCCTGCTGGCGCTCCGGTACGGAGTCATCGACGAGGCGACCGCGATCCGCGAGCTGTTTTCCTTCCGGCGCCTCGAACGTTCCGTGCTGCGCGGGCTCCGCGGCGAATTGTCGTCGGACGGAAGCCTCGGCGCGTTCGGCGACGCCTTCCTCGCGTACGACGGCAGCGTGACGGTCGACGCCGACCGCGACGGCGAACCGGAAGAGGAAACCCTCTATCGCCACGGCGCCGTCGCGTCGTGGCGTCTCGACGCCGACCAGGACGGCGAGTCCGAGGCCGCCGCCGCGTTTTCCGAAAACCTCCCCGTCACCGTCCGCACCGTGACCGCGCGGACCCCGTCGGGCGCCGTCGCGTCGGAACTCCTCGTGGACTACGACCTGTACCCGTACGCGTCGCGCGCGGTCGTGAAGCGCGACGGATCGATCCGCGCCTACGCGTTCGAGACCGACCGCAAGCCCCTCCCCATCTTCTCGCTCGACGTCGAGGCCTCCGGAACGTCGGACGGCGCGGCGGCCTTCGTCTACGCGCCCGTTTTCCACGCCGAGGCCGTGCCCGTCGAAGCCGCGCTGCTCGCCGACGCCGCCCGAGTCGGCACCCGCGACCACGGGACCGAAGCCGTTTTCGACCTCGCGGGCGGTATTCCGGTGGCCTCCGAGCGTCATGACGCCGCCGGCCGCGCCCGCGTCAGGTATCGCGACGGATTTCCGTACCGCGAGGATCTCGACCTGGACGGCGACGGAATCGACGACGCGCGCGTCCTCTATCGGCGCGGACCGGACGGGAAACCGGAGCGCGCGGCGTTCGAGCTGGACGCCGACTGCGACGGAACGCCCGAATACCGCGAACTGCTCGTCCCTCCCTTCGCGAAGTCGTGGGATTTCGACGGCGACGGCCGCGTCGACGCGACGGTCGAACCCTTGCCGGACGGCGCGGAGCGCCGGGAATTCTCGTCCAGGCTCGACGGCAACCTCGATACCGCGATCGTCGTGCGGAACGGCGCGATCGTCTCGCTGTTCCGCGGCGGCAAGCGTCTGACCCTCGTGCCCGATGCGGGCGGCAAGGTGATCTGGATCGGGGAAAAGCCCTTCGATTTCGGAGCGGAAACGCCCGCGACCGGGGCCGGTTTCCGTAACTCCATCCGGTATTCGGTCGTTTCCTTCGGAAACCAGATTTTCGCAGAGGTGCACCGATGAGATTCCGGCTTTTCGCCGCGGCCGCGGCCGCGGCGTCGTTCCTGTCCTGCGCGTCGACGCCGACGCCGCCCGAAGATCTTCCCCAATTCCGCTATGCGGACGTGAAGGCGGCCGAGCTCGACGACCTGTCGCGGACGGAACCAGCCGCCGCCATCGAAGCCGCGCGCGCGATGGGCGCGAACGGGACGATCGGACAATCCGAAGCGACGCGAGTCATCAGGGCGTCGCTCGAACTTCTGCGGGAACGCAAACGGCTCGCCGTCGAATCGGGCGACCTCGACGGGGCGCGGTCGATCGGGAAAAGCCTCGAGTCGGTCAGGAGCGCGGGCATCGATCCGGAAACCGGGAGCGAGGACGAAACCGCAGCCACGCTCGCGCTCGCCGAGAAACTCTGGAAAGGGAACGACCGGACCCTCGCGATCGTCACCTTCCTCGAGATCCTGGAACCGGCCGCCGCGGGCTCCTCCCGGACCGTATCCAAGCCCGGACGCGACGTCCTTTCGCTCTGGGCCGCCCGGGCGCGCGAAAGCGGCAACCGCTTCGTCCTGCGCGCCATCGCGGCCGCGGACAAGGGCGCCGTCGGGACCGACGATCTTTCGTGGGCGGGCAGGGACGACACGATACCCGAGATGGCCAAGGGCGTCGTCACCATCTGGGTCAACCGAGGCATCAAGGTCGAGCACGGCGTCGGCATGGCCGACCGGGGCATCGGTTCCGGCTTTTTCATCGACCGGCGCGGCTATCTCCTCACGAACTACCACGTCATCGAGAGCGAAGTCGATCCGACCTACGAGGGCTATTCGCGTTTGTACGTGCGGCTGCCCGACGCGCCCGAAGAGCGGATTCCCGCCAAGGTCGTCGGCTGGGACCGCGTCTTCGACCTGGCCCTGCTCAAGGTCGAGATCGTGCCGGAGTACGTGTTCGCCTTTTCGGGGCGCAAGACCTTCCGCGCCGGAGACAAGGTGTACGCGATCGGATCGCCCCTCGGCCTCGAAAACACCGTCACGGCGGGCATCGTCTCCGCCACCGGGCGCCGCTTCCTCCAGCTCGGCGACGCCATCCAGGTGGACGCGGCGATCAATCCCGGCAATTCGGGCGGTCCGCTCCTCGACGCGGACGGCGAGCTCGCGGGCATCGTGTTCGCGGGCGCGGAACGCTACGAAGGCCTCAATTTCGCCATAGCCGGCCAATGGATCGCCACGCGCCTGCCGGCGCTCTACCGGGGCGGCGCCGCCCCGCACGCATGGCTCGGCTGCGCGATCGAGGAAACCGAACGAGGACTCGAGGTGGTGTACGTCCATCCGGACGCCGCGGGCATATTCGCCCCGGGCGACGTGCTCGAGGCGATCCGCGGCGTTCCCGTCGCCTCGTCGCTCGAAGCCCAGGATCGCCTCCTCGACTGCCTTCCCGGCGAGCTCGTCGACTCTTCGGTCCGCCGGGGCGACGAGACGCTGACCGTGCTGTCGCTCGCCCGCACGCGTCCGTTTTCGCCGCTCGAGACGGCCGAACGCATCGACACGCCGATGAACATCATGCCGGCCGCCTTCGGGATGTTCCTCGAGACGAGGTCGGCCAGCGTATTCGAGCCGGGGAGCTACACGGTCACGCGGGTGCTCCGGGGCAGCCCCGCGGACGAGGCCGGTTTGAGCGAAAACGATCCCATCGTCGTCAAGAAGTTGATGGCGGACCAGAAAAACCGCGTGATCGTCCTGCAGCTCTACGTGAAGCGCCGGAAGGCGGGTTTCCTCGAGAGCATCATCCAGATTCCCGCGGAGCTCGACAGCGCGAAATTCCTCTAGGAGTGTGCCGGACTTGCGCCTTCCTTTCGGAGCGCGCGAGCTTGCGGATCGCCTTTCCGTGCCTATAGTATATGTCGACGCGGTTTCTTCTCGCGGAATCGCTTTCGAGGAAAAAGACGGCATGGAAGGCGAATCGAACCCCACGGTCATCGAGTTGCGCGGCAATATCGGCATCGGCGCCATGCGCGAGCTGGCGGACGCGTTCCGGGACGCTCTCGCGCGTCCGGGCGACGTCCACGTGGCGTTCGCCGACGTCGAAGATCTCGAATTGCCCGGAGTGCAGCTGGTGTACGCCGTCGCCCTGGAAGCCGCGCGCGCGGGCAGGCGCATGGTCTTTTCCGGGACGATCAACCAGAAGATCTCGGGAAAACTCTTCTGCGCCGGCTTCATCCCGGCCCCGGTCGACGACGCCACGGGGCTGGAAACGCGTCTCGTCGGGTTTCCCCGGCCGGAGGGCGCCGGATGATCGACAAATTCAAGGCCGCCTTTCGCGAAGAGGCGGAAGAACTCCTCGCCCAGCTCGAAAACGCGCTGCTCGAGCTGGAATCGTCTCCCGAAGATCCGGAAATCATCAACGCCGCGTTCCGGGCGGTCCACACCATCAAGGGTTCGTCGGGCATGTTCGGTTTCGACGCGATCGCCTCGTTCGCCCATTCCTTCGAAAACCTCATGGAGTCGGTCCGCAACCGGCGCATCCGGGCGGACAAGGATCTCGTCGGCCTCTGTCTCAAGGCGCGCGACCACATCAAGCGCCTCCTCGCCGAAGAGGGCTCGGTCGGCGACGAGCTCCAGCTCCTGTCCGAGAGCCTCGCCGCCGAAATCAAGTCCGTGAACGAGGCGCGCTGCGGCGTCCAGCCGGCGCCGCAAGCGGAAGTCGCGAAACCCGTCCAGCCGCCGCGACCCGCCGCTGCCCCCGGCGCTCAGAAGCCGGCGGACGCGCCGCCCAGACAGGCGAATCCGGTTGCGACGGCGCCGGAAGACGCCGCGGGCGCCGAGGAAACCACCTACCGCATCCGCCTGGTCCCGTCGCCGGGCGTGTTCCGCGACGGAACGAAGGTCCTCAAGCTCGTGCAGGAACTCGCCGCGCTCGGCGAATGCACGGCCGCGCCGACGGTCGCGCTCATCCCGCCGCTTTCCGAAATGGACCCCGAACTGTCGTACTGCCGCTGGGAATTCATCCTGACGACGCGCGCGAACGCCGAAACCATCAAGGCCGTGTTCATGTTCGTCGAGGATTCGTGCGAGCTCGCCATCGAGACGGTCATGGCCGCGGCCGCCGCCGGAAGCGCGCGGAAGCTCGGCGAAATCCTGGTCGAACGCGGCCTCGTCTCGACGGACGACGTGAACGGCGCCCTCCAGAGCGGCAAGAAGCTCGGCGCGGCGCTCGTCGAAAGCAAGGCGGTGAGCGAACAGGACCTCCACGTCGCGCTCGCGGAGCAGGAACACTACAAGAAGGTGCAGGAAAAGCGCGGGGAGCCGGCCGCGCAGACCATCCGCGTCGCGAGCGACAAGCTCGACGAGCTCGTCGACCTCGTCGGGGAGCTCGTGACGCTGCAGGCGCGCCTCGCGCGTTCCGCCCAGACGCTCGAGGACGCGGAACTCGGCGCCATCGTCGAGCAGTCGGAACGGCTCATCACCCAGCTCCGCGACAACACGATGAGCATCCGCATGCTGCCCATCGGCACGACCTTCAGCAAATTCCGCCGCCTGGTCCGGGACTTGTCCACGGAACTCGGGAAGGACGTCGAGTTCGTCGCCGAAGGGGGCGATACCGAACTCGACAAGACCGTCATCGAGCGTCTCAACGACCCGCTCGTCCATATCCTGAGGAATTCCATGGACCACGGCATCGAGACGCAGGAGGTCCGCGCGCGCTCGGGAAAGCCGCGCAAGGGGACCATTACCGTGTCGGCGCGCCATTCGGGCGCGCACGTCCTCATCGGCGTGTCCGACGACGGCGGCGGCATCGACCTGGACGCCGTGAAGCGGCGCGGGATCGAGCGCGGACTCATCGCCCCGGGGCAGGATCCGACCGCAGCCGAACTCCACCAGTTGCTGTTCAAACCCGGTTTTTCCACGGCCCAGACGGTCACGAACCTCTCGGGTCGCGGCGTCGGCATGGACGTCGTCAAGCGCGAGATCGACACCCTCGGCGGCGGCATCCACATCGAGAGCGTCAGGGGCGCGGGCACGTCGATGACCCTCAAGATACCGCTCACACTCGCGATCATCGACGGACTCCTCGTCTCCGTCGGCTCGGGCCGTTACGTGTTGCCGTTGTCGTCGATCGACGCCTGCGTGGAGATCTACCGGGCGACCGTGGAGGCCGCGAACGGCCGCGCCCTCATGAAATACCGCGACGAGCTCTTGCCCTTCGTCGATCTCAGGCGCTTTTTCGACGAACCGGGCAAGGCGCCCGAGATCATGCAGGTGGTCGTCGTCAACGCGCTCGAGGCGAAGGTGGGCGTCGTCGTCGACCAAGTTCTCGGCGACAACCAGACCGTGATCAAGCCGCTCGGCCGCATGTTCAGGGATCTCGAGGGGCTTTCGGGCGCGACGATACTCGGGGACGGCACGGTCGCCCTCATCGTGGACGTGAATCGGCTCGCGATGGCGGCATACCGCGTTCCGGCGCATGCTTCGCAAGCGGCGCAAGCGGCGCAAGCGGCGCATGCTTCGCAAGCGGAACACACGGATAAGGTGGTGTAATCCGTGGTCGAATCCCCCCGCGTCGAAACCCTCCAGATCCCGAAGGCCGTGTCGCTGTCCGACGCCGATTTCCGGACGCTTTCGCGTTATATCGAGAGCGAGCTCGGCATCCGCATGCCGCCGTCGAAAAAGGCGCTCCTCGAAAGCCGGCTCGCCAAGCGTCTCAGGATCTACGGTCTCGAGGATTACGCCGATTACATCGACTTCGTCTTTTCCGACGGCGAGGGCCGCGGCGAACTCATCAACATGATCGACGCGATCACGACCAACAAGACCGATTTCTTCCGGGAATCCGACCATTTCGGTTTCCTCGCGGACACCATCCTGCCCGAATTCGCGGAAACCCAGGCGCGCCGCGGCCGCGAACTCCACATCTGGTCGGCGGGCTGTTCGACCGGCGAGGAACCGTACACGATCGCGATGGTCGTGGCCGACTATTGCCAGCGCGCGGGCATGATCCCGCACCGCATCGTCGCCTCGGACCTTTCGACGAAGGTGCTCGAGACCGGACGGGCCGCCGTGTACGAGGAGGAGCGCGCGAGCGTCGTGCCGCCCGATTGGAAACGGCGCTTCATGCTCCGGGGCAAGGGCGACCAGTCCGGCTTCGTCCGCATGAAATCGGAAATCCGCGCGCGGGTCGAGTTCATGCGCATCAATTTCATGGAACCGAACTATCCCGTGCCGCGGGATTTCGACGTCGTCTTCTGCCGCAACGTCATCATCTACTTCGAGCGCAAGACGCAGGAGACGATGCTCGAACGGATCGCGGGCCACATGCGGAAAGGCGGCTACCTCATCCTCGGCCACTCGGAAACCCTCGCCGGCATGCGCCTGCCGCTCGAAAGCGTGGCCACGACCGTGTACCGGCGGATGTGAGGCGTAACGGCATGGCGAACGGCGCGCGGATCAGGGTGATGATCGTCGACGATTCGGCGATGGTGCGGGAAACCCTCAAGGAACTGCTCGACTCCGACCAAGGGCTGGAGACGGTCGCGGTGGCGTCGGATCCCGTCTTCGCCCTCCGCAAGATGGAGCGGGAAAAGCCCGACGTCGTGGTGACGGACATCGAGATGCCGCGGATGGACGGCCTCACCTTCATCAAGACGCTGATGGCGAAGGACCCGCTGCCGATCGTCGTGTGCTCGTCCGTGTCCGAGGAAGGATCGGACAACGCCCTCAGGGCCGTCGAGTACGGCGCGATCGAGATCATCCAAAAACCGAAGGTGGGAACGCGGCAATATCTCGAGGAGAGCCGCGTGGCCATCTGCGACGTGGTCAAGGCCGCCTTCCTTTCGTTTTCCGCCCGACGGGGCCCGACGACGTCGGCGTTCCGCGGCGCCGGACCTCGCGCGCCCGAGTGCCCCCCGTCGAACGCACGAATGCCCGAAGGCGGCCGGTTCGAACCCGACCGTCACTCCGCCGGCCGCACGCACGCGGAGGCGCGCGCGGAATTCCTCGCCGGACTGGGAGGGAAGCCGTCGGGCCAGGCGGCTCAGCAAACGGAGCCGAACCGGCCCCGGACGGTCGATCCGAAGCTTACGGCGGACGTCATGCTGCCCAAGCCGGACCTCCGCGCCGACGCCGTGGAACGCACCGACGCGGTCGTCGTGATCGGGGCGTCCACGGGCGGCACTGAGGCGCTGAAAACCTTCCTGGAAGCCCTGCCCGAAGACTGCCCGGGCATCGTCATCGTCCAGCACATGCCGGAGCGTTTCACCGCCGCCTTCGCGAAGCGTCTCGACGGCATCTGCCGCGTGACCGTGAAGGAAGCCGAACACGACGACGAAGTCGTCCGCGGACGCGCCCTCATCGCGCCGGGCAACCGGCACACCTTGCTCCGGCGCTCGGGCTCGCGCTACTTCGTCGAGGTGAAGGACGGGCCGCTCGTGTGCCGGCACCGGCCGAGCGTCGACGTGCTGTTCCGTTCCGCCGCCCGCTGGGCGGGCCGGAACGCCATCGGAGTGATCATGACCGGGATGGGGGACGACGGCGCCCGCGGCATGCTCGAGCTGGCGCAGACGGGCGCCTACACCATCGCCCAGGACGAGGGCACCTGCGTCGTGTTCGGCATGCCCAACGAGGCGATCAAGCTCGGAAGCGTGGACCGCGTGCTGCCCCTCGGGAGCATCGCGGCCGAGATACTGGCGAAAGCGCGCTAGGCGCGGGGAGGGAATAATGGCGAAAAAGATCCTGGTGGTGGACGACTCGGCGACGATACGGCAGAGCATCTCCTTCATCCTGGGCCAGCAGGGTTACGAGACGATCGAGGCGAACGACGGGGTCGAGGCGTCCGCGCGCCTCGATTCGGCGGACAGGCTCGACCTCATCATCACCGACGTGAACATGCCGAACATGGACGGCATCTCGTTCATACGCAAGGCGCGCGGACACTCGAAGGCGAAATTCGTCCCGATTCTCGTCTTGACGACCGAATCCCAGGGAACGAAGATGAACGAGGGGAAGGAAGCCGGGGCGACCGGTTGGATCGTCAAGCCCTTCAGCGCCGACAAGCTGATCGAGGTAGTGAAGAAAGTGATGGAATGATGCAGGAAGAATCCCGCCGGCCGTCAAGGAAGCATCTCGCGTTCGCGCTCGGGGAAGAGCAATTCGCCGTCGACGTCGACCGCGTCGACGTCGTGCTGGACGTCCAGCCGATCACGCGCGTCCCGCGGGCGGCCGATTTCATCCACGGCGTCATCAACCACCGGGGCAGCGTCATTCCGGTCGTCGACCTCAAGCTCCGTTTCGGCATGGGTCGGTCCGAGGTGGCCGAGGGAACGAGCATCATCGTCATGAACCTCGATCGGGACGGCGAGTCCGTCACCGTCGGGCTCCTCGCCGACCGGGTGCGGGAAGTGGTGGATCTCGATTCGTCCGGAGTGGAACGGGCGCCGGCCATCGGCCGCCCGCGGATCGACGAGGCTGTCGTTGAAGGCGTGGCGCGGGACTCCTCGGGCGCGTTCGTCGTCGTCGTCGACGTCGACGCGGCGTTCCGCGACGGCGCGGGGAAAAATCCTTGAGCGCGATCGCCCCTTCGCCGCGTTACGGAATCCTCATCGTCGAGGACGAGACCATCGTGGCCCTCGACCTCCGCCTGCGGCTCGAAGCCCACGGCTACGGCGTGACCGCGCTGGCGACGACGGGGGCCGAGGCGATCGCCTCGGTGCGCGACGCGAAGCCGGATCTCGTCCTCATGGACATCAAGCTCAAGGGCGACATGGACGGCATCAAGACCGCCGAGCTCATCAGGGCCGAAAGCGACACGCCCGTGGTGTTCGTGACGGCGTTCACCGACGAATCGACGCTCGACCGAGCCAAGCGCGTCAGCCCGTACGGCTACATCGTGAAGCCCTACCACGACCGGGAGCTCCGCATCGCCATCGAGCTCGCGCTCTACAAGCACGATTACGAGCGCAGCATGATGCAGACCGTCGAGGCCTCCGAGAGCGCCTCGAAGCTCAAGACCATTTTCCTGTCGAACATCAGCCACGAGCTCAAGACGCCGCTCAACAGCATCATGGGCTTCACCGAACTGGCGCTCGACCGGGCGGACGATCCGGAGACGCGCGATTGCGTGCTCATGATCAAGCAGGGAGCGGTATCGCTCCGCTATCTCATCGATTCCATACTCGAGTTCACGGCGCTCGAGGAAGGCACCCTCGGACCGCTTTCGACGGTATGCGACATCCGCGACGCGGTGCTGTCGGCGCTCGTCACCAACGCGCCGGCCTCGTTCGACAAGGGCATCGAGCTCAGCTGGTACGTGGATCCCGACGTGCCCGACCGCATCAGGACCGACGACGGCAAATTCCGCAAGGCCATCTACGCCGTCGTCGAAAACGCCGTCAAGTACACGAGCGAGGGATTCATCCGAGTCTGCGTGGGGCTCGCGCACGACGGAGGCGAACCGCGCGTGGTCGTGCGGGTCGAGGACACGGGCATCGGCATCTCCGAGGCGAACCGCGGCCGGCTCTTCTCCGCGTTCACGCAGATCGACGGCGCCATCACGCGGCCCGCGGGCGGTCTCGGCCTCGGTCTCGCCTTCGTCAAGAAACTGCTCGCCGTGATCGACAGCGAGATCTGGCACGAGGATCGTCCCGGTGGCGGCTCGGTATTCGCCATTTCCCTGCCGTACGACCAGTCGACGGCGGTTTTCTCGGAACGGCCGAAAGCCTGCCGGACCGCCTGCCTGGTCGGATTCGCGGAACCGCTCGCGGGCGATCTCCACAGGACCCTCGCGGATCGGGGCGCGCACGTCGAGCGAGTGGAATGCCTCGACGAAGTGATAGGGCTTCCGCACGACGACGGCACGGTTTTCTTCGTCGATGAGACCGAAGCCGAACGGTATTGCCTCGAGATGTCGGCCGGAAGCCAGACCCCCTCGTTCGACGGACTGCCGGAACGCCTCGTCACCGGATGCCGCATCGGCCGGAACCAGCGCTCGGCTCTCGAATCGTACTCGTTCCCGTCGCTGTATTACCCGATGCCGTTCGACGACAGCCTCCTGTCGAACGCCGTCGCCTGCGCCGGCTTCCGGAAGAACGAGCGATCGAAGATTCCCGCGAACGCGCGACCGGCTGCCGAAGCAGGATCAACCGCAACCGCAACCGCGACGGAACGGCCGGCGTCCGACACGAAGGTCGACGGGGGATCGTCCGCGATGCACGGCGGCGCGCCGTCCGACGAACCGGCCACGACGGTTCCGGACGAGTCGAAAGCCGAGAGAGACGAGGAGGAGTCGACGGAATTCCGCGCGTTCGCCGAATCGGTCATGCCCGCGATCCGCCGTCTCGACTGGTCGGGGATCGAACGCAACGCGAAGGAGTACTGGAACCATCGGCCCCGGGACAAGGCGCATCCGTGTTCGACCATGGCGTTCGAGCTCATGCTCGCCGCGCGGAGGAGCGACCGGAAGGCCGTGCAGAACCTCGAAGAGCGGATCAAGCGCGTGTTGTGAGGAACAGGGGGAATCATGAAGATATTGGTGGCCGAAGACGATTTCGCGAGCAGGAAGATGATGAAACGCTTCCTCGAACCCTACGGCGAGGTCGACGTCGTCGTGGACGGCGAGGAAGCCGTGGAAGCCTTCAAGCTCTCGTGGGACGAGCACGCGCCCTATTCGGTCATCTTCATGGACATCATGATGCCGAAGATGGACGGGCACGAGGCCATCCGGCAGATCCGCGCGTACGAGCAGCTGTTGAGCGTGACGCCCGTCGACGAAGTGAAGATCGTCATGGCCACGGTGCTCGAGGATCCGAAGAACGTGATCGAGGCGTATTACAAGAGCGGCGCCACGAGCTACCTCGTCAAGCCGATCGACCGGGAACGCCTGCGCGACGAACTGGCCCGGCTCGGGATACCCGAACGGGAAGCCGGCGTCGACGGATAGGGGCGGCCGTACGCCGCGCGGGCGCGATTGCCGTCACCGCGCCCGGTGCGCGCCTTCGAAGAGGAGCCCGTACAGCTCGTTTTCGAGGCTCGTCGCCTCGGGCGACGCGAAGGACCTGCGCGAACGGGGCGTGGCCACCTCGAGGCTCTTGAGATCGCGGGCCGGCCGTTCCGAAAGAACCACGATCCGGTCCGACAGGTAAAGCGCCTCGCGCGCGTCGTGCGTGACGAGGATCACCGTGCGAGGTTCCGCCGCCACGAGGTCGAGGAACAGCTCGAACAGCCCGAGCCGCGTGCGCATGTCGACCGACTGGAAGGGTTCGTCCATGAGGAGCAGGTCCGAGGAATAGGAGAACGCGCGGGCGAGCGACGCGCGCTGGCGCATGCCGCCCGAAAGCTCGCGCGGGCGCTTGTCGGCGAAATCCGCCAATCCGGTCTTTTCGAGGAAATGCGCGACGCGCCCGTCGTACGTGGCCGCGTCGACCGAGTCGGGTTTCACGAAACGCAGGTTGTCGCGCAGGGTCTCCCAGGGCAGGAGCCGCGGTTCCTGGAAGACGCGGCCGATGACGCTCGAGCCGAAGCCGAGCGCCTCGCCCGAGTCCGCGGCGACGAGGCCGGATGCAATGTTGAGGAGCGTCGTCTTGCCGCAGCCCGACGGCCCGACGACGGAGGTGACGCGGCCTTCCTCGAAGCGGGCGCTGACGGATTCGAGCGCGACCGTGTCGCCGAAGCGCTTCCCGACGTTCCTGAATTCAAACGGCATGGCGCCTCCGCAACGTGGCGCGGACGAAGCCGAACGCGGCGTCCGTGAGGGCGCACAGCGCGATTCCGGCCAACGCCCACGCGAATACCTCCGCCGTCTCCAGCTTCACGCGGGCGGTCTGCATGCCGGTGCCGACGGCGTGTTTCGGCATGCTGAGCACTTCTCCCGCCACGACCACCTTCCACGCCATGCCGAGCGAGGCCTGCGCCGCCGCCGCGAAGTACGGCGTGAGCGACGGCAAGTAGAGCCTGAAAAAGCGTTTCGCGCGGCCTACCCGGTACAACTCGGCCATTTCGGTCAGGGTCCGGTCCATCGCGCGCGCGCCTTCCTCCACCGCGGACGCCACGACCGGGAGGCCCATGAGGACCGCGGAAAAGATCGGGACGACATCCGCCTTGAACCAGATGAGCGCGATGAGGATGAGCGCGAGCACGGGCATGCTCCGCGTGACGATCATGAGCGGCGCGAGCGCGGCCTTGGCGACCGGGCTCGCCGCGCCCGCGGCGCCGATGGCGGTGCCGAGGAGCATCGATATGGCGAACGCCGTGAGTCCGCGCCTGAACGTTGCCAGCAGCGCCGACATGAAATCTGCCCGTCCGAACAGCTCGAGGGCGGAACGCGCCACCGAGTCCGGGCGGGGCAGGATGAGCTCGGTGTCGACGAGGGCCGCCGCGAGCGCCCACAGCGCGACGAGCGCGGCGAGGCCTCCCGCGACGGCCGCCGCATTGGCCGCGCGGGAGCGATGGTGAGCTTCGGCGCCCGGTTTATTCGAGTCCGATATCCGCATAGAACGCGCCGTCGGGCAGCTTGCCACCCACCG
>CAYZZW010000010.1:0-68456 GCA_964482955.1 uncultured Treponemataceae bacterium | reverse complement strand
TTCGGCGATGCGCGCGTCGATCGCCTTCGCGAACTCCATGTAGCCCTTCTGCCCGACGCGCGTCCTGGCCGTCGACAGGTCGTGGACGCCGGATCCGGGCCGCGCGGGCAGTTTCGCCTCGCCGCGCTTTTCCCGTCCCGCGAGGAAGCGGACGTTCTCCGTGGCCAGCTTGACGGCGCGCGCGATGGAGAGGTCGTCCGAGCCGGGCTGGGACGCGAAGCCCCACACGCCGTTCTTGAAGGCGCGCGCCGAGACGCCGCCCTGCGCCAGCGTCTCGTTGTTGGTGACGTTGCCGGCGAGAATCTGGATCCGGGAGATCCGGTTTTCCTGGACGCGCAGTTCGGTGTATTCGCCGAAGAGTTTCGCGTGTCGTTCGAGCTCTGGATAGCGCATGCAGCCTCCGCGTTTTGGCGATGAACCGCCATGATACGCCGCCGTTTCCGACGAGTCAACAAAAAGCGCGCCGGGCTCGTTTGAAGACGGAGCGGGCGCCCCCTATACTTTCGGTGACGCGGCCGCGGCTTGGTTCGGGGCCGCGCCCAAGGAGCCACCATGGGCAAACTGAAAAACCTGGTCGGAAACGCGGTCGCCGCGATTCCGCCGAAGACGCGCACGGGCGTCGTCCTGACGGTCGTAGTGCTCGTCATTTCGATCTTTCTCGTGAAGATGTTCGTCGTGTACGTGGCGCCGTACGAATACGGCATCAAGCAGGTGAACGTCGGCGTGAAGACCGGCCTCCTGCCGAAGATTTACGAGACCGGCTACCACTTCATGATGCCCTTCGGCGTCGAGGTGATGCACAAGTTCCCCCGGAACCTGCAGGTTTTCGAGCTCAACAACTACACGGAATCGGCGTCGAGCAACGCGCGCCGCGTGAAGGCCGCCCACATCCAGACCTCCGACGGCTTCTACGTCGACGTGGACGTGAGCATCCTCTATCGCATCGCCGACCCGTACAAGACGATCACGACGATCGGGCCGGGCAAGCTCTACGAGACGAACGGCATCATCCCCAAGGCCGAATCGAAACTGAAGGAAGCCCTCGGCGAGCTCACGACGGAGGAATTCTTCAACAGCCCCCTCCGCGTGAGCAAGGCGGACAAGGCGAAAGGGCTCCTCAACGCCGAGCTCAATCCCATGGGGATCCTCGTGGACAACGTCCTCGTGCGCTACTTCGCCTACTCGGAGGAGATCCAGAAGAACATCGAGGAGAAGAAGCTCAAGGACCAGCTCGTCTTCACGAACCAGTCCAAGGCCAAGGCGTCCGCGGAGGAAGCCATCGTCTCCAAGGTCCGGCAGGAGGGCGAGGCGAAGCTCAAGATCAAGCTCGAGGAAGGCAACGCGTACGTCGTGATGAAGCGCGCGGACATGGACCTGTACACGCGCACGAAACGCGCGCAGGCCGACGTGCTCGTGAAGCTCGCGGAGGCGCGGAAGACCGAGCTCGTGAACCTCGCGTACCAGCGCGCCGGCGCGGACAAGCTCGTCGGCCTCGAGATGGCCAAGGTGTACGAGGGGCTCGAGCTCATCATGCTGCCCTCGAGCGGCAAGAACGGCATCAACCCGCTGGACCTGGACAAGTCGCTCCAGCTCTTCGGCGTGAAGTGAGGGAGGAAACGATGAAACCGAACGTCAAAGTCATCATCATCGCCGCGGTCGCCGTGCTCGCGGTCCTCCTCCTCGTGGTCATCGCGCCACACCAGACGAAGCCCACCGAAGTCGGCGTCCGCGTCATCAAGTGGTCGCCCTTCGAGAAGTCCGGCGTCGTCCAGGACGTGTACGCCCCCGGCGCGACCTACTTCTTCCCGCGCATCATCAACGAGTGGCACGTGTTCGACACGAAACTCCAGAACATCGAGATGACCTACACCCAGGAGGGCGGCAACCGCTCGAGCCGCGACGACCTCCTCTTCAAGACGATCGACGGCAACGACATCAGCCTCGACGTGATCATCGCCTACCGCATCGACCCGAAGAAGGCGCCCTACCTTCTCGTCAACATCGCTGACGACAACAAGGACATCGAGGAAAACCTCGTGCGGCCGCTCGCGCGCAACCTCACGCGCGACCTCTTCGGCGAGCTCACCACCGAGGACTTCTACAACGCCGACAAGCGCACGCAGAAATCCGAATACTCGAAGACGAAGCTCAACGAGATCCTGAATCCGTACGGCATCATCGTGGAGAGCGTGCTGCCCAAGGACTACCGCTTCAACGAGGCGTACCAGAAGGCCATCGAGGACAAGAAGATCGCGGACCAGGTGGCCGAGCGATTCAAGAGCGAGGCGAACGCCATCGTGGAGGAGTACAACCAGCGGCTCGAGGCGGCGCAGGGTGAGGTGAACAAGATGGTGGCGGACATCGACGGCGAGTACGGGAAGAACCGCATCGCCGCGGACGCCTATTTCGAACAGCAGTCGAAGATCGCGAAGGCCATCGAGGCGGAGGGACTGGCGGAGGCGAAGGGCGTCGAAAAGCTCGTGCAGGCCGTGAACAGCTCCGGCGGCGACACGATGGTGAAGATGAAGATCGCGCAGGCGCTCCAGGGCAAGAAGATCTTCCTCCTCCCCTTCGGCGACTCCGGCGGCCTCGACGTGAAGACCACCGACATCAACGAGCTCCTGAAGGTCTACGGCGCCCAAAAACTCGCCGGGCAGTAAACATCAATTATTTTTTGCCACAGAGACACGGGGGCACGGAGGGGAAGAGAGAGCTAAGGAAATAGAAGTTCGGCATATCATGATCGAACTTCATCACCTTTTACTTTTTCTCCGCGCCTCCGTGCCTCAGTGGCGTATCTCCATTGCGCTATTTCTCGAGGCGGGAGCGGACGGCGCTTATGGTATCGATGTCGACCAGGGAGAAGAGACCGTCGGTGAGGATGTAGGGGTTGTCGCCCGACTGTATTCCCTTCATGCCCCGCGCGACGAGATCGTAGTAGGTTCCGGCGCGACGATGCCAGGTATCGAGCAGCCTCTCGACGAGCGCGCGTTTTTCGTCCGCGGGGACGGCCGAGGCCATGATCCCGACGTACGAGTCCAAGCCCTTCGGCACCGCCGACGACGCGGCCCCCGGTCCCGGCTTGGCAACGAAATCCTCCATGTCCGTCAGCACCGACCGGAACGATTCGGGCAATCCTTTCGCGGCCATGTGATACGCGACGCGTTCGTCGCGGTTCGCCGTATCGGACGCGAAAGCGATGAACAGGATCGTTTCGTGGATGTTCGCGAGCGTTTCGAGTAGGAGCTTCCGCACGTTGGCGGCGTGTTCCGACACGATTCCGGGATCGACTCCATCGAGCACCAAACGGAACAGCCAGCGTTCGTACTCGGTCGGCAGCGACGCGACATCGCTCTCCAGGGCCAGTATCCCTTCCCGCCGCGCCCTTTCCGAACAGGCGATCAGGTCGAGGATGGTCGTGGCCGGATCGACGGAGACGAAGCGTCCGTCCTTGTCCAGGATGCCGGAAAAATCAGCGATCGTCTTCATGCTCACCTCTCGCGCTTTTCGCCCGGCTGGGCGCTTTCAACGTAATTATGCCGGTCGCGGCGTCGTACGACATCGTCCCGCCTTCGATCGTCCGTCTGACACTTTCATGGCCGTCCACGCCCAACCTGATCCTGGTATCCGGATGCAAGACGTCGCGGGCCGTAACCGTCGCGGCCGGATCGTTCGCCTTCCTGAGATCGCCGGCGAGCCGCTTTGATTCTTCATCGTATCGGACGAGGTCGTCGCGCGCCGATCGCAAGCGGCGGTCGAGCGTTTCCTTGACTTCGGCGCCGACGCCGGGAGCCGCCATCGCGCGTTCCATTTCTCCGATCCGTTCCGACAGTTCGCGCCGCGATCCGGCGAGCGTTTCGTAATCCGAAACGAGCCGCGGCGGCAGCCCGGTTTCGATGGCGGTGTCCGCGCCGAGGGCGTTGCCGATCTGCGCCGCCTCCACGCCCGAGCGAGCGCGGGTCCGTCCGCCGACGATCCTGCCGCGTTCGCCCGTCACGACGACCGTGCCGTCGGCGGCCACGTCGGCATCGAGGATCTCGTGGGCGACGACGACGTTCCCGGAGGCGACGAGCGTCGCGCCGCGGACCGCGGACACCGAAATGCCGCGCGCCTCGACGTTCGCTCCGGCGAACACGGAACCATCTATGACCACGTCGCCCCGCGCGCGGATCCAGGCTTTCCTGACGCTGCCGCGCACGACGACATCCCCCGAACACGACACCGAGTAGCCATCCATGACGTCGCCTTCGACGACGAGCAGCTTTCCGACGAACATCACGTTTCCCGTGTCGGGCCCGAGGTTGCCGTCGATCCGGAGCTTGTCGGCCACACCGATGGCGTCCATATCGACTCGGATGGCGCCGGCGCGCGCCGCTTCGATCGTCGAGCCGTTTTCGCCGAGCCGCGTTCCGATTCCGGCGAGGCGCGCGAACGCGGCGGAATCGGCTCCGTCCTTCTTTCGCGCGAGCGTCTGCCCTCCCATGACGTTCCGGATCAGGTCGCGCTCGCGCAGCGGGAAACGCCCTTGGTCATCCAGCCTGATTCTTTCGCGGCAGGAGGTATCGAAAAGGAAAACCGCGATGCCCGCTCCCGGGAATCCGGACGCGCGTACGGAAGCGATGCCGGAATCGGTCCGTTCGACCTCTTCAGCCATCGACGCGGAGAGGGCGTCGAGCTCCGCCCGGAAGCCGTCGTCGAAGACGAGTCCCGCGATCACGAGAAGCTCCTCGGCGAAGCGAGGCCAGGGCTCCCCTTCGAGGATGCGCCTGTATGCCCTGATGACGACGTCGTACGACGCTTCGAGTTCGCGCCGCTTCGCCGCGAAGACGGCGTCGAGGTGACTCCGCCGCTCCGCGGCCGACGCGGCGGGAGGGATACCCGACATCGCGAAAGGATCATCGCCGCCGGAGTCCGCCCGGCCGATCGCGTCGAAGAACGCCGCCTTGACGGGATCGGGCAACGCGCTCGCCCCGACGAGGAGTCGCGCCGCTTCGTCTCCCGCGCCGCCCGCCCGCCCGTCCGGCGCGCGCCGCTCGAGCAGTTCGCGGAACAGGTCGCGCGCGCCGTCGGCTTGCGCGAGGAGCCCGTCGCGGAGCAACAGCGCCGCCCGCTCGAAATCACTTGGCTCCGCGCCGAAGAGCATGAGCCGGAGCAGTTTACGCATGAAGCCGCACGGGGCCGCGTCGACGCGCGCGCGGAGCCCGCGAAAGCCCCGGAGCCGCGCGACGACGTGGCAGCGCGCCAGCTCGAGGGCGATGTCGCGTATCGACAGGTCGATGAACGCGGCGTCGGCGTCGAAAAACCGCAAGCAATCGAAGCGGCCGGGGTCGCGTTCCCGGTAATCGACGAACAGATGACGGTACCAGCGATTGACGTCGAAACGGGCTTCGCGCGCGCCCGACTCGGTGATGGAATCGAGGGCGTCGCGGGCTGCCTTGAGCGCGCTCGCCGACGCGGCGGCCGACGCCGACGTTTCGAGCAGGGTGCGCGCCGGCGGGTAGTCCGGCGCCAGCGCGAGCGCGCGATCGAGGCAGGCGCGAGCTTCGGCGGCGAGCCCCCGCCCGCCGAGCTCCCGCGCGAGTCCGGTCCACGCGACGAAACTCCGCGGATTCAACTCGAGCGAACCGAGTGCCCGGAGGACGGCGTGTCGCGCGGAGCCCGTGACCGTCAGCGGCAGGTTGTCCGGATCGAGGAACGCGACGTCGAGCATTTCCAGACGCGCGAGGGCGGCGGCGCATTCCCGGGCGGCCCGCGGCGAACCGTCCCGGCGCTCGAGTTCGGCCAACGCGCGCCAGGTCGCGGGATTTCCCGGATCGAGGTCGGATGCGAAAAGCAGCGCCGTCCGAGCTTCCTCGACGCGGCCGAGGGCGGCGTACGCGACGCCGAGGCCGAGCCGCGCGCGAACGTGCCAGGGATCGAGTCCGATCGCGGCTTCGCACGCGTCGGCGGCGCCGCGGTAGTCCCTCATGGCGATCAGGATCGAGCCCTTTCGCGCGAACCCGTCGACATCGCGCGGGTCGAGGGCGAGCGCGCGTTCGACCTGTCCGAGGGCGGAGAGGTAATCCTTGGCGCGGAGGGCTTCGTCGGCGAGCTTCTTCCAGCGCGAAACGAGTTCGGACCGGTACTCCAGCCCGATCGAATCGACGAGTTCGCGCGCCCGCGCGAACCCAGACACGCGTCCGTCTGCACGGCCACGTTCCGCGCGAAGCGCTTTCCGCAGGCCATCCGCGACGGCATCGACCGCCGCCTCGTCCGCGAACGACAGACGATCGGCGGCTCGCGCGAGTTCGGCCGCAGCGTCCGGCTTCATGGCGGCCGCCACGCCGGCTTTCGTCGGCGCGGCGAACGAACCGAACGCGAGGACCGCCCATTTTTTCCAATCGCCGGAGAGCAGCCGCGCGAGCTCCGGCCAGTCGGCTTCGTCGAACTCGAGCCCGGCTTGCGGCGGCCGGGGCGTCAGGGGATCCGGCGACCCTGAGCGCGTCATCGTCCCGTCGGCATGTGGCTGGCCGTCCGCGCGGGCATCATCGCTCCGCCGAACGTATCCTCCGATGCGGGCGGCTCTCGTGCCGTCGACCTCTACGAGAAGGGCGCCGAAGCGCGCTTCGCCATTCAGCTCCAGAACGAGGGAAGCGCCGGGCGCGACGTCGAGCTCGACCAAGGCGCCCGTTTCGAGCTTGAGCAGATCCTCGACGGCGAGTTCGGAGCGGCCGAGGACGGCGCGCGCCGCCGACACCGGAAAGGTCGCGGGCGTTCCCGTTCGCGCCATCGATCGGCGTCGACCGCGTTCGTGGAGGGCGCACGCGCGCAGGAACAGTCGCTCGCCGTCGTCGAGGATCTCGCACTCGCACAGCGCGGTGTCCGCGAGGAAGAGCTCGAACGCCTCGCCCGACAGCCGGTCGAGCGGCACGAGCGCGCCGTCCGAAAGGAGTTCCGGCTTCGAGGCGTCCACGAAGGCTTCGCCGGCGACGCAGGCGAGCGGCAGGGTCGGCGGGGCGGCCGCGGCTTCAGTGCGGCGGAGTACCAGGGAGCCCGAGTCGGCGCGCTCGACGCGCACGGCGCCGAAATCGCGCCCGAGGACCACGAGTCGGCCGACGGCTCCGACCGCGTCGTCGACCGACACTACGGCGTCGCGCGGAGTCCCCGCCCCGCCATCGGCGCGCGGCAAGCGGACTTCGATCGGCACGCGGATCCGTCCGCCCATCGCTTCGGTCATGCGGCGCCTCCGTCCGGTCGCCCTTCGGGCAGGAAGCCGACCGTGTCGGCCGCGCGGTCTTCGAGGCGGATCACGGCTTTACCGCCGGAAGCCGCCGATTCCCGAACGCTCGTCGCGCCGCAGGAAAAACCGAACACCGTGCGGCAGCGCGATCGCGCTCCGAGTCCGGCGCGCGGTCCGCCCTCGACATCATGCGCTTGCATGGCCCCCGGCGCCCGCGCGTTCGTTGCCGACGGCGTGTCGGCGGCCTCCAAACGAAGGGACAGGTACGGAGGGAGCGCCACGTACCACGAGTCCTTCCGTCCGCCCCAGGCGAGTCCGACTCGCATGCCGCACGCGGAACGGCAGGACGCGGCCGAAGCGCCGGAATCCGCCCGCGCCTCGTCCAGGCAGGCGATCCCGGTCGCGTCAACGGCCGCGCGCAGGGCGTCGGTCACCGCCTCGACCACGGCGTCTTCGAGCGCCAGGGCGATGGTTCCGGGCGCGGCGGTCAGGCGTCGTTCGTCGATGCCGCCCGCGCCGAGCAGGAAGCCAGCCAGGTCGCGCGGCGGAGCGACGAGGACCCGGTCGCCGTACGGATACGCGTCGAACGACCGCAGGCCGTCGCCTTCGGCCGAAATACCGGAGGACAGGTATTCCACGGTCGGCTCCGCGTCGCTGACGGCGGCCAAAGCCTGCGACAGGTTCGAACGGAAGCCCGCGCGACCGCATTCCCGATCTTCGGCTCCGGCGATCCCGCCGGTCGCTTCGACGGCCGGGTGTCCGAGGCGTTCGCGGAGGCTCGAGGCGACGAACGAGACCGCTCCCGGAGTCGGCGTGCCCGATTCGAGCAGGGCTTCGAGCGCGACGGTCCGGTTGCTCGGATGCAGGCGCGCGAACACGAGCTTCGCGGTTTCCGGAGCGAGCGCGCCGAGGACGAGCGAGGCGACGCGCGGATCGTCGTACCGGAGGATCCGGGCGATGGCGTCCGCTTCACCCGGACCGAACGGCGCGAACGGATCGTCGCCGCCCGGACGCGGCGAGACTCGACGCGGAGAGAATCGACGCGGATGGCCGGCAGGGGCTTCGCGCCTGATGCGGAGCTCTTCTTCGGCTTTCGGCCCGTCGAGCGCTCGTATGCCCGCCACGCCGTCTTCGGTCGCGAAACACCCGCCCGTCACGCGCGTTTCCCCGTCGAAGAGATCGACGAGCGGTTCGCGCGCGTCGGGACCGAACGCGCGGAGCCGCCCCTCTCCGATCCGGAGCAGGGTACGGACCGGCACGTCGAACGAAGCCGCGCGGACGCGGAGGGTCGGGGATCGGGCTTCGTCGCCCGGGGCGGCACGCTCCGCAAGCGCCGCGACGCGGAATCTTCCCGAGGCCGGATCGGCGTCGCCGCGGAACAGGACGCGGCCGTTGACCGCGAAATCGAATGCGACATCGCTTCCGATCAAAGGCAGGAATTCGCCGTGCTCCGGCGTGCGACGCCCCCCGTCCGGAGCCTGGACCGTTCCTGCGTACGCGTCGACGCGCGCGATTGCGCCGGCTTCCGCCAACTCGGCGAAGTCGGTCGGCAAATCGTCGAGCTCGGCGTACAAGCCAGACGCGTCGGCCAGGAGCCGCGCTCGCCCGAGGACTCGTCCGCCGATCACGACTTCGCCCCGGCGGCCCCTGAACGCCGCGAGACGCGGAGCGGCGTCGAGCGCGGGCGCTTCCGCGCCCCACCCCGCTCCGGACGGACCGGAGAAGCGCAGCGCGATCGGAAACGGCACGTCGTCGTAGAGATCCTTCGGGAAAAGCGGCGCGCGGTTCGCGTCGTCGGCGCCGGCCGGGACTTCCGCCTCGGCGCGCTCCATGGCTTCGCCCGCCGCGATGGCGGCGAGCAGGTCGTCGATCTCCGCCTGGCTCAGGACTTCGACGCCGGGTCTCGGGAGCTCGATGGCGTCGAGCGGGTCGACGGAGGCGTCCGCGCGGTCCGCGTCGGGCGCGCTTGTCGGCGAGCCGCCGAGGAGTTCGTCGATCTCGGCTTGGGACAGCTCGCCCGAACCGGGCTTCGGGGCGACCGGTTCCGGTTTGGCGCGCGGAGCGCCGCCGAGCAGCTCGTCGATCTCGTCCTGGGACAACGCCCCCGGGTCGGACGTCGCCGGCTTTTTTTCCGGTTCGGCGAACGGCTCGCCGGCGAGCAGCGCGTCGATCTCGGACTGGGACAGCGCCCCCGGATCGGCCTCGGCCGACTTCCGCGCGGACGCGGGCGGCTTCGACGAGCAATCGTCGCTCGAAAAATCCGGGAAATCGAACATGTCGAAAGGATCGTCGGTTTTATCGTCGGGCATCACGCGCCTCCGCCGTCGGCGTCGTCCGGAGCGCCGGGGCATACCGTGATCGAGCCTTCGCGTTCGAAGCGCGCGAGTTCCGAAAGACTCGTCGGTTCGAGCGGAAGCGCGATGAATCCCGCCGGATCGGCAAGGCGCCCCGGCCCGGGCGGCGCGGCGGGCGCGTCGACGTCGCCCCACCCGGTCGTAGCGACGAATTCGGCGGGAAGGCAGAGAAACACGGACCGGCTATCGCCTCCGCGAGAACAGCGCGCCTCCAGCTTGAGGTAATACGCCGAATCCCATCGGACCTGTCCGGGCCCGTCAGACACCGCGAGCGCGCGGGGCGCGACGTCGAGTTCCGGGGACGCGGCGCGGGCGAAACACGAGACCACGGTATCGAGCGCCGACTTCCGCACGGCGGCCGCGACCGCGTCGAGAATCGGCCCCGCCCCTTCGCCCGCGTCCGACGGAGCGCCCGCCGCGAGCGCATCGAGCAGATCCGGCGGCGCGTCGACCACCGCGTGCCCGCGACAACCGCGCAATTCGACTTCCGCCGTCACGGGCGGCCCGGGATCCCGTTCGCCGAGCGCCGCCCTGCGCCTCCACGCGGCGGATACCGTTTCGACGGGCGCGGGAGCGACCGCGACCTCGTCGGCGCCGCGGAGGAGGAACGCGTTGTCGAGGGCAGCGGCGAATCGCGCCGCGATGCGTTCGAAGCGTTCCCGTTCGCGGCTCGGCAGGCATGGCGCCCCGAAATCGTGGATGCGAAAGACCGTAGCGCCGTCGCGCGCGGTCGGTCGCGGAGGCGCCCACGGGTCGGACGCCGGGAGCGGGACGTTCCGCAACGCGCCGCCGGTTTCGTACGTGATCGGGCGGTCACCCGTCGATCGAAGATCGACCGGCGATCGAAGATCGACCGGCGATCGAAGATCGACGAAGAGGGCCGAACCGTCGGCGAGCGCGAGACAGCAGGCGCCCGAAGGCGCGATGTCGGTCAGGGAGACCGGCCGGGCGCCCCGCCAGCCGAAGGCGCCCGTCAGGCGCAAGTCGGTCGCGTCGAGCGCGCGGAGGGCGCCGTCTTCGCCGAGCGCCAGGAGCGAGGCGCCGTCCCGGGTCCAGGCGAGTCCGGTGACCGCGGCGCCGAGCCCGAGCGCGGCGAGCGAGGCGCCGGTCGCCGCGTCGCGGATCACGACGAAGCCGCGCTCGTCGCCCGAGGCGAAGCGTCGTCCGTCCGGCGCCGAGGCGAGCCGCGTGACCGCCGCTCCCCCGCCGTGGATCGTCCCGACCGTCACGAGCGCGGAACCCGTCGCTCCGTCGCGGATCATGACGGAGCCGTCGGACGAAGCCGACCACAGACGCGATCCGTCGGGCGAAAACGCGAGGGCGCGCGTTTCGGCGGCATGGGAATCCGCGCGGCGCTCCACGAAGCCCGAAGCTCGGTCCCACAACCGGACGGACCCGTCGGCATAGCCCGCGGCGAGGGAGTCCGAACCGGGTCGCGCCGCGAGGGCGGTCACCGCGGGCACGTCGCCGCCGGGTATGCCGAGGACGCCGAGGCAGTCGCCGCAGGCGAGATCCCAGAGCCGGACGGCGCCGTCGTCGCCGCCGCCCGCGAGCGCGCGGTCGCCCGCGGTCCACGCGAGCGCGCGGATCCATCCCGCGTGACCGCGGAAGCGGCGCACCGGCCGTCCCGAAGCCCGTTCGGCGACGAGGATCGCCGCGCCGCCGGAACTGAGGGCGCACAACGCGCCGTCCGCGGCTAACGCGGCGACGGGGGTCCGGGGGGATGGCCGGGGCGCGTCCCCGAGCGCGTCCCACACGAGCGCGGTCCCGCCCGAATCGCCCGAGACGGCGCGAGCGGCGTCGGCGGAGAGCGCGAGCGACACGGCGCCGGCCGCGTGCCCGAGGAAGTTCTTGATCGGGACGCCGTCCCGCGTCCGCCACGAAGCGACGGTCCGATCCTCCGAGGCCGAGAACAGGACCGTGCCGTCGGCGCTCGCGCGGAGGGCCGTGACGGCCGCGGGCGTGCCGATTTCATAGAGGCGCTCCGCGTCCCGCGCCTCGGCGGCCGGCACGGACCACGCCGCGATGCCGCCCAGGTCCAAACCCAAATAGGCGCGTCGGCCGTCGGGCGACAGGCAGACGGAGCGGACGGCTGAGAGCGGTTCTTCCAGCGACGCGACGACGCGGCCGGAAGCCCGGTCCCGGAGCTCGGGCCGCGCGTCGGAGCCCGCGCGGGCGACGAGGACGAAACGCCCCGAGGCGTCGAGAGCGAGGTCGACGACGGGGCTGCCGTCCCCGTCGAAGCGTTCGCGTTCGACTCCGGTTTGCAGGTCCACGACCGACACCGATCCGTCCGCGAGCCCGGCGACGGCGACGCGGCCGTCCGCGGTGAGCCGGGCGACGAGGGCGCGCGAAGGGGTCTCGAAGCGCCGCGCGGCCGGTTCGCCGCGGGCGAGGTCCCACACGACGAGGCCGCCGTCGACGGCGACGGCGCGGCCGCCGTCGGGCGTCAGGTCCACGGAGGTGACGGGCGCTCCCGACGCGTCCAGGCGGAGCGCTCCCGTCCCCGTGCCGAGGTCGCGCAGGAAGACGGCGCCGTCCGCGCCGCCCGTGAGGAGGAACCTTCCGTCGGCGGACAGGGCGACGGAGGCGGCCGCGCCGTCGTGCGCGCGGATCGATCGTTCGAGGACCGGCCGAGGCGGGAACTCGGGCCGCCGGTCCGGATCGACGAGCGCCAGTCGAACGTTCGCCGGCACGTCGCGCGCGAGGAATTCCCCGGCGATTTCCGAAACCCGACCGGACTTCGACGCGTTGCGCGCTTCCTGCGCGGCGAGGAAGGGCACGTCCCGGAAACGCGCGAGGAGCGACGCGGCGCCCGTGAGGAAACGGAACCACGCGGCCACGGTCCCGACGTCGCCGCTCCGCAGCTTTTCGTCCGCCTCCGCGGCGGCTGGCGTCGGCGCGAAGGCGACGGCCGGAAGCGGGTCCGGCGCGACGAGCTCGTCCTCCTCGAGCACCACGCCCTTGAGGGAACGCCGCGCCCGCGCGATGGCGTCGTTCCAGTCGGCGGCATGGGAGGCGAGCCGCTCGACCCAGGCGCCGACGCGACCGTCGACGGGGCTCCGCGCGCCGAGCGCCCCGGCCCCCGCGGGGTGCAGTTCGAGGAAACGCAGGCAGTGGTCGAGGAGCCCGTCGATCATGCCCGCGCGGCAGGAGTATTCGACGAACCAGGGATCCGAGAGCACCCGCGCGTACGATTCCCATTCGGGCGCCTCGGCAGGAAGCCCTTCCGCGGCGAGAGCGAGGTGGTACGGCAGGTCGCGGAGCGTCGCGCGGTGCAGGAAGCCGATGGACCCCAGCTGCGCGGCGACCGCCATGTGGACGGCCCGCCGCTCCGGATCCGTCGGGGCGTAGCGCCTGACGACCGCCTGCCTGATGCCAGCGTGGAAGAAATCCATGTCGTCGCCGCGGCGGAACAGGTAGGGCCGCATGGCGCGGCCGAGTTCGGCCCAGCGGTAGTCGCCGAGGCGGAGCCCGGAGCAGGCCGAGTCGACGAGCTCGGCCAACGCGCGGTCGTCGTGCTTCCGGTAGGCGGCGCGGAGATCGAGCGCGCCGAGGCCGCCGCGGTCCCCGAGCAGCATGCGGAGATCGTCCTCGGCCATGCCGTTCCGCCCGAGCGCGACGAAGCGCATGAAGTCCGCGAAAAGCCGGCCGCCCGCGCCGGGGGCGGCGTCCTCGAGGTCCCGCTCCACGCGGGCGAGCACCGAGTCGAAGAGGTCGAGCGTCGCGCCCGGCAGACGCTCCTCGATGAAAGAGCGGACTTCCTCGTGCCGCGGGACGAGGCGCAGTTCCTCGAGCGCCGTCATGAGGTAGAGCGGCCGGTCGGCGTCTTCCTTCGCGACGAGGGTCGCGACGAGATCGTCCGGAAGGGCCTTGCGGTATTGCGCCAGGAAGGAGACGACGATATCGGTCCGCTCCGCGTCCGACAGTTTCTTCATGGCGATTTCGACGGGCTTCGAGCGCCGGGCGCGGAGCGAGGCGAGCATGGCGCGCGACAGGGCGAGCTCGCGTCCCGACTCGCCGTCCGACGAATCGTCGACGAGACTCGCGACGACGCAGACGTTCGGGGGCAGGTCTTCGGGGATCCAGGAAAGGTCGAGCCCCTCGCCGCCCGATTCGAACTGGTTCACGGCGTCCAGGACGACGAGGAGGGCGCGCCCCGTGCCCGCGACGCGCCCGAGCAGGGCCCGGAAGTCTTCCGCGAGCGTCTTGAGATCGGGGAGCGGCGCGTCGGGACCGACGTCCGGGCCGCCTTCGAACCCGAAGGAGCGACGGATGATCTCGACGAGGTCCGCGAGCACGAGCCTCGGCTTGGTCGAGCGCGGACCGGCGCCGACGAAACGCGGCACGACGACGCGGTCCGCCCGCGCGCGCGCGAATCGGTCGTGGAAGGCGGCGAGCAGGGCGGACTTGCCGGACCCCGATTCGCCGAGGACGACGACGAAGCGCGACGGCCCCCTGACGGCCGGTCCGGCGTCGGGAATCGCGAGCGCGGCGTCGACGGCGCGGCCGAGTTCGGCGAGAAGCCCCTCGCGGCCGCGGAAGTGGCAGGTGCGCGAATCGATGAACCGCGCCTGCAGTTCCGCTTCGGCCGCGAGCTCGTCGCCCTCTTCCCCGTCGGACGCCAGTTCCGGGTTGGCGCGCAGGTGCTCCCACAGGGCATGCTCGACCGTCGCGGCGAAATCCTCGAGACCGACGACGGGGAAGCGCCGCTCGTCCTCGTGGCCGAGCCGGTCGGGATCCCAGCGGCAGCCGTATTCGAAGCGACCGGCGGGCGCCGGGGACGCTTCGATCTTGCGACGGAGGGCGGCGAGCCTGGCCCGCTGCGCCGGATCGGTTTCCGCGTAATCGGGATGGTCTTCGCCCGCGTCCTTCCTGAAAAAGAAGAAGCTATGGAAGGAACGGCGGTACCCGGCCGCGCGAAGCGCGGCGCCGAGCCGCGCGAGTTCGGAAGCCGGCAAGCCCGCTTCGAGGCGCCACACGGTTTCGGAACCCGTCCGGTGGTAACGGTCCAGGACGAAAGCGCGATCGTCGGCCGACACCCCGCCCGCGGCGAGCAGCGTCTCGAGTTCGGGCACGAGCCGCGGCGCGGCGTCGGTCGAGAGCGCGCGGTCGACTTCCTGCTCGGTGATGGACAGGGCGGCTTCGGGAATCCCCGCCCGTTCGAGCGCCCGGCGGATCGCTTCGGCCGCGTCGGACGCCAGACCGGGCTTGAGACGGCGGCGCCGTTCGCCGTCGGATTCGTAGCACGAAGCGACGAGTTCGCGCTCCCCGGCGCCGAGCGGCGAGTCCGCCCCGAGGAGGCGCCCGTAGTCGACGGACGGCAGGTAGGGCGGCGCCGGGATCCAGCCGTAGCGCTTGCCGATCAGGCAGACGAAGTACGGCTGGCATTCGTCGATGCCGTCCAGGCAGATGTCGACCACTTCGCCGCGCCGCGCCTGTTCCTCGGTGACGCCCCAGCGCAGGTCTATTTCGCGCAGGCGTACGCCGAGCTCGGTCTCGGCGCGTTCGCGCAGGCGGGGGAACACGTTCCGGACGAGGATTTCGCGCTCGGCGTTCATGTCCTTGAAGGTGGAGGAGATGAACACCCGGATGCTCTTCACGGAGGAAGTCCTTTCGCCGCAAGCGCGGTCGACCGACAGCGTAATCCGGATTTCCCGTTTGCGCCAGAGCGTCCGCGATCGTCGGGCATGACGACGGGCAAACAACGGGAACCGCGACGCGGTTACCGGTCGACCCGGAGCCGTTGACAAGGCACTTGAGGTGAACCAGGATTGCCGGCATGGAATTCACGACCGCCATCGTCAGACGCCCCGCCCGCTCGCTCGTCGCTGGCATCGCGTCGAGCCCGGAACTCGGCGCGCCCGATTACGACCGGGCCCTCCGCCAGCACGACGCGTACATCGCGGCGCTCGAAGCGGCGGGACTCCGCGTGGAAGTCCTGCCGGCGGACGAAGCCCACCCGGATTCGTGCTTCGTGGAGGACGTGGCGGTGTGCGCGGACTCCTTCGCGATGGTGACCAGGCCGGGAGCCCCGTCGCGGCGCGACGAGCCCCGCGGCATCGCCGAGACGCTGTCGCGGCACTTCGCCGAGATCGGGACCGTCGAGGCGCCGGGCACGCTGGAAGGCGGCGACGTCCTGCGCGTCGACGGCACCTTCTTCATCGGCCTGTCCGCGCGCACGAACGGCGCCGGCGCCGACGCGCTGGCGAGGGCGCTCGAGAAGCGCGGCTTCCGCGCCGTCATGGTGCCCGTGAGGGATTTCCTCCACCTCAAGACCGGCACCACCTACCTCGGCGACGGAAAGCTCCTCGTGACGGGCGAGTTCGAAAAGACCGCGGCCTTCGAACGCTTCGAGCGCGTCGTCGTCCCCGCGGAGGAAGCCTACGCGGTCAACTGTCTGCGCCTGAACGACGCCGTCGTCGTGCCCGCGGGGTATCCGAAGACCCTCGCGGCGATCCGCGCCTTCGGCTGCCGCGCGATAGAGGTCGACACCTCCGAGTACCGGAAGATCGACGGCGGCCTCACCTGCCTGTCGCTGCGGTTCTGACCCGACGCGGGTTTTGGAAGGGAAAGCCGAAAGGGAAACCTTTCGGAAAGGTTTCCCTTTCGGACGAGCGACGGACGATCAGCGGGCGGCGCGCAACGCGTCGAGGTTGGCCTTCGCGAACGGGACTTGCCTGAGGAACGCGCCGAGGGTTTCGCAGGTGCCGTAGTCGGGGCACGGGGCGCAGGTAGCGAAACCGCGCTTCGTGCTGCAGGTCCGCATGCCGCACTCGGCGCAGTGGCCGATCTTCGCGCCGGGCTCCTTGCAGCCCGTGCAGTTCACGTCGGCCATCGCGAGCGAGATGCCGTATTCCTTGGTCCACCGTTCCGCGGTCGCGGCCCTGAGCGCGTCGTCGTTCGTGAGGGTGGCCTTGCGCGCGGCGCAGTCGGCGCAGTCGAGCCCGCACGGGGCTATCAGTTTGTTCATGTCGTCCTCCTCGTCACAAGCATAGTGCGGAACCTTCGTTCCATGCACAGTCTACGCGAAGGTCCCTGACAGAACGCGTCAGGGTTTGTCGGCACCCGCGTTGTCCGTGGCGATTTTTTCCGCCGCGGCGCGAAGCTTGTCGCGCAGGGCCGCGGGCTTCGCGACGACGATGCCCGGACCGAAGTAGAGCAGGAAGTTGACCAGGTACGCTCCCACGGGATAGTCGAAGCGATAGATCCAGCGCCCTTCGGCGTCGGGGCCTTCCCCGCGCCCCGGAAAGTTTTCCTCGAGCGTCTGGCGGAGGCGCCCTTCGACGGCGAGTTCCACCTCCTCCGCGCGCCCGTCGTCGCCTTCGAAGGCGAAGGGCGTCGGCACGGGCAGGCGCGCGTAGGGATCGTAACGCTCGGGAAGGACGGCGGGATTCCGCATGCGGGCGATCTTGAACAGGCGGAAGGACGAGCGCAGGCGGCAGTAGGCGTGGAGGTACCACACGGTCCCGCCGACCACGACGGAAAAGGGCTCGACGACGCGCTCGCTGTCGCGGCCGTCCGCGTCCACGTACGAAAACGAGACGAGCCGGCGCTCGGCTATGGCGCGGCGGAGGAGCGCGACGCGTTCGGGATCGCAGCCGGGCGTGCCCCACGGCGACAAATCCGCCACGAGGGAGGGCGGCAGCGCGCCGCGCGGTTTGGCCGCTTCGCCGCGCTTGCGGAGCAGCGACGGGCCGCGGGAGCGCGCGAGTTCCGCGCCGCGCGGCCCGAGGGTCTTGAGCTTGCCGAGGGAATGGCCGAGAACGCGGTCGCCGGAGGCGGCGGCGAACGCCCCGAGCACGGCGCTGACGTCCGCCACCTCGTCGGGGCTCAGGAAAGATCGATCGACGCGGTAGCCTTCGTCGATCGAGTAGCCGCCCTCGGCGCCGGGTTCCCCGCGGATCGGGACGCCCGAGGCGCACAACGCGTCGATGTCGCGGTAGATCGTGCGCGTCGACACTTCGAAGCGCCGGGCCAGTTCGGGCGCGCTCTTGCGGCCTTCGAGGAGGAGACAATCGACGATGGCGGACAGGCGTTCGTTCTTCACGGTGCTGACTTACGAAACGGCCCCCGGATGACCGGGGGCCGCGACGGACCGGACGGAAACTCAGGGATTCGCGGGAGCGGGAGGAGCCATCATGCCCTGGAGCATGGAGGCGCCGAATTCGGCCAGATCCTTTTTCTGCGCGTCGGTCAGCTTGGCTTTTTCGAGCTGCTTGCCGATTTCCTCGAGCTTCGGGGTGAGTTCGGCGACCTTGGCCATGTCGCCGGCCTGGGCGGCCGCGAGGAGCTCCTTGCCGAGCGCCTTGTACGCATCGACGATCTTCTGGTTGGCGTTGCCGCACGACGCGAGCGCGACCACGAAGGCGGCGAGCAGAATCAATCCCACGATTTTGGAAAACGCGTTCTTCTTCATATTCTCTCCTTTGCGGGCCTTCCGTGTCGAAGACACCATTTCGATCCAGTCTAGTCGAAACGCCGGAACGAAGCAACGGCGGCCCGCCCGTCCGCTCTCGTTGACAACGCGCGAATACCGGCCTAGAGTTGACGGAGATCCGGGGAACGGGACGAGCCCTTCCCACCCACCATCTTCATACGAAAAGGAAGGCGCTCCATGGGCATCATCGAGGACATGACCAAGAAACTGACCGAGCAGGCGGCCGCCACGGC
This sequence comes from uncultured Treponemataceae bacterium, assembly GCA_964482955.1. GTDB lineage: Bacteria > Spirochaetota > Spirochaetia > Treponematales > UBA12059 > JAPLSN01. The sequence goes on along the minus strand of CAYZZW010000010.1, from coordinate 50,210 downwards.
CGCGCAGAAAGCCGCTGGCGCCACCGCGGCTGACGTGGACGCGGAACTCGCCAAGATAGCCGCGGCGAAGGGCGGCAAAAGCAATTACAAGGTATCGATCGTCGACCTGCTCAAGCTGCTCGACATGGATTCGTCGCTGACGGCGCGCAAGAAGCTCGCCGAGGAACTCGGCGTCAACGCCGGTCCCCACGGCTCGGCGGAGCAGAACATCGCCCTCCACAAAGCCGTCATGGCCCGCTTCGGCCAGCAGCAGGGCAAGCTCTCAGTCGGCCTCCGCCAGCGCTGACCCCGCCCAGTCAGTCCGCGTCGATGAAATCGATGACGGCGCGGAGGATGGCGGCACGGACCTCGGGGCGTGGTTCGGACCAGCGGTGGATGGGATGCGGGCAGCCTTCGATGTCGTGGCGCGAAAGCCGGCCGCTTTTCCCGAGGCACGCGACGTAGCGATCGGTGACCGCCTGCGGGATGATCTCGTCCTCGGTGCCCATGACGAGGAGCGACGGACCCGAATAGCCGCCGAGCAGGTCGTCCAGGTCCGTTTCGTCGTACGAGCGTTCCGCGCGGATGATTTCCGTAAAGCCCGCGCCGAACTCGACGTCCCGCGCGCGGGCGGAATACGCGGCCGGACAGAACAGGATGAGGCGCGCGACGTCCAGCTCCGGCACGAGCGACGAAGCCACGTAGCCGCCCATGCTCGTGCCGACCACGGTGAGTCCGTCCCGCATGCCGAAATGCCGGGCGACCGCGAGGGCTTCGTCGCGACGCTTCCGCAGGCTCGAGCGCGCCATGAGCCCCGTGCTCTCGCCCTGTCCGGAAAAGTCGAAGCGCACGACGCCCAGGCCGCGCCCGACGAAGGTCTCCGACAGGTACGCCGCGCTGCCGCGATGCGAGGGTCCGCCGCCGTGCAGGTCGAGCACCCGCGGCGCGGAGCCGTCCGCGGCATGGTCCACCGAACAGGCGATCGTCTCGCCGCCGACGGCTATCCGGAATTCCCCGGTACGCATGCCTGCAACCTCCAATTCGATCCACCGCACGAAGGCAATCACCGTTGAAACCGACCTACCGTTGAAAGGTAGCCACGGAGCGAAGCTTAGTGAGTACTCGAGCGTTGTCTCGGAGTTTTTACCACGGAGAGCACTGAGATAAAAGAGAGGCGTAAAAGGAAAAAAACAGCGATCATGAACGGCACGTACCTTCGTGACAACACTAGAGTAATCGCCACGCTTCTCTCCGTGGCGAATCCCATCGAGGACAGCGGGTATTCGCAGAGCGGTACTTTCCGGGGTATGGTGGATATCATGAACCGCATGCCCCAAAACCGTCTCGTCCTCGTGTCCGTCGACGGCCTGTCAGTCCGCGAACTGGAACGCGTCCGCACGCTGCCCTCCTTCAAGGCCCTCCTCGAGCGGGGAGCCCTGTCGACCGGCCTCCGCTCCGTCTTCCCGAGCCTGACCTACGTCGTCCACGCGACGATGCTCACCGGCCGGCACCCGGAAACGCACGGCGTGACGCACAACCACCCGCTCCAGCCGGGCGTCCCGGTGGACGACCAGCGCTGGTTCTGGTACGCGGACGAAGTGAAGTCCCCTACCCTTTTCGACCTGGCGCGAGAGGCGGGGCTGACGACGGCCGCGGTGCTGTGGCCCCTCGTCGCGCGCGGGAAGATCACGTGGAACTTCCCGGAAATCTCGGCGCTCCCGGGAGAGAACCTCGCGCTCAAGGTGATGAAGTCGGGCACCCTGCCCTACCTGCTCGATTTGCAGCTCCGTTTCGGCAAGTACCGCAAGGGCGATTCGCGGATCGAGCTCGACGATTTCGTCGGGCGCGCCGCCGCGTACACGATTCGGACGAAGCGTCCGCGCTTCCTCGCGACGCACCTCCTTTCGCTGGACGCGATGAAGCACGACCACGGCTCGGAATCCCTCGAAGCCGCCTTGGCCCTCGAGGCGATCGACGCGGGCCTCGGCCGCGTCCTGGATGCGATCGACGCCGCCGGGCTTGCGGACGAAACGACGGTGGTCGTGATCGGCGACCACGGGCACATCGACACGACGCGGCGCGTGCGGCTCAACAGACTGCTGGAAGACGCGGGGCTGTGCGGCGGGAACGACGGCTCGTTCTCCTGGCGGGCGTGGTGCCGCTGTTCGGGCGGCTCGGCCTTCCTGCACGCCCGGGACGGCGACGCCCGTTCGCGCGCGCTCGCCGTCCTGCACGAGGCCGCGCTCGCCCCGCTCCATGGCGTCGACTCGATCGCCGAAGGGGAGGCTCTCGCCCGCCTCCGCTCGGACCGCGACGCGGCGGCCGCCCTGCTCGCCAAGCCCGGCGTCCAGTTCGTCGAGGATCGCGACGGACCGATCGTCGAAGACGCGCCCGCGCCCGGCGCGTTCGGCGCCGACCACGGCTACCACCCCGACCAGGACGCCTACCGGACGCTCTTCGCCGCCGCGGGTCCCGGCATCGCGCCCGGCGCCGCGCTCGGCGACATGGAGATGACCGACGTGGCGCCCACGCTCGCGCGCGTCCTCGGACTCAGGTATCCGGACTGCGACGGGCGGGTCGTCCCCGGATTGTTCGGCGCGTGAGAGACGTTCCCGGATTTGCGTCGAGGGCCGAAGGCACTTGTGCCCGCGCCGCGGCCGCGTAAGAATGGAAGCAACATGAAAAAAATCCCCGGACGCGACGACCGGACCGAGTTCGCCCGAAGCGTGGCAAAACGGGTCGCGCGGTCCATCCTCTCGTCGCTCGGCGCCTGCCTCGTCGCCCTCGATTCGAAAGGCCGCATCCTCTCGGTGTTTCCCCGCGCGGGGCACGGACGCGGCTACACGCACGACGACCTGGTCGGCAAGGATTTCGACTCGGTCTTCCGGGGATCCGCTTCGCGCGTGGGCATGCGCTCGGGGAACGTGCAGGAAATCACGACCGTCGAGGATCCCGACGGGAAGAACCGGACCTTCGAGCTGCGCGGCGTTCCGTCCCAAAACGCGTTCAAGGAAGGGCTCGCGCGGGACGCCGCCGAGTTCAAGCTCGTGTCGGAACTGCCGTCGCGGCCTACGGGCGCGACCACGCGGGAGACCGACGAGCGCCCTTCGCTGACGGGCATCTCCCGGCTCGAGGAACTGAACCGCCGCCTCGTGCGGAAGACGCGCAGGCTCAAGCGGGAGCTCGAAACCCTCGAACGGCGCAACCGCCGCAACGTGAAGGAGATGAACCTCGCGGTCGACCTCCAGAAGAGTCTCCTGCCCAAGAGCTATCCGGACACGCCGCACGTGACCTTCACGCACCGCTACATCCCGTTCGCGAGCGTCGGAGGCGACCTCTTCTCGATCGTCGCGCTCGACGACGACCGGATCGGCTTCCTCCTCTCCGACGTGTCGGGGCACGGCGTCGCGCCGGCCTTCATCACCGCGATGGTGCGGAGCTCCTTCGACTACCTGCACCAGAAGAATCCCGATCCCGCCGCGTTGATGGGCGAGCTCAACCGGGAGTTCTCGAAGATCATCGAGACCGACCACTTCATCACCGCGTTCTACGCCGTCTTCGATTTCAAGGCGATGACGATGCGCTATTCGAACGCGGGGCACCCGCCCCAGCTGCTCTTCCGCGCCGACGGGCGCGCGATCGAGCTCGGGCCCACCGACCCCATCATCGGCATGATCGACGACCATGTCTTCCGCGAGGCCGAAGCCGCCCTCGAGCCCGGCGACCTCCTCTGCTTCTACACGGACGGCATCGTCGAGTCGCGCGACGCGGCCGACGAGATGTTCGGCATCGGCGGCGTCAAGCGCGTCGTCGGCTCCCGTCCCGGCCTTTCGCTCGACGAGACCGCCGACACCCTCCTCGCCGAACTCATCCAGTACATGAAGGATCCTTCCTTCGACGACGACATCACCCTCGTGCTGGCGCAGATCACCGGCGTTCTGTAAGCTGCTGACCAAGCGCCGAAACATTACCACGAAGGGCACGAAGGTCGTACCACGAAGTACACGAAGAAAGCGAAGGTAACGAAGGAAGAGGAGAGAGGGAAAAAGCATGGAAACAGTGGTTTCGAACAGCACTTTTACAGCCAGTAGTGTGTTTTGAACAATTCGATAAAAGCGCGAGGCAAAAACAATATGTTTTTCGATCCTGGTACTCTTCCCTTCGTGTCCTTCGTGGCAACATCTTCGTGACCTTCGTGGTAAATCTTAATGTCCGATCGTTGACACGGGAACGGGTCGGCGGCGATGATGGGCGGCATGGGCGATGACGGGTACCTCGAGGCGTTGAATCCGGAACAGCTGCGGGCGGTGAGGCACGAGGGGAAGGGACTCCTCATCCTCGCGGGCGCCGGCTCGGGGAAGACCCGCGTCATCACGACGAAGATCGCGTGGCTGATCCGCGAGCGCGGCTTCGAGCCCGAGTCCATCCTGGCCGTCACCTTCACGAACAAGGCCGCCCGCGAGATGCGCGACCGCGCCTGCGCCATCGAGCCCGAGTGCGCGCGCACCACCATCCGCACCTTCCACTCCTTCGGCGCGTGGTTCCTCCGCCGCAACGCGAAGGCCGCGGGACTCGACTCAGACTTCACGATCTACGACGACGACGACTCGACGACGCTCGTCCATTCCATCCTGCCCGACCGCAACCGCAACGAGTGCGCCCGCGTCGCCTCGCGCATCGCGCGGGCCAAGGACTACGCGCTCGCGCCGGACTCGCCCCGGCTTTCGGACATCACGTCGGAGGGCAACTTCCGCTCGCTCTACCGCGACTACGAGGAGCGGCTCCGCAAGACGGGCAACGTGGACTTCGGCGACCTCATCCTGCTCCCGGGCCGGGTGCTCTCGGAGCACGAGGCGATCCGGTCGCGCTTCCACCAGCGCTTCCGGGTCATCCTCGTCGACGAGTACCAGGATTCGAACGTCGCGCAGTTCGAGCTCCTCAAGTCGCTCGCGGGCGAAGGCGCGTACGTCTGCGTCGTGGGCGACGACGACCAGTCCATCTACCGCTTCCGCGGCGCGGAGGTGCGGAACATCCTCACCTTCCCGGACACCTTCGACGGCATCGACGTGATCCGCCTCGAGCGCAACTACCGTTCCTACCAGAGCATCCTCGACGTGGCCGGCGCGGTGGTCGACCTCAACGAGGGCCGCCTCGGGAAGACGCTCGTCGCGGACCGGAAGGGCGGCCGGAAGCCCGTGCTCGCGACGCTCGCCGACCACGACGAGGAGGCGGAGTACGCGGCCCGCGTCGTCGACCGCGTGCGGAAGGCGGGCGGCTCGTACTCGGACGTCGCGATCCTCTACCGGACGAACGCCCAGTCCCTCGCGTTCGAGCGGCTCTTCGCGAAGATCAAGTTCCCGTACCGCATCGTCGGCTCGGTGCGCTTTTACGAGCGCGAGGAGATCAAGGACGCGCTCGCCGTGCTCGCGCTCGTGGCGAACGGCCGCGACGAAGTGGCGTTCCGGCGCGTCGTGAACAAGCCCGCGCGCGGCATCGGCGCGGTGAGCGTCGACGCCATCGTCGGGGAAGCCTTTTCGGACGGGGCGCCCGCGGACGAGCTGCCCGGCGTCGCCGATCCGGGGGACCTCGTCGAAGCCGCGCGCCGCGCGTCCAAGCGGCTCAAGACCGCCAAGGCGCGCTCGGGCCTCGGCTCCTTCGTCGAGCTCGTGGAGCGGCTCCGCGCCCTGCTCGGCCCGAAAACCGACGACGCCATCGCCGTCGAACGCCGGGAAGACGGCCTTCGCCGCGCGCCCGCCGATCCGGCGCGCTCCCTCGCCGCCCTGACCGAAAAGGCCGTGGAGGAATCGGGGCTCCGCGAGTACCACGAGACGGGCGACGACGTGCAGGGCAAGCAGCGCGGCGCGAACCTCGACGAGCTCCTCAACGCCGCGAGCGATTACGAGTTGTCGCGAGCCGGGCTCGCGGAGTTCCTCGAGGCGGTGGAACTGGACCGCGCGTCGGTGGCGGGGGAAACGGACTCGGACGCGGTCACGCTCATCACCATGCACAACACGAAAGGCCTCGAGTTCCCGGTCGTGGTCGCGACGGGACTCGAAAAGGGCATCTTTCCGCGCGACGGCGAGGCGGGAGACGACCTCGAGGAGGAACGACGCCTGTTCTACGTCGCCTGCACGCGCGCGAAGGACGAGCTCCACCTGACCTGGTGCCGGCGCCGACTCTTCCGCGGACGGATCATGGACTCGTCGCCCTCGCGCTTCCTGTCCGAGATCCCCCCGGGCGCGGTGGAGGCCGTCGGAGGGAAACTCCCGAGCCGTCAGGCGATCGACAGTCCCTGGCGGCCCGGCCTGTCCGTGTACCACGACGACTACGGACCCGGCTACGTCGCGCAGGTGAAGCCGACCGAATCGGGACCGCTCGTCGTCGTCCGCTTCGAGACCGGCAGGCAGCTCAGGTTCTACACGCGCTATTCCGGCCTCGAGATCGTCGGCAGGTAACGCGACCCCGCGCGCCGCCCCCGCGCGCCGAACCGCGAAAGTACGCGCGCCGCCTCCCGATAGCGCGCGCCGCCCCCCCGATAGCGCGCGCCGAACCGCGGGGACCCACGCGCGGATTTGCGCCGGGTCCCGCTCTCGCCTATACTGTCTCCAGTCGGGTCGCCCCTCCGAAGGCGGCGGCTCCGGGGATGGCGATGGTCGACCAGCGTTACGATGAAGCCCGCGAAGCCGCCGAGACCGCCAAGCGCGCGAAGCTCCTGTCCATTCTCGTGGAAGTCGGCCGCACGCTCTCGTCGCAGGCCGGCATGGACGAGCTCTTCGAACGCGTGCACGGCGAAGTGTCCCGCCTGTTCGACGCCTCCAATTTCTTCATCGCCACGTACACCGCGACCGACGACCGATGGGAAACCAGCTACCACTTCGAAGGCGGCATCCGCCGGCCGGCGACGAGCCGCCCCATGGACAGGGGCATCACCGGCCACGTCATCGCCACCCGCACGCACCTTCTCTTCCGGTCGGTCGCCGAGAAGGATGAGTACCTGGCGCGCGTCGGCGTCTCGTCGCTCGGGGCCAAGGCGCGCTCCTGGATGGGCGTGCCCCTGATCGCGGGCGATTCGATCGAGGGCGCGATGGTGATCCAGGACTACGAACGCGAGGCGGTCTACGACACCGCGGACCTGGGGCTCTTCTCCACGATCGGCACGATGCTGGCCATGGCGATGCAGAATTCGCGCCTGCTCGAGGCCGCGCGGAAACGGGTCGCGCGGAGCGTCAGCCTCCTCGAGATCAGCCGCGCCATCTCGGCCGATCTCGAGCTGGACGCGCTGCTGGAAGGCGTCTACCGGCAAGTCAACGCGGTCTTCGGCGCCAGCTTTTTCTACGTGGCCACGATCGATTCCGAGCGCGGCATCTGGACCATGCCCATCCACGTCCGGCGCGTCCTGCGCGCGCCGCCATACGTCGCCAGCCTGGGCACGGGACTGACCGGGCACATCATCGCCACGAAAAAATCGGTGCTCGTGCGAACCCGCCAGGCGATGCTCGACCTGTTCGAGCGCGAGCGCGTCGACGGGCACGGCAGCGTGCCGCTGTCCTGGATGGGCGTGCCCCTCATGATGGGCGACACGGTGCTCGGCGTCATGGCCGTGCAGGATTACGACGAGGAAAACGCGTTCGATTACGAGGATCTCGACTTCTTCGCGTCGATCGGCGCCCAGCTCTCCATCGCCCTCCAGAACGCGCGACTCTTCGACGAGGCGAGGCGGCGGGCCGACGAGACGGCGGCGCTCGGGGAATTCGAGCGGGAGATCACGAGCACGCTCGACATGGACGTCGTGCTCGCGCGGATCATCGAGAGCGCGCGCAAGATGCTCACGAACGACATAGCGGCGGTGTACCTCGCGCCCGAGGGCGGGACGACCATGCGCGCGGTGGTGGTCGACGGGCCGTCCCGGGAATTGATCGAAGGAGACACCTTCGAGCCGGGAACGGGCATACTCGGCGGGATCGTACAGGCCGGCGAAGCGCGCATCGTAAACGACATGGCGCTCGCGCCGGAAGCCGTGAACATCCCGGGCACCGCCACGGAGATCCAAGGCGAAAAGCTGATGGCCGCGCCGATCGTGGACCTGGGAAAGGTCATCGGGGTGATGGCGGTGTGGCGGAACGACGACGAACCGTCATTCACCCCGGCCGAGCTTTCGTTCCTCGAGGGCGTCACGCGCGCCGCCGCGGTGGCCATCCGCAACGCGCGCCTCTTCGGCCAGGTCCAGGCGGCGCGGGCCGAGGCGGAGGAGGCGAACCTGGCGAAATCGCGCTTCCTCTCGAACACCTCGCACGAGCTCAGGACGCCGCTGAACTCCATCATCAACTTTTCCTACCTGCTGCTCCAGGAGGCCGCGGACCGGCTCAACGCGGAACAGAAGGACCTGCTCGGACGCATCGAGGAATCGGGGCATCACCTCCTCGGCCTCATCAACGACGTGCTCGACCTCTCCAAGATCGAGGCCGGCCGCCTGGAGCTCGCGGTCGAGGCCGTGGATCTCGCCGCGCTCGTCGAAGGCGTGATGGAAACCGTGTCGGGACTCGTGGCGGATCGCCCCATCGAGCTCCGGAACTTCGTTCCCGCGGGACTGCCGCCGATCTCCGCCGACCCCGTGCGGATCAGGCAAGTGCTCATGAACCTGGTGTCGAACGCCGTCAAATTCACCGAGCGCGGACACGTCACGGTGCGCGCGCAGGCGCTCGGAGACGAAGTGCTCGTCGAGGTCGCGGACACGGGCATCGGCATGGCGCCGCAGGACCTGCGCCGCGCCTTCGTCGATTTCGTGCAGATCGACGCGAGCCCCGACCGGCGTTACGGCGGCACGGGGCTCGGTCTGCCGATCAGTCAACGGCTCGTGGAACTCCATGGCGGCCGCCTGTGGGCGGAAAGTTCGCCCGGCGCGGGTTCGATCTTCAGCTTCACCGTGCCCATGAGCCTGTCGGACTAGGAGCCGGACGGCTCCGAGCATCGCGGTTCGGCGGACTCCTCGTGCGCGAGACGGATGGCCCCGGCGCGACGGCGGGTTCAGCCTTCCCAGTCGGGATCGACGCTCTCGGCGTCGGAATCGTCGTCGGCGCGCCTTCCGTCGAGGCCGAGCAGGTGCAACCGGTAACGGAGCCGCCGCTCCCCCATCCCGAGGCGCCGGGCGGTCGAGCTGACGTTGCCCGACTCGCGCTCGAGCGCCTTCTCGACGAGCACGCGCTCGAAACCGCGCATGGCTTCCTCGTAGGTCGCGTCCTCGGGCGGCGCGTACCAGGCGCCCTCTCCGGAGGGCTCTCCGCCGATCGGCGTCGCGGGTTCGGCGCAGGGTCCCTCGAAATCGGGCGGAAAGACCTCGGTCTCGGAGAGAAGCTCCCCGCGCGCCAGCACCACGCCGCGCTCGATGAAATTCTCGAGTTCGCGGACGTTGCCCGGGAAGGCGTACTTCATGATCCGCCCGACGGCCTCCGCGGTGATGCCGCGCACGACCTTGCCGTTGCGGTCCGCGTACTTCTTGAGGAAATGCTCGATGAGGAAGGGGATGTCCGCCTTGCGCGAGCGGAGGGGCGGCACGGCCACGGGCACCACGTTGATCCGGTAATAGAGGTCGGCCCGGAACTTGCCGGCCGCCACCGCCTCGTCGAGGCGGCGGTTCGTCGCGGCGATGATGCGCACGTCCGCGTTGCGCGTCACGTTGTCGCCCACGCGCTCGTAGGTGCCGAACTGGAGCACGCGGAGGAGCTTCACCTGGATGCCCTCGGGCACTTCGCCGACCTCGTCGATGAAGAGAGTGCCGCCGTCGGCCAGCTCGAAGCGGCCGGGCCGGTCGCTCATCGCCCCGGTGAACGCGCCCTTGACGTGGCCGAAGAGCTCGCTCTCGATGAGGTTCTCGCTGAGCGCCGCGATGTTCACGATGACGAAGGGCTTGTGGCGGCGCGGGCTCAAAAGGTGGATGGCCCGCGCGACGAGCTCCTTGCCCGTGCCGCTCTCGCCCTTGATGAGCACGGTCGCACCGCTCGCGGCCGCCCTCGCCGCGAGCGACAGCACCTTTTCCATCTCCGGGCTGTGCGACACGATGTGCTGCGACCGTCCGGCCATCGCGCGCACGACCTCGCCGGTATCGGCGGTCGCGGCCCGCCGCTCAGCGACGTCCTCGACGAGGGCGCGGACCTTGTCGGCCCGGAGCGGGAACTGCAGGTACCCGAAGGCGCCAGATTTCATGAGCTCGACGTCGGTCGTGAGGCCGCCGCGGTCCACCGCGAGGACCACGGCGCAGTCCGGGCAGACGACGCGCAGGTGGTCGACCGGATCCATCGCGTCGCGGCCGCGGAACGACTCGCCCACGACGACGATTGAGGGCTTCAAATCGCGCAACGCGTCGAGCGCGGACGAGAGGTCCACGAACCCCCTGAACGAACGGGGCTCGGGCAGGATCTCGGCGAAACCCCGTTCCAGTTCCTCGAGCGCGCGCGGCTCCGCGATCGCGGCTATCGTCAGTTCCATCCGGCTTCGCCTCCCGTCTTGCCGGCGGCCATCGCCGCCTTTTCGTACTGGATGGTGTAGAGCTTCTGGTAGGCGCCGCCCGCCGCCATGAGCTCGTCGTGCCGCCCCTGTTCGACGATGCGCCCGCCGGAGAGGACGAGGATGCGGTCCGCGTGCCGGATCGTGGAGAGGCGGTGCGCGATCACGATGCTGGTCCGGCCTTTCAACATCTCCGCGAGCCCCTTCTGCACGAGCTTTTCCGTCTCGGTGTCCACCGAGCTCGTGGCCTCGTCGAGGACGATGACGGCCGGGTCGTGCGCCACGACGCGAGCGAACGACAGGAGCTGGCGTTGGCCGGTGGAGATGTTCGCGGCGCCCTCCGCGAGATCGGCCGCGTAGCCGCCCGGCAGGCTTTCGATGAACGAGTCGGCGCCCACCGCGCGCGCGGCGCGGCGCACGGCCTCGTCGTCGATGCCGGAACCGAGGCGGATGTTCTCGCCGACGTCGCCGGAAAAGAGGAAGACGTCCTGCAGGACCGGGCGGACCGAGCGGCGAAGCTCGCCGAGGGGCAGGTCGCGCACGGGCACCCCGTCCAGCCGGATCTCGCCGCGGTTCACGTCCCACATGCGCGCGATCAGGTTGGCGATCGTCGTCTTGCCCGCGCCGGTGTAACCGACGATGGCCACCATCTCTCCCGGGGCCACCGCGAAGCTGACGTCGCGCAATATCCATTCGTCCTCTTTGTACGCGAACCACACGCGGTCGAACTCGATGGCGCCGCGGACGGGAGACGGCAGGGGGCGCGAGGGGGCGTCGGGAATCTCGTCGCTGTCGTCGAGCACCTTGAAGACGCGCTCGCTGCCCGCCATCGCGCTCTGGAGCAGGGTGTACTTTTCGGAGATGTCCTGGACCGGCGAATAGAACATGCGGATCAGGTTCACGAAGGCGATGAGCGTGCCGAGCGACAGCGCCCCGTCCGCGAAGAGGATCGAGCCGAACCAGAGGATCACCGCGAGCGACACGGAGGAGAAGAAGTCGACGAGCGGGCGGAAGGTGGCGAACACCTGCATCTCGCCGAGGTTGGCCTTCATGAGCTCGCGGTCGTGGGCGCGGAAGGTTTCCGAACAGCGCCTCTCCGCCGCGAAGAGCTTCACGACCGCGACGCCGGCGACGTGCTCCGCGATGTACGAGTTCACCTTCGAAAGCCAGGTCCGCTGCCTGCGGAAGGCGTCGCGGGCCCGCGTCCGCGCCAGCAGCGTCACGAAGAGGACGGGCGGCAGGGTGGCTAGCACCGCGATCCCGAGCTTGACGTCGAGCGATACGAGAACGACGAGGACGCCGATCATGACGGCCAGGTCCTTCGCGAAGGACACGACGACGTTCGTGAAGAACTCGTTGATCGTCTCCACGTCGCTCGTGAGGCGCGTGACGAGCCGGCCCACGGGCTGGCGCGACAGGCTCGAAAGCGACTGCCGGGCGACGTGGCGGAACAGCTCCAGCCGGAGGTCCTTCATGACGAGCTGTCCCACGAGGCTCGAAAGCAGGGTCTGGAAGAAGGTGGCCACGAGCACGAGCGCGAGCGCGCCGAAGAAGACGGCGACGTTGACGCCGATCGTCCGGAGGTCGCGCGCGCGGATCGCGCGGGCGTCCGCCGCGGAGAGCGAGCCGAGCGTCGCGGCGCCGATCGCGGCCCAGGCGTCGTCCGGGCCGCGCGCGGCCCTCACGCGCCCGGCGACCTCGCGGGCCGCGGGCGTATCCAGCGGGAAGACGTAGTAGCCGCCCTGGTCGACGAGACCGCGCGCGACGAGCTCCGCGCGTTCGGCGGGATCCAGCCGGTCGACGCGTCCCCGCGGCACGTAGGCGCGGCCGCCCGCGCGCGGCGTCTCGCCGTCGATGCCGAGCCGCGCGGCGACGGCGGAATCGACCTCGCCCACCGACGCGTACGTCGGCATGACCGCGTTGTCCATCGTGTCGCGCACGAGGACCGGCGCGTACAGCTCGCCCGCGGTGGCCAGCGCGAGGAACAGGAAGGTCGCGGCCATGAGCCCTCGGTACTTCCACGCGTAGCCCATGATGCGGGCGGCCAGCGTGTGGTCGTATCCCTTGGTGACCTCGTCGGTCTCGAAATAGTCGGCCATCTCACGCTCCCGCCGCGGACAGCGCCTGGAGGCGCGCGATCTCCGCGTAGAATCCCGAACCCTCCCGGAGTTCGTCGTGGGTGCCCTTCTCCGCCACCCTGCCGCCGTCGAGCACGACCACGGAGTCCGCGACGCGGAGCGTCGACACGCGGTTCGACACGATGACGTTCGTCCGGCCCTTCCGCTTCGCGACGATCGCCTCGAGGATGGCCTCCTCGGTCTCCGCGTCCACCGCGGACAGCGCGTCGTCGAGCACGAGGATCTCCGGATCGAGCACGAGCGCCCGCGCGATGGCGATGCGCTGCTTCTGCCCTCCCGAGAGGGTGAGCCCCTTTTCGCCGACCACCGTGTCCCAGCCGTCCTTGAAGCCGGCCACGTCGCGGCCGAGCGCCGCGATCGACACGGCCTCCTCGAAGCGTCCCTGGCCGGCGTCGGGGCGGCCGAAGAGCACGTTGGCGCGCACCGTGTCGGAGAAGAGGAAGGTGTCCTGCGGGACGAAGCCGAAGCTCGAGCGGAGCTCCTCGAGCGGCAGGTCGAGGACGTCGCGTCCCCCGAGGAAGACCGCGCCGGGCGGCGGCTCGACGATGCGCGCCAGCGCCTTGAGGAGCGTCGACTTCCCGGAGCCTACGCGCCCGAGCACGCCGAGCGTCGTGCCCGCGGGCACGGCGATGTCGACGCCCGCGAGGACGGACCCGCCGTCCGCGTAGCCGAAGGCGAGATTCCGCGTCTCCAGGTCGCGGGACGCGCCGGTCGCGGACGGGTTCGCGGCCGCGGCTCCCGACGCGTAGGCTTCCGTCGGCTCGTCCATGATCTCGTTGACGCGCTTGAGCGACGCGGCGCCGCGCTGCAGCATGTTGACCGTGAATCCGGCGCCGAGCATGGGCCACACGAGCATTTCGAGGTAGGCGAGCGCCGCGACGATGTCGCCCGGGGTCATGCGGTTCTCGACGACCGCGCCTCCGCCCGCGCCGAGGAGGATGAGGTTCGTGATCCCCGCGAGGAACCCGATGAAGGGAAAGAAGAACCCGAAGACGCGCACGAGGTGCATCGACGCGTCCGAATAGCCGTCGTTCGCGTCGGAGAACTTGTCCGCGAAGTGCCCTTCCTTGACGAAGGACTTCACGACCCGGATGCCCTGCAGGGTCTCCTGCACGATCTCGCTCAGGCGCGAGTAGCGCTCCTGCGCGACCTTGAAGCCGGTGCCCACGAGCTTTCCGAACACGACGATGAGCGCCGTGACCACGGGCAGGGGCAGGATCGTGTACAGGGCGACGCGCGGATTGCCCGAGATCATCACGACGAGGATGGCTCCGGACATGAACACGCCGTCGACGAACGCCACGAGTCCCATGCCCGTCGCCTGGCGGATGGCCTGGAGGTCGTTGGTCGCGCGGGCCATGAGGTCGCCCGTCTTGTTGCGCTGGAAGAAGGAAGGCGGCAGGCGCATGATCTTCTCGAAGAGATCGTCGCGCATGGCGGTTTCGATGCGGCGAGAGGCCCCGAAGATGAAATAGCGCCACAGGAACCGGCCGGCGCCCACGACCGCCGCGACGCCGACGATGGCGATCCCCGACCACAGCGCGACCTCGCGGCCGCCGCCGGACGACAGCGCGTCGACGACGCGCTTCACGAACTGGGGGATGAGGATCTGCGCCGCGTCCACCGCGACGAGACAGAGGATGCCGGCGACATAGGCGGGCGCGTGCCGTTTCAGGCGCGGACCGAGCGAGCGGAATTCTGCGATCATGGAATCATCGTATCCGCGAACCCTTCCGTCGCACAAGTCGGAAAATCCCCTTCGCGCGGCGGCGGACCGCGAGAATTGACGAGGGCTTTCGCGATCGCTACTATGGACGACGTGAAATTCAGCATGCTCGCGAGGACGGCATCCCTCTGCGCCGCCGCGGCGCTCGTCTCGTCGTGCGCCGCCTTCCGCCTGGGCGACAACACCGCCGCGTCCATCCTGGGCGACGACGATCCGGAGCTCGTCGAGTCCGCGCTGCCCACCCTCATCAAGACGGCCGAAGTCCTCTCGGACACCTGGCCAGCCGATCCCGGGTACGCCGGGGCGGCCGCCTCGCTCGAACTGCTCTACGCCAGCTCCTTCATCGCCGACCGCGCCGTCGCGCTGCCCGACGAGGCGTTCGAGGAACGCGAGGCCCTCACCGCGCGCGCGAAAGCCATGTACCGCCGCGCGTTCGAACGGGCGTCCGGACCGCTCGAACGACGGACGCCCGGATTCTTCGACGGAGTCGCGCGGGGCGACGTCAAGGCGCTCGAAACGACGGGCAAGCGCGATCTCGACCTCCTCTACTATTCCGGCGCCGCGATCCTCGGCGCCTTTTCCGTCGATCCCTTCGACGCGGGCACCTCGAAGCTCCTGGGCGCCGCCCTCGCCTGCCTCGAACGCGTCCGCGCCGTCGAACCGGGCTGGAACCTCGGGGCCGCCGAGGAGCTCCTCATGTCGGCGGCGCTCGCCCTGCCCGACGCCGGCCGCGAGGCCAAGGCAACCGCCCTCCGCGACGCCGCGCTCGCGGCATCCGACGGCTCGAGGGCGTCCGTGCACGTCGCGTGGGCGATCGGCTACTGCGTCCCGAACGGCGATCCCGCGGGCTACAAGGCAGCCCTCGCGCTGGCGCTCGCGGTGGATCCGAACGCGCGACCCGACCAGCGGCTCCTCAACGTGCTGGCCCGCCGCAGGGCCGAGCGCCTGCTCCGGGACATCGACCGGTACTTTCTGGATCCGGACGCAGAATCCGCGGAATGACCGGCCCGTTCCGCGCCGGCTATCATCATGGAGGAATCATGAAACGATCCCGCATCCTGGCCGCGCTCGCGCTGGCCGTCCTGGCCGGCGCCGCGCCGGCGCAGACCCTCAAGCTCGGCACCATCGCCCCCGAAAACAGCCCGTGGGGCGCCGGTCTCCGCAGGCTCGTCGCCGACTGGACGAAACTCTCGGGCGGAACGGTCACGCTCCGCAACTTCTACGGCACCGTCGGCGACGAGATCGCCATCCAGAAAAAGATGAAGGTCGGCGGGCTCGACCTCGGCGTGTTCACCACGCAGGGGCTCGCGCGCTTCTACGACGACATCCTCGTCCTGAGCCTGCCCTCCATCGTCCAGACGGATTCCGAACTCACGGTCACCATGGACAAGCTGGACGCCAAGCTCCGCTCGGAGATGGAAGCCAGAGGTTATACGATAATCACGTGGTCGAAGGGCGGTTGGGTGTACTTCGTCACGCGGAAACCCGTGGCGAAACCGGCCGACATCGTCGGCATCCGCGTCGCCGTGGCGGCGGACGACGCGAAGATGGCCAAGATGCTCAACGCCGCCGGGTGCGTCGCCGTACCCATACCGTCCGCGGAAACCGTCACGCAGTTCATGCAGGGCAGCATCGACGCGTTCTTCGTGAGCCCGCTCCTCCTCGCTACGCAATGGTCGTTCCTCAGGAACACCAAGACCTACATGACGGGCATGCGCGTCGCGCCGTTCATCGGCGCCATCGTCGCCTCCACCGCGAAATGGAACCGCGTGCCCGCGAACCTCAAGACCGGCCTCCTCGCCGCCGCCGACCGCATGACCGCGGAGCTCGGAGCCACGCTCGAAAGGGACGAGACCGCCGCCATCGAGACGATGAAGCGCGACGGACTCGTCTACGTCCCCGTGAGCGAAGCCGACCGCAAGGAGTGGAACGTCACCTTCGTGACGAACCGCAACCGGCTCATCAAGGACCTCTTTTCGAAGGAGATCCTCGCCCTCATCGACGAAGCCGTCGCCGGCATGCGAAAATAAGGTCGTGTCGAATGAAACGAGACACCATGAGCGATGTTCATGCCGAGGCATGCGAAAATAAGGTGATTGCGAAATGAAACGCAGCGGAACGAATGCCGCGACGCCGCGCGCGTCAAGACCGAGCCGTCTCGCCGATCGGCTCGCGGCGGGAGCCGTCATCGTCGCCGCGGCGAGCCTCGTGTTTCTCCCCATCGCGAGCTTCGTCTCGTCGCGCGTCTTCGGCAAGGCCCTCGTCGCCGCGGATTCCTTCGCCCAGCACATGACCATCGTGCTCGTCTTCGCGGGCGCGGTGGCCACGTCGCGCGCGGGCAAGCACCTCGCCATCGTGCGTCCCGCCGATGATGGCATCGTCATGCGGATCGTCGAAGCGGTCGTCCACGCGCTTACGGTGATGGTCCAGAGCGTGTACTTCTGGACTTCGCTGTCGTTCGCGTTCCTCGGTTTCGACGATTCCGAACGGGCGTGGTTCCTGCCCGTCCGCGTCTTCGCGCTCGCCATTCCGGTCGGGTTCCTCGGCATGCTCGTCGCAGACGTCGCGCGCGCGAAGCTGCGCGTTCCGGCGAAGGCGATCGCCACCGTCGCCGCTGTCCTGGCCGGTACCGTCCTCGCAGGCGGTTCCGTCGCGAACATCGCGACCCTCGCGCTCCCGCGCCTGGACCTGTTCGCGTTGACCGAGCTCGCGTTCGCGGTCGGCAGGCTCGCGGCGTGGCCCTGCTTCGCCCTATTCCTCGTGCTGGCGTTCTTCGGCCTGCCGCTTTACGCGGTGCTCGGCGGCATCGCGGCCGCCTTTTTCCTGTACGGCGGATCCGTCATCGAACTCGCCGTCACGGAATTCTACTCGATGCTCCAGAGTCCGCAGATCGCGGCGGTTCCCCTCTTCACGATGGCCGGCTTCATTATGGCCGCGTCCAGATCGGGAGAGCGCCTCGTCCGGCTCTTCAAGGCCGCCTTCGGGAAACTGCCCGGCGGATCGGCGATCGCGGCGGTCGTCGTCTGCGTCTTCTTCTCGACCTTCACCGGTTCGAGCGGCGTGGCGATCCTCGCGCTCGGTCCCGTGCTGGCGCAGGCGCTGGTCGGCTCGGGTCAACTTACCGAAAAGCGGGCTCACGGCCTCCTTACGTCCTCGGGAGCGCTCGGCCTCCTCTTTCCGCCCTCGCTCGCGCTCATCCTCTACGGCGTCACCGCGCAGTTCGCGTACGGCCCCGAACGCCCCTTCGACATCATCGCGCTCTTCCGCGGCGGCGTCCTGCCGGGCTTCCTCCTCTGCGCGAGCACGGCGCTCTACGCCGCGTTCTCGTTCCGCGCGAAGGAACCCGAAGGCGCGCCGTCCGAACCCCTCGGCCCCGCCTTCCTCGCGGCGCTGCCGGAACTGTCGGTGCCCTTCCTCGTGTCCGTCCTCTTCTTCACCGGCACCACGTCGATCCTCACGACCGGCTCGCTGACGGCGGCCTACGTCGCGCTGCTCGGCATCGTCCGCGGGGACATGAAGCCGCGCGACGCGTTCAAGGCCGGCCTCGACGCCGCGCTCGTCATCGGCGGGACGCTCGTCCTCCTGTCCGCGGCCCGCGGCCTGTCGTGTTACATCGTCGATTCCGGCGTGCCTGGCGTGCTCACGGCCTTCGTCGTCGAACGCGTGCAAACCCGCGTCGTGTTCCTCCTCCTCGTGAAC
This sequence comes from uncultured Treponemataceae bacterium, assembly GCA_964482955.1. Taxonomy (GTDB): domain Bacteria; phylum Spirochaetota; class Spirochaetia; order Treponematales; family UBA12059; genus JAPLSN01. The sequence continues at coordinate 32,168 of CAYZZW010000010.1, read as the reverse complement.
GCCGTCCTCTTCGTCGCGGGTTGCCTCATGGACGTGTTCGCGGCGGTGCTCGTCCTCGTGCCCATCCTCGTCCCCATGTCGGAAGCCTTCGGCATCCACCCCATCCACTTCGGCGTCATCTTCGTGGCCAACCTCACGGTCGGCTTCCTCACGCCTCCCGTGGGCATGAACCTCTTCCTCGGCAGCTACGCGTTCAAGAAACCGCTCGGCTACGTCTGGAAAAGCGTCATGCCGTACTTTTTCATCCAGGTGGCCGTCGTCTTCGCGATCACCTACATTCCCTGGCTGAGCACCGTCTTCGCCGGAAAATAGTCGACTCGGAAAAGGATCGCCAGCATGGACAGGATCGTCATCTACACCGACGGAGCGTGCTCCGGCAACCCCGGCCCCGGGGGCTGGGCTTTCGTGGCGCCCGGTCCGGGCGGCAGGGAAGCGTCGGGCGGGGAGAAGCTGACCACGAACAACCGCATGGAACTCGTGGCCGTGACCCGCGCGCTCGAATACGCGGACTCGCTCGGGAAACCAGTGGAGATACGCACCGACTCGCAGTACGTGAAGAACGGCATCGAGACGTGGATCAAGAATTGGAAGCGCAACGGCTGGCGGACCGCGTCGAAGCAGCCCGTGAAGAACCAGGAACTGTGGACCGAACTCGACGCGCTCGCGGCGAAGACCGGCGCCGTCTTCACCTGGGTGGAAGGCCACGCCGGCGTCGAGCACAACGAGCGCTGCGACGAGTTGGCCCGCGCGGAAGTGGACAGACTCCGCTGACGACCCGGGTCAGGCTTTCGTCCGCGACGCGAGGAAAGCGATTGTTTCCGGCTTCGAAAGGACGCGGCCGAAGGTGATCTTCACGTCAGGGAAGCGTTCGAACACGCCCAGGATGAACGCCTTGATGACGTTCGCGGTCGCTTCGACGTCCACGGCGACGCGACCGCCGTGGACCATCACGATCTTGTGATCGGTTTCCTCGCCTTCGAACACTTCGAGCGCGAACTCAGGCTCGCAGTCGACGGTCGCGCCCGATTCCAGGTCATCGTCCGAGATCACGTAACAGTCGACGCAGTCGCCGCCCGCGCCATTCGTCGCCGGAAGGAAACCGTATGCGAACGGATACCGCCCGTTGATCTCGAACTCCGACTTGAGCTCAAGCGTCCGTTCGTCATACCGTGACCGCTTGCACGATCCCTTCGCCGATTCGATAAACGCCCTCATGCCGACTCCGAAACCATATCCTCATGGCTTCTTCGTGCCCTTCGTGGCTACACTTCGCGCCCTTCGTGGTAAATCTTCTTCCTGCATATCTTCGTGACTAAAAGTGCAGGAAGAGCTTGATGCCCCAGTTGAAGCGGGCGTCGGGATCGAAGTCGTCCTCGACGAGGCGCCACGCGGCGAAGGCGCCGACCTGGGCCACCTTGAGGAAGTCGATCGCGAGGCCGGCGCCGACGGACGCCAGGGGACCCGACTCGTCGGCGGCCGCCGTGGCGTCGGCGTAACCCGAGAAATACCCGGCGTCCGCGAAGACGTAGAACGTCGGCAGGAGATCGGCGCGGACGAGTGCCGGCCCGACGAAGCGCGCTTCGAGGTTCCCGACGAGCTTCAATTCGGTATCGTAGGTGGTCCAGCGGTACCCGCGCACGCAGTCGCCCAGGCTGCCGCGGATGTCGCGTCCCCCGAAGGACTGGTTCACGTAGATCGGCACGGAGTCCCCGAGCGCGTAGTCGACGGAGGCGAAGGCGGCCAGGTAGCCCGCGAACAGGTTCTTTTCGGCGTCCGGATCGAGATCGAAGAGCGGCAGGAAACCGGCGCCCTTCGCGTTCGCCCGCAGGAAATCGGCCTTGCCCGCGTTGAGCGCTCCCGGTCCCCATTCGAGCGAGGCTTCAGCGAGGGCCCCCGACTTGACGGCGTGGTCGTTCCGCGACGTCGAGTCGTAGCCGATCCCCGCGATGAAGGACGTGCCGAAGAGGGTCCGTACGTCCGGGAACACGTCTTCGGGCAGGTCGTTCCGGTTGATGTCGTACCGGCCGCGGTAATATATGAAGATTTCGAGCAGGTTGGCCCCGTCGTCCCGCCCGAGCACGCCCTGGACCAGTCCGGCGTCCCACTGGAAGTTGGGCGAGTCGAAAAACTCGCCGTCTTCGTAGAGGACCGGCTCGCCCGTGGTTTCGTCGCGCACGAGGGCGCGGTTTTCGTAGCCGCCGCCCGCCTTCGCGTAGAGGACGGTGTTGGCGCCCTCGACGAGTCCGAGACCGTACCAGCCGATCTGGAAATCGGCGCCGGACGGCACGAAGCCCTTCCAGACCCGCAAGCCCGCGAGCCCCCAGCCGATCTCTCCCGATTCCGGCTTGGGACCGAGATTCTGGGCGGATACGACGCCCGCGAGGGCGACCAGGACCAGGACGAACGAAAGCCGCTTCATCGAATCCTCCCCGTCACGCCTTGCCGGCGGAGCCGAGCACGTTGACGTTCTTGTGCATGTAGAGCTTCTTGAGCTCGTCGCGCGCGGGACCGAGGTACTTGCGCGGATCGAACTCGTCCGGCTTTTCGGTGAGCACCTTGCGGATGACCGCGGTCATCGCCAGGCGCCCGTCGGAATCGATGTTGATCTTGCACACGGCGCTCTTGGCGGCGCGCCGGAGCTGCTCCTCGGGGATGCCCACCGAATCCTCGAGCTTGCCGCCGTACTGCTCGACCATCCTGATGTACTCGGGCGGCACGCTCGACGAGCCGTGGAGCACGATGGGGAAGCCGGGGATGCGCCGCTCGATCTCCTCGAGGATGTCGAAGCGCAGGGGGGGCGGGATGAGGACGCCGTTCGCGTCGCGCGTGCACTGCGCCGGCTTGAACTTGGCGCGGCCGTGGCTCGTGCCGATGGAGATGGCCAGGCTGTCGACGCCGGTCTTCTTCACGAAGTCCTCGACCTCGCCGGGCTGGGTGTAGTTCGAGTGCTCCGCGGACACCTCGTCCTCGACCCCGGCCAGCACGCCGAGCTCGCCTTCCACGGAGACGTAGTCCTTCTGCGCGTGCGCGAAGTCGACGACCTTCTTCGTGAGCGCGACGTTCTCGTCGTAGGGCAGGTGCGATCCGTCGATCATCACCGAGGAGAAGCCGTTCTCGATGCAGTCCTTGCAGAGCTCGAAGCTGTCGCCGTGGTCGAGGTGCAGCACGACGGGAACGGCGAAGCCGAGTTCCTTCGCGTACTCGACGGCGCCGCGGGCCATGTAGCGGAGCATCGTCGAGTTCGCGTACTTGCGCGCGCCGGAGGACACCTGGAGGATCACGGGGCTCTTCGTCTCGACGCAGGCCTGGATGATCGCCTGGAGCTGTTCCATGTTGTTGAAGTTGTAGGCGGGCAGCGCGTATCCGCCCGAAACCGCCTTTTTGAAGAGATCGACCGTGTTGCACAGGCCAAGTTCCCGATAGCTCGTCATGTCATGGCTCCTTGCATCGATGGATTCGGATGGATAGTCTAGGTTCGATGCGCGTAGTTTTCAAGACCCGGCGGCTCGCCCCCGCCCTCGCGGCGTTCGCCTTCGCGGCGCTCGCGTTCGGACTCGCCGGGTGCGGCGGGAAGCGGTCCCTCGTCCTCGTCGATCGCGCGTTCGCGGCCCTGTCGCCCGACGCGGCGCGCGCGTACGCCGGATTCGCCCCGCCCGGCTCGTCGTCGAAGACCGTCGTCGCGCCGTCCGAGGGCGCGGCGGAAGCCATACGGTCGGCGTTCGCGCGCGTCGACCCTGACTACGTGCTCGCCACGCCCGCGCTCCTTCCGTTCGCCTCGCGCGCCGCGGCGGAACGGACGTCCGACGGCAAGACGCTCGTCGCCGCCCTGGCCTCCTTCGAGCCGTCCGGCGCGGCGACGCCCGACCTCGTCGCCTTTTTCGAGACCGAACGGGCGTACCGCGCGCTCGGGACGCTGCTGGCCCGCGCGGTGTCCGACTACGACGCCTCCCACGCGGACCGCTCGTACTGCGGAGTCCTCTTCGTCGAGCATCCGACCCGTCCGTCGTCCCTCCTCGCCGCCTTCCGCGACGCCTACGAACGGGACGCCCCGCCCGAATCGCTGGCCCTCCGCACCCTGCCAGCGTCGTTCCAGCCGGACCAGCTCGAACGGGTCTTTTCCGAACTCGAAACGTACAACCTGTCCGCGGTCTTCGTCTGTCCGGCCGGACTCGTCCCGGGCTACCGGCGCCGCTTTCCGCGCGTGCCGGCCTTCGAGGATCCGGGCGACTTCTATTACCCGGCCCCCGTCCAGCGGAAATCCGCCGACACCTACGTCCTCGTCCGCGATCCGCGCCTGGCCGTGCGTGCCCTGGAAAAAGCCGCGGCGCGCGGAGACCGGGGGCGGATTCCGGTCCCCGTCGGGCTCGAACCGGCGGCCGGGACCGCGCCGCGGACGCGCCCGGGCGGACTTTCGGCGACGTCTTTCTATAAAAACGCCTATTGACGCGTTTCGGGCTCAAGAGTCGGCCGCTTCCTGCCGATGCTTGAACGGCATCATGGTATGCAGGCGGGAACGAGCCGCGGGAACCGCGCGAACGCCGGCCGGCGAAGCAGGTTCCCGATTTGGTTTGACAAAGGTATAGGGGAAAAATATACTTTCAGGCGACCTTTATGTGGCCGCACCTCAGGAGTTAAAGGAGTAACGGCATGAAACAGCATGCGTCCCGCGCGATGATCCTGTCGATCGCGATTTTGGCGTTGTTCTCGGCAGGCCAGGCCTTCGCCGACGAGTATACGATCAATCTCGAGTCGATCGTCGTCCAGACCTTCGACAATCCCGACGAACAGCCCTGGTTCGTCATCGGCAGCAAGTTCTCCACGAAGGAATTCCCGAAACACTCCTACGTGAACACCTGGCCGGTCGCCCTCCACGGCTCCAACCCGAAGGACAAGGACAACCTCAGGGTCCTCGGCGTCGGCATGCTCTTCGACCGGATGGAGTACAACTGGATCGACATCGTCCCCGGCAAGAAGTCGGGCGAGGGCGACGACGTCAAGTACGAGCCGATCGAACTGCCGCTCCCCGGCCGCGTGTCCGCCCTCGACATGTGGGTATGGTCGGCCAACTTCAACTACTACATCGAAGCCTACGTCCGCGATTACAAGGGCATCGTCCACACCGTGAAGCTGGGCGAACTCGACCACGTCGGCTGGAAGAACATGCGCGCCAACGTGTCGACCGCCATCGACCAGTCGAAGAAGTACCTGCCCAGGACCGAATCCCTGAAGCTCGTCAAGTTCCGGATCTGGACGCGCCCCTCCGAGCGCGTCGCCATGCCGGTGCCGTACGACGCGCCCGCCTACCAGAAGGCGATCTATTTCTACTTCGACAATTTCCGCGTGGTCACCGACACCTACGAATCGCTGTTCGACGGCGACGAACTCGTCAACGAAGAGACGCTTGAAAAGAACTGGGGCGGCTCCCAGGGCGGGAAATAAGGGGGAAGACCGATGAAAAAGCTGCTTTTCGCGCTCGTCGCGCTGACCGTCTCCGTTTCGTTCGCCCTCGCCCAGAATTCCGTCGGCCAGGCCGACCCGAACAAGGTCGGCATCGAAACCGCCCAGCAGAACCTCAAGCTCGTCTCCGTCGACAAGTTCGAGCAGGAAGGCTTCTGGTCCACCCACATCTCCTCGGACGAGGGTCTCACGCAGTACCGCCTCTTCAAGGGCGGACCGCTCGCCCTCAAGGACAAGCCGCTCGCCGACGAGCGCTACTCCGGCATCGATCCGAAGATCGCCGACCAGTACGTCCTCGGCGTGCGGACCGACTTCTACCACCGCGGCTTCAACACGATCCTCGTGCTCGCGCAGCGCCCCATCCCGATCGAGGGCATCACGAAGACGATCTCCGTGTGGGTCGTCGGCCGCAACAACAACCACCGGCTGAAGGTCATCGTCCAGGATTTCTTCAAGAACGAGTTCGAGCTGACCATGGGCACGCTCAACTTCCAGGGCTGGAAGGAAATGTCCGTCGCCATCCCGCCCCAGAACCCGGACGGGTTCACGGGCATCATCCAGCGCAACTTCCACTACACGAGCAAGATGGGCCTCAAGGTCGTCGGTTTCAAGATCGAGTGCGACCTCATGGAGTCCTTCGGCACGTACTACATCTACTTCGACAATCTCCGCGCGATCACGGACCTCTTCGCCGAGGACAACCGCGACCCGGACGACATGGACGACTCCTGGTGATGGTAGACAGGATCGCTTGATCCCCAAAAGGCCCGGGCAACCGGGCCTTTTCGCATTATTCGGCCGACTGCGAGGGAACGTGGGAGCGTATTTCGATTTCTTGAGACGGGTCTACTTTTTCCGCAACCTCTCCGACGGGGAGATCCAGTTCGTGGAGTCGCTCTGCCACGAAGAGCGGTACGCCCCGGGCGACATCCTCTTCGTCGAAGGCACGCGGGCGGACCGCTTCTTCATCGTCACCTCGGGCAAGGTGGAGGTGTGGAAGAATTTCTACGACGCGAAGGCCGACCTCCTCGCCGTGCACGGACCCGGCCACTTCTTCGGCGAGATGGCCCTGGTCGACGAACTGCCGCGCAGCGCCACCGTCGTCGCGCGCGAGGAGACGAGCCTCGTCTCGATCTACCGCGAGGACTTCCGCACGCTGGTGCAGGAGCACCCTCCGATCGCCCTGTCCGTGATGACGTCGATCTCCTTCCTCGTGCGGAGCTCGAACGAGCTTTACGTCGAGGGGCTCCGCAAGCGCAAGGACGAGCTCGAACTGGCGTACGGGGAACTCGCGAAGGCGCAGAACGAGCGCCTGAAGACCGAGCGCCTGTCCACGCTCGGGAAATTCTCCTCGATCATCCTCCACGACATCCGCAACCCGCTGTCGGCGCTCAAGGGCCAGCTCCAGCTCATGGAAACCGCGATGGACGACCATGAGAAGCTCCGCCACTACATCAAGAACGCGTCGAGCGAAGTCGAGCGGCTCGAGCGCCTCACGGGCGAGTTCCTCGACTACACGCGGGGCGACATCAGGCTCAACATGGGCGTCGTCCATCCGCGCGAGCTGCTCGAGCGCGTCGCCGAGACGGTGAAACCCGCGTTCGCGCGCGACGGGGTGGAAGTCCACGTCGCCTGCGACACGGACGAACCCGCCATCCTCGACTTCGACCGGATCATGCGCGTCCTCATCAACATCGCCGACAACGCGCGCAAGGCCAGTTCGCCCGGCGACACCTTCACGATGCGCGCCTACCGCGCCAACGAACGGCTCGTCTTCGAGCTCGAGGACACGGGCGAAGGCATGGACGAGACGACCAAGGCGCGCCTCTTCGAGCCGTTCTTCTCCCACTCGCCGCGCGGCGGCACGGGCCTCGGCCTCATGATCGTGAAGAACATCGTTGAAAGCCACGGCGGCGCCATACGCATCGACACGCGTCCCGGCGAAGGCACCCGGGTCACCATCTCCATCCCTCATCCTGGCTGAGCCAGGCTGCACCCGGGTTGAAACGCTGTCGCTCGAATGCAGGAAAGAGAAAAGCACGGCGTCTTGCATGGCGAGCGAATCATGGTGAACCTTTCGTTTTCCATGACACCAATGAAGAACCCTGCATTCGCCGCTCCGCTCTCTTCTCTGCCTTTCCGACCTTCGTTTCCCAAGGCTCGAGTAATCGCCAAGCTTCGTTTGTCAGCTTCGTGGTTCGGGGTCGAGCAGGCGCCGGGCGGTGGCTGATACGGCGGCGATGAGCCCTGCGGGATCGTCGCCTCTGAGGGCGGCGGCTTCGGCGTAGGTGCGGCCGACGTCGAGCGGCGTGGAGGGCTTGCCGCGGAACGGGACGGGATTCATGTACGGCGCGTCTGTTTCGAGGAGAAGGCGGTCGGGCGGGACGAGCCTCACCGCTTCGCGCAGGCCGAGCGCCTTCGGGTAGGTAAGGTTCCCGGCGAACGAGACATAACACCCCGCGTCGAGGAAGGCCTTCGCCTCCTCCGGTCCGTAGCCGAAACAGTGGATGACCACGGGTACGGCGGAAGCCGCGGACGCGACGAGGGCCAGCGTGTCGTCGAACGCGTCGCGCGAATGGACGAGGAGCGGCTTCCCGAGCCGTTTCGCAAGGTCGATCTGGCCCTCGAAGAGGCGTTTCTGGGCTTCGACGCTCCCGTTCATGTGGTGATAGTCGAGGCCGCCCTCCCCGACCGCGGCGCAGCGCGGGTCGGAGGCGTGCCGTTCGAGCGCGGCCAGCGCGGCGGCCGGATCGGAGAGCGCGTCGCGCGAAGGCCAGACGCCCGCCGCGAACTTCACGAAGCCGAAGCGGCCGAAATCCCGCAGGCGGCCCGGCAAGTCGTCCGGCTCCACGCCGACGTCGAGGATGAACGCGTCGCCGCCCGAATAGGCTTCGACGATCGAATCGATCGCGCGCTGTCCGACCCGGTCGCGGATGTACGAAAGGTGCGCGTGGGTGTCGGTCAACACGCGAGCGAGCGCCGTCACGCCTTGGGCCGCTTCACCGAGAACGCGAGCGCCCCGTCCTTGCCGACGTCCACCTTCACCGTGTCTCCGTCGCGGATCCGGCCCGAGAGCATCTCCTTCGCGAGCGGGTTCTGGATCGAGGCCTGGATCTCGCGCTTGAGCGGGCGCGCGCCGTAGTGCGGGTCGAAGCCTTCCTTGGCGATGCGCGCCTTCGCCGCGTCCGTCACTTCGAGCCCGATCTTGCGGTCCTCGAGGCGCTTCCGGAGCAGCTCCAGCTGGAGCCCGACGATGGACGCGATCTCCTTTTCGCCGAGGCGGTCGAAGGTGACGACCTCGTCGATGCGGTTCAGGAACTCCGGCTTGAAGGAGGTCTTGAGGAGCGCGTCGATCTTCCCGCGGATCTCGTCCATGTCCTTCGCGTTGAGGATGAACTCGCTCCCGAGGTTGCTCGTCATGATGACCACGGCGTTCTTGAAGTCGACCACGCGTCCCTGGCCGTCGGTGAGGCGGCCGTCGTCGAGCAGCTGGAGGAGCACGTTGAACACGTCGGGGTGGGCCTTTTCGATCTCGTCGAAGAGGACGACGCTATATGGCCGCCTGCGCACGGCTTCCGTGAGCTGGCCGCCCTCGTCGTAGCCGACGTAGCCCGGGGGCGCCCCGATGAGCCGCGACACCGTGTGCTTTTCCATGTACTCGCTCATGTCGATGCGGGTCATGCTCTTCTCGTCGGAGAAGAGGAATTCGGCGAGCGTCTTCGCGAGCTCGGTCTTGCCGACGCCCGTCGGGCCGATGAAGAGGAAGCTGCCGAGCGGACGGTTCGGGTCGGAGAGGCCCGTGCGGTTCCGCCTGATCGCGTCGGCGACGGCCTTGATCGCCCGCGCCTGCCCGCACACGCGCTTTCCGAGCACGCCCTCGAGGTCGACGAGCTTCTGCATCTCGCTCGCGAGCATCTTGGAGACCGGGATGCCCGTCCAGCTCGACACGACCCGCGCGATGTCCTCCTCGGAGACCTCCTCGCGGAGGAGCGGCGAGTCGCCGGAGTCCTTCGCCATCGCGGCGCCGAGCTCGTCGAGCTTCTTCTGCGCGGCCAGGAGTTTGCCGTACTTGATCTCGGCGGCCTTCGCGAGGTTGCCGTCGCGCTCGTGCCGCTGCTCCTCGAGCTTCAAGTCCTCGATCTCCTGCTTGAGCTTCCGCATCTCGTCGATGCGTTTCTTCTCGTTGGCCCAGCGGAGCTTCATCGCGTCGCGCGTCGCGCCCTCCTCGGCCAGCTCCTTGTCGAGCTTCGCGAGGCGCTCGAGCGACGCCGGATCGGTCTCCTTCGACAGGGCCTGCCGCTCGATCGTCTGCTGGAGTATGCGCCTCTCGAGACGGTCGAGTTCCGTCGGCTGCGACTCGATCTCCATCTTGAGCCGGCTCGCCGCCTCGTCGACGAGGTCGATCGCCTTGTCCGGGAGGAAGCGGCTCGTGATGTAGCGGTCGGACAGGCTCACCGCGGCGATGAGCGCCTCGTCCTTGATGCGTACGCCGTGATGCACTTCGTAGCGCTCTTTCAGGCCGCGGAGGATCGCCACCGCGTCCTCGACGGACGGCTCCTTGCAGAACACCGGCTGGAAACGGCGTTCGAGCGCCGCGTCCTTTTCGATGTGCTTGCGGAATTCGTCGAGCGTCGTGGCGCCCACGGCCCGGAGCTCGCCGCGCGCGAGCGCGGGCTTCAGGAGGTTCGAGGCGTCCATGGCGCCTTCCGCGGCGCCCGCCCCGACGAGGGTGTGGAGCTCGTCGATGAAGAGGATGACGCGGCCTTCGCTCTTTTCGATCTCGGTGATGACGGCCTTGAGGCGCTCCTCGAACTCGCCTCGGAACTTCGAGCCGGCCACGAGCGCGCCGAGGTCCAGCGCGAGGAGCTTCCGGTTGCGCAGGCTGTCGGGCACGTCGCCCGCGACGATGCGGCGCGCGAGTCCCTCGACGACGGCCGTCTTGCCCACGCCCGGCTCTCCGATGAGCACCGGGTTGTTCTTCGTGCGGCGCGACAGCACCTGCATCACGCGGCGGATCTCCTCGTCGCGCCCGATGACCGGATCGAGCTTTTCCGCGCGCGCCAGCGCCGTGAGGTCGCGGCAGTAGCGGTCGAGCGCCTGGTAGTTCGCGTCGCCTTCCTGGTCCGTGACGCGCTTGTTGCCGCGCACGCTCCTCAGGGCCTCGAGCACCGCCGTCTTGACGACGCCGTGCCGCTTGAGCAGGTCCCCCACCCGGCCGTCGTCCGCGATGAGGGCGAGCAGGATGTGCTCGCTCGCGACGTAGTCGTCCTTGAGGGCGCTCGCCTCCGCCTCCGCCTTCGCGAGCGCCTTGGACGCGTTGGGCGAGAGGTAGAGCTGGGCGGCCTCGCCGTAGACCTTCGGCTTCCCGTCGATGAGCGCCTCGAGGTCGCGCTCGACCCGCTCCCGATCCACTTCCATGCGATCGAAAAGCGGCGGCACGACGCCGTCTTCCTGTTCGAGCAGGGCGAAGAGCAGGTGGTCCACGTCGACCTGCGCCTGGTCCTTCCGCCGCGCCATCGAGCTGGCTTCCTGTATGACGTCCTTCGCCTTGGTCGTGAATTTGTCGTAATCCATGTGGTTCTCCGTGGCCGCGGTTTGATTGACGGCGATTTAGCGCACGATTTCTTCTATAGAATAATCATCGAACCCGACCTAAGGCAACATCCCGTACAACCATACCTCGACCCAGGACAAGCGTGGGCTGTGTACGACATTCTACGAAAAGGTGCGGCACTTTATATGGACCGTATAGGTCGGGTCCTGTCGCTAAAAAAAGCATGGTATCGTTCGGTGTACCTCACGATACCATGCTTTTTTTACGCCACCCGACCCGTCGCATACGGTTCCATAAGCTGGCGCCACTTTGCCCCAGTAAAGCCGCACAACGTCACGACAGTCAATGAATCGCGGCCGGCTTTGCGGCCTTGGAGCCTTACGCACGCTGGCGCATATCATTCTCCAGCTGAAACCGCACACACCCACCGAACAAACCGCGGCAAGCTTCGCGTTCCTAAGTACCGCCTAGCTATGGTGCATTTTCGAAATTTTTTCTCTTTCTTCAAACCACTCTCTTCCTTCTTCCTTCTTCCTTCGTGTCCTTCGTGGTTGAACTTCGTGTCCTTCGTGGTAAATTCTTCAGAGTCCTTTAATCCAGGTCGAGGTCGGGGATTTTCTTTTTGAGGTCGGCGGCGAAGGCGGCGCCGGAGCAGCCGTCCTTGAGGATGACGAGAACGATGTTGTCCTGGCCGGCTATCGTGCCGAGAATGTTGTCGAGGTTCAGGTTGTCGAGCGCGAGCGACACGGTCGTGGCGTGACCGGAGAAGGTCTTCACGACGACCATCGTCGCGTTCCAGTCGATGGAGACGTAGCCGCGCAGGAACTCGTCGATGTAGATCTGCTCGTTCTCCGCCTTTTCCTTTTCCGACGGCAGCGTGTAGTAGTAGCCGACATTGCCGTCCGCCACCTTGCTCACCTTGAGGTACTTGAGGTCGCGCGACAGCGTCCCTTGCGCGACGACGACGCCCTCGTCGCCGAGGTGCTTGAGGAGGTCCTCCTGCGAACCGATGCGGTTGTGCTTGATGAGCCGCCTGATCATCCTGAGCCGTTCGTCGCGGGATTTCGTCTGCATGGGATTCCCTCCGGTCTATCGCGAAGTATTCCAAAGCCCGGTCATTTTGGCAAGATGAATCGGGGCGTCCCCGCGCTTGCCGAAGCGTGGCTCCGCGGGCTATCGTGAAGCCGTGAGCGAGACTTCTCCGTCCTACGGTGCCGACATCGCCTCCTGCGGGCTCGACGTCCTCCGCGAGCGCTTTCCGCGCGCGTACGCCTCGGTCGCCGCGGCCGGCGGCGAGGACGGCATCCTCGAGGCGACGCGCCGCCTGCCCTTCCGCGCGACGCGCTTTTTCCTCTCGCTCGCGAGCGACGATCCCGCCGATCCGATCCTCCGCCAAGTGTTGCCGTCGGCGGACGAACTCGTCCGGACGCCGAGCGATCTCGACGATCCGCTCGGCGAACGGACCGACTCGACGGTGCCGCATCTCGTGCGGAGCTACCGTTCGCGCGCGCTCGTCCGCGCCTGCGGCGCCTGCCCGCTCACCTGCCGCTTCTGTTTCCGCCGCGGGCTCGACGACGCCCGCCGCGGCTTCGTGTCCGACGCGGAGATCGACGCGATATGCGGATGGATCGAAACGCGCGGGGACCTGCGGGAAATCCTCGTGTCGGGCGGCGATCCCCTCCTCGCCTCAGACGAGCGCCTCGAACGCCTGCTCGCCGGGCTCAGGCGCGCCGCGCCGAACGCGGTTCTCCGGATCTGCACGCGCGCGCCCGTGACGGCGCCCGGGCGGATCGACCGGAACCTCGTCGCGCTCCTTTCGTCCGTTCGCCCGGCCGCGCTCGTCCTCCACACGAACCACCCGCGCGAGCTGTCGCCCGAAGCCCGCGCCGCCGTCGACGCGCTCGTCGGTTCGGGCGTGCCCGTGTACGCGCAGACCGTCCTCCTCCGCGGCGTCAACGACGACGAGACGATCCTCGCGGAACTCTTCGCCCTCGCCCTCCGTTCGGGCGCCAAGCCCTACTACCTCTTCCAGGGCGACCTCACGCCGGGTACCGCGCGGTTCCGCGTACCGCTGTCGCGCGGCCTCGAACTGTACGGGCGCCTCCGCCGCGAGCTGTCCGGGCTCGAACTGCCGCGCTACGCCGTGGACGCGCCCGGCGGCGGCGGCAAGGCCTACCTGCCCGAAGACATCGCGGGCCGCGACGGCGCGGATTGGATCCTCAAGCTTCCGAACGGCTCGATCGCGCTCTACCCCGAAGAGTAGACCGAGGGCGACGCGTCAACGCATCGCCTTCGCTCCGGACACGCCGGTTCCGAACGCGCTCGGAGCCGACGACGCGCCGAAGGTCACGCCGAAGCAGCGCTCGAGCCGTTCCGCAGTCAAGGCCGCCGCGACCGTTCCGCGGAACTGGTCGCGACCGTCGCGCATGAGCACGGCGTCGTCCGCCGCGTACGCCGCGAAAGCCGGATCGTGGGTGCTGAACACGAGGGTCCTTCCCGACGCGGTCAGGGCGCGGAGCGCGTCGGCGATCATGCGCGCGTGGGCCGGGTCGAGCATGGAAGTCGGCTCGTCCATGACGATCACGGACGTGTCCTGCGCGAGGCAGCGCGCGATCCGCACGAGCTGGAGCTCGCCGCCCGACAGCTCGTTGACGTGGCGTCCGGCCAACGCGCCCGCTCCCGCCTCCTCGAGCGCGATCCGGGCCAGGCGTTCGTCGTCCTTCGACGGCATCGAGAGCGCGTTGACGTGCGGAACCCGGCCGAGGAGCACGTACTCGATCGCGTCGAGCGCGAAACCGAGTCGCTCGAACTGCGGCAGGAAGGCGACGCGGCGCGCCGATCGGACAGCGTCGTTTCCGTCCCCGTAGCTCACCGATCCGGCGACCGGAACGACGATCCCCGCGGCGACGCGGAGCAAGGTCGACTTGCCCGAGCCGTTCGGCCCGAGCACCGCCAGCGCCGCCCCCGAGCGCGCCCGGAAGCCCGCGCCGCGGAGGGCTTCGGTCGCGGCCCGCGGATACCGGTAGACGACGCCTTCGACGACGACGTTCATCGCGCGATACCGATCCGCCCGCGGGCCAGCAGGATCACGAAAACGACGGAACCCGCCGCCGCGGTCACGGCGCCGAGCGGCAGTTCGCCGGGCAACAGCGCCCGCGCGACGGTGTCGCACGACGCGGCGAACAGGGCGCCGCCGACGGCGGAAGCCGGGAGCGAGCGACGGGCGTCTGAGCCGACCGCGAGCCGGGCGGCTTGCGGCACCACGAGGCCGATCCAGGATACCGCGCCCGCCATCGCGACGACCGCGGACACGCCGGCCGACGCGACCGCCAAAATCACCCCGCGCTCGAGCGCGGGCTTGAGGCCGAGCGAGGACGCGACCGCCTCGTCCGTCGAGAGCGCCGTGACGCGCCAACGAAGCGCGTGCAGGATGACCAGCGATCCGAGCGCCGGCCAGGCCGCGAACGCGAGCCGACTCCAGCTCGCGCCTGACAGCGAACCCATGGTCCAGTACACGATGTCGGGAAGTTCGCGGAGCGGATCGGAAGCGTATTTCACCACGGCCAAGCCGGCCGCCATGAAGGACGAGACCGCGAAACCGGCGAGGACGAGCCTGAGCACCCAGCCGCCGAAGGGCACCGCGCGGGCCAACGCGGTGACCGCTCCGAGCGCGACGAGGGCCAGCGCGAAGGCGGATGCGGCGACGGCGTACTCCGACCGGGCGCCCGCGACGAGCGCGAGCGCCGCGCCGAGGGCGGCTCCCTGTGACACGCCGAGGAAGCCCGGCTCGACGAGGGGATTCCCGAAGACCATCTGGAAGGCGTTGCCCGCCGTCGCGAGCGTCGCGCCGAGGAGCAACGCTGCCAAAAGGCGCGGCAGGCGCGAGCCGAACAGTATCGCCGCCGCCGTGCCGTCGGATAATGCGAGGCGCGGATCCATGAAGCCGGGCCGCGGATAGCGACCGACGAGCAGGCATGCGGCCAGGAGGACGAGCGCTCCGCAGGCGACGGCTATCGGAACGGCGCGCCCGACCGGGCGGGCGGATCCGTCATTTCCGCGGGGCATAATCCCCTTTCAGCCTGGGTTTCACCACCGCGTCGAAGCGCGCGTCGTCGAAACCGTAGAACAGCCTATAGAACGAGCGCGCTTCGGCGACCACGTCCAGGTCCGCGAACTCGGCGGGACGCAGGACCTTCGCGAACCAGAGGAGGCCCAAGCCCCAGCGCGTATCGGGCTGGTCCCACGAATACCAGTCCTGGGGAAAGCCGAGCATGCGTCCCGGGGCCGCGCAGGCGAGGCGCGAAAAACGCGGATCGGCCCGGAGCGCGGCGACGGCGGATCCGACGTCGTCGCGGTAATCGATCACGACGAGGTATTCCGGATTCCACGCGGCTATCTGCTCGAAGCCGATCCGCCCCCAGCCGTCGCCGGGGTTCGCGTCGAGCCACACCGGCCGCCCGCCCGCGAGCCGCGCGACGGTCGTCTGCATCCACGACTTCGGCGGCACTTCGAAGGAGCCCGCGGACGCGGCGCTCTGGCGGACCACGAGCACGCCCGGCGCCTTCGCGTTCTTCGCCGACCCTGCGGCGACGCGTTCGAGCACGCCGCGATAGTACGCGGACAGTTCCGCCGCGCGGGCTTCCGCGCCGAACTCCCGGCCGATCGCCTCGATGTCCCGCCGGTAGTCTTCGGGGGTTTCGAGATCGAGATAGAGCGCGCGGATGCCGAGCGACGCCAGGGCGGCGCCGAGGCTTTTCCTCATCGATCCCTTGAGGATGACGAGGTCGGGCTTTTGCGCCGCATAGACCTCCGCCCCCGCGTTGCGGTCGAGGGCGACCGCCTCGGAATACTTCGGCTCGATCGCCCCGAGGAAGGAGCCCAGGCCTTGGTCGGTGCCGGCGACGGCGACGACGGTGGAGCGGGCGCCGGGAAACGCGAACACGAGATCGGCTACCATGACGACGGCCTTGCCGCCGAGCACGGTGCGTTCGATGCCGGGCGTCTGCGCGAAGGCGCCCGCGACGAAGACGAGCGCGAAAGCGAGACACAACGCGGTCTTGCGGACGGAACGGACGCCGGCTCGTGCGCGGCTGGCATGATCGAGAAAGGTTTTCATGCGGCGATTCTATTATCCCCGCGTCGACTTGGACAAGCTCCGTCAGAACAGGGACAGCACGAACGCTCGGATTTTCGTGGAACTCAGCGATTCGTCCGTGGACGCGTCGAAGATCTCGAGATGCACGTGCTCGCCGTGGTTCCGCTTCCGGGCGTTGTAGCCCGTGTTGCCGCCGAGCCCGAGCGTGTCGCCTGCCCGCACGACGTCGCCGTTCCCGACCTTTGCCGAATAGAAATGGAAGTAGAGATAATACTTTTTCTCGTCGGGCTGGTAGACGATGACGCCGTTGCCGGCCTTCGGCGAAACGCCGCCAGAGACGTACCCGTCGTGGGTGTCGGTACCGATCCAGCCGTCGTACGACGCCATGACGACGCCGTCGGTCATCGACTTGACCGTCGGTCCGATTTCCTCCGCGCCCTTCCGCGTCACGTTCGCGAAGAACACGTCGAGGGCGTCCTGGTGCGCGTAGCGGAGCGACTTCTTCGTCGGCACGACGGCTTCGCTCCGCGGGAGCGGCGGAACCTTTTTCGACGCGGCGCCGCGCTTCGCGTTGTACTCCGAAGCCCAGTACGCGTCCGCGATCGCCTCGTACCGCGACGCGGTCTCGTCCACTTCCGGGATGAGGCCCGCGATGCGCGTGTAGCGGCGCCCCGCCGGGCTCCGGTCGTCGGCAAGGTCGACGATGGCGGCGCGGGTATCCTCGTCGGACAGGCGCGCCATGTAGTAGTCGGCGTCCGGCATGAGGAGCGAAAACGCCTCGGGGCCCGTCAGCCCGCGCGCGAGCGCCTCCGCGAAGAACGCCGCGGCGGCCGCCTGCGTCTCCTCGATCGTAAGCTTGGCCAGTTCCGGACGGGAAGCGAGAACGGACGCCGCGAGCGGATCGGCCGGCTCGGCGCCTTCCGCCCGGCCGCCGCCGTCCCGCGCCGCCTGGCCATCCGGCGAAGGCGGCGGCGTCGCCCCGATCGCCATCGTCGCGACACAACAGGCCAACACCCCGATCACACCGCACGCGGCGAGAGAACGCTTCATCGAAAACGACCTTTAATCAGGTTCACTCCCACTCGATCGTGGCGGGCGGCTTGGAGGACACGTCGTAGACGACGCGGCCGACCGCGGGAACGCGGTTCGTGATCGCCGCCGAAATCTCGAGCAAGTCCTTCATCTCGAAGGGATAGACGTCCGCCGTCATGCCGTCCGTCGACGCCACGGCGCGGAGCGCCACGACGCGGCCGTACTTCCGCACGTCGCCCGCCACGCCCACCGAGCGCACCGGGAGGAGCACGCAGAACGCCTGCCAGATCTTGTCGTAGAGCCCGCGCGCGCGCAGTTCCGAGATGTAGACGGCGTCGGCGTCGCGCAACGTGTCGCACGCGTCCTTCGTCACCTCGCCGAGCACGCGCACGCCGAGGCCCGGTCCCGGGAAGGGATGGCGGCCCACGACCGATTCCGGCAATCCGAGGAGGCGGCCGAGGGCGCGCACTTCGTCCTTGTAGAGACGGTCGAGCGGCTCGACGACGAGGCCCTTCGCGCGCTTTTCCTCGATGAGGGGGGAACGGACGTTGTGGTGGCTCTTGATGACGTGCGCCTTCTTGCCGACGCCCTTGCCCGACTCGACGAGGTCCGTGTAGAGCGTGCCCTGCACGAGGTACGCGTCGGGGATGCCGAGCTTCGCCACCTCGCGCTGCTGGATCTCGATGAAGAGGTCGCCGATGATCTTGCGCTTGCCTTCGGGGTCCTCGACGCCGCGGAGGCGCCCGAGGAACTCGGCTTCCGCGTCGATGCGGTGCACGTGCTCCGCGCCGAGCGAATGGAGGGTCTTCATCACCTCCGAGGTCTCGTCCTTGCGCATGAGGCCCGTGTCCACGTACATGAGGTGGACCTTGTCCTTGGGGAGCGCCGTGAGCACGAGCGCGGCGGCCACGGTGGAATCGACGCCGCCGGAGATGAGGATGAGCGCCGGGGCCGAGCCCACCTGCTTCCGCATGCGGGCCTTTTCCTCGTCGACGTAGCGCGCCATGGTCCACTCGGGCTTCGCCTTGCAGATACCGAGCGCGAAATTGCGGAGGATGGCCGTGCCGTGTTCGCAGTGGGTGACTTCGGGATGGAACTGGACGCCCCAGAGCGGCTTGCCGCGGTGCTTGAGCGCCGCGGGGATGCCGCCGTCCGAAACGGCCAGCGTGTCGAAGCCGTCGGCGACGCGCTCGATCGAGTCGCCGTGGCTCATCCAGGTCAGGAAGGAGGACGGGACGCCCTCGAAGAGCGGATCCTTCGACTTGAGCTCGATCGCCTTGCGGCCGTACTCGCGCTCGTGGAGCGTCTGCACGTTGCCGCCGAAGTCCTGGATCATGCGCTGGATGCCGTAGCACACGCCGAGCACCGGCAGGCCGCACTCGTACACGGCCTTGTCCGGAAGCGGCGCGCCCTCGTCGTAGACGGACCACGGCGACCCGGAGAGGACCACGCCCTTGTAGGCGCGGAGCGCGGCCGCGTCGAGCTTCGCGTCGCCGGGCAGGATCTCGGTGTACACGCCGGCTTCGCGGATCCGGCGTCCGAGCAGCTGCGTGTACTGGCTTCCGTAATCGAGAATCAGGAGCGTATCCACGGGGCCTCCCTGAGCATGGTCTGGTTTCGTTCGTAGCCGACGGAGACGATGCTGACGGGCGTCTCCGTGAATTCCTCGATGAAGGAGATGTAGGCCTTGGCCTCGAGCGGCAGCTCGTCGTAGGTGCGCACGGCGCCGAGGTCGCGCTTCCAGCCGCGGAACGAGCGGAGCACGGGTTCGGCCTTTTCGAGGTCGCGGGCGGACGAGGGGAAGTCGTCGACGATCTTCCCGTCGATCTTGTAGGCGACGCACGCCTGGAAGTCCTCGAGCGTGTCGTAGACGTCGAGGTGGGTGAGCACGAGGCCGTCGATGGAGTTGGCGGCGCAGGCGTAGCGGAGCGCGACGAGGTCGAGGTAACCGCAGCGGCGGGGCCTTCCCGTCGTCACGCCGTACTCGCGGCCGGTGTCGCGGATGAAGGAGCAGAGCGACCCCTGCTCGTCCGGGTCGAACTCGGTCGGGAACGGCCCGTTGCCGACGCGCGTCGTGTAGGCCTTGAAGACGCCGAGCACGCGGTCGATGTCGCGCGGGCCGATGCCGCCCTGGGCGGACGCGCCGGCGGCGCAGGACATGCCGCTCGAGACGTAGGGATAGGTGCCCGTATCGATGTCGAGGAGCGCCCCTTGGGCGCCTTCGAAGAGGATGTACTTGTTGCGGTGTCCGCGTAGATAGGAGACGAGGTCGACGCGCATCGAGAGGAGGCGTTCCCGGATCGTGTCGAGGTAGGCGCGGTCCTCGGGCTCGAGGTTTTCGAGGCGCGCGGGATCGTCGATGTCGGCCAGCCGCACGCCGTCGCGCTGGGCTTTCATCGCGTAGGCCACGCCGATGCCGCGTCCCGTGGTGCCGATGGGCTTCCGCCGGGCGGCGTCCATCGCCTTGTCGATCTCGCGGTAGCGCGGCAGCACGAGGTGCGCGCGGTCGGACACGAGCACGCGGCCCTTCCAGTCGACGCCGCGCTTTTCCAGCATCGCCAATTCGTCGAAGAGCGCCGCCGGATCGATCACCATGCCGGAGCCGAGGACGACGATCTTGCCGGGATACAGGATGCCGGACGGCACGAGGTGGAGCGCGTACTGCTCCGTCCCGTGGACGATCGTGTGGCCCGCGTTGGCGCCGCCGGAAAAGCGCACGATGATCTGCGCGTCCGCGGCCAGGTAATCCACGATCTTGCCCTTGCCTTCGTCTCCCCACTGAGCGCCGATGACGACCACGTTCATGAGACCACCTCCGCAAGGGGGCTTTTCGAGGAAGCTTCCGCCGGAAGCGCCCTCGCCCCCGACGTCGACCTGGTTGTTGTTCCCGCTTGCGGGGAACTGTACACCAAGATTCCCCGAGCCGGCAAGCCCGCGGCGTCTTGTATACAGAAAGCGGGACCGGGCATCCACGGATGTCCGGTCCCTTCAGGCGAGGCACGAACGCGCATGCTTCAAAGCGATCCGACGATCGGCGCCGGGCCGACCGCAGCCCGTCAGTTCGACAGCTCGAGTTCCTTTATCAGGAAAGCGTCGCGATCGGCGACGATCGCGTCCCCCTGCATGTCGTGGCCCGCGTCATACGCCTTCTTCGATTTGCCCGACGAAGCGATCGCCTTGTAGAACACCGACGCGCCCGCCGTGGCGACATACGGATCGTTCTTCGAGAACTGGCACAGCACGGCGCCGCCCTGGAGCCTGGCGAGGTAGTCGGTGAGTTCCAGCACCGCGTTTTTCCGGATGTACTCCACCTTGGAAGCCGGCTGCCTCGAAAAGAACGCCCAGTCGTTGAGGCTCGGGGCCACCGCGATGAACACGTACGCGCTCGCCTTCCGGTCGAGCCCCGCCGCGATCGCCCCGTACATACCACCGAAGTCGTGCCCGACGAAGGCGACGCGGGCCGTATCGACCTTCGGCTGCGTCAGGAGGAAATCCATGGCCCGGCGGATCTCGATCACCTGGCGCACCGAGTTTTCGTAATCCTTGTCGGGATCGCGGGACCCGTACCAGGCGGGATCGGCCCACATGCCGTCGACGAGGAGGGAGACGACGCCCTTCGGCGCGAGCGCGACCGCCTCGTCGAGGAACTGCCGCCTGTCGGACTTTTCCTCGCCGAGCCAATGCACCCACAACGCGCCCGCGAACGGGCCGTTCCCTTCCGGCCGCACCAGATAGGCCTTGATCGGATTCGAGCCCTTCGCGCCCGTGAACGCGATATCCTCGATGGTGACCGCACCGCGTTTTTCGGTGCCGTTGACCGTGGGCGCGAAGCCGACCGCGCGGTCATAGTCGAACAGGGACGAGCGCGCCGCGAACGACGCATCGGCGCTTTCGGCGATCGCCGGAGCCTCTGCCATGAGCGTCAAACTTATCATCATGCACCTACCGATGAGTGATTTATGAAACAAGGACATTCCGCTGCTCCTTCGCGGGTGTTCGTCTCCGAACGCTCCGCCGTGGACTCTACGACATGTGGCCTGGAGCGTGCCAAACCACCGAAACAGCGTACGCTGGTTAGCAGCGTACATTGGTTGCATTAACCTGTCAAGTCGATTATGCTGGTTATCACCATGGGACAAACGTTGCTTCTGGTCGGCGGAAGGCTTTGCCTGGATTTTTGCAATACGGTGGAGTACCGGATCCGCCCCGAACCCGTCGAACTCCTGAGGCAAGGCTATCAAAGCCTCCTTCGATGGAGCGAACTCGTCGGCATCGCGGACAAAAACCAAATCGGCGCGCTGGAAGCCCTCTCCGAACGGGAACCCGAACTGTGTCGGGCGGCTTTCGAAAAGGCGATCGCGCTCCGGGAGGCGAGCTACTCGATATTCGACTCGATCATCGAAAAGAGGGAAATCGGCCGGGCGGCGCTCGATACGGTCAACGCCGCCGTATCCGAAGCCTTCGCCCGGCGCGCGTTGGTCCCGGCCGGGAACGGACTCGCGTGGGCGTGGAAAGCCGACGATGATCCCGAGGCGATGCTCGCCCCCATCGCCCTGTCCATCGCGGAAGTCCTCACGAAGGACGATCTCGGACGGCTCTCCCGCTGTCCCGGCTGCGGATGGCTATTCTACGACCAGAGCAAGAACCGCGGCCGGACCTGGTGCGACATGCGGTTTTGCGGCAACCGCGAAAAAGCCCGTCGCCACTCCGCGCGGTCAAGCCGCGCGCGGAAGAGCGGCGCGCGCGGAGGCGGCTGAAAACGCCGGTCGGGAACGGAAAGGATCCACCATGCTCGCGACACACGAGTTCGAAGCCCTCTGGGAGCGGTTCGCCGACAAGCTCTTCGCCTTCATCAAAGGGAAGGTCGGGGCGCGGGAGGAGGCGGAAGACCTCCTGCAAGAGGTGTTCCTCCGCGTCCACACCGGACTCTGCTGCTTCCACGAGTGGGAGGGCATGGAGCGCTGGATCTACCGCGTGGCCCGCAACCTCATCATCGACCATTACCGAGCGCGTCGCCCCGAAGAGGAATACGTAGACCGGATCGAATCGACCTACGGCGCGGCGGAGTACGAAGACGATCCGGCCGCGCGCCTCGCGTTCTCGCTGAAGGACATGGTCGACCTGGTCCCCGAGCCGTACCGCGAAGCCCTCGTCCTGACCGAGTACGACGGGCTCACTCAAACCGAACTCGCCGGGCGCCTCGGCATCTCCGTCCCCGGCGCCAAGTCCCGGGTCCAGCGGGCGCGCGACAAGCTCAAGGCGCTGCTCCTCGAGTGCTGCCACTTCGAGCTCGACCGCCTCGGCGGCATCATCGGCTACGACGAACGCTGCGCCGCGTGCGACCTCGAGCGGGCGTCGAAAAAGCCGGGAAAGAAATAGCGGGCGCCCCCGCCTCGGGCACGACTGAATGTCGACGAGCGAAGCTCGTCGTCGGGCGCCCCGCAGGCGTGCCCGAGGCGGTCGGGTGCTCCGCTTCAAATCCTCGGAGGAGCCTGGTTCACGAACCACGCTCCTCCTCCGGGTTTTCCGCTGCGCCCCCTGGCGCGTATCGAAGCTTGTATCGCAAGCCGCAATCAGAAAGATTTCCCGCATCCTTCCGCACCTTCCTCCGTCCGTGTCGGTGGAACTCGACAAGGAGGATGGACATGAACTCATTCATTTCGTTGATCCAGAACGCGTTCGCGCAGACCGTCACGGCGCTCGCGCACAACTGGCCGTACCTGCTCGCGAGCGTCGTCATCGCGGCGTCGCTCAAGGCCTTCGTCGACACAAACAAGGTGGCGGGCTTCCTTACGCGATGGAAGGGAGTCGGCGTGGTGGCCGCCACCGGCGCGGCCGTCATGACGCCCTTCTGCTCCTGCGGCACCACGGCCGTGATCCTGGGGATGATGGCCAGCACCATGCCGCTCGCCCCCATCGTGGCCTTCATGGTCGCGTCGCCCCTGTCGTCCCCGGAAGAACTGTTCTACAGCGCCGGCCTCTTCGGGTGGCCGTTCGCGCTCTTCTACTTCGCGTCGTCCATCGCGCTGGGACTCGCGGGCGGCGGCATCGCGGCCCTGCTGGAACGGCGCGGGTGGCTCAGGGGACAGACCCGCTTCGACGGCACGACGAAACCGGGTTCGCGCACGGAAGCGGCTTGCGATTGCGCGGAGAATCGCCTAGGCGGAACCCCGACGTTCCGGAAGGTCGAGGCGTCGCGAGCTTCCCGCTTGATGCCCTCGTCGAAAACGTCCTGCGCGTGCGGCGCGATTCCGGGCACGGGCGCGGAGAGGCGCGCTGGAACGCGAAGCTCCGCAACGCTCCGGAAAGCGAAGGCGCTGGGACACGCGATCCTGGACGTCTCCAAAAAGCTCCTGCCCCTGTTCGCGGGTTTCGCCTTCATCGGCTACGTCCTCAACAGTCTCATACCGCCGTCGTGGATGTCCGCGCTCTTCGGGAAAGGGCACGCCTACAGCGTGCCGCTCGCCGCGACGGTCGGACTTCCGCTCTACGTCAGTTCCGAGGCGTCCCTCCCGCTGGTCCGCGCCCTTTTCGACTCGGGCATGAGCCAGGGCGCGATCATGGCCTTCCTGATCGCGGGTTCCGGCACGTCCGTCGGCGCCATCACGGGTGCCCTGGCGATAGCCCGTTGGAAAGTCGTCGGCTTGGTCGTCGCGGTCCTGTGGCTCGGCGCGATGGTCGCGGGCTATGGCTTCGACGCAATAGTAGCCACGGGCTTGGCAGGGATATGAACCGGATCTGAAAATGCGAAGGACGTTGATCGAACCGGATTAACCGGAGCGCGGGGCATACAAGTACCCGCGCCGAATAGGCGAGAGTACTCGCAATATTCGGCGCGGGTACTTGTATGCCCCGCCTGGCGGTCGCTGACGTCCCGTCATCTGACGCAGCCTGATTCCAGTAGCCCCGCACGACGGCTATCAGGCCGAACGAACCACAGCAGGCTTTTTCCAACTAAAACCCGCATCGAGTTTGCATCTCTTATACTCTCTTTTTCTTCTCCGTGACCTCCGACTTTCTCTGTGCCTCTGCGGTGAGTCTTGCACGAAAAGGACTCTTCGAGCCGAAGCCTTACCGTCCGGCTTGACAGGGGCGGGCGGCGGCCGTACTCTCGCGGGCATGTACGACATCATCATCGTAGGCGGCGGCCCCGGCGGGCACGTCGCCGCGGAACATGCCGCCGCGCGCGGCAAGAAAGTCCTCGTCGTCGAGCGCGACGAGCTCGGCGGCACCTGCCTCAACCGGGGCTGCATCCCCACGAAGAGCCTCCTCAACTCGGCCAAGCACCTCAAGCACGCGAAGGACTCCGCGCAGCTCGGCGTCCACGCGGAGTCGGTCCGCTTCGAGCTGTCCGAGGCGATGGCGTGGAAGAACACCGTCGTCGAAAAGCTCCGGGCGGGCATCGAGTTCCAGATGAAAAAGCACGAGGTGACCGTCGTCAAGGGCGACGCCCGCTTCGCCTCTCCCACGTCCATCGTCGTCGGAAGCGAAACCTACGAAGCCCGCGACATCGTCGTCGCCACTGGCTCGGTCCCCGCGGTGCCGCCCATCCCCGGAGCCAAGGACAATCCGCTCGTCGTCACGAGCGACGGCATACTGAACGTCGAGGCGATCCCCGCGAGGCTCGTCGTGATCGGCGGCGGCGTGATCGGCATGGAGTTCGCCGAGTTCTTCCAGTCGGTCGGCTCCAAGGTCACCGTGATCGAAATGTTGCCCGAGATCCTGCCATTCATGGACCGCGAGCTCGTGGGCATCCTCAAGCGCTCCAAGCGCGGCATGACCATCGAGACCGGCGCCAAGGTCGAGGCGATCGAGGGCGGCACGGTCCGCTATTCGAAGGACGGCGAGGCCAAGTCGGCGGAAGGCGACCTCGTCCTCGTCGCCACCGGACGCCGCCCCGACGTCTCCGGCCTCGACCTCGACAAGGCCGGCGTCAAATACTCCCCGAAGGGCATCGAGGTCGACGACTGCCTCCGCACGAACGTGAAGGGCATCTGGGCCGTCGGCGACGTGACCGGCCGCGCGCTCCTCGCGCACTCGGCGAGCGCCATGGGCGAAGCCGCCATCGACGGCATCCTCGGGAACCCGCGCCCCATCGCGTGGAACGCCATCCCCTGGGTCGTCTACGGCAGCCTCGAAGCCGCCGGCGTCGGCATGACCGAGGAAGAAGCGAAGGCGAAGGGACTGGACTACGCGAAGATCACCGTGCCCGCCCGCGCGAACGGCCGCTTCGTCGCGGAGAACGGAATAGCGGGCAACGGCGGCGTGAAGCTGCTCGCCGAAAAGGGCTCTGGCAAGATCCTCGGCATCCACTTCGTCGACGCGTACGCGGGCGAACAGGTCTGGGGCGCGCAGCGCCTCGTCGCCGCGGGAGCGAAGGTCGCCGACATCGCCGGCATGATCTTCCCCCACCCCACCGTCGTCGAACTCCTCCGCGACGCCGCGCTGCAGATCGAGGTCTGATAACAACGAGCGACTAGGAAAATACTTTACCACGAAGGACACGAAGGGGACACGAAGGGCACGAAGAAGAAAAGAAAACTGGAATTGAAAGAGGACAGGCTCCTATCTTTTAGATCCTCATTTCGTTTCTATCTCCGGTCACTTCACAGTCCCATCCCCTTGCTTTCTCCTTAACTTCGTGCCCTTCGTGGCTACACTTCGTGTCCTTCGTGGTTAGGCTTCGTGTTCTTCATTCCTTTCGTGGTAACGCGTTTTCAGACAAGGTCCGCGAAGGTGGCGTTGGCGGCTATGGCGAGGGCGGCGGGCGACAGTATCATCTGCGTCCCGCGGACGCCGGCGCTGACGGAAATTTCTTCGTAAAGTTGGGCGCCTTCCTCGATGTAGACGGGGAACGGCTTCTTGGCGCCGATCGGCGAGCAGCCGCCCCGGACATACCCGGTGACCGGCAGGAGTTCCTTGAGCGGAAGCAGGGCGACGGCTTTGGCGCCCGAGGCTTTCGCGGCCTTCTTGAGGTCGAGTTCCGCGTCGCCCGGGATGACGAAGAAGCGGACCTCCCCGTCATCGCCACGCCCCGCGAGGGTCTTGAAAACGCGTTCGAGCGGCATGCCGATCTTTTCCGCGACGGCCCCCGCCGACAGGTCGTCCTCGTCGACGTCGTAGCTCGCCGCCCTGTATGGAAGGCCCGCCCCCTCGAGCACCCTCATCGCGTTCGTCTTCATTTCATCACCGCCCCACTGTCACCGACACCGGACAACGAATTGAACAGATTACCACGAAGGACACGAAGTTCGACCACGAGCGAAGCTTAGCGAGTACTCGAGCGTTAGGGCACGAAGGAGGAGAAGAAGTTGGAGATATGGAATTTTAATCCTGATCGCTTCCCATACTCAACTAATGAAACTCCAGAAACCCATATTCTATATTCCTTCGTGATCTTCGTGGCTACACTTCGTGCTCTTCGTGGTAAATCCCGAGACGGCGTCAGGTTTTTTTGCGGAACATGCGGTAGTTGATCTTCGGGAAGAGGTTGTTGCGCTTTTCGAGGTGCGTGATCCATTCGGTGCCCACGGTGTTCGAGCAGAGCATCTCGTAGATGCGCATGAAGTTGGTCACCGCGTCCTCGATCTGCTTGCGCGCGAAGGAGTTCGACTTGCCCGAGCGCATGAGGAGCGCCCAGTCCGAGCACATCGCCAGGAGCACCTCGCGGGCGGCCTGGTTCAGGACGCGCTCCTTGAGTCCGCGCTCGTCGGGGAAGCGCTCGGCCAGCTCGGACATGCGCTCGACGAGCTTGTGGACGTGGCGGTAGATCCAGTCGTTCGCGCCGTCGAGCCAGACGTCCGCGTAGCCGCCGTCGCCCCACGACGAGAACTCCGGCGTCGACATCTGGTTTTCGGGATACGCCTCGAGGTAGTCCGGCATGGTCACGAAGGACAGCGCCGCCGAGTCGTGCACTTCGCGGAAAAGCGCCTCGAGCCAGCGGGTGCCCTCGAACCACCAGTGGCCGAACAGCTCCGCGTCGTAGGGGCAGACCATGAGGGGCGGGCGATCCATGTAACGCGACGCGTCGTAGAGCCGGGCTTCGCGGCTGTGGACGAACTGGGCCGCGTGCTCCGCGGCCTTCGCCGCGCCCGCGGAGGGAACGTAGGGACGCTTGTCGTTCGTCTTCCCGGTGATGGCCCAGTACTTGAAGCCCGTGAAGATGCGCGTCGCGTTTTCCTCGACGTACGGTCCGACGTACTCGAGCGGCAGGTCGAAGCCGATGTCGCGGTAGAAATCGCGGTAGTCGGGATCGGACGGATAGCCCTTGTCCTCCGACCAGACCGCGTCGGTCGAGTCGGCGTCGCGGACGAAGGCGGCCAGCCCGTTCGGGCAACGGACCGGCGCGTAGGAACCGTAGCGGGGCGTGGGCCTGCCGAGCAGGGCGCCGCGCGTGGTGACGACGGTGTACTCGATCCCGTAGGACTTGAGGACTGACTCGACGCCGGGGTAAAAGCCGAGCTGGGGCAGCCAGAACCCGGTCGGCTGCTTGGCGAAGATGTCGCGGTGCGATCCCACGGCGGTCTCCACCTGGGCCGCGACCGCGGCGGGCTCGTCGCGGAAAAGCGGCAGGAAGGAGTGCGTGGCGCAGGTGGTGACGATCTCTATGCGCCCCTTTTTATAGAAAACGTCGAACGCCGCGAGGATGTCGCGGCCGTGGAAGACGGTGAAGTCGTCGTACGCGGAGCGGTACAGTTCGGCGTACAGCGCGGCCAGCGGCGCGAAGGCGGGATCGCCCGCGGTGCGCGCGAGTTCCTTGTCCGCGAGCTCGAGTTGCATCTCGAGGTACGAGACGTAACGGCGCTTCAGGAGCTCGTCGCCGAGCATGGCGGTGAGCGTGGGCGACAGCACGAGCGTGAAGCGGAAGGGGACGCGGTCGGCGTCCAACCTGCGCATCATGCGGAGGAGCGGGAGGTAGGTTTCGGTGATCGCCTCGAAGAGCCAGCGTTCCTCGAGGAAGCGCGGATAGTCGGGCTGCCTGACGAAGGGAAGATGGGCGTTGAGGACGAGCGACAGGTAGCCTTTGGTCATCGGTCCTCATTCCCCGTCTTCGCCGGACAGGATCCGGCACGGATGATGGTCTTCCTCGAGGCGTATGTCGAGGTCCGCCGCCCCGGACAGGAAGAACAAGGACCGGTAATTCTCGTCCGGCCCGTCTTCGGGCGGCAGTGTGCAGGGCGACGAGCGCGGCGTGGTGACGACGTTCGACCTGGCCAGGACGCGGCATTTGCCGCCGGATTTGCAGCAGAGGTCGACGCGGTAGCGCGTGCCCTCGTTCGGGAGGTTCAAGTACCACTGGAGGTCGTTCGGCCCGACGGGCACGTCGAACTGCGCGCCCGCCGAGGCGCTTTCGCCAGGCTCCTCGACCAGCCGGAGGACGAATTCCGCCCCTTCGGCGCACTCGTTCGCCTTGTCGAAATCGTCGTCGTTGACGTCCCAATAGACGAAGGCCCACGACGTGTCCCGCACAAGCACGCGGACGGTCGTCTCGTTGTAGCGGGGTTCGATGAAGGGAGCGGCGCCGACGGACGCGTCGAAGGCATCGAGCTCCGAACCGCCGAAGATCTTCTCGACGACGTGGACGGGCGCGTCCTTGTCCGCCTGGCGTTCGGCGGAATCCTCGTGGAGGGCGTCGAGCAGTTCTTCGATCACGAAGGGACGCGCGAGTTCGGCCGGCAGGTCGATCCCGAGGTTTTCGGCGAGCGCGCGGAGCGCTTCGTCGGACAGGGCGTCCAGTCTTTCGGAGTTCACGGCTCAACTGTTACGACAAGAGCGTGACAGTGTCAAGGGAAGGCCCGCGCGCTTCGTCCGGGCCCCGCCCGCAAGCCCGACAAACTCCTAGTCCGGGACTTTCGGAGTCTCGCGGCCCTTGCCGCCCCTCCGCCGTCCGCCCCGGCGCCTCCGCTTCTGGGCGGGCGCGAGCTCCTCGAAGGAAAAGACGCCGCCGACGGCCGTCTCGAGGTCGGCGCGCGGGAGGCAGAGCGGCTCGAGGAAGGCGCGCGCGGCCGACAGGGCTTCGCGGAAGGCGACGTGCGCGTCGCGGCTCTGGGGCTCCTCCGCGCGGAAGCGTTCCACCGCCTCGGAGACGACGTCCTTGACGATGTACGAGACGAACGACGAAAGCGCGCGGTCCTGGCCCGAGGCGACGTAGGCGTCGAGTTCGAGGAGCCGCGCCTTGAAGGCGTCGCGCCGCTTCGGGTCGTCGAGGAGTTCCGCGGCGTTCGGAAGGAAGTGCCGGAAGAGCCCGAGCTTGTCGAGGGCTTCCACGATCGGCAGGGCCGACCCGGAGCCGAGGATCTTCACGAGTTCCTCGGACAGCCTGGAGTGCGACGAGCCGGCCAGGAGCGGGGCCTTGGCCTTGATGGCCGCGCGCAGGTTCCACGGCAGGCGGAACTTCGTCATCGCCATGTACTTGGCGGCGCGGAGCATGCGCACCGGATCCTCGTCGAAGATGAGCGAGAGGGGAATGACCGGCTTGATCGTCTTCGCGCGGATGTCCTTCATCCCGCCCACGTAGTCCACGACCTGTTCGCGGAGGGGATCGTAGTAGAGCGCGTTGAAGCTGAAATCGCGGCGCTTGGCGTCCTCGTCGATGGTTCCGTATTCGTTGCCGACGGTCCCCTGGGCGATGGACCGGAAGGTGCACACTTCGTAGATCTTCGGGCCCGCGTAGACGTGGACGAGGCGGAAGCGCCGGCCGATCACGCGGCTCGAGCGGAAGATGTGGCGGATGCGCGGCGGCTGGGCGTCCGTGACGATGTCGAAATCCTTGGGCTTGCGCCCGACCAGGAGGTCGCGCACGGCGCCGCCGACGATGTACGCGTCGTGCCCGTACGACGCCAGGCGCTCCACGATGCGGAGCGCGTCGGAATCGATCGCCCGCTTGTCGATGCCGTGTTCCTTGGCCGTGTAGACGACGGCCTTCTTGACGGGCTTGCCGTCGGGCCCCCGCGAATAGCGTATTAGCACGAATCCCTCTATTGAAAAGGCGCGGAACCGCGCCCTCATATCGATGCTGCCGCCCGGGAGTATACCCGCCCGCGCCCCTCGATGTAAAGGCGAGGGGCACGGGCAGGAAGACGGGCTAGCCGTTCGCGCGCTTGTCGAGCCAGGAGACGAGGTCGCGCGTCACTTCGTCCCGGTTCGTCTCGTTGAGCATTTCGTGGCGGCCGTCCGGGTAGATCCTGCTTTCGACATCGACTATGCCGAGGCGCCCGTATTCCATGCGGAGCGCGTTGACGAGGCCGCGCGCGGCCCCGAGCGGATCGTGGGCGCCGGCGAACAGGTAGATCGGCAGGTTCCTGGGGATGGAGGCGGCGGCGTGCGTCGCGAAGCGGGTGCCCTTGGCGCTGTCCGCGTAGAAGCCGTAACTGCACACGAAGCCGCAGAGCGGATCGGCGACGTACTTGTCGACTTCGGCCGCGTCGCTCGACACCCAGTCCACTTTGGTCCGGGCCGGCTCGAAGGGCTTGTTGTTCGCCCCGAGGACGATGCCGTCGAGAAGGGGCGCCGGAGCCCGCCGTCCCTTGAAGGCGCAGCCGATCGCCGCGAGGACGCCGCCGACCGCCACGAGGAGCTCCCCGCCCCCGTCCACCGGCGCGGACAGCACGCAGCCGTCGATCGCCTTCCCGTCCCGCGCCATGAAAGCGCGGGCGAAGAGCGAACCGAGGGAATGGCCGAGGAGGAAGAGCTTGCCCGGCCGTCGTCCCTTGATGAACGCCGCGAGCTCGCGCAAATCGTCCACGACGCGCATGAAACCGTCATGGTCGGCGAGGTATCCGAGATCTTCCTTCGACTTCGCGGTCAGGCCGTGGCCGCGGTGATCCGGCGCCCAGACCGCGTACCCCGCCGCCACGAGCGCCGTCGCGAGCCGCTCGTAGCGGGCGCCGTGCTCGGCCACGCCGTGCGCGATGAGGACGGAGGCCTTGGCCGCCCCGTCGGGAGCCCATGACCGCACATACAGTTCGACGCCGTCGGAACAGGGGAATTTGAACGATTCGCTTTTCATGGAAGAACCTCCGAGTGTGACGGAATGCGGAAAAAGCGGCTTTCGGCCTTTTCGGCATCCTGCCGGGTCATTCGACGCGCACGATCAGTGTGGATCATCGGCCGCCGTTTGTCGAACGGAAACTCCGTAACCGGGGGCGCTTGGCGATGTTTGACCTTTCGCACACGGGATTCAAGGACCGGTTCGGTAGACAGAAAATCGGCGAATTCGGTTTTTTTTCGGTAAAGTCGCGGAACCGATCCGCCGATGATTGTAACGGAACCCGGCTCCCGGAACGGAAGGTCGAACGATTTAGACCGCTCCGTGCGTTCGAACGATCTACTTCGAGTTTCGACGCATCCGGGTGGGTTCTTGACCGAAATGCGGGAAACCGCAAGGTTTTCCGGGTTTTGGAAAGGATTTTGGGTCGATATCGCCCCGAAATCAGGCACACAGGGTCGAACGTCCCGCGGGAGCGGGCAAGGAGGGGACGGCAGGGCGAAGCGACCGAAACGAGGCCGAACGCGGACGACCGTGCGTCGAATCCGCCAAGGCCGGGGGATGGACTCGTACGAGACGCCCCGGAAACCGTGCACACCGCGGAGCAAGGATGCCCCGCGTAGATATTCCAAGGAGGAATACCATGATCATCAACCACAACCTGAGCGCCATGTACGCCGACCGCCAGCTCCGCGTGAACGGACTCAACGTCGACAAGAACATGGAAAAACTGTCGTCCGGCATGCGCATCAACCGCGCCGGCGACGACGCTTCCGGCCTGGCCGTGTCCGAGAAGATGCGCTCCCAGATCCGCGGCTTGAACCGCGCCTCGAAGAACGCCCTCGACGGCATCTCCTTCATCCAGACCGCGGAAGGCTATCTCCAGGAGACCCAGGACATCCTGCAGCGCATCCGCGAGCTCTCCATCCAGTCGTCCAACGGCATCTACAGCTCCGAAGACCGCATGCAGATCCAGGTCGAGGTGAGCCAGCTCGTCGACGAAGTCGACCGCATCGCCAGCCACGCCCAGTTCAACGGCATGA
>CAYZZW010000009.1:0-71983 GCA_964482955.1 uncultured Treponemataceae bacterium | reverse complement strand
TCGTGTTCGTGTTTTCTACTAGAAGTCGTACAGGAGTTTGTAGGCGGCGGTGGCGCCCGGGGGAGCCTCGTCGAGCTTCGTCGCCTTGTAGGCGTTCGGGCCGACGGCTTCGAGCGCCTCGCCCGTGAGGAGGATCTCGTAGGCCTTGGCGGTGTCCTCGCCCAATTTGCTCGCGGCGTTCACCTGCGCGCCGAAGACGTCCGAATCCCCGATGCGGAGCATCTTGCCGTAGCCGATGCCGAGGCACAGGAGCACCTGCTCGATGTCCTGCTTCGAGGCGTTGTACTTCTTCAGCACCTTGTTCATGGCGATGGCGCACTCGACCGCTTTCGCGGGCGAACGGAAGATCACCATGAATGAATCGCCCTCGATCTTGAGGAGGATGCCGTTGTGCGCCTCGATGATGGGCACGAGAAGCCGCTGCGATTCGTAGATCGTCTGCAGGAAGTGGACGATGCCGTATTCCGCGACGCCGCGGGAGAAGCCGGACAGATCCGTGAACATGATGGCCCAGGTCTCTCCGAAGAGGTCCCAGATCTTCGAGTCGATCTCTTCCTTGTCGGCCTCGGGCTTGAGGCGCTCGGCGATGAGGCGCTCGAGGCGATCCTCCATCGCGTTCATCTGGATCGAAAACCGGTACGACATCGCGTTTCCCTCCGTATCGCGTCAGCCCGCGAGATTGCCCACGAATTCCTCGAGGAATTCGCGGGGCGATATTGCCTTGTCCAAAATGCGGAACACGCCGTTCGCGATCGGCATGGACACCTTGCGCTCCGCCGCGAGCGACATCGCGTACTTGCAGGCCACGACGCCTTCCGGCAGGTAACCGACTTCGCGGATGCGCTCGATGAGGTCGTCGATCCCTTTGAACTTCGCGAGGATGTCCTTCTCGACGATCTCGCGGCCGAAGCGCCGGTTGCGGCCGTGCACCGAGCGGCAGGTCACGTCCAGGTCCCCGACGCCGGAGATTGACGTGAAGGTTTCCGGGTGCGTCGAGCCGAGGGCGGCGCCGAGCGCCTGGATTTCGTTGAGGCCCGCCGCGAGCAACAAGGATTCCGTGTTGTCGCCGAAGACTTCGCTCGTCGCCTTCACGGCGTCGAGCATACCGAACGCGATGGCGATGACGTTCTTAACGGCGGCGCAGATCTGCACGCCGACCACGTCGAGCGAGGGGAACACGAGCATGCGCTTCGACTTGAAGAGCTCGCGCACGCGGATGGCGTTGCGGCCGTTTTCCGACGCGGCGATGAGCCCGGTCACGAAGCCGCGCGACACTTCCTCCGCGTGGCTCGGGCCCGAGACGTAGACGATGTTGCCGCGGAAGAAACCCGGCAGGTGGTCTTCGAGCGTTTCCACGATGAGGCGCGGGCCGCGCTGCGTGGGGATGAAGCCCTTCGTGAGCACGGCGATGAGCGACTTGCCTTCCATGACGTTGGGCGCCGTCAGGATGCGCCTGACGACTCCGAGCAGAAAGAGGGACGGCACCGCCAGCACGATCACGTCGCGGCCGTTCGCCGCTTCGAGCGGGTCCGTCGTCGCCTTGACGCGCTCGGGCAGGATCACGCCCGGCAAGTACAGCTTGTTTTCGTGGGCAACGTTCACCGCCTCGGCCAGTTCCGGCTCGAGGCACCAGAGCGTCACGTCGTTTCCGTTTTCCGCGAGCAGCTTGGCGGCCGCGGTGCCCCACGCGCCCGCTCCGATCACGCCGATGTCGGCCATCGATCCCTACCTTTCGACTCCCGCTTTTGTCGGGAAGCATGCGCGAAGGCCGCGGCGCTCCGAAGCGGCGCGGCGTTCACGATAAAATTGTAGCGGGAAACGACGCGTCTGTCATCGCCCGCGGATGGAATCAAATCCAGGCGTCGTTCCCGTCGCTCCACGCGAAGATCTCGTCCGGCTTGAAGAAGAGGCCGATCTCGCGCTCGGCGCTCGCCGGGGAATCGGAGGCATGGATGATGTTCATGTCCGTGTGCATGGCGAAGTCGCCGCGGATCGTGCCGGGCATCGCCTCTTCCACCTTCGTGGCGCCGCAGAGCCGCCTGAGCGAGGCGATCGACGATTCGCCCTGCAGGACCATGGCGACGACGGGGCCGCTCGTGATGTAGCGGATGAGATCGTCGTAAAAGCCCTTGCCCTTGTGTTCGCCGTAGTGGCGCTCGGCCAGATCGCGCGGGATCATCATGAACTTGAGCGCGACGATCCGGAATCCCTTGAGCTCGATGCGCTCGAGGACCGAACCCACGAGCCTTCTCTGCACGATGCCTGGCTTGAGCATGGCGAACGTCCGTTCGATGGCCATGAAGACCTCCGGTAGCCTTTGATGTGGTGGGTCATGGTACACCGGAAGCGGCCGGTCCGCAAGGGAAAGAAACGGATACTGAAATAGTACGATTCGACCATACATCCATAAAAATGGGCTGCCCATGCCGGGCAGCCCTTTGCTTAGTTGCTATCGGTTCTCGGTATCAGAAATTCACGATCGCCCGGATGAACTTGAGTTTCTGGTTAGTGCTGTCATAGTAGGCGATGTAGGCATATTGGTCCCTCATCGTCACGGATAGCATTTGGTCTATCGCGGTTTGGGTGTTTAACGTGTACGTGTACCACGTCACGCCGTCCCGGGAGGACGAGATGCGCAACCCGAGGGCCGTATCGTAGTGGACGACCGAGTACTTATCCGTAAACAGCATTCCGCTCATGTACCTGGTCGCCGCCACTGCGGCCTGTGTAGCGGCGGGACTCGTCAAGACCGTCCCACTCGTCCAGGTCGCGCCTTTGTCCGTGGTGTAGCGGCTGGCCAAAGCCCCTCCCGTCGTCTTGCACACGATCGAAACCAAATCGTCTCCGGTCAAAGGCGGAAGGGTCGAGCCAATCGCTGGCAACAACGTGAATCCCGACCCTGCTGGAGTCGACGCTATGGCGGCGCCCGTTTGTACGTGTCGCGCCCGATAATACAGTATACCTGTCGATGAAGCGAAGGAGATATTGCAGAATCCGGCCAATGACATCGAAGGAGGACCGTAGGTGACGGTTCCGCTCGTCGCCAGAGTTACCGGCGACGAGAACGTAGCCCCGCCGTCGGTTGAATACGCGTAGAATACTCCGTTATCGGCAGAAGCTTTTCTCCACGCCAGGTGTACCGTGGCGGTGGCACCTTCTCCGTACACGGCTATCGCCGGTTTTTCGGAAATGGACAATTCGCCCGTCGCGGTGATCTGTACGGCCGAACCCCACGAAGCTCCTCCCGCGGTGGACTTGCAGTACAGGAGCGCGCCGCTGCTTGAAACGAACGCGGCATGGACCATATTGCCCGTATCTACGTCTATCGCGACCTTTCGGCCCGAGATGCTGATCGAAGGACAGTCGGTCCACGAGGAACCGCCGTTCGTCGTCTTCTTCATGTCAATGTCCGAATTGGTCGCGTCGAGATAAGCGATGTACAAGATCGAAGAGCTGTAGGCCGCTATCGAGGAAAAGTTCCCGTAATTCGCGGAACCCGGAACCGTTCCGCCGTCGGTCAAGGTTTGGCTGTAGGCGATGGCGTAGTTGTCCACGGTCACGGGGGCGAGCGATTGTGCATAATTGCCGGCAAAATCGTACGCCGTCGCCACGACATTACGCGAACCCTCCGCCAACGCGGTCACGTTCCACGTCGCCGAGTACGGTGATGTCGTATCCGTCGCTATGGCGCCGCTGCTGTCGAAGGAGACCTTTTCAATATTGGCGTCGGTAGCGGTCGCCTCGCAGGTGACGGTCGGTCCAGCGACCGAGCTTCCGGAGGCGGGACTGGTTAGGGAGACGACAGGCGGCGTGTTGTCTATTGTCCTCAAAACCGAGGTCGACTGCGTCATGTTACCCGCTTTGTCCACAGCCACGCAATAGAAATCCAGTTCTCCGTCGGACACGGTCGTAGAATTCCAGGTACAGGAATAAGCAGCGGTAAGATCGGAAGCGATATCGGTTCCATCGACGAAAAAGTCAACTCGCGCCATCCCCACAACATCGTTTGCTGTCGCCGAAATGTTCGGAGTACCTTTGATGTAGTTCGCGTTTGAACCGAGATAGGTAATATTCGAGATCGACGCGGCATCAGGGGGAACATTGTCTACAGTCCTGCTCCAAGTCGACGAGGTCGTGATGTTGCCGGCGACATCGTATGACTTGACGTATACGGTATAAGATGTGCCGGTCGTATACGATGTCGTATCCCAAGAAAACGCGTATGGACTGGTCGTGTCCGTACCTCGAAGAGTTCCGCCGATGTAAAACTCAACTTTTTCAATACCCCGCGCATCCGAAGCGTCGGCGTTGACAATCCTCGTTCCACGCACGTAATTGGGGTCAGGCGCCGAGGTGTTGGGAATCGACGTGATGGACGCAGTGGGAGGCGAGGCGTCGAGAATGATGCTGTCGCTCGTGGACGAAAGGTTGCCGGCGTTGTCCTGCACGCGGATGTACACTTTCTTCGTTCCATCTCCGGTCAGCAAATCGTACGGCTTCGAGAGCGCCCCACCGACGAAGGATTCCCAGGCCGTCCAGGTGCTCCCATTATTCGAGAAGCATATCTGCTTGATGCCGGATCCCGAAGCGCCGTTCGGATCGGTGATAGTGGAAGAAACCGTCACGGAGATGGACGGCGTATATTCGGCGGAACCGTTGATGGCATATGAGACAAGAGTTGGCGACGCCGTATCAACAAAAATAGCCGCGCTCCCAGGCGCCGCGCACGTGTTGCCGGCCTTGTCCCGCACCTCGAACCGCACGTCCAGCGCGCCTTCCGATGCGGCGGCGAATGCCTTGCTCGTCGCGAAGGATTCCCATGGCGACCAGGAAGAACCGCCGTTTTGGGAAAAACGCATTTGCTCGAGACCGACTCCGGATCCGTCGGACGCGACGTATGACGCATTGAGAGTCAAATCGGTGGAATAGGCGGCTCCTGAATCCAACTTGAAGTTCGTCACGGTCGGCGCGACGCGGTCAAGCGCGATACCGTCTTCGAACTGACGCTCGTTGCCCAGCGAATCCCGGACCCTCAGCAAAATCATCCTGGCTCCATCCAAGCCGGGAAGGGTGATCGCCCTCGCGCTCGCATACGATTCATACGTGGTCCAGGTGACCCCATTGTCCGCAGACCACGACATTTCCGCGCCGGCCATGCCGACTCCGGCACCGTCCGAAAGCGAGCTTGCCAAGGTCAC
Organism: uncultured Treponemataceae bacterium; assembly: GCA_964482955.1. Lineage (GTDB taxonomy): Bacteria > Spirochaetota > Spirochaetia > Treponematales > UBA12059 > JAPLSN01. The sequence goes on along the minus strand of CAYZZW010000009.1, from coordinate 66,785 downwards.
GCTTGTGGAATTGATATAATCGCGCGGATTGTTCGCGCCGTCGTTGATGGCGAAGGTACCGTCTGGGGCCGTACAATCCAGAATAACGGAAGCGGGGGAATTCGTACTTGGATTCCCGACGCTGTCAATAGCGACAAGCTTCAGCGAGCGCGTTCCTTCATCGCCCTGCAGCTCATAATCGAAGTCGGTATTTAGGGCGAGATCGCACGTGTACTCCTGCGCACCGACGATTTCAACCACTCGAAGTACCGGATCGATGCCACTTCCGTCGGAAGCGTCTATTTCGGAAAAATGTATCGTCCTCGACGCAACGGCGGATGGATTCGTGACGTTGTATTTATAGGAAAGATTCGGCGGGTCATCATCCCGCCCATTACCGGTAGAAAAACTGTTTTGATAATCGTCTTCCATCATGACACCCTGACTGTCGCAGGCTGTACGTAACACCTTGATACGGTAAATCTTGTTCGATGCCAGATCATCATCTGGAATGAAGCGGGCTATGCGTGACACGCCGTCATATTCGACGGTTCCCTCCACGAGCGTATTATCCTGCCAGATAAGTTGCACGGTGGATTTGTTGATCGTATCAGTATCCATCACCTTCGTGAAAAAAATGGTAATGGAAGAATTCGTGTATCGATCGGTTCCGAACGGCGTCGAGTAATCGACTTTCGGCCGCGCGGTGAAGTTGGCTCGGATGACGGCGTCACCGCCCTTCACGCGGGCTTTCGTGACTTCGGCGTTCGGGCGCTCGAAGACGACGGTGCCGGTGCCGGACACTTGTTCCCACGAGCCGAAGACGTGCGAGCCGAAGGCGGTGGCGCTGAGCTCGAAGGGGATGCCGTCCTTGACGTCGGCCCCGGCGTTCGGCGTCGTGATGCCGTTGCCGTCGCTCGTCACGGTGACGCGGCGCGGCTCGGCGTTCGCGGCGGCCACTTCGTCCTCGATGGTCTTCTGGAACTCGTCGTCGATGGCCTGCGGGCAGGAGAGGAGGAGGGTTGTCAGGGCGGCGGCGGCCGCGAAGGGCGCGAGTCGTTTCGGCGTCATGGTCGTCACTCCTGGTCCCAGAGGGCTTTGTCGGCGTTTTCGCCGGCGGCGGCGGCGCGGCCGGCGCCGGCCGAGGCGGAATTCACGTAGGCGTATTGCGCGGCCAGGCTCGGGTCGAGCTTGCCGAGGGCGCCCGACGCCTCGCGGGCCTTCGCGTAGTCGCCGAGCTCGTAGTTCGCGCGCGCGTAGCCGAGCAGGGCGGCCTTGTTGTCTGACTTGGCCTCGAAGGCGCGTCGGTAGTAATCCGCCGCGAGCCGGTAATTGCGCTCGAGGAAGTACACGTTGCCGAGGTTGCAGAGCGCCGCGACCGAGCCGGTGCGAGCCGCTTTTTCGAACTCGGCCTTCGCGAGGTCGTACTTGCCGTAGCGAGCGTAGAGCACGCCGAGGGCGTTCACATGGCGCGCTTCCCCGGTGGCCGCGATCTTCGCCTTGATCGCGTCGGCGCCCGATTTGAGCTCCCGCGCGATGTAGTCGTCGAGGCGCTGGAGGAAGGCGGTCTTGAGGTCCTTCGCCTCGGGGAGGAGGATGCGCGTGTCCTCGCCGGGGATGCCGACGGGCTCGTAGGTTTTCCACGCTTCGCCCACGGGGATGAGGACCGCCTTGTCGCCCGCTTCCTTCCACTCGCGCGCGCCGAACTGCCACGCCTTCACGAAGCCCTCGCCGAGCAGGGTGATCTCCACCGGCGCCCAGACCTTGCCGTTCGCGTAGACGAGCTCGTCCTGGAAGGCGAAGTCGCGCTTCGCCTCGGCTTCGGTCGAGGAGAGCGCGAACGCGGCGTAGATGTGGCCCGGGACCGTGATGAACGCCGACGGGATGCCGACAGACTCGAGCGTCGCGGCGAACATGATGGAGAGGTCGTCGCAGTCGCCGCCCTTGTACACGAGGGTCTGGTAGGGATACTGGAGGAAGTCGACGGCGCTCTCGCTCGCGGACAGCTCGGTGTACGGCGTCGTCGGATCGACGACGTAGTTGACGCCGTAGAGCTTGAGCCCTTCGAAGAGGCCCATGGCCATGCGGAGGTTCTGGTCGACGCCGGTCGGCGCGCCCGAATCGCGGATGACGCCCGCGGCGAACTTCGAGTAGCGGAGCACCGCCGGGTCTTTGGCGCTCACGAAAGCCGCCGCGCGGCGGTCGTCGTCCCAGGTCATCGCGTTGCGGTGGTTGATCCGCGCCGTCTCCGAGAAGGTCGCGCGCTTTTGCTGCCCCAGGAAGGTAAAGTCGACGATCACCTCGACGGAGGCCTTCGTGCTTTCGGTGAGCTTGAGGACGTCCTCGGAGAACAGGGCGTAGAGCGGCACCTCGACGCGGCCGCCGCGCGGGATGGCCGGGAAGGTCGCGCAGGTTTTCGGTTCGGCCATGTACTGCTTGACGGCGAAGGAAACCTTCACGTCGCGGATCGTTCCGTCCTGCCCGTTGACGAGCTCGAGCTTCCCGAAGGCGTTCTTGTCGTAGTAGGCGTAGAAGACGGGGAAGACCGGGTCGAGCGCGAACTTGTCGACCGAAAGCGCCGCGCGCGTCGAAAAGCCCGACAGGTCGAGCGTGGCGCCGACATAGGCTCCCACGCCCGTGTAGAACGGACCGGCCGAGCCGGCGAGGTATTCGTACGAGGCGCCCGCCCGCAAGCTCATGCTCGGGCTCAGGCGGAACGACAGCTCGGGACCGCCGCCCGCCTTCCAGCTCCAGGCGCTCGCCTCGCGGTAGGCCGACAGGAAGGCGCCGCCGCCCGCGCGGAGGCCGGCGCCGAACCGGTCGCCGACGAAGGTCCGCCAGGCGATGCCGCCCGTCGCCGCCGAGAGGTTCATGGTCTCGGCGCCCTTGGTCGGCACGGCGTTGAATGCGAGCGCGACGTAGGGGGCGAAGCCGCCGAACAGCGACAGCTCGCCCGACAGGCGCGCGCCGCCGCCCAGGCCGTAGACCGAGGCGCTGTCGCCGAGCGGCAGGAGCAGCTCCGGCGTCAGCACGAAGGACAGGCGATCGGACATCTGGGCGTTCGCGGCGAACGCGCAGGCGAGCGCGAAAACGGCGGGAAGATGCGTACGGGTCATGGGCGGCCTCCGGACTGGATACCTTTACTCTACCATAGTGCCCTCGGTGGCGGATATCCAGAAATGCGCGAAATAGGCCTTCGCGGTCGTGAAAATCGGGACCGAAACCGGTTTACCGCGTGCTCAATACCGGCTCCCGCCGCGCCCGCTTTCCGCGCCGTTCCCGCTCTGGTAGAATCGCCGGCATGAACCCCACATCGCGCTTCCGCGCCCGCGCCGCCCTGGTTTCGATAGCGGCGGCACTGGCGCTCCTTTCGTCCTGCGGCAAGACACCGTTGAATTCCCTGATGGCGCCGAAACATCACTACCTGTCGGAGGTTCCCGAAGGGCGCGTCTTCGACCTCGTCGTGAAGGGCGGCCGCGTCATCGATCCCGAGTCGGGGCTCGACGCGGTGGCGGACGTCGGCATCGACGGCGGCGCGGTGGCCGCGATTTCGGCGAAACCGCTTGCGGGCCGCGAGACGGTGGACGCGGCGGGCCTCGTCGTGGCGCCGGGCTTCATCGACGTGGACACGATCTCGTATCCGCAGGCGTCGTATCGCACCGTCGAATTCTGGAAGCTCACGGACGGCGTCACGAGCATCGCCTGGCTCCACGACGGGGCGCCGAGCTCCGACTACGTGAACGGCTACAAGCAGCGCGACCACCTCGTGAACTGGGGCTACGGCCTCCGCGTCGACGTGCTCAGGGACAAGTCGAAGACGGTCGAAGGCCGCGCGGCCATCCTGGACGCGCAGCTGGCCAAGGGCGGGCTCGGCGTCGGCGCGAGCCCCGAATACGCGCCGTGGCTCACGAAGGAAGAGCTGGTCGCGTACGCGAAAGTGACGAAGAAGCACGGCGTGCCGCTCCTCGTCCACACGCGCTACGCCTTCAAGGACACGGAGCTGGACGGCGTGCGCGAGGCGATCGAGGTCGCCGAGGAGACGGGCGCGCGCGTACACCTGCTCCACTTCCATTCCACCGGCGCCACGTGGCATATGAAGGAAGCCCTCGACTTGATCGAGGCTGCGCGCGCGCGCGGTGTCCTCATCGACGCGTGCGTGTATCCGTACTCGTACTGGATGACGCCGATCTCTAACCCGAACCGTTTCAAGGACGGCTGGCGCGAGGGGCTCGGACTCGACTACGGCGACCTGTATTACGCGCCGCTCGAACGGAAGCTCACGAAGGAGCTTTTCGACGAATACCGTTGGAAAGGCGGGCTCGTGGTCGTGCCCGAGGGCACCATCTCGTGGGAAGAGACCATCCTGCCGGCGCTAGGAAAGGACTGGGTGTTCTTCGGCTCGGACGGCTCGTGCGACGTGCCGATCGAGCGCGGGCCGGCGGGCGTCGTCACGCACCCGCGCGACACGGGCAACTTCGCCACGGCGCTCTCGCTGTCGCGGACCAGGAAGCTCGACCTCGCGACGCTCATCGCCAAGATGACGATCGATCCGGCGCGCTTCCTCGAGCGCTCGGACCGCGAGTTCCGACGCCGCGGCCGCGTGGCGCCGGACGCCGCCGCCGACCTCGCGATCTTCGATCCGGCGACGGTCGAGGGTTCGGGGACCGTCACGGAACCGCTCGTCCTCGCGAAGGGCATCTCCTGCGTGATCGTGAACGGCAAGGTGGCGTACCGGAATGGCGTCGTGTCCGAGAAGGGCTACGGCGTCTTCGTGAGCGGGGCCGGCGAATGAACGTCGTCTTCCATTACTACGTCGTGCGCTTCCTCTGCGAGCGCGCCGGCATGGAAGCCCTCGAAGCCGAACGCGTCGCGCGCGCGAGCCAATACGTGGACGAATCCATCCACGACCTCGAGATCGTCTCGCGCGGGACGACGCACCGCGGCATCGTCACGCAGGACTACGTGTTCTGGGACGAGCGCATCGCGTCGGACGTCTACCTGCCCTTCCACTTCCTCCCGGGCGATCCAAACGCGGCCGCCCTCCTCCGCCGCGACGGCGCTAAGAACGCCTTCGTCGTCACGCCGAATTCCGAGACCGTCAAGGAGCTCCTCGTCGCGGCCCTGCGCACCGACGATCCCTTCCGCATCGGCATCGCCCTGCACTCGTTCGCGGACAGCTGGGCCCACCAGAATTTCTCCGGGCGCATGGACGCGGCGAACGCGCTCGACGCGAGCTCCATCCTGCCGCCGGTCGGCCACCTGCCCGCCCTCACGAGCCCGGACGAACACGCGGCTGTCTGGACGGACGGGCGCCTCGTGCCGGAAGCCGCGCGCGTCGACAACCGCGCCCGCTGCCTCGAAGCCGCCAAGCTGATCTACCGCTACCTGAAGACCAGGCGCCGCGAATCGTTCGACGACGAAGACTTCGCGCTCGGCGACCTCGCGGGCATACTCGACTCCGCGGCCGACAAGTCGGCCGTCGTCGACTCCTTCGTCGTGGACGCTGGTGTCGCGCCGTACGAGCGCGGGCTCTGGCTGTCCGAAGCCGGCATCGTCGACCCCGACCGTACCGACACGCGCTTCGCGGGCTACGACAAGGTGCTGTGGCTCAAGGCGCAAGCCCAGCGCCGGCTCGGGCTCCGCGACGGCGTCCGCCGCCTCGAGTCGGACGGCCGCTACGAAGACTCGGATCTCCGCCGCTGGCACGACGCCGCGCGCGACCACGCCGCGGCCGCGAAAGCCGTTTTAAGGAACGCCGTATGAACCTTCTTGATATCGCGCGCGCGCGACCACGCCGCGGCCGCGAAAACCGTTTTACGGAACGCGGTTCCGAGGAACGCCGTATGAACCGAAAGGGAACCGCGATCGTCCGAGCGGGCATCTACGCGCTGTGCGCCCTCGTCGCCGCGTCGTCGTGCGCGAACATCAAGTACAGGAAGCCCCTCGACCCGGTCCTCGTCCTCAAGCCCGGATCGACGGTCTACGTCAAGGCGGACCGCCCCGTGCTCGAAGCCGCCGTCAACGAGCTCCTCGAGCCCTCCGACGCCGCGGCGCTCGCTGAGATCGTGAAGCGCACGACGCGCGTGACCGCGGCCGCCTTCCCCGACCCGGCCGATCCGTCGAAGCTGGGCGCGGAAGCCGTTCTCGAGGGAAAATACCCGTCGGGCGTCGCGTCCGCCGCGCTCTCCGCCGACAAGGCGTGGACGCGCGAGGGGAAGGCGTTCGCGCACCGCGAAAAGGGAGTGCGCGTCGCCTTCGCCGACGGCAAGGTGGTGGCCGTGGCGACCGCCCCCGTGGACGCGTTGACCGGCCGCATGGCCGAACCGGGATCCGATCCCGTGCCGCCGCGTCTCCGCGCCCGCTGGGACTGGCACGCCGCGCTCTTCGTGCCGGACGCCGAGCTGCTCGTCGGGAAACTCATGGCGGAGGACGGGGAGGATGCCGAGCCAATCCCGCTCGAATGCTTCCTGCTGAGCGCGGTCGCGGGCGCGGACGGGTACAGTTGCGAATTCGTCTTTTCGTTCGAGAACGAGCGCGCGGCCAAGGTGTACTCGCCGCCCTGCAAGCTCGCGGTCTACGCCCTCGTCGACCCGGTCGCGCCGGGCGCGCTTTCCGAAGCGGTGTTTTCCTACCTGGAAACCGAGCTCGTCGTGTCGGGGATCACGCTGTCGCCGGAGGCGCTCGCGCGCGCGGCGGCCTCGCTCATCTTCCGATGAACGCGAGCGTCTCCTCGACGAGCTTCGGGGCGAGCGGGAAGTCCGGATCGCCGAACGCGGCGTAGTTTTCCTCGAGGTCGATGGAGACGGCCTTCATCACGTGGTTCATCCCCTCCACCATCACGACGCGCGAGTCCGGCATCGCTTCCTGCAGAGGCACGAAGTCCGCGGGCCCGACCTGGACGTCGCGCTCGCCCCAGAGGAAGACCACCGGGCAGGGCACGGCCCGGAAAGCCGCCACGGGTTCGAAGCGCAGCCACGACGCGAGGTAGGGCTGGAAGCTCCGCCTGAAGAAACGCGCGAGGTAGGGACTCACCGTCTCGACGTAGCGCCCCGCGCCGAGTTCCGAGAAGATGGCGGCCATCTCCTTCCGGTACTCGTCGGGGACGTCCGCGCTTTCGTCCTCGATGACCCGCTTGATGCCGCGCCCCGAGGCGCAGACCGCCACCACGCCGTCGACCTTTTCGCGCGCGGCCGCGGCGGCGGCGACGAGCGCCCCTTCCGCGTAACCGAAGAGGTACACGCGGCCGAAGCGTCCCGTCGCGCGGATCGAGCGCACGCACGCCGCGGCGTCGTCCACGAAATCGGCGAAGACCAGGCGATCCTCGCTCGGCACCAGGTACGCCGACTCGCCCGTGCCGCGCTTGTCGTAGCGGCAGCTCGCGACGCCCCCGGCGGCGAGCGCGGCGGCCAGCTGGCGGAAACCGTCGTTGCGCCCGGGCACCGCGTAGTTGTTGTTGTCGCGGTCCGCGTTGCCCGCCCCCGCGAGCAGGATGACGACGGGCGGCTTCGCGGCGCCGTCCTTCGGGAGCGCGAGCGTGCCGCGGAGCCGGCCGCCCTTTCCCTCGAACGCGAAGACCGAAGCGGGATCGGGTTGGAACGAGGAGAACACGAAGTAGAGCGGCGCGGTCGAATCGCCCCGCTGGAATTTCCCCGAAGCGGTGCGCTGGCCCGGCGCGGCGGACGGCGCGGGAGAAGCGCCCGTCAAGCCGCCCGGCGTCGCGGGAGCGCCCAACGCGCAGGCGAAGATGAAGGGATCGCCGGCGCCGTTGATCGTGAAGACGAGCTCCGTCGGCGTGGACAGGGCTTCGGCCGGAAAACCGTACACGTTCTGCAGGGGCAGGTCGACGAGGACGCCGCGCTCGTGCACGCGCGCCGTGATGGGGAGCTTGCCGTCCTCCATCTCGACGGAGCCTTCCCAGACGCCGCGCCAGGCCGGGTCGATGGTGCCGGCCGGATCGGCCCGGACCGGGAGAAGTGAGAGAAAGAACGCCGCGAGGGCGACGGGCAGGTATCGCTTCATGCCCGCGATACTAACAGGGAAGCGCGCCCGCGTCGACGGCCGGCCCGACCGCGCCCGCGCCCGCGTTTACGCGCCGGTCAACGCTCGTGGAGGCACTCGAAGGAACGGACGAGGCTGCGGCCGTCCGCGTCGACGACGGTGAGGACGTGCGTTCCCTCTCCCGGGCGGAGCTCGATGCGATGTTCGCCGGTCGTGGACCCGAGGTACTCGCCGTCGAGGTGCCAGAACAGCTTTCCGCCGGAACGGCGATGCACCGCCTCGAAGACCACCTTGCCCTCCGAGCCGTCGAGTTCGACGGGTACGTAGATGCGCGCGCCTTCCTCGGGGACGACGAGATCGAAGGGACGCTCCGCGAGCGCGCGCGTCGGGTCCTTCCACGGAGGCGGCGGCCGGTAGTCGAGTCGGCCGCGGCGGAAGTACCACTCGAGGGCGGGCGGCAGCACGAAACGCCTTTCGAGGCGTCCCGTCGCGGCTTCCGGATCGGTCGCGTCGAGCCGGCGCTTGCCGTCCGCGCTCACGAGCATCGAACGGCAGTAGGGACAGGGCCCGGGCGGCACGGCCTTCGCGGGAAGGGCGACGCGGATCGATCGCGGGCAATCGTCGGTGGCGGCGTAGCCCGAATCCGCGCACAAGGTGCGGAACGACAAACCGCCGGCCGGCGCTTCGGGCCACGGAGATGGCGGCAAGAGGCCGAAGACGTCGAAGAGCATCGGCGCGGCGGCTTGCGAGCCGCGGAGCGCGGGCCGGCCCTCGCCCGTCGCGTTGCCCGCCCACACGGCCACGACATGCGATCCCGAGACGCCGACCGCCCAGGCGTCGCGGAGTCCCTGGCTGGTTCCGGTCTTCCACGCGACGCGACGCGAGCTCGCGTAGTCCTGCCAGGACGCCTCCTCGTCGGGGCGCCGCACCTCGAGCAGGGCTTCGAGCGTCAGGTAGGCGGCTTCCGCCGATACGGGCGTGGGCGAGCCTTTCGCGGACGGGGCGTCCGCCTCGTAGCGGAGCGGCGTCACCGCCGTCGCCGTTCCTCCGGAGAACGCCGCCCGCGCGAAGGCGGCGTACGCGCCCGCCAGCTCGACGAGCGTCACCTCGCCGCCGCCGATGACGAGCGTGAGGCCGTAGTCGTCCGCCTTGCGTCTCAAGGTCGTGAAGCCGAAGCCGAGGAGCTCGCGGTGGAAGCGCCCGATCCCGTGGGCGCGGAGCATGCGCACGAAGGGCACGTTGAGCGAGCGCGCGAGGGCGTCCTCCGCGGCGACGGCGCCGGAGTATTCCTTCGACATGTTCTCGGGGCTGAACGATCCGATGCGCGTGGGGATGTCCGGGAAGATCATCTTGGGCGTCAGCTCGCCGGAGTCCAGCATGGCCGCGTACAGGAAGGGCTTCAGGGCCGAGCCGGAACTGCGCGGGGCGTCGGCGCAGTCCACCCAGCGTTCGCGGCCGTCGCCCGTCGCGTTGCCGACGTACGCGACGATCGCGCCCGAGCGGACGTCGGCGACGACGCACGCCGCGTTCGACACGCCGAGCCCGACGAGGCGCGCGGCCTGCCGGGCCATGACGGCGTTCACGCGCGCCTGGAGGTCGGCGTCGATCGTGGTGGCCAGGTGCGGACGCCGCGCCGTCTTGCCTTCGCGGACCGCGCGGTCGAGGAGCTGCGGCGCGAGGGTCGGAAGCGGATACGGCTCGAGCGGGAGCGGTTCGGCGAGAGCGGGCGAAAGCTCCTCGGCCGGCATGACGCCCCGTTTCGCGAGCCGCGAGAGCAGGGCGTCGCGCTTGGCGGACAGGAGTTCGCGGTTCCGCCCCGGATGCGCGAGGGCGGGCGCGTTCGGAAGCACCGCGAGCTCCGCGGCTTCCGCCCAGGTGAGGCGCTCGGGCGGCCGCCCGAAATAGCGGCGGCTCGCTGCCTCGAGCCCGACGACGTTGCCGCCGAAGGGCGCGTGCGCGGCATAGAGCGCGATGATGCCGCGCTTCGACGTGGAGAGCTCGAGCCGCACGGCGAGCCACGCTTCGATCGCCTTTTCGACCACCGTGCGTTTCTTGCCCGGGCGCGAGACGCGGATCGTCTGCATCGTGAGCGTCGAGCCGCCCTCGACCACTTCGCCCGCCTTCGCGTTGGCCACGAAGGCGCGGGCGATGGCGCGCGGGTCGAAGCCCGCGTGGCCGTAAAAGCGCCGGTCTTCGAATTCGACGAGCGCGGCGGCGAACCGTCCCGACGGAGAGCCCGAGGGCGGAAAGCGCCACTGCCCGTCGGCCGCCGCGCGCGCGCCGAGGAGCCGCCCTTCGCGGTCGTAGAGGGACGCGGAGTACGGCGAGTCGAAGAGCGGCGAAGGCAGCGAGCACCAGAAGACGAGCGCGAAGGACAGCGCCGCGAGCCAGGCCGGCGCGCGGTCCGGCTTCATCGCCCCGACCAAGAAGCGCCCCAAGCGGCTTTCGAGACGGCGGAAGGCCGCGCCCCGGAGCGCGGACGCGGCCTTCGCAAGTAAAGGATATTTCATTCGACCATGTGAATCGGGCCGCGGGGCCTGAGTCCCGCGGCGGCCGTTCATTTGCCGCGCTGGTTGAGCGACTTGCCCGGCGTCACGGTTTCGCCGGGCTTCTTCGCCTCGCCGAGCCAGCGGCCCTTCGCGACGGCGTTGATCGTGGCGTTGTACATCGCCTCCGCCGTCACCGCGGGCAGGTAGAAGACGCCGCGGTAGGTCTTGTTCAGGTAGAACTTGAAGGTCTTCGAACCCGTGCGGCCGTCGAGGCCGAAATAGGTGTAGATCCGGTCGTCGCGGATGTCCTGGTAGTCGAAGAGCTTGGGCGGCTCCTTTTTGACCGGCGGATGCCATTCGCCCCAGTCGTCGTAGTAGCCTTCGCCTTCCTCCTCGTACTCGCCGTCCGTGCCGGGCGCGTCTGTCAGGCGGAAGTTGGCGATCTCCCAGCCCGACGGCATGCGCATGGTGAGGGCGACGTTGGAAAGCGGCTTGCCGGTCAGGTTCGACACCGTCACGATCGCGACGAGATCCTGGCCGAGCGCGACCTCGTCCGGATCGACCCCGTCTCCTTCCATGTCCTCGTAACGCACCCCGAGCCCGAGGCCTTCCTCGACGTCGCGCTCGTCGCCCGGCTTCGGCGTGCCCGTGGACACGAGGCGCAGGTAAAGCGCCGCCTGCCCGTCGTTCCGCACGTTGACCGATCCCGTCGAGCCCGTGCCGGCGGCCAGCTCGACGCGCGTGACGCCCTTCTCCACCTTCACCGGCACGCGGACGCCGTTCGAGGAGGTCACGGCCGCGGAGCCCGCGGCCGCGGCGGCGGTGGTCTTCACGTATGGAATGGCGGCGACGAAGGCGAAGGCGGTTTCCTGCGTGGACCACACGCGCCCTTCGTTGAGGGCGTCCGCGATCTCGTTGAAGAGCGGGAGGCCGCGCGCGGTGTCGCCGAGGGCGTTGAGCGCGTCGAGGATCACCGCCGTGTCGCGGAGGGAGCTGCCGTACGCGTATTCGATGCCGTCGTAATAATCGGGCTCGACTGAGCCGTTTCCGAGCACCGAGGTCGCGACCTCGCGCATGCCGGCCTTGGCGTAGGCCGCGGCCAGCTGGCACGCCGCCTGGGTGGGGAGCGGCTTGAATTCGCGGAGGCGGTTCATGTCGGCGATGTCGGGCTCGCCGGCGAGCGCGAGGCCGTAGAGCCGGTACGCCTGGATCGCCTTGTCGAAATCGCGCGACGAGTTCCACAGCACCGCGGTCGCCTTCTGGTAGTCGAGGAGGCGGTCGTACAGCCCCGCGGGCACGTCGTAGCCGCGCTTCTTCGCCAGCGTGAGGAAATGGAAGATATAGTCGGAGAGCCAGCGGTCCTCCTCGCTCGAGCCGGGCCACAGGGTCATGCCGCCCGACGAGGTCTGGTAGTTCGTGAGCTTCTGGATCGCCGCAGCTACGTTCGACGACGACGCCTGCTGCTGCGCGGGCGTGAGGTCGGCGATGTCCGGGAGGAGGAGCTGCGGGAAGGCCTTGGACGTGGTCTGCTCGGCGCAGCCGTGCGGGTAGCCGATGAGGTATTCGAGCCTGCCGGTCAGGTTGATCGGCTTGTAGCGCGACACTTCGAGGGTGAGCGAGTTGGAGCCCGGGAGACCCGGGTAGTCGATGCGCAGATCCGCAGCCTTGCCCGGATCCAGGGACGCGTTCCGCGCGACGGTGACCGGCGTGCCCACGGAGCGCACGGGCACGGTCATCGTGTGCGACACGCTCTGCCCGCCGCCCGTCGCCTTCACGGTGATGACGGCGTCGCCGGTCGTCCCGCCGATCTCCAGGTCGAAGTCGGCCCCGCCCTCGCCGTCCTGCGGGAAGCGGATGACCTTGCTCGCCTCGCCCGAAACCTTGGCGGGGCCGGTGACCTCGATGTCGACCTTGACGGCGGCGTTCGCGCCGAGCGTCGAGAAGACGGTGACGGGTATCGTCGCCTTTTCGTCGACGGAGAGGACGCGCGGCGCCGTGGCGAAGGTCATGAGCGGCGCCTTCACCGGCGTTTCCTTCTCGAAGACGCCGTACGCGCCCTGCGGCGTGCCGGCCACCACCATGAAGCGCACCGCGCCCACGTAGGGCCCGAGCTCGAGGGCGTGGTTCGCCACCGAGCCGGCCTTGAGCTCGAAGGGTCCGAAGAAGCGCACGACCGGCGGGAAGCGCTGGGATTTCCGCACGCCCCCCGCGTCGCCGAAGTCGCCGCCGCCCGGCGCGATGAGCGTCTCGAGCTTGCCCGCGAAAGCGTTGGCGACGAGTTCGTACATGTCGTAGCTCGTGAGGAGCGACGCTTCCTTCCTGTAGAACTGCGACCTCGGGTCGGTCGTCTTGAAGCGCGTGATGCCGAGGAGCCCCTCGTCCACCACCGCCACCGTGTAGGTCATGGCGCGGCCCTTGGCCTCGAACACCTGGAAGGGCGTCTTCGAGCTCGGGAGGAGCGTGTCCGCCACCTTCACCTTGGGTTCGAGGATCGTGGCCGGATCTTCCACCGATATGGGCACCACGCCATAGAGCCTGATGGGCGCGTCGTTGCCCGACGAGTCGGGCGCGGACAGGCGGTGCGGCTGGACGAAGGCCACGTGCACGTACACGTTGGGCGACATCGCCGCGGTGAGCGGCAGGCGCCAGGTCGTCGTCTCCTTGGAACAGGCGATCCATTCCTCGGACAGCACCTTGCCGGAGCGTTCCACCGTCACGAGCGCCTTCGAATCGGCGTTCGACGGGAAGGTGACGCTCGCGGTCTCGCCGACCTGGTACGCGGTCTTGTCCGTGGAAAGCGTCAGCATGAAGGCCGAGCCGCCCGCGTCGCCCTTGGACCTGCCCGCCCAGCCCGGCCAGTCGACGTACACGACGCTCGTGGCGGCGTGGCCGGAAGACGTGTCGACCGCGCGGATCAGGTAGCGGCCCCACGAGGGATAGGCGACCTTGAAGTTCCAGACGGCCTTGCCGTTGACGACGTTCGCCGTGCCCTTCTGCACGAGGTGGTTGAAGACTTCGCCCTGGTATTCCGCCAGGTTTTCCTCGCCCTTTTCCCACCACCAGCGCCAGCGGATCTGGTAGATCGACATCTCCACGCGGCCGGAGCGCACGGGCTTGCCGTCCGTGTCCACGAGGGCCACCTCGACGGGCTGGTCCTGGTCGGTGAGCAGCATGCCGCGCTTGTCGCCCTGGGGCGGCTTCACGCCGACGTACTGGCGGTAGGGATGGTAGTCGACGGCGAACTGCTCGCTCGAGAAGACGCCCGACGGCTCGAACACGCGCGAGAGGAAGTAGGCGGTGAGCTTGCCCGGGGCGGTCTCGAGCCCGTCGAGCTCGAAGTCGCTCGCCTTCGCCTCGCCGTCCTGGTCGAGGTAGTCGTCGAAGAGGAGGAAGCGCTCGGAGCTGACCTGGCGCGTCGCGTCGTCGAAGGAGTAGCCCTGGTACGACGTGAAGGAGGTCTGGCCGGAGCCGAAGACGACGGAGACGTCCGCCTTGAGGCCCGACGCCGGCGCACCGTGGAGCCACGCGGCCTTGAGCCCGAGCTCGGAGAAGCCCGCCTTGATCGAAGTGCCCGAACCGTAGTCGAGGGTCAGCTTGAGGCGGTTCGGCATCACCGTCTCGACCTTCACGACGCGGTCGAAGACGCGGTCGCCCACGCGGACGCGCGCCACGTAGTTGCCCGTCGGCGCGTCGGCGTTCGTGCGCGCGTCGATCTTGTAGAAGCCGCCCGTGCCCTTGCCGAGCGCGAGGCTCTGCACGACGCGGCCCTGCGGATTCTCGAGCTCGAACATCACGGGATGGTCCGCCGGCACGCGCCTTTCGCGGTCGAAGAGGACGAAGACGAGGTGCATGTCGTCGCCGGGGCGCCACACGCCGCGCTCGCCGTAGATGAGTCCCTTCACGCCGGCCGCGGTCTTGTCGCCGCCCGTGTCGAAATGGCTCGTCGCCAGGGCCTGGCCCGGATCGACGCGCATCCACGTGTACTGCTTCGCGGCAGCCTTGGCGCCGTCGAGGGGGATGTCAGCCTGCGCCGCGAGCACGTACGGCTGGGCGGCGGACTTGAGCGTCACCATGCCCTTCGCGTCCGTGACGCCGGACACGAGCTCGCGCTGCTGGTAGTTGTAGAGCGATACCTTCGCGCCCGCGATCGGCTGGACGGTGCGGAGGTTGGCCGCCGTCACGTGCCACGCGCCGTCGGAATCGCGCTTGGCCTGGAGGCCTATGTCGGAGACGAGGACGTTCTTGCGCGCGGCGATGTCGTGGCCGTACATCGGCAGGTAAAAGCCCGGATGGCAGGGATCCTGGCGGTTCCGGTAGGCTTCCTGGTAGTTCATGCCCGCGTAGTTTTCCGACCAGTCCCAGTAGCTGTCCTCGTCGCCCGACTTGTCCATAACGGCCGGCTCGGGGAACTTGAGCGCGCTGAAGTCGTGGTCGTTCGGGCAGACGTAGCGGATGTGGGAGCGGCCGAAGGTCAGGCGCACCTGGAACATCCCGTCGGGATATTTCTTGACGATGTCGGACAGGTCGAGCTCGTGGGTGATCCACTCGTTCTTCCACGTGTCCTTCCAGCCGAGGTCCACCGTGCGGCGCGACACGAGCTCGCCCACGCGGACGAGTTCCTTCGTGCCGGCCAGGTCGTTCACCTGGAGGAATTGGAGCATGTTGTCGCCGTAGACGCGGAACACCTCGACGACCACCGCCGCCAGGTTCACGGTGTCGATGGGGATGCTCGGCCCCTTCGTCGACATGAGCGAACCGGTCGCGAGTCCCCGGCTCGGAAGGATCACGCCCTTCGTGGGAAAGCGCACCGCGGGCACGGTCCAGACCATGTCCACGCTGGCGGCCGCCGGCACTTCCAGGGTCTCGCCGCCCTGGCCGCGGAGGCCGCGCTCAACGCGGACGGTGGCCTTGTCGGGCCAGGTGGCCGACGCGTACACGCGCACGAGGCCTCCGTCCGCCTGGTAGCGGAGGTCGCGCACGCCGTCGACGCCGATGAGCCCGCGGAAGTCCTGCGAGGGATCCACCGGCGCGCTGAAGGCAACTTCGACGCAGTCCGCCGCGTCCGCGGCGGGCGCCACGGAGAGGAGCTCGAAGGTCCCGGCAGCCGGCACGCGGAAGCGCTCGGCGCCGCGGGAGGCGGCCTTGAGCGGCGCGCCGTCCCACTTCACGATCAGCGTCCGCTCCGCCTGCGCGCGCTCGATGCCGGACACCGTGAAGGCGTGCGTGCCGTCGCCGTTGTGCGTCCACGCCACCGGCAGCGCCGCGCCGCCGACCTTCGCGCCGAGCGCCTTCTCGACGAGCTCGTCGGAGGGCGCGTCGCTCGCGGAGAGCACACCGGACAGCTCGAGCCCGCCCGAGCGCGCCGCGCGCAGGAGACCGAAATCGACCGTGACGAAGGGCTTCGCCGTCTCGAACTCGAAGGTGAAGTAGCGGCCCGACGACGCCTTGCCCTCGAAGGGCTCGAACTCGAAGACCGCGCGGTAACGCTGCCCCGCGGGCAACGCCTTGTTCGGCTTGAACGAGACCGTGCGAGAGTCCGTCCACACGGCCTTGCCCGGGATGGGCGGATCGAAGCGGAAGGGCGACCGGGCCAGCACCGTTCCGGCTTCCGCCGCTCGGGCGCCCGTGAGCACCACCGTGATGTCGGAACTCCGCCCGACGATGCCGGCGCTGTGCGCCTGCACGAACAGGGGATCGGGCGCGCGAAGCGCCGTTTTCGGCGCGCACCCCGCGACCAGGGCCAGCGCGACGACGATCGCGACGACGGTCAACCTTCCACGTTTCATATGGACTCCTTTGCTAATCAACCGCAGCGTCACTTACAGGAGGTTTTGCCACGGAGGCGCGGAAGAAGAAGAAACGAGGAAGGTAGTGAACGGTTTAGGAGGCAGAATCCCCGGAATCACCACATTCCTCGCCCTTCTTTCCCTCTCTGTGTCTCTGTGCCTTCGTGGCGAATCTTTTCATAGATGGTAGCTCAGGCGGGGCGGGTTTGCACGCCCTGTCAGCGCAGCGCTTTCTTGAATTCGGCGTAGACTTCGGCCGGCGTGCCGGAGGCGTCGATCGTGAGCAGGCGCTTTTTCCCCGCGTAGTACCCGATGAGCGGCGCCGTCTGCGCGCGGTACGCCGCCAGGCGGTTCCGGACGGCCTCCTCGGCGTCGTCCGGCCGCGTGACGAGCGCGCTGCCGCAGTCGTCGCAGATCCCGTCGCGCTTCGGAGGCATGTTCTTTATATGGTAGATTTTCTTGCAGTTCGGGCAGCTCCGGCGCCCCGCGAGCCGCGTCACGATCTTCTCGTCGCTCACGTCGAAGTTGACGACCAGGGCCGGCGGATCGATCGTCTCGAGCGCCTCGGCCTGCGGGATCGTCCGCGGAAAGCCGTCCAAAATCCAGCCCGCCTTCGCGTCCGGCTTCGAAAGCCGTTCGCGCACGAGGTCGACGGTCAGGTCGTCCGACACGAGCCCGCCCGCCGCCAGGATCGCCTGCACCTTGAGCCCGAGCGGCGTGCCCTCGCGGACCGCCTGCCTGAAGATCTCGCCGGTGGAGATGTGCGGCGCCGCGAAATCGCCCGCCGCGTCCGCCGCCAAGGTGCCCTTGCCCGCTCCCGGAGGTCCGAGGAAAACCAGCTTCATGCCCCACGCTCCATCGCGGCCCGTTTGCCCGCGCCGCGCACGGCCGAAAGCTTGCCCGAAAGCGGCCGTTTCATCAACCCGTGGCCTCACCCCACGACGCCGAAGTTCATGATGACCGTCTTGAGGCGCTGCTCGAGCAGCTCGAACGAGAAGTACTTCTTGCCGAGCTCGAAGTTGTGGGCGACCGTCTCCGCGCGGAGCGCCTCGTCGTCGAGCAGTCTGCGCACGTGGCGGACGCACTCGTCGGTGACGTAGTTGTCGATGAGGGCGGCGCGGAACCCGATGGGCTCGATGTCGCTCTCGTAGATCGAGTAGCGGTTCACCATGATCGGCTTGCGGCAGAACACGGCTTCGAGGAAGGCGTTGCCGAAGCCCTCGAAGAGCGAGGGATACGTGACGAAGTCGCAGACGGCGTACGCGTCCCAGAGGTCGTACATTTTGCCGCCGTCCGGAGCCGTCCCGCGCGCCATGCCGAGGCGGTTCCACCCGGCCACGATGTCGACGTCCAGGAACTTCGCGTACTCGACGATGCGCCGATGGTAGTCGCTGCCCTCGTCCCGCTCCTGGTGGCTCACGAGCAGCTTGATGCGGCGTTCCGGCAGGCGGCCCACGAGCTCGATCGCCTGCTCGATGCCCTTCCGCGCGATGACGCGCGTCGGCTGGAGGAAGAGGAGGTCGCCGTCCTTGAGGCCGAGATCGGCCTTGAGCGTCGCGTTGTACGCGTCGGGCGAACGCGGCGCGGCGTGGAAATCGTGCACGTTCGGGATGATGATGCTCGACAGGCCGCGGCGGTGCCCGAGCTGGCGGCGCGCCTCGCTGTTGATGACGACGTGGTTCATCGAGTGGATGCGCGGCGGGAAGGCCATGTCGAGGTAGTCGTCCACGCCCGACTTGACGAAGCGCTGGCGCTCCCACGAAAAGTCGTGGTGGTGCCCGATGGTCGGCAGGCCCGTCTCCGCGAGGACTTCGGTGAGCGCGAGGCCGAGCGGGATGTTCATGGGGATGGACAGGGCGTTCTCCGCTATCACGAGGTCGATCGCGAAATCGCGCAGGAAGGCGTAAAGCTCCTTCTTGAGCGCCTGGCGGAGGCGGTGGATCTCGCCCGTGATCCACTCGTCGCGCTGGGTCACGCCGAAGCAGCGCTCCTGCAGGGCGGCCACTTCCGGGTGCGCGAACCAGGCTTCGGGCACGACTTTCGCAACCTCCGCGGGCCGGTCGGACTGTCCGCACAAGTAGCGGCACTCGTAGCCCATGCGCTCGAGCACGGTCGCCCACTTCGCGGTTTCGAGCGACACGCCGTCGATGCCGGAAAAGCGCGTGGACACGAAGCCGACGCGGCGGATGGGGCGGGCCTTTGTCAGGTACACGGGTTTCCTCCTTCATGGACGCCGTCGATCCACGCGGCGCTTCGAGGCGGCAGGATAACGATCGATCCATCCAACCGCGTTCGGTCGGCACGCCCGTCGCCCGCCGGATCGAAAGGCTCGCCGGACGGCCGGAAGCCGTCGGGCAGGGCGCAGCGGGCCTCCGCGGCCGACACGTTCGCGAGCGCGAGCGTCGCTCGGCCGCCCGATCCACGGAGCGTCCCGAACAGGGGGCCGTCCGCTACGGAACGACTGTCGCCGATGAAGGCGCCGCGCCCGTCGGGCGACAGGACGCGTTGGGGCGAAGCGGGCGCGAAGGCCTCCCGCTCGGCGCGTCGGGTCAGCATCGCCAGCATCCCCTTGAAGACGCGGCTCCGCTCCGTGCCGGCGTCGTCGAGTTCCGCCTCGAGGGCGTCGGCGTCCAGGCGCTCCCGGTTGATGGAACGCTTCGATCCCGTCACATCCGGTCCGGCCACCCAGCCGCGCGACCCGACGAGGCCATGGAAGTACAGCGCGGGCACGCCCGAAAGCGACAGCATGATCGCATGGCTTGAAAGCGTCGCGCGCGCCTGGTCGGCGTCCGCCGGGTCCGTCACCGCGTCGCGCCAGGTGACGTTGAGCTCGTAAGGTACCGGGCCGTCCGGGGTCGCGCGCATAGAGACGAGGCCGCCGCGGGCGATGACCGTGTCCGCGAGGCGCCCGAGTTCCGCGTCGGAAAGAAGCCCGCGCGCCGGCGTGACGCCGATGCCGTCGTGGCTCGAAAGGAAGTTGAGGAAGCACCGATCCGCGGCCGCGGCGGGCGTTCCCGCGACGTACGCGGCGAGCGGCCGCGCGTTTCCCGAGACGAAGGCGTGGAGGACGAGGGGCGGGAGCGGAAAGTCGTAGACGAGCTGGGCTTCGTCCCCGTCGCCGAAATACGACAGGTTCGCCGCGGCCGGCAGGTTGGTTTCCGTCAGGACGAGGGCGCCCGTCCGCGACAGCTCGACGATGTCGCGCAACGCCTTCACGAGGAGGTGCGCGCCGGGCCGGTCGACGCAGTCCGTGCCGTCGTCCTTCCAGGCGTAGGCCACCGCGTCGAGCCTGAGCATGCGCGCGCCCTTCGCGAGGTAGCAGAGGAGCGTGTCCGCCATCGCGAGGAACACGTCGGGCTCCGCGTAGTCGAGATCGGCCTGGTCGGCGCTGAAAGTCGTCCACACGAGGACCGTGGAGCCGTCGGCTCGGACGAAGGGCGTGAAAAGCGGGTGCGTGCGCGGCCGGAACACGCGCGACGCGTCGTAGCCGGGTGGCCGCGCGGCGAAGAACCGGTCGTACGGGCGTTCGCCCGCGAGGAAGGAACGGAACCAGGCGCCCCGGACGCTCGCGTGGTTGAGGACGAGGTCGAAGGTAGGCGAGAAACTCCGCCCGACGCGGGCCACGTCGTCCCAGGTGCCGAACGCGGGATCGACGGCGCGGTAATCCATCACGGAAAAACCTTCGTCCGACGACGAGGGATAGAACGGGAGGATGTGGACGCGGTCGAACGCGCCGCGTAGGCGCCGCTCGCAAAACCCGGCCAGGGTTTCGAGCGGCCGTTCGCCGGGGCGGCGCAGCATGTCCGCGTAGGCGATGAGCAGGGCGTCCCGTTCGTCGGGCGTCGCGCTCCCCGCTTCGCGCGATACCGCGCCCAAGGTCGCGTCCGATACCGCGCCCAAGGTCGCGCCCGCTTCGCGTCCCGGAAAGGCCGCCGACACGAGCGAACGGACGCGGTCCGCGAGCGCCGCCCCCCGGCCAGGATACAGCGCCTCGAGATGAGTCCGGAGCCGGGTCATGATCGCCTCGTCATCCATGATCTCAACTCTAGCGGATGAAGCGAAATCGTGCCGCACCGCGCGGGAGTTTGTGATCGGCGCGCTTTTCCGGTAAGATGGGAAAAATGAACATCGCAATCCTCCACTACCACCTGCGCCCGGGCGGCGTCGCCTCCGTCATCCGCAAAGAAGCGGAGCTCCTCCGCGACCGCGCGGACTGCCGCGCGGCCATCCTGTCGGGGACCGCGCCCGACGGCCCCGTAGCCGCGCCGGTCTTCGTCGTGCCGGAACTCGACTACGACGCCCTGCGCCCCGGCTCCGCCCGGTCAGACCCGCGGCTCCTCGCCGACCGCATCGCCTCCGCCCTGCGCGACGCCTTTCCCTCCGGCTGCGACCTCCTCCACGCGCACAACGCCACCATCCTGAAGAACCGCTCGCTCGCGGGCGCCCTCGGACTCCTCGTCGCGCGCGGCATGCGGCTGCTCGTCCACGTGCACGACCTGGCCGAAGATTTCCGGCCAGACGTCTTCGACGCGGAAGCCGAGTATCCCGCCCGCTGCGACTACGCCGTCATCAACAATCGCGACCGCGACCGCCTCGTCTCCTCCGGGCTCGCGCCCGGCCGCGTCCACGTCGTCCCGAATCCCGTGTCGGACCCGGGCCTCTTCGAGGCGCGCTCGGGCGCCGCGCGCGAGCTGGCCGGCGGCCGGACCCTCGCCGTCTACCCGGTGCGCGCGATCAGGCGGAAGAACCTCGGGGAAGCCCTGCTCCTTTCGCGCTTCCTGCCCGCCGGGGCGGAACTCGCGCTCACGCTGCCGCCGACGAGCGCCGTCGACCGCGGACCGTACGACGCGTGGCGCGCGTTGGCCGCGGGCGAGCGTCTGCCCGTCCGTTTCGAAGTCGGGCTGTCCGAAGCGCTCGACCGCGTCTACGCCGCCTCGTTCCGCGCCGTCACCACGTCCGTAAAAGAAGGCTTCGGCTACGCCTTCGTCGACCCGATCGTCCGCGGCGTCCCGGTCGTCGGCCGCGCCCTGCCCCACATCGAGGCGGACTTCGCGGCCCGCGGCGTGCGCGTGCCGGGGCTCTACCGCGCGCTCGCGGTCCCCGCCGGCGGCGTCGACCGGAACGCGTTGCGCGACGCCGCCCGTCGCTTCGCGTCGGAGCTCCGGTCGGCCTACGCGGCGGCGTTCGCGCCCGGCGAAGCGGACGAACTGGAGGAGGCGCTCGGGCGGATCGAACGGCGTTTCGCCGAAGGCTCCTTGGATTTCGGCGCGCTCGACCGCGCGTCGCAAGCCTCAGTAGTCAAAGCGCTCGGCGGGGACGCAGGGCTTCGCGCCGCCTTCGCGCGCCTCAACCCGTTCCTGGAGGGCGTGTTCGAGACGGCGCCCGATCCGGCTGAACTCGCGGCGCTGCGAAAGGCGATCCTTGCGGCCTATTCGCCAGAAGTCTGCGCGGACGCCCTTCTCGCCGCGTATCGGAGCGCGGCCGCAGGCGGCGCGGCCGGCGTCATCGACCGGAAGAAACTCGTGGCGGCTTGCCTCGAGCCCGAATCGTGTTTTTTGTCGGCGACATGACCTCGCTCGATCCGCGCGAACGGGCCTCGCTCGTCCGCCTCTTTCGTTCCTTATCACCGCGCTCGGTTCGCGTCGCCGCGCCGGACATTCCGGCGACGCTCGCGCCGCCGCTCGGCGCCGCCCCGCCCCGCGCGCCGCGCGCCTTCCTCTTCGACGTGTACGGCACCCTCGTGTCGAGCGCCGCGGGTTCCGAACCCGGACTGTCGGGCTCAAGCGATGTGGGCTTCGCCAAAGCCGGACGGCGGCTCGAACGCGCGTTGGCCGATCTCGGAACGCCGGAGAGCGCCTTTTCCTTCGCGGCGCGTATCGCGGACCGAATCAAAGCCGAGCGCGCCGTCCTCCTCCAGACCAACCCGACCCCCGAGATCGACATCGAGAACGTCGTCGCGGCGGTACTCGGGACCGAACCCGGCCCGGTCGCGCGCCGCGTCGCGGTGCTCGCCGAGGCGTTCGTCAATCCCTGCGCGCCCATGCCGGGCGCCCGCCGCTTGCTCGGAGTCCTGGCGCGCAGCGGGACGCCGGTCGGGCTCGTGTCGAACGCGCAATTCCTGACGCCGATCCTCCTCGAGGCTCTCTTCGGACGGATGTTCGGGCGCGCGGTCGATCCCGGCCTGTCGTTCTTCTCGTTCGATTGCGGCGAAGCGAAACCGGGCACCGCCTTGTACGAGCGCGCCGCGGCCGCGCTGGCTACGCGAGGCATACCGCCGGCGGAGACGCTCATGATCGGGAACTCGTACGAGAACGACGTCGCGCCGGCGCGGGCTACGGGCTTCATGACCGCTCTCTTCGCCGGCGACGCCGCGTCGTTCCGTCCCGGGGACGCCGCGACAGGAGACACGTGCGGCCGCGATTCACAGGGCGCATTGCCCGATCTCATAATCGCGTCACTTACGGACTTGCGTCGATTCATCGGTCACTGACCGGAGCGCGCGCGGCCGTCAGGTTTCCGGTGATGGCGGAGGCTCGGATACCGGAGGCGGCGACGCGGCGGGCGCGACGGCGCGGAACTTCGCCGCGTACTCGGGTATCGTCTCGATGGGAGGCCGCTCAGTGGTGGAGATCTCCGTAACAACCGGTTTGTAGCCCGTGCCGTCGTCCGCGAGCGCGATATGCGCCGCGCCAAGCGCCGCGCGGACGTCGAGCTCGCCGTACTTGGCGGCGCGATCGAGGAAGGTGGCCATGATGCCGTAGGCCATTCGGCTCAGCGCCTCGATGGACTGGTTCCGGTGGATGCGCTCGTCCATGTCCACCTGCGCGATGATGTCGGAGCCGAACATGTGGCGTATGTCGATGAGGTGCCCGATCTCGACGCCGTAGCCGACCGAGAACGGCAGCTTTTCGAGTATCGAGCGCCGCCCCGCGTATTCGCCGGACAGGGGCTGCACGAGCGCGGCCAGCTCCGGGTAAAAGAGGGAAAAGAGCGGGCGGACGAGGATCTCGGTGACGCGGCCGCCGCCGCTCGGGTTGAGCCCGGTGGGCGACCTGATCGGGCGCTTGTAAAACGCCTTCACATAGCCGATGTCGTCGTTCTCGAGCAGGGGCCCGACGAGACCGTAAAAAAAGCGCGGCCCGATGTTCGCGATGTCCGCGTCGATCCACACGACGATGTCGCCGCGCAGCGCGTAGAGGCTCTTCCACAGGTTTTCGCCCTTGCCGCGGTAGGTGCCGTACGCGGGCAGGATTTCCGACGACACGAACACGGTGGCGCCGTATTTCGCGGCGATCTCGCGGGTGCGGTCGGTCGAGCCGGAATCGATGACGACGATCTCGTCGACCAGCGGGAATCGGTCCATGAGCTCGGTCTTGATGACGAGGATTTCCTTGGCGATGGTCGCCTCTTCGTTGAGCGTCGGAAAGGCGAGCGAGATGGAGACGCCTTTGCGTTCCTTGAGCTCGACGAGCTTTTTCTTGTCGGCGAACGCGCTGTTGTGCCAGGTCCTGGCCAGGATCCCTTCCATCACGGCACCTCCGTCCCCGCGCGGCCGTGCAGCGTCGAGCACGCGTCCACGAAGAGGACGAGCTGCCTGAAGCCTTTGACGAGGGGATCGAGCTCGACGTAGTCCTCGGTTTTTTCGTGGCCGCCGACCGTCATGCCGACGGCGGCCGCCGGCACCCCGCGTTCGTTGAGCATCGCCACGAGCTCCGAGATGATGCCCGCCTGCGGCTTTACGGACACGGCCTGGAGCGCCGTCTTGAGCGCGTCGACGAAAGGCGCGTTGCGCGTCGCGTCCCCGACCGAGTGCCGCGAATGTACGGTGTTCTTGACTTCTGCGCCTGGCACGGAGCTGGCCTTGGCGATGGTACCCGTGACGACGGTCTTGATCGTCTCGAGCATGCGCTCGTCCTCAGACACGATCTCGATGTCCATGAAGCCTTCGTTCGTCCAGTGGCCGTAACCCGAGCCAGCTTCGAGCCTGGCGATGTTGACGAGGCAGGTATGCTTGTCGTCCCACCCGATGTTGCCTATCTGCGCGGCGATGGAGCCGAGCACCGCCGCGGCGGATGTCGCGGAACCCGGCGCCATAAGCTCGTACTCGGGCGTCCGCACGCTCACCGACATTCGGCAGGACCCGACCTGGCGCGTCTCGAGCGTGCCGAGGCCGGTGCCGCGCACGACGATGGCGCACGACAGGCGCTTGGCCCACGTGTCGAGGAAGGCGCGAAAGCCGCTTTCAGACTCTTCGACGCTGCCCGACTTCGTGAAAAGGACGAGCAGGTTCTTTTCGAAATGGAAACCCGTAGCCTGGGCGAACTCGGCCAGCACGAGCAAGGCCGCCGCGCCGAGGCTCCGTTCGCCTAAGCCGCTCCCGTAAGCGCGGTCCTCGGTGAGGCGCACCGAGGAGCCGAGCGGCGTGTAATCGCCGTCGCCGACCTCGGCCACGAGGAGGACGAAGTCGCCCATCGCGCCGAATGCGGGAAACAGCGCCGCCACGTTGCCGTACTTGTCGACCTCGATGTTCGAGACGCCGAACTCGGAAAGGCGCCGCTGGACGAAGTCCATGCGGAACTTCTCGTTCTCGGACGGGGACGGCACTTGATTCATGAGGACGGCGTCGGACACGATGCGGCTCACGTACGCGCCGACGTCGACCTTCTTGAGCTCCTTGAGGAGCTTGCGGGCCTTCGCGCGGCCGAACAGCCAGCGGAAGATCCCGACGATCCGCCTGACGAACAACTTCAGGAACAACATGAGGTCATTATTGTTAATAATCGCGCAACGCGCCACCTTTCGAGCGGATATTTTTCCCGGTCGCCGGATCGATCACACAAACCAGCGCGACTACCGCTTCCACTCCGACGCGAGCAGATCCATGTAGACGACATCGAAGGCCTGCCCGCGCTGGCGGAGCGCCTCGCGGCGCGCGCCGATCTTCTTGAAGCCGACGCGTTCGTAACACCGGATGCCGCGCTCGTTGAACGAGTACACGCGCAGCATGACATTGTGCAGATCCAGGTAATCGATGGCGTAGGCAATCAGGGTCCGCATCGCGTCGGATGCGTAGCCCTTTCCCCAGAATTCCTTCTCCCCGATCATGAGGCCGATCTCGGTCGAGCGGTTCAGGTGGTCCGGATCGACGAGCCCGATGCAGCCGATGACCTTGTCGGTCTCCCGGTCGACGATCATGTAGTTGTGTTCCTTCGAAAGCCGCTCGACGATCTCGGCCTCCGTCCTGAGCGGGATGCTCTTGCTGTAGAAAGTCATCGTCTTCGAGACGTCCAGGTCATTCACCCACTTGAAGAAGAGCGGCACGTACTCCGCGTCGTACGGCGACAGATAGCACTTCTTCCCTTCCAACTTTTTCACCAACATTTGAAACCCCCTTTGATTATCTGTCGCCGAAGCACCCCTCGGAGAACCCCTTACCACGAAGGACACGAAGGTGTAGCCACGAAGGGCACGAAAGAATAAGAAGAGATGGTTGTTGGTTTCTCACTTCCTCTCCTTATTACTTCTTCGCTTCCCTTCAATTCCTCTTCCCTTCGCGACCTTCGCGACCTTCGTTTTCTAACGCTCGAGTACTCGCCAAGCTGCGCTCGTGTCCTTCGTGGTAGAATCTTCGTGCCCTTCGTGGTGAATTCATTCACACTTTGGTCCCGATCTTGTTGCCGGATTCGTAGCGTCTGAGGCCGGCCTTGAACAGCGCGCGGCTCAGGAAGACGTACAGCGCGGCCGCGGCGACCAAAACGGGCACGAGCCGCCAGTCGAGCGACCGGAACGCCGCGAGCGGCATGTACGCGATGAAGCCCGACGGCACGAGCGTGTAGAAGATCCAGCGCATGCCCGGATCGTACACCGTCTCCGGGTACAGCGAAAACGAGAGCAGGAACTCCGTGAGCGCCCCGGTGACGGCGGACGAATCGCCCATGAAGAACGCGAGGCTCTCCATGGCCGCGAAGGCGGCCGCGAAGATCGCCGCGCCGGTGATCGCGAGGCACAGGAAAAGCGCCAGCCGCCCGATGCCGAAGCCCGGCAGGAGCGCGACCACGACGAAGCCGTACGCGAAGTCGCCCCAGGCCGACGGCACGGTGCGCGACGCGACGACGTTGAGCCACACGTCCTTGGGCTGGAGCAGGTACGAGTCGAGGTCGCCCTCGCGCACGAGCTCCGAGATGCTGCGGATGTTCCCGAACACGACGTGCGCCAGCCCGAACGACGACGACACGACGGCCCACACGAACATGATGTCGGAAAAGCCGTAGCCGCCGATGCCGCCCGTGCGGTCGATGAGCACCTTCCAGAACACCGCGAAGGCGGCGTTGTTGAGCATCATCCCGAAGGTCTGCATGATGAAGTTCGCGCGGTACTCGAGCACCGATTTCACGTTCACCGCGAAGGCGGCCCCGAGGAAGCGCGCGTACGCTTTCAGCCTTCCCATATCACCCTCCGTTCACCGAGACGCGGCGCGCGCCCAGGCGGAACACGAACTTCGCGAACAAGGCCGCCGCCACGACCCACGCCCCCTGCGCCAGGATCAGCCGGGCCGCCTCTCCCGGATCCCACGCGACGAGGATGCGCGACGGCGGATAGGCCAGGTAGCCGAACGGCGTCCACGCCGCGACCTTCCGTATCGCCTGGGGCAGGAACTCGAGCGGCACGAGCGTCCCCACGACGAGCGCGAGTTTCTGGTAGATCCAGTAGAACGCCGAGTTCTCCTCGACCCAGAAAGCCGTGAGCGACACGGTCATCTGGAGAAAAAACTGCAGGCTGCCGGACAGGAGGAGCGACGCGAGCGCGACGGGAAGCGCGGCCAGGCTTCCGACGGGCGGCGGACCCGCGAACAGGAAGCCGAGTATTAAGCCCTCCGCCGCGAGCACCGCCGTATCGAGGAGCGCCGGCCCCACGCGGTCGAAGTAGTTGTACGCGACGAAGCCGTACGGCCGACCGAGCTGGTAGGCGATCTGTCCCGACTTCATGTCGCGCGAGAGCCCCCAATAGAATTTGCCGAAGCCGAAGGCGACGAGCTCCGCGACGATGAAGTACCAGGTGACCATGGAGCGCGTGTAGCCGGAGATATCCGCCTTGGAGGAATACACGACCGTCCAGATGCGCGAGAACACGAAGATGAAGAGGCCGTACGTGACGAGGCTCCCCGCGTAGTTCGCGAGGTACATCGTCTTGTTGCGGAGGCTCACCGCCGCGGCGGTCCAGTACTTGCTTATGACGACGGAGGCGCGGCTCATGGCTCGCCTCCCCCGCTCCGCCCGAGCGCGGCGGTCACCGCATGGGCGTCGCCCGCGCTGCGGCTCGCGAAGATCTCCGCGATCACGTTTTCGAGCGGCTCGTCCTCCACGGTCAGGTCGACGAGCTCCCCGCGCGCGGCCAGGGCCGCCACGAGTTCGGGCAGGCGATGGACGCGCGTGTCCACTTCGTAGCGGGCCGCGTCGTCGGTCTTCTTGACCGGCGACAGCCCCGGCAGCTCGAGGTCGACGGGCGACGCGTACTTCACGCCGACGTACTTCTTCGCGAGCGCCCGGTGCTTGAGGTCCTTCATCGACTCGTCCACCACCACCTCGCCGTGGTGGATGATGACGGCGCGCTTGCAGATCTTCTCGATGTCGCCGATGTCGTGGCTCGTGAGGAAGATGGTGACGCGGTCGCGCTTCACGAGCTCCTCGAGGAGGACGCGGATCTCCTTCTTCACGACGACGTCGAGCCCGATCGTCGGCTCGTCGAGGAAGAGCACGCGGGGCGCGTGGAGGAGGCTCGCGGCGATCTCGCAGCGGATGCGCTGGCCGAGCGACAGTTTCCGCACGGGCACGTCCATGAGGTCCTTGATGTCGAAGCGCTCGACGAGCTCCGCGGTGCGCGCGGCCAGTTCCTTCCTTCCGATCTCGTACACCGCCCCGAGCAGGCGGAAGCTGTCGGCGGGCGGCAGGTGGAACCAAAGCTGGCTCTTCTGCCCGAACACCGCGCCTATGCTCTTCGCCAGGGCGTTGCGGTCGCGCCCGCCCCTCTTGGACGGATCGAGCCCGAGGACGCGCGCGCTGCCGGAGGTCGGCGTGAGGATGCCGGAGAGCATCTTGATGGTGGTGGACTTGCCCGCGCCGTTCGGCCCGAGGAACGCGACGGCCTCCGCCTCGTCGACGGAGAACGAGACGGCCTTGACGGCCTCGACGACGCGTATGCTCGGCCGAACGAGGGCTTTGAGCCCCGCGGCGAAACCCTGCGGCTTGACGGCCGAGCGGAAGGTCTTGGACAGGCGGTCGACTTCGATGACGGACACGGGAAACCTCCGGTATGCGCGGGGTCTTTCCGTCATGAAAAACAAAAAGAGCCCCGACGGATGTCGAGACTCCTTCCTCCGGCTTTTTTCCGGTGGGTGTCGCGGTACGCGTCGCGTACGCCGGCGTCGCTCGGACCTCGAAGCCGGTCCCTGCGGATCGTACTTCGCCATGACCGCCGTCGTCCGGATCGAATCCGTCAAACGGCGCGGAACCCTAGGCGCCCTCTCGAATAGTTGCTCACATCATCCCGCCCCACAATCGTTTCGTCAAGTGCCGTCCCGGTACCCAGTGTGTATACCGAACGAACACCATACAATCTTCGAACAACGCATGCGCCGGGACTTGTGGCGCATCCTTTCCCATCGCGAATTGTGCGAGCCAAGACGTCAATCCCGATTCAGATAAACCGCAACCTTCGATAAAGCGATTCGGGAAGGTGCGGCGGACGGGTGTCTGACCGGATGGACCGGGGCCTGGGGCATACAAGTACCCATGACGAATAGGCGAGAGTACTCGCAATATTCGTCATGGGTACTTGTATGCCCCACTCGGCGGTCACATATGGTGCGTCATCGGACGCCGGGTGTCCCCAGTAACGACGCACGACGGTTCGCGGGACGGCAAATCGCCGCGAGCTTTGTTCTGCAATAACATGGGGAACAGAAATCAAACCCATGTCCTCGCGCAAGCATTTCAAACATGATCATGGCTCGCTTTCGCATCGCAACGATTTTCGGAAAGCGCCCAGACGAAACGCGGGAGGATGTTCGCTTCAGCTAAAACCGTTTTTCATATCGTCGGTTGTATCCCTTACTCAATTCAGCCAACGATCGACCATCTTCCCCCAAAACTATCCTTCCCTCTTAAACCCTCTCCCCCTCTTCTCCGTGATCTCAGTGGTACAAATCTCCGTGTCAACGCTCGAATAGTCGCCAAGCTTCGCTCCGTGGTCATTCCGATGCGAGTCGGCCTCTTCGTGTCGTAGCCGTGAAGGCTATGTCGGTCATTGACGCGGGGGGCGGGGGAACGGAGAATGGGGGCATGTCGAGCAGCATGGGCGATTATTTCCGCGTCACCACCTTCGGGGAATCGCACGGGAGCGGCGTCGGGGCGGTGATCGACGGGTGCCCTCCGGGGTTGCCTTTGACGGAGACCGACATTCAGAGCCGGCTCGATAGGCGTCGCCCCGGAACGGGCGCGCTCGTCAGCCCGCGGAACGAGCGCGACCGCGTCGAGTTACTCTCCGGCGTGCACGACGGCGCGACGCTCGGGTCGCCCATCGCGCTCCTCGTGCGCAACGAGGACACCCGCCCCGCCGACTACGCGGGCGCCTCGGGCGCTCCCCGCCCCTCCCACGCCGATTTCACGTACGCGATGAAATACGGACGACAGCCTTCGGGCGGCGGCCGCGCGAGCGGGCGCGAAACGGCGGCCCGCGTCGCCTCGGGCGCGGTGGCGGAAATCTTCCTCAAGGAACGCCGCGGCGTCGACATCGTCGCGTGGATCTCGTCGATCGGCGCCGTCGACGCGCCCCCGGTCGATCCCGACACCGTGCGGCGCGACGCCGTGGACGCCTCTCCTTGCCGCTGCCCCGACGCGGACGCGGGCGCGGCGATGGAAGCCGCGATCGCCGCCGCGGCCGCCGAGCGCGATTCGATCGGCGGCGTCATCACCTGCGCGTGCCGCGGCGTGCCGGTCGGCTGGGGCGAACCCGTCTTCGGCAAGCTCGAGGCGCTGCTCGCGGGCGCGATGCTCTCGATCCCGGCGACGCGCGGCTTCGAGCTCGGCCTCGGCTTCGGGTCGGCGCGGCTCCGGGGCTCGGCGTACAACGACGCGTTCGTCTTCGAGAACGGACGGCTCCGCGCCGCCACCAACCACGGAGGCGGCACCCTGGGCGGCATCAGTTCGGGCGAGACGGTGTGGTTCCGCGTCGCCTTCAAGCCGACGCCGAGCATCGGCGCCCCGCAGGAGACCGCCGACTGGAACGGGGATCTCGTGACGCTCTCGATCGGGGGACGGCATGATCCCTGCGTGGCCATACGGGCGGTGCCGGTCGTCGAGGCGATGGCGGCCCTCGTCCTCGCGGACCTCGCGCTCGCGCAAGCCGCGCGCGACGCGCTCGCGCGAGGCTCGGGGCCTCGCGTCTGACCTTCGCGAACCAGGGATACCCCGCGACCGGCCCGGGGCAGCGCGCGTAGCCTCGGTCAGCCTTCGCGCCCCGCCCGCCTTCCGTATCGACGGTCCCGTCTCACGCGTCTTCGAGCATCCTCGCGAGTTCGTCGGGCGAGGGCGCGTCGGCCATGAAGGGATCGCCGGGCGCGCGGAGAAGGACGAAACGCACGGTCCCGCCCTCCCGCTTCTTGTCGGCGCCCATGGCCCCGACGACCGCGGCGGGAGAGACGGACGCGCCGAGCCCGCGCAAGCCGACGGGCAGACCGAGGCGCCCGAGCGCGGACGCGACCTCGCCGGGCAGCGCGGGGGGACAGACCCCGAGCGCCGCGGACAGGCGCGCGGCCGCGACGAGGCCGACCGCCACCGCTTGCCCGTGCGGGACGCGGAAGCCCGACGCCGCCTCGATCGCGTGCCCGTAGGTGTGCCCGAGGTTCAGGAAGGCGCGCTCGGCGCGCTCGAAGGGATCCCGCCCCACGAGGGCGATCTTCACCGCGACGGCGCGCCCGACGATTTCATCCATGGCGAACGTTTCGCCGCGCAGGAAGCCCGCGAACAGCGCCGCGTCCCCGATAAGCGCCGACTTGACGGCTTCCGCCAGGCCGTTGCGGATTTCCGCCTCGGACAGTGTATCCAAGGTCGACAGGTCCGCGAAGACCGCGAGGGGATCCTTGAACGCGCCGACGAGGTTCTTTCCCGACGCCAGGTTCACGCCGGTCTTCCCCCCGACGCTCGAATCGAGCATGGCGAGGAGGGTCGTGGGGACCTGCACGAACGGCAAGCCGCGCATGAAGGCCGCCGCCGCGAATCCGGCCACGTCGCCCGGGATGCCGCCGCCGAGCGCCACGACGAGCGTGCCCCGGTCGGCGCCGGACGAGGCGAGCCGGTCGCAGACGGTTTCGAGCGTGCGAAGGTTCTTGTTTCCTTCGCCTCCCGCGAACGCGACGAGGGAGGCGCCCGGCAGGCGCGACGCGAGTCGTTCGCCGTACAGGCCGGCGACCCGCTCGTCCGTGACGACGCGACACGACCGGAAGCCGCGTTCGCGGACGAAACGCGGCACTTCGTCTTCGAGAAGACCTTCGCCGAGCAGATAGTCGTAGTGGCCGCCATGGCCGCGCACCTCGAGTCGCGTCGTTTCCATTCAGGAATCCTTCCCGCGTCGAACGCGGGTCCGTTTCGGGGCGTTTCGGGAAACCCGGGGAGTTTCGGGACTGCCTCTTCTAGGATTTCTTCCGTTTCGTGCTCACGAAGCGGATGAAGTCGTTGATGTTCTTGACGACGATGCGGTCGGCGGTCATCTCGATGCGGCGCTGGTTCTGGAAATGGCCGAGGATGGTCTGCACTTCCGACGGCGACATGCCGGCCCAGTGCGCCACGTCCTCGAGCGTCGTCTTGAACTCCCGGCGCTCGGACGCCTCGGCGTCGACGCCGATGGCCATGCCCGTCTCGTCCAGCATGAGGAAGACGTCCGCGATCTTCGCCTGCGGCTCGTCGAGCGTGAGGATCATGAAGCGGCGGCGCTGGTCGTAGATGCGCTTCGCGAAGAGCCTGAGCAGGCGGAGCGCGATCTGCGGGTTGCCCATCATGAGCACCTCGAAGTTGGCGCGGTTCAGCTCGAGCACCTTCACCTGGTTGACGGCGACGGCCGTGGCCGAGCGCGGCGCGCCCTCCAGGATGGCCATCTCGCCGAAGATCTCCGGCGGCTGGAGGATGTCGATGGTCTTCTCGAGGTCGCCCACGATCTTCGTGATGCGGACCGACCCCGACTGGATGAGGTAGAAGGAATCCCCCGGCTCGTACTCGGAGAAGATGATCTCCCCCGGCTGATAGATCTTGGCGAACCGGGCGAACGACGCGAGATCGGCCATCAGGCGCCCCCTTCCAGTTTTTTAAGCGCGCGACGGGCCTTCGAGTGCGTGGCCGCGTCCTCGTCGGGTTCCATCGAGAGGATCTTGCGGAAAAATCCCTTCGCGCGCTCGGCGTCGCCCTTCTTGTCGTAGGCCGCCCCGAGGAAGTAGAGGATGTCGAGGAGGTCCGGGTGCTTGGGCATCGACTGCACCATCTGCGTGAAATGCCGGATGACGATGTCGTACTGTCCGAGCATGAAGAGCGCGCGGCCCATGTCGTAGGCCGCCTTGGCCACGTATTCCGGGTCGTCGCCGCTCTCGGCGATGCGCTTGAACTCCTTGAAGGCGTCCTGGTACTTCTCCTGGCTGAAGAGGCTCACGGCGTTGTAGTAGCTCTTGGCCGTGTCCGAGAGGTTCTGGGGATTCCGTTCGGCCGCCTGCGCGGAGACCGCAGCCGGAGCTCCCGGGCGCGTCGTAGCCGGGGGCGCCGAGCTTCCCGGACCGCCGCCCATCGCGGGGGCCGGCCCCTTCCCGTCGCCGTACTTCATGAACGCGGACTCCGCCACTTCGAGGAGCTTCCCCGCGCGGTCGGCGAACTTCCCCGCCGGGTAGTAGGTCAGGTAGCGGCCGAAGACGTACTTGGCCTGGGAGTACATGCGGTTGCGGAGGTAGTACTCGCCCGTGGCGAAGAGCCCCATGTCCGGGCTCGCGGCTTCCTGCTTTTCGAGGAGGTTCTCGACCTGCTTGTGGATACGCCTGAGCTGGTTCGAGAAGACCTTAAGCATCTTGAGGATGACGCGCGTATTGGCCATGGCCAGCTGCTCGAACTCCGGCACGGTCAGCACGAGCACCTGCGCGTCTCGGAGGACGAGGGCGTTTTCCTCGCGGGCGTACTTGCCGAGTGAGCTCTTCACGCCGAAAAATTCGCCGGTCTGGATGAGGTCGTGGATTTCCTTGCCGGTCTCCACGTCCGTGTAGTTGAGGCTCACCTGACCGGATTGGAGGATGAAGATCCTGTCGCTCGAGTCACCCTGGAAGTAGATGACCGAGCTGGCTCTGAACGTGGCGACCTTCGGCATGCCTTACCCCATGAATCCCGGAGAGGTCGACGGAACCGCCGGACGGGCGCCTGCCGCGCCCGCGCGTTCCCCGTCGGTTGTACTGTAGCCGAAAACCGGAACCTTCGCCATGCGTCACGCCACCTCGAACGGAAGATATTCGAGCTTCTTGTCGAAGCCGACGAGCTTCCGCACCGTCCGGTACAGATCCAGCGGGGCGCCCTTCACGAGCGTCCGCCGGCCGTCGATGGTCACGGCTTCGTAGCCCGCGGGCGGGTCGTCCGCGCCGAGGGCGCCGGCGTACTCGACCGCCGCGAGCACGGGCTCGCCTTCGACCGAGAGGAAGAGGATGTCCTCGGGCGTCGCCCGAACCAGGTTCTCGTAGGGGTCGTCGTGCCTGGCGCGTACGACGAGCACGTCCGCGAACTTGCCGTTTTCGAGCGTGCCGACGCGGTCCTGCATGCGGAACGCGCGCGCCGAGTTGACCGTGACCATGTCGAAGATGGTCTTGGCCGGCAGGTCCTCGCCGTACATGGAGCGGTAGAGTTCGCGGCCGTACTTGATCTCGGCGAGCAGGTTGGGCGTGCCCGTGTGCGTCGAGTCGGTGCCGAACGCCACGTTGACCCCGGCCTCGAGGAGCTTGCGGATCTTGCAGGTGACGTTGAACATGAACATGTTCGAGCCGGGGCACCAGGACACGGACGCGCCGGCCTTGGCCACCTTGGCGATGTCCGCGTCGGAAAAGCCGATGCAGTGGATGAGGAGCGCGTGGTCGTCCAGCGCCTTGTGCCTTTCCAGGACGCCGACGCCGTCGGTCGACTCGGGGTCGAAGCCCTCTTCCAGGTGGGTGATGAAGGGCCAGTCCTTCTCGAGGGCGCGCGCGTGCTCGATATCGATGCCGTCGCCCCACTTGAGGTCGAAGCTCGAACATTCGTGCGCGAGCGTGTATTCCTTGATGACGCGGATGGGCAGCTTGGAGATGTAAGGATCGTTGATCTCGTGCGGAAAGTGGTCGTTGACCGTCGCCACGCCCGAAAAGAGGTTCTTGTAGCTCCCGAGCTGGTACATTTGGTCGAAATTGAGGGCCGAGCGCTCGACGAAGGTCTTGGAAGCCTTGAGATCGTTGTCCCAGGGCGCCCAGTTCAGGTAGAAGACGCCCTCGGGCGGGCCGACGCGCGGCAGGTAATCGCCGCGGAGATGGTCGTGGGAGTTGACGAGCGCGGGATACACGTACACGTCCCCACCGAGGTCGATCGACGGGCCCTTGGGGATACGGTCGGTGAGACGTCCCGCCGTGATGCCCAGCGTGCCCTTGGGCTGGATCGAACCCGGGGCGACGACGATGCCGTTCCTGATCGAATACGATTTCACCTGCGTCCGTCCTCGGAATCCGCGGAAACCCGTTCGCTCGGGCGCGCGGTGCTGTCGCGGGCGCGCGGACGACACGCGCGTCCTCCGCCTCCGCCGAAGCCGCTCTACGACGCGCCGTTTCCGGAGCGTCGGGACCTCGTCTGATAATTTTCGGCAGATTGGACGAAAAAAAACAGGGTCCGCGGGGAGAATCGGCGGGAAATGCCGCCTAATATCGGTCCAAAGCCAGCCGTACGTCTGGATTCCGCGCTAGGGGTAGGAGCGAAAAGCCCGGAGAACGCGGCGCACGCCACGTTCGAGGACTTGAAGCGGAAACCCCGACCGGCGCGAAGCGCCGGGAGCGCCCCGCTCAACCGACGGAGGGCTCTCCCGCTTTCTGTCCTCCGTCTTCCGGCCCGCCCTGCGCGGCCAGGCGTTCGCCGGACTCCAGCTCTTCGGGCTCGTCCGGCTCGGGGCAGACGTGGCGCACGTAGATGTAGTAGTCGTTCCCCTCTTCGTAAAAGTCGGGGATGTGTCCGATCATTTCGAAGCCGTTCTCCGCGAAGAACTGGTCGCCGACGATCGATTCCTTCTTGCGGGAGATTTCGATGCGGAGGATGGCGTGGCCCATCGTGGAAAGGAGCTCGTCTTCCACCATCTCGAGGAGGCGCACGCCCACGCCCTTGTCGCGGTAGTCGCGGTCCACGACGAAGCTGTGGATGTCCATCGTGAAGTCGGTGTTGGCGGCGCGGTGGTAGAGGCAGTAGCCGGCCAGGAGCTTGCCGTCGCGGATTTCCACGAGGAAGTAGTTCTGCCCGGGCTTTTCTTCCCAGGTCTTGAGCGCCTCTTTCTGGATTTCCAGCTCGATGTCGAGGAAGGCTCCGGTGTCGTTCGCGAGGTTTCCGTACTCTTCAAGGTCGATCATGGCGGCCTCCGGACTTTATGGATCGATTTTATGATACGGTCATTGTAGCCGCCCGGTCGACGAAAGGCAACACGCGGGTCGCGGGCCGTGATCGAGGAACTGTAACCGTCATTGAGGCTTTCCGGGAAAGTGCGGCGGACGAAGGTCGAACCGAGGTGACCGGGGTCCGGGGCATACCAGTACCCATGACGAATAGGCGAGAGTACTCGCAATATTCGTCATGGGTACTGGTATGCCCCACCCGGCGGTCGCATCCGGTTCGTCATCGGGCGCCGGGTGTCCCCAGTAATGCCGCACGACGGTTTGACGGTCGGCGAATCGCGGCGGGCTTTCGCTGGCTAAGGACCGGCTTGGAAGGCGCCACCCGACCCGGCGCATACGGTTCAAACAAGCTGGCGCCGCCTTGCCCCAGTAGGGCCGCACAACGGCTGGCAAGCCGAACGAATCACGGTGCGCTTTCGCTGGCTAAGAACCGGCCCGCGATAGCCTATCTTAAACCCTCTCCCCTCTTCCTTCGTGCCCTAACGCTCGAATACTCGCTAAGCTTCGCTCGTGGCTCAACCTTCGTGCTCTTCGTGGTGAAGCCTTACATGAAAAATACGGCCGCCCCCGCTACCGCCACCACGGCGCCGACCACTTCGAGGACGCTCACTTTCTGTTTGAGGAGGAAGACCGACGGGGCGATGATGAGGACCGGGGTCAGGCCGATGAGGGTGCTCGCGGTGCCGGCCAACGTGTGCTGGAGCGCGAAGAGCGAGAGGCTCACGCCGAGGGTCGGGCCGAAGACGGCGCCGACGAAGGTGGCGCGGGCGCCCGCGGGGTCGCGCGGGGCTTCGACGAACACCTTCCGCGCCTGCCCGAAGAGGAGCGACACGAGCGCGAAGCCGGGAATGGCGATCATGAGGCGGATCTGCGTGCCGGCGATGGGGTCGTAGTTTCCGAGACCGGCCTTCGTGAGGATGAGCCCGCCCGCCTGCCCGATCGACGAGAGGAAGGCGAACAGGTAGCCCTTCGCCATGGTCTTGTCGCCGGAGGCCAGTACCTTCGCGTCGCCCTTCCCGAGCACTGCCAGCGCGATGCCGACTATGACGATGACCATCGCCAGGAGGCCGCGGACCGGCATCACTTCCCCCATGAAGAGGAAGCCGAACAGCGCGGTGATGGGCGCCGAGAGCGCGAGGAATAGCGTCGTCATGCGCGAGCCGATGAGCGCGTACGCCGAAAAAAGGAAGATGTCGGCCACGACGAAGCCGACGAAACTCGACAGGCTCAGGAAAAACCACGCGCGCGGAGGCGCGTCGAGCGGCAGGGGCATACCCCGGAGGAAGGCGTTCACGACCGCGAGCAGCGCGAGCGCGATGACGACTTTGTAGAAGTTGACCGCGAAGCTGCCGACGCGCTTCGACGCCTTTTCGAAAAAGATGGCCGACAGGGTCCAGCAGATGGCCGTGCCGAAGGCCGCGAGTTCGCCGATTCGTTCCATGGTGAATCGACTATATACCCGCGTTCATATTTATGGAAGAAGTGCGTTGGGCGCCCCCCGCCGCGTCGACGGCGTTTGACGACTGCTCCGGACGGTACTACGTTTAACGTAGACAGTACGCACGGCGGGGCGGCGAGCCCCGGCGGAAGGAGGGGGTCATGAACGTGATGTGCCTCGCCAGGCAGCCAGGCGCCGTTTCCGAGGGCACCATCGGAAAGCTCGCGGAGGCTCTGGGCTTCCGCAACGTCGACCGCGCGTACGTGGAAAAACGGCTCGAGGAGATCGGCTTCGGCTCCGAGCGGACGCGTCGCTTCGACGAAAAGAAACCGTCGCTCGCCGCGGCCATGTCGCGCGACCGCGACGAATACCTGCATTACCTGAAGCTCGTCCTCTACGACGAGGCGACGAAGGGCCCGTGTCTCGTCGTGGGTCGCGGCGGCTTTTCCGTGTTCTCGGGCGTAGCAGGCGTCCTGTCCGTCCTTGTCGACGCGCCCTTCCGCAAGCGCGTGTCGGCCACCGCCAAGGAATCCGCCCTCCCCGAACGCCAGGCCGAGCGGCTCGTCCACAAGAACGACCAGGATCGCGCCGGCTTCCACCGCTTTTTCTTCGACGTCGATTGGCTCGATCCGTCCAACTACGATCTCTGCGTGAATTCCGCGACCTTCGCCCCGGACGCCCTCGTCGGCTTCCTCGTGGCCGCCGCGAAGCTCCGCGCGGACGCCGCGGCCGACCAGGCCGGCAAAGCGCGGTTCGCCGAACTGCTCCTCGGCAGCCGCGTCATCGACGAAGTGGTCTACGCGAAGAACCTGCCCGTGCACTTCGCGGAGGCGGAGGTGCGCGGCGGACAGGTGACGCTGCGCGGCGTGTCGAACAGCCAGGCGGCCGTGGACGCCGCCCTCGCCGCCGCGCACGCGGTGCCCGGCGTCACCGACGTCGAAAGCACGATACAGATCGTGCAGGACTACCAGCTGCTGCCGTGACGGCACGGCTTCGGCGCGAAGAGGCCGCCGATGAAACCGACCCACAGCGGGGAGGCAACCACGGAGAGCACGGAGTTTTTGCCACGGAGGACACGGAGAAGAGAGAAGAGGGTTTAAGAGAAGAGAAGAAGGGAAAGAGCGAAAGAAACAGCCGGGGGCGGTGGGCTCCCGGCTGTTTCTCGATTAGAAGAAGATCGTACCAACCGTAGGGGTAAAAGTCGACGAAGTTATCGGCGTATTGTACGCGCTTCTTATGTTCACGGATGGCGTGAAAAGAAGATTATTGGCGGCAGTAGCGGTACCGAAATTGAACGATCCGCCGACCGAAGCGAACGCGAGCGTCAACACGCAGTCTCCTTCCGAAAGACTCGCGGTGGAAACGTATGATACATCCGTTTTAGCGCCCGAAAACAAGTTCCCTATCGCGCTGAACGACCCTACGTTCCATGAAGGCGCGTTAAGAGCAAATACGAACCCGATTTCATTGATATTGAAGAAGACGCTGCCGGCGCCGCCGACGGGCCATGAAGCGCCGGGAGCGATCGAATCTCTGGAAATCGGTTGATTGAATCTTATCGAGATGGAATCGCCCGCTTCGAGAAGCTGTGAGACCTTTCCGGAAGCATTGTCGTAGTTCACCGACTTCACGAAGAGCGGCGCAATGGGGATGTTCGCGGTGCCCTGCCAGCGGAGGTAGGGGTAGCTGCCGGGGCGGATGACCCAGAGGCTTGAACTCGTTATTCCCTCGTCTGCGATATCCCAGCTGGCAAAGGTGCCTCTGACAATCATTTCCGGGGTGGTGCGATCCTTGGCATCATAGGTCATGGGGTCGAAGGTGTTTGCGTCATGATCGTAGTGGCAGTATGACGGAACAACCGTGCTGCTGCCGCCCCAGAAACCGCCCGCTGCGGCCTTCGGGCTGATCACGCAGCCGGCTCCGTAACATCGTTCCACTACCGTGCTATTATCCGCCCAACCGATAAAGGCGCCGGCCTTATTCACTACCGTGGCTTGGTTTTCCACATTGCCGAGTGAGTAACAATTCTTGATGCTGGCGCCGGATGATACCCATCCGGCAAAACCGCCCGATGAACCATTGCCGCCAAAAGCGGCGTTGGGGTAGGTGGCGTTTCCTTTCGCGTAACAGGCTTCGATCGCCGCCTGATAGGCATACCCGACGAAACCGCCGACACTTCGTTCCCCGGCGCAGTTCGCCGACGACCACGAGCGCTCGGTGCGGGTATTGGGATCGAGTTGCCCGACGAGTCCGCCGACGATACTTCCCGATCTCGTACTTGACGCGCTTCCCGAGGAGGAACAGTCTTGGATGAGGCATGTACTGCCCGTCTCAGCGGAAACCCACCCGATCAACCCGCCGATTGTCCCGCCTCCGACGATTATCGCGTTGGCCGAACAACCGACGATCGACCTCGTACCCGCTCCGGACCTGACTTCGTATTGTCCGACGAGGCCGCCGACCTTCTGGATGTCGTTCACCGGATTGATCATGACTGATGCCGCGCAATTCAAGATGTCCGTATTCACGGCGATTCCTGCGAGGGCGCCGACGGCACCGGTAGGCGCGTATGTTACGCTGACGGCAGCATTTGACAATCGAATGTTTTTCAGTGTAGCGGAGCGGGTGTAACCGAACAGCCCGGCGGAATCGAAAAGAAAGGCATCGTTCGCGTTGATGTTCAGCGCCCCGATTTCCCTGCCCGCGCCGTCGAAGGTTCCGGTAAAGGGCGAGGCCTCCGTTCCGATGGGCACCCATTCGTAGGAACTCATGTTCAGCGGGGCGGAATTGGCCAACACATACGCCCTGTCGAGGAGCCACCGCACGTTGCTGAGCTGTTGCGGGTTGGCTACGCGGTAGGGATCGGCCGCGATGCCGGAGCCGCCGGCGAAGGCGCTCTGGCCGATGAGAGCCTGTACCTGGGCGGCGTCGAGGGCGCCGCCGTAAAAGCAGACGTCGTCCATGCGGCCGGAATAGAAAAAGACGCCGTCCATCATCCCGCCTAGCTGGATGTATTGACTGGTCAAGAACGATGCAAGGAATTCCGGTCCTTCAGTGACTGTCGACGCCAGCGTGCCGTTCAAGTATACCCGCGCGACACCGCCGATTTTATCCACCGCCACGGCGACATGCTGCCACGTGTTCGTTTTGATCGCGCTGTCCACCTTGAACGCCCGGCGTTCCGTTCCGTCGGCGGTTTCGAAAAAGAGCGCGCCATCTTCCGAACCGCCACCATACGTATTGTACGACAGAGTAAAACCACTCCCGGTCGAAAAACCGCCAGTGACCGTTCCGGGCTGGTTGCTCACGATGACTTGCTTTTTGAAAGTATTAGTCGCCGGTACGGGAAATATCCACATCGCGATCGTGAACACGTCGCCGAGGTACAGGGGTTTCCCTCCGCTCATGGTGATTTGAATACTGCCGCCGTTGGTGGATACATCGGCCGTGCTGTCGAACCGAATGTAATAATCGCCTTGCAACCGCTCGGCGATGTCGGAATAACGATCGGGCGTCGTCGCGATTCCCGTGGTGAATGATGTCAGAACGGACCGTCCCGTTGAATCCACAAGATTGCTCTCGCTGTGGATCCGCGCGATCGCCAGCCCCTCCGTCCACGCCAGCGTGAGACTCACCGCGTTGTCGCCTTGCTTGAGGGTGACTTCCCGCTCCGAGTGGTAGATGGAGACGTCCGAAGCGTCGATGCCGTCGACCGCGATCGTCCAGGTGCCGACGATGATGTCC
Source organism: uncultured Treponemataceae bacterium (assembly GCA_964482955.1). GTDB lineage: Bacteria > Spirochaetota > Spirochaetia > Treponematales > UBA12059 > JAPLSN01. The sequence goes on along the minus strand of CAYZZW010000009.1, from coordinate 25,664 downwards.
TCGAGCGTGGCGCCCGTGGTGCCGGCGGGGTAGGTCTTGTCGACGTCGGGGCCGGGGCCGGTCAGGCGAAGGCGCCACTCGGTTATGAGGCTGAAATCGACGCTTTTGGCCGAGACGTCCTTGGACCGCGGGAACTCGAGGGTGAGCTTCGCTCCGGCGCTCAGGTCGAAGATGGCCTGGCAGGAGGCCAAGGTCGCCAGGACGAGGGCGAGGCCGAAAGCGGCTCGGAGGGTTTTCGAGAAGCGGGACGATACGTTCATGACGGCTCCGGTCGGGGGACGTTTTCGGTCGCCGCGGATGCGGCGCGCATGCGGCGGAGTATATCGCGGTTCGCATTGATTTCAAAGACGGCGCCAGGAAAAGCGACCCGGGCCGCTTGCCGCCCGGGGCCGTTTCCGGCCATGATCCGGGACATGCGGTACGTCACCGGTTTTCACGGCATCGAAGAGCTCGTGCGCTCGGGCGCGAAGGGCAGCCTCCTCGTCGCGGTCGAAGGGCCGCGGATCAAGAAGATCCTCGAGGAGGCCAAGAAGGCCAAGCTCGCGGTCCGGCGCGTCGACAAGGCGTGGCTGGACAAGGCGGCGCCCGACCATCGGGGCGCGGCCTTCGAGACGGACGCGGCGGCGGACAAGTCCGTGGACCTGGACGAGTTCCTGGCCGGGTTCGACAAGCCGTCGGGACTGGCGCTCGTGCTGGACCACGTCACCGATCCGCACAACTACGGCGCCATCCTCCGCTCGGCGGACGTGTTCGGCGTGGACCTGGTCGTGACGGCGGATCGCCGGGCGGCCAAGGAGACCGACGTCGTGGCGCGGGCGTCGGCGGGGGCGCTGGCCTGGGTGCCGGTGGCCACGGTGCCGAACCTGGCGCGGGCCTTGAGATCGCTCAAGGACGCGGGCTTCTGGTGCTACGCCGCGGACATGGACGGCGACAAGCTCCGCGGCGCCGACTTGCCCGCCCGCGTCGCCCTGGTGATGGGCGCGGAAGGATCGGGCGTCTCGCGCCTCCTCCGCGACACCTGCGACGGCGCCCTCTCCATCCCCCAGACGGGCCACGTGGATTCGCTCAACGTGTCCGTGGCGACGGGCGTCTTCCTCTACGAGCTGGCCGCGCGGCCGATTAAACGCCCGGCGGTTTGAATCCGCCCGGGCCGCCCCCTATACTGAAGGAAGCCCGGAGCTCGCCGTCATGGCTCGACCCGGGGCCTTCGCGACGGGGGACGCATGAACGTCAGGACACGCCTACTTTCGCTCGGTGTCGCGCTCGCGGTCCTGCCGCTGGCGGCGACGGCGGGTTTGAACGCGTTCATCATCGCCCGCTCGGCTTCCGGAGCCGCTTCGGCGGCGGTCGCCCCGGCGGTCGCCACGCTCGTCGTGGCGCTCGTCTTCGCGGTCGCCGCTCCCGTCGTCCTCGCCCGCTCCGCGAACCGGATCTCCAAGCCGGTGAAGCGCCTGTCCGACCTGGCGAAGAGCGTCGGCGAAGGCCGCTTCGAGATCGTAGGAGAAGTGCTCGACCGCATGCGCCCGCGCGGCCGTCCTTCCACGGGCGACGAAATCGACGGACTCACGGCGGAATTCCGCGACATGGCGGAACGGCTCGCCGAGCTCACGAAAAGCCTCGAAAGCCTCGTGGCCGAGCGCACCGACGATCTCGAAAAGTCGAACAGCCACCTCCGGCGCACCAACGAGGAGCTCTCGTCCGCCATCGACGAGCTCAAGGCGACGCAGGACTACCTCGTCTCCGCGGAAAAGCTCGCGTCGCTCGGCCAGCTCGTGGCCGGCATCGCGCACGAGCTCAACACGCCCATCGGCGCGGTCATCTCCGCCGCCGGAGACCTCGGCGATTCGATCACGCGGCGTCTCCTCGACACGATGGAACTCTACCGGAATCTCGGCGAAGCGGAGTTCGCCGCGTTCCGGCTCCTGTCCGAACGGGCGTTGGCCGAACGCCCCGGACTCGACACGCGGGAGGAGCGGCGCGTGCGGCGCGAGCTGTCGACCGCCCTCGAGGCCGCCGGCGTCCCGGACGCCTATGACGCGGCCGACAAGCTCACGGAGCTCGGCGTCCGAGACCCCGCCGATCCGCTCGTCGCGTCGGTCGAAGGCGCGCGCGGCATAGCCCTGCTGGAAGCGGCGTGGAACCTCGCCTCCATGGAACGCTCGCTCCGCATCATCGCCCTGGCGTCCGACAAGGCCGCGAAAGTCATCAAGTCGCTCAAGCTCTACACCAGGCAGGAAGAAGGCGAGAGCGCCCGCGAAGTCGACGTCGTCGCGGAAATCGAAACCATCCTCGTGCTGTACCAGAGCGCCACCAAGCACGGCACGGAGATTTCCAGGCGATACGAACGGGTACCGTCCGTCGTCTGTCCGCGCGACAAGATGAACCAGGTGTGGATGAACCTCGTCGACAACGCGCTCAGATCCATGCAGTACAAGGGCGAATTGACCATATTCGTGCGCGACGACGGCGACTTCGTGGCCGTGTCCGTCGCCGACACGGGTCCGGGCATCCCGGACGAAATCAGGCCGCGCATCTTCAGCCCCTTCTTCACCACCCGGCCGAGCGGGGAAGGCACCGGCCTCGGATTGAACATATCCAAACGTATTGTCGAGGAGAGCGGCGGCACGATAGGATTCGAAAGCGGTCCGGGCGGCGCGACCTTCACGGTCAGGCTTCCGAAGAGCCGCGTCCGAAAGGAAGAATCATGAGCAAACCGGCCATCCTCATCGTCGACGACGAAGCCATCATCCTCCTGTCCATCAAGCGCGAGCTCCAGAACCGCTTCGGCCCCGGCTTCTCCTACGAGACGGCCCTCGGCGCGGCGGAAGCCAACGAGATCATCGAGGAACTCTGCGAGAAGGACACGCCCATCATCCTCATCATCTCCGACTGGCTCATGCCCGGCATCAAGGGCGACGAGTTCCTCGAGGGCGTCCACCGGCGCCACCCGAAGATACCCGCCATCCTCATCACCGGCCAGGCGGATCCGGAATCCATCGAGCGGGCCAAGAAGGAGCTCGGCGTCTACGCGTGCCTCCAGAAGCCGTGGAACCGCGAGGATCTCTGGTCGCTCGTGGACCAGTGCATCAAGCTCAGCCAGGAACCCTGAAAACGATCGCGCGCGCGACGCGGCGGATCATCGAAAGGAACGAACATGCAGCGAACAGCCTATTCCGCGCCCGGCGCCGTGGCCGTCGGACCCTACTCGCACGCGGTCGACGCGGGCGAACTCGTCTACTGCTCCGGACAGACGCCGCTCGATCCGGCCACCGGGAAGCTCGCGGAGGGCGGCGTCGGCGTCCAGACCGACCGATGCCTGTCGAACCTCTTCGCGGTCCTCTCCGCCGCCGGACTCGGCCCCGACGACGTGGTGAAGACGAACGTGTACCTCGTCGACATGGCGGACTTCGCCGCGATGAACGAGGCGTACGCCCGGCGCTTCGGCACGCCCTACCCCGCGCGCACGACGATCGGCGTCGCCGCCCTCCCCCTCGGCGCCCGCGTCGAGATCGAACTCATCGCGAAAAAGCGTTGAGGTTCTTTACCACGAAGAACACGAAGGTGTTACCACGAAGGACACGAAGGAAGAAAGGGAAAAAGGGTTGGGAACCAACCTCGAGCGAAGCTTAGCGAGTACTCGAGCGTTAAGGCACGAAAGGAATAATTGACATTCTCAGTCCCTCTTCTTTCGCGCTCATTGTGGTTAGCCTTCTTACCCTTCCCTCCGGTTATCCGGACCTTCGCTCAAATCTCCCCAAACCATCTTCTCTTCCTTCGTATTCTTCGTGCCCTTCGTGTACTCTTTCCTTCGTGTTCTTCGTGGTAAATCTTCATTCGGCGGCGGGCTTCTGGCCGGCGCGGTACCAGTCGACCTTGCGGGTGGCCAGCATCACCGCGGCCAGGATCGCCATGAGGCCGACCGACCCGATGACGAGCGCGTAATCCTCCGACTCGAGCGCGGCGTACAGGTACGCGTAGGCGGCCCCGAGCACCGGCAGCAGGATGAAACCGCGTTTCGCGCTCTTCACGGCGGCGCCGCCGTACCAGCTCACGAGCAGCGCGGTCACCGTCGCGGCGCCCCAGTAGGCGGCCGCGAAGGGCGCGTGCTCGGACACGGACAGCACCACGAGGTAGAACACCGCGTTCGCGAACCCGACGAGGACGTACTGGATCGGATGGATCTTCGTCTTGAGGAAGATCTCGAACAGGAAGAGCGCGGCGAACGGCACCACCACGAAGAGGAGCGAGTACTTGAGCGCGCGCGTCGTCTTCTGGTAGACGTCCACCGGCGTGTACAGTTCGACGCCGAAGGCGGTGTCCTCCGCGGCGTCCGCCGCGGCCTTGATTCCCGAACCGTACGCCATCCCCGGTACGGCGCGGAGGCTCTCCGGCAGGTACCACGACGCCGTGAAGCCGTCCGCCCGGACCTCGCGCTCCGCGGGCAAAACGTAGCCGGAAAACGACGGACTCGCCCAATCGGATTCGAGCGAGACCTTCGTCGTCCCGCCGAGCGGCACGAAGGAAAGCGAACCGCCGCCGCCGAGGGGCAGGTCGATCAGGACCTCGGTGCCGCCCGCGACGAGCGGGAGCGGCGTCGACACCGCCCGCCCGTACACGCCGAGCGCGGCCTCTCCGCTCTTCATGCGCAAGGGCTCGGAACCCGCGGCCGCGCCCGTCACGGTGACGGTCGGCGTGTCGCGCAGGCAGCGCAGGTCGCGCAGTTCCACGGACAGCGCGGCGTTCGCCGGATCCATCCGGACGTCGCGTTCGTCCTCGTCGAGCAAGGCCAGGATCGCCGCCTTGTCGAAGCGGAACAGGGCGCGGAGCGCGATCGAGCCCGAGTAGACCGGCACCGCGTAGATGCCCCGCGAACGCAGGGACGTGTCCGTCGAGCCGTCGACCGTCACGGTCTCAGGCATGATCACGACCGTCTCGCGGTACCACGACACGGCGCCCTTGTCGTCGCGCCTGGCGATCGAGACCGGGAGCCGCAGGACGGGACCCGCGACGCTCGCCTGCCCGCCGGCCAGCTCCACGAGCTCGTCGCGGACCTCGGCGGCGCGGTGCCGCCGCTCGGACGCGACGCCGTCCACCATCGCGATCGGCACGAGCATCGCCATGGCCAGGATGGCGATGAGGAGCGCCTTGAGTCCCGCGTTCGCCGCCGGCAGCGCCGGTTTTCCGTTCAACTGTATGAGCGACATGATTCCTCCATGGACGGATCTTTTCCGTCCGGTATCCATCATGGCGCCCCATACGGGCATTCCCGTGTCGAAATCGTGGCTTTTTCGTGGCGATGAAGGCGGTCGGGCTACTCGCGTCGCGCGGCTGGGAGGTCGACGCCGCGGCGGGGCGGCGCTTCGGGCAGGACGAGTTCGAACGCGGCGCCGCCCAGGGGGCTTTCGCCCGCGCGGACCGACCCGCCCGCCCGTTCCGCCACCGCCTTGACGATCGAGAGCCCGAGTCCCGAGTGAGTCCCCTCAGCGTCCGGCCGCCAGCTGAAGAAGCGGTCGAACGCGCGCGACGCGTGCTCGGGCGGGAGGCCCGGCCCGTCGTCGTGGACCGACACCGTCACGCGGCGCGCGGAGGCGCGGACCTCGACGAGGACGCGCGTCGAGGCGAAGGAGACGGCGTTGTCGACGAGGTTCCCGAGCGCGAGGGCCAGGCGGTCCGGATCGACCGATACCGCCGACGCGCCCGTCCCGTCGGCGTCGACCTCGATCGCGACGCCCCGCCGCGCCGCGTCCGGGCCGAAGCGCTCGGCCACGTTGCGCGAAATCGCGACGGCGTCGGCGCGTCCGCCCTCCGTCGCCGACTCCGCGAGCGCGAGGTTCCGGAGTCCCGCCACGACGCGCTCCATGCGCGCCGCCCCCTCGCTCACCGCCGCTTCGAGCCGCGCGCGCGCCTCGCCCTCCGCCCCCGGGAGGAGTTCGGCCGCCGCGCGGACCGCGGCGATGGGATTCCGCAGTTCGTGCGCCGCGTCGGCGGAAAAGCGCTCCGCCCAGCTCACGCGCTCCCCGAGGCGCCCGACGAGCGAGCCGAGGGCCTTCGCGAGCTCGTCGATCTCGTCGCCGCGCCCGGCGGGAGCGAAGCGGTTTTCGAGCCGGCCGTCCGGCCCGATGGTGGCGGCGGCCAGCTTCCCGAGCCGGCCGAGCGGCGCGGAGATCGTCCATGCGAGCATGAAGCTCACGACGGCGGCGGCCAGCGCGCCCACGGCGAACACCTTCGCCGTCTCGAGCCGGAGGGAATAGAGTTCGCGGAGGATGCGGTAGGTCGACTGCGACACGAGCACCGCGCCTTCGGTCGCGCCGCCAGACGAGATCGGGAGCGCCGCGTACAGCGTCACAGACACCTGCCCGCCCGACGAGATGCGCGTCGTCGCGCCGTACTCGCCCCGGAACGCGGCGAGCAGCTCCGGCCCGTCGTAGGTCCCGCGCTTCGCGTAGTAGTCGGCCGATTCGATGGGCGCCTCGGGCGGACCGGCGAAATGGCGGATGATCCGCACCGGGAGGGAAAAGATCCGGTAGAGCAGCGTCTCTTCGGCGGCCTTCGCGGGCTTGTCGGACGCGGCCGAACCATCGGACGCCGCGCGCGAGCCCAGGGAACCGAGCCAGTCGGCCTTCGCCGGGGCGGGCGCGGGGATTACTTCGGCCGACGAATCCGCGAGCAGCCGCCCGTCCGCCGAGACGATGCGCACACGCGCCGTCAGGTTGCGCCCGAGCGCCGCCACCGCCGCCTTCGCGCGCTCCTCGGCGAGCGGCCCTTCCGCGAGCCACGCGGCCATGAAACGACCCTGCTGGACGAGCGCGTGCTCGAGCGAGCGGAGGAGGCTCGACTCGAACGCCGCGAGCGACAGGAAGGCGGCCGCCGGCACGAACACGAGCAGGATGTTGAACACGAAGAGCCGCGCGGCGATGGGCCCGCGGACGAGGGGACGGAGCTTCACGGCGTGCCGGCCTTCGACGCGTCGAAGCGATAACCGAGCCCATAGACGGTCTCGACCAGGTCTTCGGCCGCGCCGGCTTCGGAGAGCTTCCGCCTGAGCCGCTTCACGTGGCTGTCGACCGCCCGCTCGCCGGACGAGGCGTCCTCGGGCCACGCGTCCGCCACCAGCCGTTCGCGGGTGCGGGCGGCTCCCGGCGACGAGGCGAGCGCCTCGAGCATGCGGTATTCGGTCACCGTGAGCCTGAGGGGGCGGCCGCGGAACGAGGCGGTGAAGCGCTCCGGGTCTAGCTCGAGGCAGCCCGCCTTCACGAGTCGCTCCCCCTCGCGCGCGCCGGACGCGGGCGCCGCCTGGTAGCGCCGGAGGACCGCGCGCACGCGCGCCACGAGCTCCCGCATGGAAAAGGGCTTCGTCACGTAATCGTCGGCGCCCAGCTCGAGTCCGGCCACGCGGTCGATCTCCTCGTCGCGCGACGTGAGGAAGATGACGGGCAGGGCCTTGCCGACGGCGCGGAGCCGCGAGAGGATCGCGGTGCCCTCGAGCCGCGGCATGCCGATGTCGAGCACCGCCAGGTCGTAGCGGACGCCGGAAGCGATGGCCGCCCACGCGGAGGCGCCGTCCGCGTGCGTGTCCGTCTCGAAACCTTCGCGCGCGAAGCCGATCTCGAGGGTGTCGCGGAGCGCCGGCTCGTCGTCGGCGATGAGGATGCGCGCGTTCATGGCTCCCGATCATACAACGGAACCGCCCCGCCCGTCCTCCCCGGGCGGTTGACACGCCCCGGGCGCCGCGCTACCTTCGAACCGACCATGGGCACGCTCCGATTCCGGCGGATCAACCGCGTCAATTCGAATTCCTCGAACGGCAATCGACGGCGCCCGTGGCGACGCGCGGCTTAGGCCGCGCTCGATCAGAAGTCCACGCCGCGGGCGCAGGTTCAAGACCTCCCGCGGCGTTTCGCATTTTACGGCGCCTTCGGGAGAGGCGCGCCCCGGTCGAACACACGACGAAACCCGATCCCCGCCGCGCGCGGAAGCGCACCGGGATTCGGGACGAACGGGAGCGCACCATGGAATCGCCTTCACGCACCATGTCAACGGACATCGCCGGCCGCGCGCGAGACGCGGAATCGGCGGTGCGTTTCATCAGGACGGCTTTCCCCGAGGAGCTCGCCCGCGCCCTCGGGCTTTCGTGGGCGGCGTCGCCGCTCGCGCTCGAGGCCGGCACCGGCCTCAACGACGACTTGAACGGGACCGAGCGCCCGGTCTCCTTCTCCCTCGGCTCGGCGCCCGGCGTCGGGGCGGAGATACCCCAATCCCTCGCGAAATGGAAGCGCGCGCGGCTCGCCCGCGGCGGCTTCAAGCCCGGCGAGGGAATCTGGACGGAAATGAACGCCCTCCGCCCCGACGAAATCCCGGACGACATCCATTCGATCCACGTGGACCAGTGGGATTGGGAGGCGGTGATCGATCCGGCGGACCGGAACGTCGGCACGCTGGAACGGGCGGCGACGGCGATCTGGGACTGCGTCCTGCGGACGGCCGGGGCCCTGGAATCGCGCGTCCGCGTCTCCCGCCCGCGCCTTCGGGAACGGGTCGCCTTCCTGCACGCGGACGAACTCGCGGCCCGCTGGCCCGTCCTCGCGCCGAAGGAACGCGAGGACGCCGCGTGCCGCGAACACGGGACGGTGTTCCTCGTCGGCATCGGCGGCGCCCTGTCCGACGGGAAGCCCCACGACGGCCGGGCGCCCGACTACGACGACTGGTCGAGCGCCACGGGCGGCCGTTACGGCGACCGGCGCCGCGGCCTCAACGGCGACCTCCTCGTCTGGAACGAACGGCTCGGCAGGGCGTTCGAGCTTTCGTCGATGGGCATCCGCGTGGACCCCGGGACGCTCGAACGCCAGCTCGGGCTCCGCGGCGCCGTGGAACGCGCGAAGCTGCCGTTCCACGCGTCGCTGCTCGAGGGCGGTCTTCCGCAGACCATGGGCGGAGGCATCGGCATCTCGAGGCTGTGCATGTTCCTGCTCGGGAAGCGGCACATCGGCGAGGTCATGGCCGCCGTCTGGCCGCCCTCGGAACGGAAGCGCCTCGAGGCGGAAGGCGTCGCACTGCTGTAGCGATCCGGGAGCGCGGGGACTCGCCCCCGCGTTCCCGCGCTCAGGTGCGGAAGCCGCGGACCTCGTCGACGAGGACCGTCGCGTTCTTCTTGTTCTCCGCGCTCAGTCGGTGGATCTCCGCAATGGCTCCCGCGATCTCGCGCATCGCCTCGCTCATTTCCTCGGACCCGCGCGCCGTCTCCGTGGTCAGGTCGCTCGAGCGCAGGAGGGCCGAGGCCACGCTGTCCAGCCGGGAAGCGACGTCGCGCGACGAATCGCGGAGTTCCTGCGTGGTCCGGTTGATGCCGCCGAGCGTCTCGACGCTCTCGCTCGAGCCCCCGGTCACGTCGCCCACGCCGTCGGCGATCTCCTGCATGCGGTTCGACGTCTCGCCGGTCTCGGCGAGCATGGCCTGCAGTCGCTCGTTCAGGCGGTCGATCATGCCCGCGGCGCCCTGCACGCGGTCCGCGATGTCCCCGAGGCGGTTGCCGATGGCGTGCGATTCCTCCTGAGTCGTCTCGGAGAGCTTGCGCATCTCCTCGGCGACGACCGAGAAGCCGCGGCCCGACTCGCCGGCGTGCGCGGCCTCGATGGCCGCGTTCATCGCCAGGAGGCTCGTGCTGCCGGCGATCGCCTGGATCGTCGCGATGACCTCCGAAATGGCCTCGGTCGAGCGGCCGATCTCCGACATCGAGTCGCGCACCGCGCCGATCTCGTCCTGGCTCTCGCGCGCGGAGGCGGCCAGCTCGTCCGACTTGTTCTTCTGTTCCAGCACCGACTTGGCGATGTGCCTGAGCGAGGCGTCGATCTCTTCCGTGAAGGCCGACAGCTGTTCCACGGACGTGGCGAGCGAGGTCACGGCTCCCGACACGCGCTCGGCGGCGAATTCCTTGACGGCCGCGCTGTCGCGCTTCACCGTCTCCATCTCCGCGTTGAGGCGTTCCATGCGGCTCTTGATCGAGACCGCGCTGGCCGCCACTTCCTCGCTGGCCGCGGACAGCGACTCGCTCTTGAGCGCCAGGTCGTCGCCGATGCCGGCGCAGGCCTCTCCCGCCCCCTTCACCACGACCATCTTGTCGCGGAGCCGCTTGATGAAGGCGTTGAAGTGCGTCGCGAGCGAGCCGATCTCGTCGCGCGAATCGACGGCCATGACGCGCGTCAGGTCAGATTCGCCCGCGGCCAGCTCCTCGGCCTTGCCGGAGAGCGCGTACACGCCCTTGAGGATCCGCCGCGACGTGAGCGACACGGCGACGATGACGATCAGAAACACCGCTCCGATGACGGCGTAGGCGATCCCGTTCACTTTATCCACGTCGGAGAAGATCTCCGAACGGTAGCCGGACACGGCCACGAACCACGGCGAGCCGGCCACCGGCGCGAAGGCCGCCAGCTTCTCGCGGCCGCCGTGCCGATAGTACCCGTACCCCGACTCGCCCGCGACCATCCGCTTCGTCATCGCCACGAGGCGCGGATCCTCCTCGACGTTCAGGGTGGCGCGGTAGCTCTCCGGGTCGCCCAGGTTCAGCTTGAGGATGAAGTCGGCGTCGGGATACGCCACGACGAGCCCGGCGGCGTCGAGCATGTACGCGTAGCCCGTCTTCCCGAATTTTTCCCGGTTGATGGTCGCGGCGATCTCCGTCATGCGGATCGATTCGGCGACGACGCCGACCGGCGAGCCGTCGCGTCCGATCACCGGCACGGCGATCACGAAGACGACCGCGTTCGTCGCCTTCGAGACGATGGCGTCCGACACGACGGTCTTGCCCGTCTTCATCGCCTGGACGAAGTATTCGCGCTCGGATACGTCGAGCTTCGCGCCCTTCGTCGAGAGGAGCGTGCCGTTCGCGTCGACGTGGAACAGCGTGTCGGCCAGCGGGAAGAACCCTTCCTCGAGTTTCGACAGGTACGCCACCGCGCGTTCCTGGTCGCCCGAGCGGGCTTCGTCCGAAGCAGCCGCGATGGAGACGGCCTCCGTGTAGCGCACGATGGTTTCCGCCAGCTGGGCGGCCAGCTGCGCCACCTGCTTCGACGCCGCCGCCTCGATCATCGACGTCTGGATGCCCGTGAAGTACCGCGCCACGCCGAGCGACAGGAACGACAGGAGCAAGGCGGGCACGAGACACAGCGCGAGTATTTTCACCCGTATCCCGAGCCGCCGCTTTCCCTTCGAAATGACCATGATACCCCCCGTTCGCTTCCCTGCCTGAAGACCTTCGCGCCGCGACGCCCGCGCGCCGCCGGCCGTTCACACCCCGAGCACGCTCGCCACCGCGCGCCACATCGTCTCGAGGTCGATGCGCCCCTCGAGGTACGCCTTCACGAAGGCGCGCACCTCGCCGGGCATCGCGTTCCAGTAATTGTCCTGCCAGCGCGGCATCTGTTCCCAGAGCTCCTGCTGGCGCGAAGGAGCCATGCGCCCTTCCGCGTACTCGACGAAGTCCCGCGTCATGCCGACGACGGCGTCCGGCGGCAGCCGCGACTCGGGCTTCTTCCGCTCGGACGGATCCGGCGCGTAGTGCGCGAGGAGCTCGTCGATCTGCGCGTCGTCCAGTTCCGGCGCGTTCTTCCGGATGATGTCCGCGACGAAATCGCGCACCTGTCCGCGCAGTCCGTCCAGCGTGGAACCCATCTGCGACTCGATGGCCTTCGCCATTCCCTTCGCGGCGGCTTGCGGATTCTTCCCGCCCAGGCCCGCGTACACGTGGCGGTCCTTCTGACGGCGTTCGCACGCCTTGAGCACCACTTCGAACTCGGCGTCGTCGGCGCGGTTGAGGATGAAATCGACGAGGCCTTCGAGTTCCTTGCGGGTCATGGCGACATCATACAACGCGCCGCCGGTTTTGGCCACCGAGCCGCGTCATGCGATCCAAAAAAACGGGCGCCGCGCGTTCTCCCGCGCGGCGCCCGTATCGATCGTCCCGAAAATCCGTATCCCGACCCGCGCCGCTACGGTTTCAGGCGCTCCGCGACGAAGGCGCGCACGTCGTCCACCGCGAAGGTCGAACCCTCCGCGTGCGCGGCTTCCTTGATCTGCTTGTCGAACTCGTCCGCGGGAATGCCGAAGCGTTCCATGAACGCTTCCTTGGGAATGCCCGTGGCCGCGACGAGCTGGTCCCAGGTCGTCGAACCCTTGATGGCCTCCGGGTCGATCGGCGCCACCGCCTGGCCGGCTTCCTTCGCCGCGACCGTCTTGGCGATGTCGGACTGGTACCAGTTGAAGGCGCCGGCCAGCGTCGCCACGCCGACGACGAGCGCGAAGATCGCCACGGTCGCGACGATGCGGACGATCGGCGTGATCCGCTTCTTCCCCGGCCCCTCGATGACGAGCGCCCCCGCGGCGGGACACGCGTTCACGCACGCGTCGCAGTCGATGCACTCGGCCGACGTCACGACCTCTCCCTTCGACACCGCGATGTTCGCGGGACACGCCTTGTCGCACGCGCCGCAGTTCACGCACGCCTGAGCCACGCGCTTCACCTTGAACAGCCCGAGCTTCGACAGGAGCCCGAGGAAGGCGCCCATCGGGCAAAGGTACTTGCAGAAGAACCGGTCCACGAAGAACGACCCGACCAGCCCGACGACGAGCACGACGAGCCCGATCCACAGTTCGGTGAAGAGCTCCGCGGACGAGAGGTGGTTGAACGCCACCCACGGATCGTACGGACGCATCGCCAATTCCCCGAGCGTCCACGTGAGGGCGATGAACACGGCCAGCGCGACGTACTTGAGCCAGCGCGCCGGCTTGTCGACCTTCGCCGGCACGTCGAGCCGCTTCCCGAGCAGCTTCCGCCCGAGTTTCCCCGACAGCTCCTGCAGCGTGCCGAGCGGGCAGAGGGTGCCGCAGAAGGTCCGCCTGAACAGCACCGCCGCCACCAGCACCGCGGCCAGGACGACGAAGCTCGACCAGGCGATCTTCTTCATCACCGTCCCCGTCATGACGACGGACACGAGCGACTCGAGCCCGCCGAAGGGGCAAAAGGCGTCGACGCCGGCCGGTTTCACGGCGGCGTACTGGTGGAGGAGGCCGAGCGCCGTCGTGAGGACGAGCACGGCCGACAGGACGACGAGGCGGACGATCTTGGCGCGTTTTCCGGACGCGAGCTGCGGGTTCGCCATAGGTACTCCTTGAATATAGTCTGTTCAATATATAGCAATTTCTATGCCAACTCCAGGTCTGTCCCCGGGGGACAGCCATCAATCAGCACATAACCCTAATGGATGGACGAGCGGTTTTCCCGCAACCGATTCACGGTTTTACCTTCGAGAACGTTTCTATTATGGAAGATTTCATATGGGCGCCCCCGCCGCGGTATCACCTGCGGTGCTCCGCGGCGGTCGCGTGCTCCGCTCCAAGTCCTCGCGCAAGCGGCCGGAAGCCGCTTGCGTTCCGGGCTTTACGCTTCGCCCGCTGGCGCAAAACGCGTTTGAAACCCGGGATTTACCGGTTGTTGCGGGTACTTTTTTCCCGGGCGCGGGCAAAATCTGCCCGTCAGTCGAGCGTGGCGGCGGGAACCTTCGGGAGACCGGCCAGGGCGAAGAGTCGCCCGGCGATGCCGTCGGGAGACAGACCCGCCGCGTCGAGGATCTCTTCGCGCGTCGCCTGGCCTTCGGGCAGTTCGGGCAAACCGGCGATGTCGACGCGGAGCGTCGGCCGCGCGCCGAGGAGGAGCCGCGCCAGGTGTTCCCCGACGCCTCCCGACACGACGCCTTCTTCGAGGAAGAGCACCGCGCGGTACCCCGCCGTCGCGTCGAGGAACCAGCGCTCGTCGACGGGTTTCAGGAAGCGGAGGAGCAGGCAGTCGGCCGGCAGCCCGCGTTTCGATGCCGTGAGCGCGGCTTCGCGCGCCGCTTCCGACAATCCGCCGTACGCCACGACCAGGCAGTCGGCGCGCGAACGCTCGAGGAAGACGCCGCGCCCGGTTTCGAAGGGCGCGCGATAGGCGTCGCGCTCCGGCGGGCACGACGCCTTCGGGTAGCGGATCATCGCCGGCGCGCCGGACGCCAGCGCCCACGAGAGGGCGGCGTCCAGTTCCGCGGCGCTCGAAGGCGCGAGCAGGGCCAGGTTCGGCAAGGCGCGGTACAGCGTCACGTCGTACGCGCCCTGGTGGGTTTCGCCGTCGTCGGGCACGGCGCCCGCGCGGTCGAGCGCGAAGACGACGGGCAGGTTTTGCAGGCACGCGTCGTGGAACACCTGGTCCACCGCGCGCTGCATGAAGGTCGAGTAGATCGCCACGACGGGCTTCAATCCCCCGGCGGCCATGCCGGCGGCGAAGGTGACGGCGTGCTCCTCCGCGATGCCCACGTCGAAACAGCGCTTCGGCCACTTCGCCTGGAACGCGGCGAGTCCCGTGCCGCGCGCCATGGCCGCGGTCACCGCCACCACGCCGGAATCGCGCTCGCCCGCCCGCATCATCGCGTCGGAAAAGGCTTCGGTGAAGGTGTTCGGCTTCTTGGCGGCCACCTTGCCGTCCGTCACGGCGAGCGGCGTCACGCCGTGATACCGGGTCGGATCCTCCTCGGCGAGGTCGTGCCCCTTCCCTTTCTTCGTGACCACGTGGATCACGACGGGCTTGTCAATAAGGAGGGCTTCGCGGAGCACGCCGGTCATCACGTTGATGTTGTGTCCGTCGATGGGTCCCACGTACTCGAAGCCGAGGTCGGAAAAGAGGTTTTCGCGGAAGAAGAGGCCCTTGAGCGCGCGCTTGAAGGCGTACGCGAAGCGCTGGAGCTGGCTCCGTCCCACGGGCAGCGCGGCGATGATCGCGTCGATGTGCCGCCGCACGGTCTGGTAGGGCACGCTCGCCGTCAGGCGCGACAGGTGGCGCGACAGGGCGCCCACGTTGGGCGATATCGACATCTTGTTGTCGTTGAGCACCACGACGAGGGGCAGCCCCAGCTGGCCGGCGTGGGACAGCGCCTCGAAGGCCATGCCGCCCGTGAGCGATCCGTCCCCGATGACGGCCACCGCCCTTCCCGGCTCGCCGCGCGCGCGCTTGGCCTCGAGGATCCCCAGGGCGGCGGAGATCGACGTGGACGCGTGGCCCGTGACGAAGGCATCGTGCGGGCTCTCCGACGGCTTCGGGAAGCCCGAGATGCCGCCATTCAGGCGTATCGTGCCGAACTCGGCCTGGCGCCCCGTGACGAGCTTGTGCGCGTAGCACTGGTGCCCCACGTCCCACACGATGGCGTCGCGCGGCGTTTCGAGCACGCGGTGGAGCGCGAGCGTCAGCTCGACCACCCCGAGGTTCGAGGCCAGGTGGCCGCCGTTCCGCGACACCACGTCCACGATGCGCCTGCGCAACTCCGACGCGAGCGCGTAGAGCTGCCTGACGGTGAGCTTCTTGATGTCGTCGGGTGACCGAATCGCTTCCAGCATGATCGTGAGCACCACGATACCACGCTCGCCGCCCGGAATCCAAGCAGCCGGAACCGCGGCCGCGCGGAGCCTTCCCGAGCCTTCGCCGTGTCCCCGCGGGTTCCGACGCGGGTTCCGACGCGCGTCCCTCCTCCGCGCCGCGCCGCGGGGTCTTCCGGCGATCCCGCGCTTCCGGCTACACTCGCGCCCATGCAGCTCCACCGCCTGACGCTCCGCGCCCCGCTCGCCTTCGAACGCCTCTCCGTCGTCCCCGAACCGACCGACGCCTTTTACGAAACGCTCGGAGCGGACGAGGCGATCTTCTCCTTCGATCCCGCCGCCGTCATCCGCCCCGCCGACGACGGCCCGACCGTCGTCCGCCCCCTGCCCCCGCCCGCCTTCGCCGCGCGCAAGGCCGCCGCCGCGGACCAAGGCGACATCCGCGTCGACTCGGGCGAGTGGCTCTTTTCGCAAGCCCGCCGGGCCGACTTCTCCGAACTCGCCGACTACCTCGAATGGTTCCTCCGCGACGCCTGGTGGGAGCGCGAAGAAGACTCCGGCCCGATCATCCTCCGCCTCGTCCGCGAAGACGCGGCCACCGCCTGGCAACTGCTCCGCCGTCTCTGACGCTCCCCCTTCCACGGGGGGAACCCGCCCGGTATACTGGGGTCGACCATGGCCGAGTTCGTCCACCTTCATAACCATTCGGATTTCTCCCTCCTCGACGGGGCGGCCTCGGTCGGCGCCATGGCCAAGCGCGCGGCGGCGCTCGGCATGCGCGGCCTCGCCGTAACCGACCACGGGAACCTCTTCGGCGCCTTCAAGTTCATGAAGGCGGCCAAGGAGGCGGGGATCAACGGCATCCTCGGCTGCGAGTTCTACGTGGCGGGGGGCAGCCGGCACGAAAAGGCCGGCACGGAGTCGGGCAACAAGTACTACCATCTCGTGCTCCTGGCGCGGAACGAGACGGGCTGGCGCAATCTCGTCAAGCTCTCGTCGATCGCGTATACGGAAGGTTTCTATTACAAGCCGCGCATCGACGAGGAAGTCCTCTTCGCGCACGCGGCGGGCCTCGTCTGTTCCACCGCCTGCATCGGCGGCGAACTGCCCCAGTTGATCCTGTCGGGGAGGACGGACGACGCGCGGGCCAAGGCTGCCCGCTACCGGGACGTCTTCGGCGCCGACGCCTTCTTCCTCGAATTGCAGGACCACGGCATCCCCGAAGAGCGCACCGTGAACCGCGAGCTCGTGGCCCTGGCGAAGCGCGACGGGTTCCGCCTGGTCGCCACGAACGACATGCACTACCTCGAAAAGGCGGACGCGCAGGCGCACGACATCCTGCTCTGCGTGGGCACCGGCAAGAAGGTGTCGGACGCCCAGCGCATGCGCTTCCCCGGCTCCGAGTTCTACATGAAGACCGCGGACGAGATGGCCGTCCTCTTCGACGAGGTGCCGGAGGCGATCTCGAACACGCTCGTCATCGACGAGATGTGCCGCGCGAAGATCCCCACGCCGGGGCCGCTCCTGCCGGATTTCGAGATCCCGTCCAGCTACGACGAGGCGCAGGACGAGCTCGCGAAGCCCGAGGTCGAACGCGTGGCCGCGCTCATCGGCAAGTTCGACGACGTGACGGTGTGCCGCCCCAACCCGAAGTCGAAGAGCGTGCCCGCCGCCGAGCTCGCGCCCGAGCAGCGCGCGGCCCTGGAGCTCCGGCTCGAGCAGCCGGTGACGCGCTACTTCATCCGCTCGTCGAACGAGGGCCTCCGCAGGCGCTACGGAGAGCCGACGAAAGACCTGATCGACCGGCTCGACTTCGAGATGGCCATCATCGTCCTCATGGACTTCGTCGGCTACTTCCTCATCGTGGCCGACTTCATCACCTGGGCCAAGGACCACGGCATCCCCGTGGGGCCGGGGCGCGGTTCGGGCGCGGGCTCCATCGTCGCCTACGCGCTCCGCATCACCGACATCGACCCGATCAAGTACGGGCTCCTCTTCGAGCGCTTCCTCAACCCCGAGCGCGTGTCGATGCCGGACTTCGACGTCGACTTCTGCTACGAGCGCCGCGGCGAGGTCATCGACTACGTCACGCGGAAATACGGGAACGACCGCGTCGGGCAGATCGCCACGTTCGGGACGCTCAAGGCCAAGGCCGTCATCAAGGACGTCGCGCGCGCGCTCGACATCCCCTTCGCGGAGTCGAACGACATCGCCAAGCTCGTGCCGGAAGATCCCAAGATGACGCTCGAGGAAGCCTTCCGCCTCGAACCGAAGCTCGCCGAGTACGAGGCGAAGTACCCGGACCTCTTCGCGACGGCGCGCAAGCTGGAGAACAAGAACCGGCACACGAGCTTCCACGCGGCCGGCATCGTCATCGGCAAGACCGTGCTCACCGACTACGTGCCGCTCTTCAAGGACACCAAGACGGGCGCGGTCGCCACGCAGTTCACGATGGACGTGCTCGAGGACTGCGGCCTCGTGAAGATGGACTTCCTCGGGCTCAAGACGCTCACGCTCCTCAAGAACACGCTCGACCTCGTGCGGAAGCGCGGCATCGACCTGCGCGAGGAGGATTTCCCGGAGGACGACAGGCGCACCTACGAGCTCCTCGGCGAGGGCAAGAGCACGTCGGTCTTCCAGTTCGAGAGCTCGGGCATGCAGGGCATCCTCAAGCAGGCCAAGCCCACGCGCATGGAGGACCTCATCGCCCTCAACGCGCTCTACCGCCCGGGACCGATGGCGTACATCCCGCAGTTCATCGACGGCAAGTGGGGCCGCAAGAAGGTCGAGTACCCCGACCCGTGCCTCGAGCCTATCCTCAAGGAAACCTACGGCGTCATCGTCTACCAGGAACAGGTGATGCAGGTGGCCCAGCGGATCGCGGGCTACAGCCTCGGGCAAGCCGACATGCTCCGTCGCGCCATGGGAAAGAAGAAGAAGGAGATCCTCGACAAGGAGCGCGTGCCCTTCGTCGCGGGCGCGGAGAAAAGCGGCTTCAAGGCCTCCGACGCGAACCGCATATACGACATCCTGGCGCCCTTCGCCGAGTACGGCTTCAACAAGTCGCACGCCGCGGCCTACTCCGTGGTCGCCTACCGCACCGCCTACCTCAAGGCGAACTATCCCGCCGAGTTCATGGCGGCAAACCTCACGAACGAAATCTCGAACACCGACAAGCTGACCGAGTACATCGCGGAGGCGAAGGCGATGGGCATAGCCCTCGACCCGCCGGACGTGAACCGCTCGGACCGCTTCTTCGCGGTGGTCGAAGGCCGCATCGTCTACGGACTCCTCGGCATCAAGGGGGTCGGCGACGGCGTGGCCCGCGCCATCGTCGCGGAGCGGGAAAAGCGCGGGCCGTTCGAAGGCTTCGTCGACTTCCTCACGCGACTCGGAACCTCCGCCGTGAACCGCAAGGTCCTCGAGTCGCTCGCGCTCGCGGGCTGCTTCGATTCCACCGGCCCGAACCGCCGCACGATCATGACGAACGTCGAGCGCGCGGTGGAGTACGTCGGCAACGTCGAGGAAGCCGGCGCCTTCGGGCAGACGAGTCTCTTCGAAAGCTCGGGAGAGGTCGAGTTCCCGCCCTTCGACTTCGCGAAGACGGACGAGTACCCCCGCTCGGAACTGCTCGGCTTCGAGAAGGAACTGCTCGGCTTCTTCTTCTCCGGGCACCCGATGGACGAGTACCGCAAGATCTGGGAACGCTGCGCGGACGCGCCCATCGCGCATCCCGGGCGCGCCGAGCCCAAGCGCCAGTACACCGCCGTCGCGATGCTCAGGGAATTCCGCGAGATCGTCACGAAAACCGGCAAGAAGATGGCCTTCGGCACCGTGGAGGATTTCGCGGGCACGATCGAGATCGTCGTGTTCGCCGACACGCTCGAAAAACACCGCGCCCAGTTCGTGCCGGACGCGGTGCTCTGCCTCGTGGGCGACATCGACCTCACGAGGGACAAACCCAGCATGAAGGTCGACCGCGTGGAACACCCGGACAACCTCAAGGAGAGATCCGTGCGAGAAGTGCACGTCAGGCTGACCGACGGCTTCGATTCGGAAGAAGCCCTCTATCCCCTCCGCGACGCGCTCGTCGACATGGACGGCTCCTGCTCGGTGGTCTTCCACGTCCCGACGGCGGGCGGAACCGCCTCGGTCCGCGCCAACGAGCAGATCAAGCTCGCGTCCTCGGACGAGGCGCTCGCGCGCATCGCCGAGCTGCCCTTCGTCGCCGAGGTCTGGCGGGACTGACGCCGCCGCGGCGCGAATTCCCGTTCGCCCGGACCGGAAAAAAACCTTGCCCTCGGGCGCGATGCACGTATACTGATCCCATGCAGCCGTTCAGCGTCACGCGCCCCCAGGCGGCCGAACTCACCGACTCCGCCTTCCTGAAGCGCGCGCTCCTCGTCGTCGCCCTGTCGCTCCTCGTCTTCGGCGCGCACCACGCGGATTATTCGCCCGCGGCCCTCGTCTCGGGGCTCGGGGCCATCGTGGTCGAGCCGGACATCCTGATCAACGACTACGTCGCGCGCGCGGGGCTCGGACCGGCGTTTTTCAACGCGGGACTCCTCGCGCTCGGCGCGTTGATCCTCGTCGTCGCGTCCGGCGTGCGCGCCTCCGGTCCCGTGGTCGCTGCGGTCTTCACGGTGGCGGGCTTTTCGCTCTTCGGGAAAAACGCCTTCAACGTCCTGCCGGTCGCGGGCGGCGTTGCGATTTATTCCCTCGTCTCGCGCCGGCCGTTCACGGAGAACATCATCGTGGCGCTCTTCGGCACGGCCCTGGCGCCCACAGTCAGCGAGTTCGCCTTCGGGCTCGGCATCGCGACGCCGTGGAACATCGTCCTCGGCGTCTTCGCCGGGCTCGCCTCGGGCTTCATCCTGCCGCCGATCGCGCGCAACGCGCTCGACTTCACGCGCGGCTACAACCTCTACAACATCGGCTTCGCGGCCGGCTTCGTCGGCACGGTGGCCATGTCGCTCCTCAGGGCCTTCGACCTGCCGCTTTCGGGCGGCTTCGCCTGGGCCGAGGAAGGGCCGGAACGCACCCTGCCCTTCCTGGCCGTCGGCTTCGCGCTGCTCGCGGTCGCGGGAGTCGCCCGCGGAGGCAAGGGCGTCCTCGCCTCGTGGCTCGGCATCGTGAAATCGTCCGGTCGACTCGTGAGCGACTTCGCGCGCGTCTTCGGCGCGGGGCCGACGCTCTTCAATATGGGAGTCATGGGCCTCGTCGCCTGCGGTTTCGTCCTCGCCATCGGGGGCGACTGGAACGGCCCCGTGATCGGCGGCATCCTCACGATCGCGGGCTTTTCCGCCTTCGGCAAGCACCCGCTCAACGCGCTGCCGCCCATGGTCGGCGCGGCGGCGGCCGCCTGGTTCACGCGTTACGGGCTCGACGCGCCGACCAGCCAGCTGGCCGTGCTCTTCTCGGCCACGCTCGCGCCGATCGCCGGCGCGTACGGCCCCGTGGCCGGCCTGGTCGCCGGCGTGCTCCACCTCGCCCTCGTCGTCAACGTGGGCGTCCTCCACGGCGGACTCAACCTCTACAACAACGGGTTTTCCGGCGGCATGGTCGCCGGCATCCTCGTGCCGGTGCTCGACTGGCTCCGGGAAGGGCGACGCAATGAATCTTGACGTCACGCAGCTGTTCCGCGCGGGCGACGAGCTCGCGAAATTCCTCTACGTGCGCGGCGCGCGCAGGGTGCGCCTCTCCTACGACTTCGGGGAGAGCATCTCGTACTGCGCGGTGTCCGCGCCCGGTTTCGCGGTCACGTCCGAGGACGACGAGTATCTGCGGAAAGTGTTCGACGGGCCGGTCCAGCCCGAGATCGCCTCGTACTACGGCGGACTCGCGGGACGCCGCCGCGACGGGCTCGAGATGGAGCTGGTCGGCACGATGGTCGAGCTCGAGCGCATCGACGTGTCGCCCGAGATGGGCACGACCGTCGTGTTGAGCCGGCGCGAGCTGGATTTTTACCGGGAGCGGGACTGACGCCGCGCGCCTCGAGGAAACGCGCCTCTTCGAGGCGCGAACCGAGTCCCGGACGCGTCAGGCGCCCGAGCCGCGAAGGTCGCCGATCCAATCGACGAGCGCGCGGTAGTCGGTGAAGACGAAGTCGGCGCCGCGGCGTTTCCGGCGAGAGACGAGGGCGGTCTTCATCCCGACGCCGCGGGCGCCCTCCACGTCGTAGCGCGACGAGTTTCCCACGTAGACGATGTCTTCCGGCTTTTCCCCGAGCCGCGAAGCGAGTTCGAGGAAGGGTTCGGGCGAAGGCTTCAGGAAACCCGTGTCCTCGCTCGACAGGGCCGCGTCGAAGTGGCGGTCGAGACCCATGAGTTCGAGTTTCCGCGCCGCGGGCAAGTCCGACAGCGCGCCCAGCTTCAAGCCGGAAGCCTTGAGCGTCGCCAGGGCCCAGTCCACGCGGGGGAAGGACCGCACGCGGGCGAAAACCTCGACGAAATCGCGGTACACGATCGCGTCGATCGTCGCGAGGGCTTCGTCCTCCCCGATGGAGAGGCGCCGGGCCGCGAGGGACGCCTGGAAGCGTCGGAAGCCGTCCAGGGCTTCCGGTCCCGAAAGGCCCGCGGCCGCGTCGCGGTATTCGGGCGCGCGCGTGAGTTCGCGGAGTTCGCGCCGCACGCGCCCGAATGCCACGAGGAAGCGCAGGTTGCGCGCGGCCTCCGGCGCCAGGAGCGCGTAAAGCCCCAGGTTGGGGTAGAGCGTGCCATCGATGTCGAATCCGACCGCTTTTATCGCCACGATAGAGATTTATATAGGAAAGCACCCGAGCTGTCTACGTTGGGCGGAACCGTTCCGGAATGCGGCGCCGCGAAACGGAGGACGTTCAGCGCAATCCGAGGGGAAAATCCTGACCCCACAGGAAGGTCGTGGGGTATTGCTCCTGTCCCCGGAATTTCTGCGTGTACTCCGGGATCTTGTCGTCGATATAGGCTTTGAGCGACGCGGCGGTCAATTGCCCGTTCGCGAGGCTCCCCGCCCCGTCGACCGCCTCGATGAGGACGTAAGTGAATATGCCGTGCCCCAGCGACTCGTATTCGAACGCCTCCTGGTCTTTCGTCGTGGAAGCGAAAATGACGGATCCCGTGGAGCGGCTCAGCTTCGCCAAGGCGCTTTCTTCGGCCGCCCCCCTCGCCGAGAATTGCCGCGCGAAGGCGCCGGAGTTGCAGGCGTCTATGAACAGGACCTGCTTCGTCGCCTTGATCCCGGAGAGGAGTTCCCGCATCTCCGTCCCGGAAATGCCCTCGAGGGATACCCTCGCCGGATCGTGCATCTGCGTGACTTCGCTCAGGACATAGTAGAATTCCGTCCCGGATCCGGGGTCCCCGGGAAGCGCCTCCTGGGCGATGCCGTGACCGGAGTAGAACAGGACGAACACGTCGCTCGGCGCGATTCGTTCGCGCAGGTCATCGAAACGCCTGAGGATTTCCGCTTTGCTGGCCTGGCGGTCCAAGACCGGATCGACGAACACGTCGCCGAACAGCTTGCGGGCTTTCGGCGTCAGCGCTTCGACGAAGGCCATCGCGTCGGCGACGCAGTATTCGAGCGCGTAATTGGCGTTCCGGTACTGGTCGATGCCGATCGCGAGGATGAACAGGTTGGGCTTCGCCGATCGGCCCGGGACGTGCGTGACGACGACGACCGCCGGATCCGTTTCCGTTCCGTCCGCCGCCGTGGCGACGGCGCGGACCCGGTTTTCTCCTTCCGCGAGCGATATCCGGAAAGCGCGCTCGAATACGGGCGCCTTGTCGCCTTCGCCCCTCGTCGCCGATCCGACGAGCTTTCCGTTGTCGTACACCCGCACCGGCCCGATGCCGCCGCCTCGGTCGGTCACGCGAACACGGACCGTGACGTCCTTGTCGCGGACGGACGAGCCGTCGACCACGGTTTCCGTTTTCCCGGGATTGCCCGCGACGATCTCGATCGCGAGCGCGGGCAGTTTCGCGATGCGCTCGCCGAACGGTCCGGGTTCCTTGCCCGTCTCGCCCGCGAAGGCCGCGAGCACCTTGTCGGGGCGGTAATACCGTTCGAAGAACTGGTCGATGCCATAGGTCTCATGGCCGTCGGTGACGTGGGCGAACGACATGATGCCGGTTTTCGTACCGGAAAAATAACCTTGCGGGGTCCAGAAGAGGTATTCGCGCCCGTCGGGATCCGTCATGCCCGAGCACAGGAGGGTATCGTCGGACGCGCGGAAGACGCGGAACGTCGAGTCCCTGCCGCACGTGACGTAGAATTTCCCGCCGGAAGCGTAGCTGACCGAAAAGACGTAGCTTTGATGTTCCGCGAGCGTCTTTTCGAGTTCTCCGGAGACGGCGTCGTACTTGAAGACCGCCCCGCTCGCGTTGCCGACCAGCACCCATCGCCGGTCCGGGGAGACGTCGAGGGCGTTGATCATGTAGGCGGTGCCGGGCAAGGTTTGTTTCCAGAGAGTCTTTCCGTCGCCAAGTCCGACGCGCGCCACGGCGTTTCCGGATCCGATCGCGAAAATGCTCGAACCGTCGGGCGAAAAACGGATTTCCTTGCAGTCGCCCTCGAAGGCGGCGTGTTCCGCGACGGTGTCGAGGGTCGCGGCGTCGAGAAGGACGATCCGGCCCGCGGCGTCCCCGACCGCGAGGCGCGCGCCGTCCGGAGAGAACGCCACGGCGAAATTGGACATGCCCGACGGAAGCCGGCGCTCCTTGACTACGCGCCCGCCGACCGGATCGACGAGCCCCACGTACCCTCCCGAAGCGACGATGGCGACGCGGCTTTCGTCCGGCGAGACCGACAGTTCCTCGATCAAGGTCTCGGAAGCCCGTATTATCCTCGTTTCGCGTCTGCCGGACAGCGACCAGACGCGGACCGTTCCGTCCCATGCGCAGCTTACGATCGAATCGTCGTCCGACAGCACGGCGACTTTCCTGATCTCGCCCTCGTGCCCCGCGAAGGTGCGCTCTACTTTTCCGGAAACCAGGTCAATGACGTGGAGGCGCTCGTCCGACCCGCCCAAGGCGAGCTTGCCTCCGCCCGCGAAGAACCGCGCGTCGAGAAGCGGGTACAGCTTGCCCGAGTAGTCGCCCTTCGCCGAAAGGTCCTCGGACGAAAGCTCGAGGATCGAGTTCTTGAAACCGAAGAAGGTGAGATCGGGCGCGTCGGGCCGCCAATACAGGTCGCCGGTCCCGCAGAACAAGGTCGCGCGTTTCCCGTCGAGCGCGAGGGCGAGCGGAAAGGTCGGGATCGACGTCCACGCGATCTTCTTGAGATCGAACCCGGCCTTCACGAGATTGCCGGAAAAATCCGAGTAGTACACGCGCTTCGCCTCGCCATCCACGAGCATCGCGTGGCCCAGGGTCCGTTCGAACGCCGGCAGCTTCGTTTGGGCGACGATACGAGGGGTGCCATCGATCGAGTACAGGCGCATCGACCCGCCGTAATCGCACGCGCACAGCCAAGCGCCGTTCGAGGAAAGGGCGACGGCGCTGACGACGCGGTCCCTGCTTTCGAGGAATCTCGGCTTCCATCCGGTTTTCCCCGACGCGACGAGGACGCTGCCGTCGTCGAAGCCCATGGCTACCGTCGCGCCCGCGGCGTCGAACGCGCCTTTCGAGACAACGAGCCCGCCGTGGAGGGAGACGAAGCGTCGTTCATCCGTCGTCGCCTCTCCGCTCGGGTCGATGGATAGCATGGAGCCATCGGCGCACAGCGCGCGCAGCCGCTTTCCGTCGATGTCGAAGCGCAGGTCGAGGATAGGCGCCGCGGCGGAAAAGACGCCGGTCGGCGACTCGCTCCATTCCGCCCACCACGCGATCACGCCACTCTCGTCGCCCGAGGCGAACAAGCCGGAATCCGAGGCGGCGCAGAGCGCGGTGACGGCGGCCTTATGGAATGAAAAAGCCCTGGATTCGCGGCCCGTGCGCCGTTCCCATACCCGTACCGTGCGATCGTCGGACGAACTGAAGAGGTACTCGCCGTCGCCCGAAAGCGCGAGCCGGCGGACGAATTCGGTATGCCCCAATTCCACCTGGATGGTAGGCTTTCCCCCGTTCGACGTCGCGGGTTTTACCAAGGTCAGCTGCGAGGTACACAACGCGAGCGCGAAGAGCGCGAAAGCGATCCGCGCGAGCATGTTTTTCACGGAAGATACCCTCCGCGTCAGGCCGGCATGGTCCTGCCGCTTCCGGAATGCTGCCCGAAATCGCGGAAGCTGTCTACATTGGAACCGACAGTGAACCGCCCCGGGTTTGCCGGAGACCGTTTTGTGTGAGAGGATACGGTCATGG
>CAYZZW010000008.1:0-76169 GCA_964482955.1 uncultured Treponemataceae bacterium | reverse complement strand
CGCCGGCCCTGACGCAGGCGGACGTCGGCATCGCGATCGGTTCGGGCACCGACGTGGCCATGGAGAGCGCCGACATCGTCCTCATGCGGAGCGACCTCATGGACGTCCCAGCGGCGCTCGGTCTCTCGAAGGCCGTCATCCGCAACGTCAAGCAGAACCTGTTCTGGGCTTTCGGCTACAACGTGCTCGGGATCCCGGTGGCGGCCGGCCTCCTGTACGCCTTCGGCGGGCCGCTCCTGAATCCGGTCATCGCCGCCGCCGCCATGTCGATGAGCTCCGTTTCGGTGCTGACCAACGCGCTTCGCCTGAAGCGCTGGAAGCCGACCGGGGCTTGAAGAACGGGATACCGGGTATCCCGCGCGCTCGGATGAACGAACGATAGAAGGAGTAAGGGAATGAAACGAATCGGAATCACCATCCTGGCGACGCTCGTCGCCTTCGCCGCGATCCTCTCCGGCTGCGACGCGACGGATGTCGTCGGCAAGGCAGCCGTGCGCTCGTTCGAGGCGGCCGTGGCCGCGTCCGGAAGCCGCGCGGCCTGGTCGGACGGGACGGGCATGTGGACGCTGTCGTCGGTCGAGGGCGACGAGGTTTCGTTCGCGGCGGACTTTTCCCGCAACAACGGAACGGGCGGCCCGGCCGACCTCTCGCGTCCCGACGCGGAGTTTTCGCTCGACGCCGCGCCGTTCCTGGCCGCCGGGCTGGACGCCTTGAAACTGCCGCGGACCGCGGACTATGCCTACGCCGCGGAAGACGGGCGCCTGCGCGTCCGATTCGAACTCGGGAGCGCGGCCTCGGGCGCGGACGCGAAGGCTTCGTTCGCTGCGACGATGTCGGCCCTCGCGCGGACGGCGCGCGCGCGCGTCGGCTACCACCAGAAGCTCGACCACTTCGGCGTGAAGCTCGGCGGCGGCAACATGTTCGAATGGGCGAAGGACCTGTCGACCAACGACAAGGACCTCGTCTGGGTGCTCGATCCGGCCCCGTTCGCCGCGGCCGGCGCCGATCCGACGAGGATCGACGGCTGGCTCTTCGCGAAGGTGGAGTCGATGGACGCGACGGGCAAGCCCGTGTTCGAGGACAAGCTCCTGCGGCCGTTCAACCTCGACTGAGCGGCCGGCGCGGACTTGCGCCATCGGAGTCCGCGCGCCTATAGTGATTCATCGCGGCAGGGAGGAACCAAGGCGTGGGAGCGACCGTGCTCGTGGCGGACGACGAGCCCAAGATCGTCGCGCTGGTCCGGAGCTATCTCGAGGCTTCCGGCTTCCGCGTGATCGACGCGGGGAACGGCGCGGACGCCCTGGCGGCAGCGGTGGGCAAGCGGCCGGACTGCGTCATCCTAGACATCAACATGCCCGGAATGGACGGCATCGAGGCGGCCCGCGAGCTGCGGAAAGTCTCCGACGTCCCCGTCATCTTCCTGTCGGCGCGCGCTGACGAGACCGACCGCGTCGTGGGTCTCGAGATCGGGGCGGACGACTACGTGACAAAACCTTTTAGCCCCCGGGAACTCGTCGCCCGCGTCAAGGCGATCCTGCGCCGCGCCCGCCCCGGCCCGACGGCCGAAACGCCGATACTCGCCCGCGGCGGACTCGAGATCGACACGGAGCGCCGGACGGCGACGGTCGACGGGCGGCGCGCGGACCTGACGACCGCGCAGTTCGACCTGCTCGTCCTCCTCGCGCGGCACCCGGGCCGCGTGTGGTCGCGGCTCGAAATCCTCGAAGCCCTGTTCGAGGACACCCACGAGGGCTACGAGCGCACCGTCGACGCCCACGTCAAGAACGTCCGCAAGGCGCTCGGCGACGATCCGGACGAGCCGCGCTTCCTCGAGACCGTGCGCGGCGCCGGCTATCGCTTCCGGGACGACGCGCCGTGAAGATCCGCTACCGGCTGGCCCTGTCCTTCGCGGCCGTCGTGGCCGTGAGCGCCGCCGTCACGGTCGTCCTTTCGCGTCCGGCAGCGGAATCGCTCTTCCGCCAGCTCGCCTTCGCGGGCGACGCGGAAAAAGCCAAAGCGTACGCCGGTTTGCTCGCCGAGTTCCACGCGGAACGAAACGGCTGGGCCGGCGTGCAGGACTTCCTTCTCGGCTTGCCCGGCCTCTTTTCCGCGTCGGCCGACGTCGGCATCCACGGCGCCGCCTCGGGCGGGACTCCCCCCGTGTCGCTCGCGCCCTTCCTTTCGGACCGCGTCGTCGTCGCGGACGATCGCGGCGTCATCGTCGGCGACACCGCCTCCGCCGTCCTCGGCAGCTTCCACCCCGCCGCCCACCTGGCGCACGGTATTCCCGTCATGTCGGCCGGCGGCGCCCGCGTCGGCACCGTCCTCGTCGGCTCAATGGTCGACTCGTCGCTGACGGGCGCCGAGGAACGGTACCTTTCCGCGGTGCTCGCCGCCGTCGCGTGGTCGGCGGCCGCCGCCACGGCGTGCGCGGTCGCGCTCGGCTTCCTGCTCGCGTCCAGATTCACGAAATCGATAGCCAGACTCGCCGCGGCGGCGGGCGAGGTCGCGGCCGGCAAACGCGTGGACCCCGTCCCCGCCGAGGGGCGCGACGAGGTGGCCGAACTGTCACGCGCCTTCAACGCGATGGCCGCGGACGTGGCGCGCCTCGACGAAGCCCGGCGACGGCTCATCGCCGATTCGGCCCACGAGCTCCGCACGCCGCTCACGCTCATCCGGGGCGCGGTGGAGGGCATGCTCGACGGCGTGCTGCCGGCGGACCGCGCCACGCTCGAGTCGGTGCACGAGGAGACGCTCCGCCTGTCGAGGCTCGTCGACACCCTCCGCGAACTCGAGATCATCCAGTCCGGCCAGATCGAGCTCGCGATCGAAGGCGTCGACCTCGCGCGCGCCCTCTCGAAGGCGGTCGGCCTCTTCGCGGCCGCTGCCGCCGAACGCTCGCTCGCGATCGAGTATGCCGGGTTCGCCGAGTCGAGTGGGCCGGACGCGGCTTCCGATAAGGCGGAAGCCCGCGGCGACGCCCTGCGCGTCGGGCAGGTGATCTACAACCTGCTCGACAACGCGGTGAAATACGCGCCGGCGGGCGGGACCGTCCGCGTCTCGCTCCTTCCTGACGACGGGACTGCCGTCGGCTTTTCGGTGGAAGACTCGGGACCGGGCATCCCGCCTGAACTGCGCGAGCGGATCTTCGAGCGCTTCTATCGCGTCGATCCCTCGCGCTCGACGGCGTCGGGCGGCCGCGGTCTCGGCTTGGCCATCGTCGCGGAGATCGTGAAGGCGCACGGCGGCACGGTTTCGGTCGGTCGCTCGGAGCTCGGCGGCGCGCGCTTCACCGTGACGCTGCCGAGCTTCGGAGCTCGCGGCACCGGTCATCAAGCTTGACGGCGCCTCCGATATTGTGGGCACAGGCGTGCGTCCGGTACGATGCGGCGGAATGTTTGCCTATGCAAATTGTCAATTGAATTGACAATTTGCATGAGGGCGCGAAGCCATGATACCGAAGCCCGTCGACTACGCGCGCCGGGCGTGTCGGACGTTCAGGCGCGCCTGCCCGTGAGAGCGATCCCCGCGAGCGTGAGCACGAGGCCGAGGATCACGTTCACGCCGATGTTGAGGAATCCCTTGCCCGGCGCGCCGTTCGCGATCATGCGGACCGACTCGAGCGAGAACGTGGAGAACGTCGTGAACCCCCCGAGGAAACCCGATATCGCGAGCACGCGCAGGTGGGCGGGCAGGGCGCTCCGCTCGACCAAGCCCGCGAGCAGGCCGACGGCGAAGCAGCCGATCAGGTTGACCGACATCGTCCCCCACGCGAAGGAATCCCCGAAGCGCCTCATGGCCAGACCCGAGACGAGGTAGCGGCAGAGAGACCCGAACCCGCCCCCCGCGACGACGAGCAGCGCGTCTCTCATAGCGTAACGAGCCTGATTTTATGGATCGATGCCATCAGTGCGAAATGCCGGTCATAGGTGAGAATCGGCGTCCCGTACTGCAACGAGTTTTGCGCGATGATGAGATCGGGAATGCCGACGTTGTTGATGCCATGTTTCAAGTTCAAAGTCTGGATATCGATGATATCGTGCCAATCGATTCTCAGGGCATTTATCTTGATCTCTCTGAACAATGAAACAAGATGCTTTTCCTTTCGTTGATGCAAGGAAGGCATGAGTTCGGCAAGAATCAACTCATTTGTCCGGATTCTGTTGAGGGCCAATAGGTCGGCAAGCTGTCTGGATCGCGCTTCTCCTTTTAAAAACGAAATCCAAACCGATGAATCCACGAGTATGTCGTTCATCGTTTCCTCATCTCGTCCAGATCGATATCAAGAGGAACTTTCCCGAAGTAGTTCGCTATTTCCTTTACTTTTTCCTTTTGGATGAGGTTGAGAAGGGCAAGTTTGATGAGGTCCGTCTTGACTTTGATATTCGTGACCTTCATCGCTTCTTCCATAAGGGCATCAGGCAGATCAAGGGTTGTTCTCATAACGTCCTCCATGCATATAATAACTCAGTTTAATATGCATTGGCAACAGAAAACATATGCAGCCAGCAATCAATTTTAGCGAGGAAGCAATACTGCTACGAAGCGTTCTTGAGAGGCGTCCCCAGATCCTTGCCCTTGATCGCGAAGAGGATGGTGCCGACGAGACCGAATCCGGCGGCCACGAGGAAGTTCACCTCGGGAGCCTTGTTCCAGAGCCACGCGCTCGAAAAGGCGGCGATCGACACGATGACGTCGCGGATGAGGTAGTAGGTGCCGAAGGCGCGCGCCTTGGCGTTCTCCGGCGCGAGATCCATGATGAGGGCTTTCCGCGTTGGTTCGCCGAACTCCTTGAGGCCCCGTACGACGAAGGCCAGCACGAACACGGGGAACGAACGGGAGACGAGGAGGACGAGGGGGAAGAGCGTGAAGAAGCCGAAGGTCATGAGGACGAACGGTTTCTTGCCGTGCCGGTCGGCCAGCCACGCCACGGGAAGGTAGACGAGCATGGCCGTGACCATCTCGATGGCGGTGAGGATGCCGAACTGGACGGTCGACAGGCCGTTGTTCTCCACCGCCCACACGACGACGAAGGCGTAGGGAATCTGCTCGGCGAAGCGGATGAGGATGTCGCTCGAGAGGAGGTTCCGCAGCCCGGGGCCGAAGAGCTCGCGCAACTTCATCTTCGCGGCTTCCGGACCCGCGGCTTGCGGGCTGTCGTCGTCCATGTACTTCCACACGAGCGCGAGCGATCCGAGACCCATCAGGAACGCCGCTCCGAAGGCGATACGCACGCCGTGGACGCGTCCGAACGCCCCGATGAGGATGCCGCCGACCACGGGCCCGAGCGCCATGGGAATGCGGCGGACGAAGGAATGGATCGACACCCCGAAGCTCCGCCGCTCCTTGGGAACGGCCTTGGAGACGAGGCTCATGATCGCGGGCAGCGAGACGGCGGTCCAGGAGATGAAGAAGACGGAACCGACGAGCACCGCCTGCCACGCTGGCACGACGATGACGATCAGGTAGCCGAACATGGCGATCAGCGTGAAGACGATGAGCGACTTCTTGTGGCCGATGCGGTCCACGAGCCATCCGCCGGGGAAGGAGTAGAGGGCGGACAGCAGGTTGTCCATCGCGTTGAGCGCCCCGACCGCCCAGGTTCCGCCGCCGAGCGCCAGGATGTACAGGGGCAGGAAGCGCTCCGCCATCTTCTCGCCCATGCCGACGAAGACGACGAGCACCAGCATGGTGACCATGCTTAGGTTTTTGGAGATGAAATCGCGCGGATTGGCCATGCCCTTCATGAAGGTTGCCTCGCGGTCTGGAGCCGGCACCAGGCGTACAGGGAGTCATACAATTCGAACTGACGCGACAGATTTTCCTCGTCGTCGGGATAGCGCAACGAGTACCCGACCGCCACCGCCTCGAGTCCGGCCGCGACCGGATGGTCCGCGAGCCGGTCGGTGTCGGCGCAGCCCACGATCTCCGAAAGGAGGACGAGCGCCGGATCATTCAATCCGTAGGTCTTGACGATGGTCTGGAAGGAACAGTCGCCGCCATTATGCCCCAGTTCCGCCCCGGGCGCGTCGAAGGGAATGGCCCCGGTTTCCCGTGCCCTTTTTTCGATCTGGCTCGCGGGTACGAAGAGGAACTCCGCCTCGTTGTCGATGAAACGCGCGATGAGCCAGGGGCAGGCGACTCGATCGACATGGACGTGCGAACGCGTGATCCACTTCAAGATAGTTCCTCCTCGCGCCGCGTTCCGGCCGATGACGGCGGGTCCCGGGCCACGGAAGGATACAACGTCCCGACGTTTCGTTGCCAGAGCGCGAATCGTGGCGGGTGTCTGACACCGCGCGGAAGCGGCATCGCCGCTTCCGCGACGACGAGCTTAGCTCGTCGACCGCTGGATCGGGCTGCACCCGTGGAATACTACTCGTTTGCCCTCCGGCGGGGCGGGCGGTATCGTTTAGGAAGGATGACGATGGTTGATTCGCGCGGAGCGGGGGCGCGGCGCGGGGTGGGCGGCATGATCGGAGACCTGGACAGGAGCGCGGAACGTTGGGCGATGGTCGAGGAGACGATAGCCGGGCGTGACGTGCGCGACGCCGCGGTGCTCGACGCGATGCGGGCGGTGCCGCGCGAACGCTTCCTGCCGGCGGAGGCGCGCCCCGACGCGTACGGCGACTACCCGGTCCCGATCGGGTGGGGGCAGACCGCCTCCCAGCCCTACATCGTCGCGTACATGGCCGAGGCGCTCGAACTGCGGGGCGACGAGCGCGTGCTCGAGATCGGCACGGGGTCCGGCTACGAGGCGGCCGTGCTCGCCCTGCTCGCCGCGGAGGTGTGGAGCGTCGAACGGTACGCGTCGTTGGCCAAGCGCGCCGCGCGCGCGCTGTCGCGTCTCGGTATGCTCGCGGAGGACGGCTTTATCGGACTGCATGGACCGGAATCCGCGGCGGCTGAAGGCCGCGCGCCCGCCGGCGACGACGAGCTCGACGGGGCCGCGGGACGCGTGCGCGTCATCGTCGCCGACGGCTTTCTCGGGTTGCCCGGGCGCGCGCCCTTCGACGCCATCATCGCGTCCGCGGCCCCGAGCGGCGTGCCGCGCGCCCTTATCGACCAACTGTCGCCCGACGGCGGGCGGCTCGTCGCGCCGGTGACGGACGGCTACGGCCAGGTAATCGTCCGCGTGCGCCGCTCGGGCGCTCGGGTCACGCGCGAAACCCTCATCCCCGTCGCCTTCGTTCCCATGCTCCCCGGCGTCGTCGAGTGAGTTCCGGCACTTTAAACATGAATGATTGTGCGATACCATGAACCGCATGCGCGCATTCCATCCGATTCTTGCCGCCTCGGCCATGGCCGTCGTCGTCTCGTGCGCCCCGGCGCCCGTGGACGGCCTCTGGGAGCACCATCCCCGCGTCCTCGCGATGAGCGGAACCGGCGCCGAAGCGACGGCCATCGGATCGCCCGACGTGCTGTGGGACGGCACCCGCTATCTCATGGTCTACGCGCAGGGCAACGCGATAACCGGAACGAGCCCGCGTACCAACAAAGGCAGTATCGGCCTGGCCGAGTCGACCGACGGCGTCACGTGGACGAAAAAGGGCACGATACTCGAGCCCGCGACGTCCGGCGCCTGGGACGATTGGTTCCTCGACACGCCCTGCCTTGTCAAAGTCGACGAGGATACATATTACCTCTATTACTTCGGGGATACGGACAACGACTCCGCCGATGGCGCGATAGGGCTTGCCATTTCGAATGATACATGCGCGACGTGGACTCGATATGGCACGGGGCCGGTGTTTACTCGTGGTGACGACGCTTCATGGGAAGGGCACCACATCGAGTCGCCGAGCGCGCGCTATGACGGCACCACCTTCCGCATGTGGTATACGGGTGTTCGCGCCGATTGGACCGTTCGCACGGGGTACGCCACGTCGACTGACGGCATTGCCTGGGCGAAAAGCGCTTCGAATCCGGTTTTGCGCGAACGACATCCGGAGAATCCCGAACTCGATACAACCGTGTGGGACGGCGCGGGCGCCGGCGTGGCCTCGGCCTTCGGCGCCGACGGACGCTGGGCGCTCTGTTACGCGTCGCTGTCGGTGAACGATTTTCTAGGCTCGGTCGACAACATGCACCTCGGCTTTGCCGTGTCGGACGACGGCGCGGCCTTCGAGCGCTACGCGGGAAACCCCGTCGTGAGCCGGGCCGACGCGGGCAACCCCGTCAACGGGCCCTTCAATCCGTCGGCCCTGCGGCGCGCCGACGGGAAGGTTCTGATCTGGTACGAGTGCGGCGACGGCTTCGGGCTCCTCGTCTCCAAGGCACCCTTCGAATTCTAGCAGACTGTCGACGGTGGAAGGAAAGACGGGATGCCCGCGCCAGGGGGCGAAGCGGAAAGCTCGCGCCGCGGGGCGGAGCCGCGCGGCGCGCACTTGGAGCGGAGCACCCGACCGTCGCGCGAACGCGTTCGCGCGACGGGGGCGCCCGGAATCGAAACCTTACGCGACCTGGTAGCCGCTGTCGGCGAGACCGGACACGACGGCGGCGCCCGCGAGGCCGATGCTCGAGCCGGCGTCCAGGATGTAGTCGGTGCGGTCGCCGTTCAGGGTGACCCAGAGTTTGCCGGCGGTGCAGGTGAGCTTCGTGCCGCGAACCGTGGCGGCCTGGCCGCGCGCGATCCGGGCGGCGTCCTTCGTCGAAAAGCCCGCGGGCGTGAAAACCTTGAGAATGGCGAGTGTCTTCATGATGTTCCTCCTTGATTTCGAGAGGAATATATGAAGATTTCAAAAAGAATAACAGATTCAGAAACATGCAAAAAACTACATAACAGACAAGTACAATTCCGGCTGTATCGTATCAAATGCGACAAACTGTAATGTATTCTAGGTACAATTTTGCCGATAGCTTGCAACTATCACTCAAATACATAACAATCTGAATCATGGCAGGGAAGACGCCGCTCTATCTCCGGTACGCCCAGCAACTCGAAGCCCAGCTCCAGGCGGGAACCTTTCCGCCCGGGTCGCGGCTGCCGGCGCTGCGCGAAGCCAGCCAGCGGGGCGGCGTGTCCCTCTCGACGGTGATCCAGGCTTACCAGCTGCTCGAGACCAAGGGACTCATCGAAGCCCGCCCGCAATCGGGCTACTACGTGAAGGAAAAGCGGCGCGACTTCCGCCTCCAGCCGGAAGCCCAGGTGGAACGGTCCGGACCCACGTCGGTGAGCATCGACGCGCTTTCGCTGGAATTGTTCCGCGACACGCACGATCCGGGCATCGTGCATTTCGGCGCGGCCACCGCCGACCCGGCGCTGTTGCCCTTCGACAAGCTGGACCGCATCGTGGCGCGCCTCGCGCGCGAGGGGCGCTTCGGGCTCGACGCCTCGGTCTATCCCGAGGGCTGCGAACGGCTGCGCGTGCAGATCGCGCAACGCGCCTACGCCGCGGGCTGCCAGGTGAAGCCGGACGAGATCGTCATCACCGCGGGCTGTTCGGAGGCGATGGCCCTGTCGCTTCAGGCCACGTGCAAGCCGGGCGATTTGGTGGCGATCGAATCGCCCACGTATTTCGGGATTTTGCTCCAGCTGGAAGCCCTCGGTCTCCGCGCCCTTGAAATCCCCTCGAACCCCGGCACGGGCATCTCGCTCGAAGCCCTCGAGTTCGCGCTCGACAACCATCCGGTGCGGGCGCTCATCGAGACGACCAACTTCGCGAACCCGCTCGGGAGCTGCGTGCCCGACGCGTCCAAGCGCCGCCTGGCCGACATGCTCGCCGCGCGCGGGGTGCCACTCGTCGAGAACGACATCTACGGCGAGCTCTACTTCGGCGAACGCCGCCCGACGCCCGTGAAGGCGTACGACGAGACGGGGAGCGTCATGCTCTGTTCGTCGTTCACGAAGGACATCGCGCCCGGGTACCGCATCGGCTGGGTGGCCGCCGGCAAGCGCTTCGACGACATACGCAGGCTCAAGCTCGCGCTCAACTCGGGCACGTCGATCCTCTCGCAACTCTCGATCGCGGACTACCTGGAATCCGGCGGCTACGAAATCCAGCTCCGGAAGATGAGGCGGGCGTACGCCCGGAAGGTCGCCGGCATGTCGCGCGCCATCGAGCGCCACTTTCCCGAAGGCACGCGCTTCGCCGAACCGGAGGGCGGCCTGGTCATCTGGGTGCGCCTTCCGGGCGGCGTCGACTCCGTGGAACTGTACCGCGAAGCCCTGAAAGCCCGCATCGCCATCGCCCCCGGCTACCTCTTCTCGCCCTCGCACAAGCACAAGGACTACATCCGCCTCAACGCCGGCGTCTGGTCCGACGATTCCGAACCCGATCTCGAACGCCTCGGCCGCCTCGTCCACGGATTGCTGCGGACCTGACAGGCGATGAACCCGACCGCCGGAGAAGCCGATCCTCTGTTGGAAAGGCAACCACGGAGGCACGGAGTTGTGCCACGGAGCACACGGAGAAGAGGGGTTAAGAGATGGTTACTCTGACTGGTCCATAGCCGAGCAAAGCCCACGGTGATTCTTCGACCATCGTGCCGTTGTGCGGCCTTACGGGCGCAAGGTGGCGCAAGCTTGTTGGAACCGTAAGCGCCGGGTCGGGTGGCGTAAATAAAGCATGGTGTCGTGAGGTACTCCGAATGATACCATGCTTTATTTAGCGACAGGACCCGACCTATACGGTCCAAAAAAAATGCCGCACCTTTCCTGAGAGCGTCAACGACGTTTTGAGTTTCTCGATCGCCGCCAGCGTCGTTGTTTTGCGAGTACTCTCGCCTATTCGGCGCGGGTACTTGTCTGCCCCAGATCCGGTCGCTACGGTCCGATATATATTCGCCGCACCTTTCAAGAATGCGAATCGCCCGGTAGCAGTCTATCCACGAGCCTTCTTGCCGCCGCCGGGAGCGTTGTTGCCCCAATCCTGGCAGACGCCGGGTCCGGAACCAAGGGCGGATTCGAGCCGCGCGACGCGCGCGAGGTCGGCGAGCGTCGCGCCGGCCACGACGAGCCCGAGCGCGGCCGCGGCGATCCATCGGGCCGGGCGCGCGCGTTTCGGTGTGGACATCAGTGAGCCTCCTTCGCTGGAATATGGACCATAAGATTCATGTTTCGACTCAAACCCGCTTGTAAATTTCCGCAATCGGTTTACTAATCTCATTCGTCCCGCCGCCCGGACGCCGCGGAAGGTTCACGCGTCCGTTTGGGACGTGCTCGCGCGCTTGGTCGACCCGAGCACCTCGGACAAGCGCGAAAAATACCGCTGGGGGCAGAAACCGGTCATCCGCCTGACTTCGTGGCAGAGGTGCGCCTGATCGAAAAAGCCCAGCTCGAGGGCCAACGTCGTCAGGTCGGGCTGTCCGGTCTCCGAGCAGAACTCGAGGAATTTCGAAAAGCGGATGACGCGGAGGAGCGATTTCGGCGAACAGCCGACATGCTCGCGGAACGCGTGCTCGAGGAGGCGTTCCGACCGTCCGACCAGGTCGCTGTAGTACACGACCGGCATGAGGCCCGCGGACCGTTGCATGTGGCGCACCATCGGCGCGAGCCACGAGGGCGTCTCGTTCGCGCGTCGCAAGGTATCCCTCAGCACGACGTCCATGCCCGCCGCGAACGAATCGAGGCTCGGCCGCTCCGGCTCGAGGGCGCAGCGCCCGAGGGCCAGGCTGAAATCCGGATTGATGTCCGCCAATTCGGCGATCGTGTCGCGTATTTCGTGCCCGCCGCGGGACACGAGGGCGGTGAGCCCGAGCGGATGCAGGGTAACGCCGTACACCTCGGTGTCGCCCGCGAAGCCGACGCGGATCGTCTTGGACAGCTGGCCGGTCGCCAGCGGGCCGCGGGAGCGCAGGACGGCGCCTCCGGCGTCGGAGACCTCGATGTCTGCGTCGCGGGAGACGAAGATGTCCGGCGATCCGTTCGGCACGAGATCCTGCGTAAAGCCCGATCCCACGGCGCTGTCGTACTGGAGGCGGTAATAGTGGCAGACGAAGGGGCGCAGCTCGGCCGCCGGCTCCTTCGTGCAGTAGGATACGATGAGTCCCATCGACTGCTATCCGTCAGCTCCCGGGAGCCTTTTCAGACTCCTTGACGCGCGGCGCGCCTCGGACATGATCGGGGGGATCTCTCCCCCGCAAACCGCCACCGTACCATACCCCACCCGCGGATTCAAGCAAAAAAAACCGCCCCGCGCGCGCAACTACGGGCCGTCCCGGGTTCGACACGAAGAGGACGCGTCCCGCACAAGACTCACCATGTAGCGAAGCTTAGCGAGTACTCGAGCGTCAGTACGGAGTCAAGGCGGAGATCGCGGAGAAGAAGTCTAGACGTTAAAAGATTTTCAATTCATGAATCGAGCCATAGCCGAGCAGAGCTCGACGAGCTTCGTCGGTTGATCATCGATCGTGCGGCGCTACCGGGGACTTCCGACGTTCGATGACGAATCTGATGCGCCCGCCGGGTGGGGCATACCAGTACCCGCGACGAATATTGCGAGTACTCTCGCCTATTCGTCGCGGGTACTGGTATGCCCCACATTACGGTCGATTCGGTCCGACACCCGTCCGCCGCACTCTTCCGTGCAGTGCTACCGCTTTTTCATCATCCCCAGAATATCGTCGAGCGGGTTGCCATCACCGTCTTGGTCCAGCATCCCCATGATCGCGCCGAGCCCGCCTGCACCGCCCGCGGTTTTGTTCGCGCCACCGCCCAGGAGACCGCCCAGGAGGCCGCCCAAGAGCCCGCCGCCGCCCGACTGCGCCTGTCCGCCGCGCGGAGCGCCCGTCGCGGCCTTCTTGGCCATGAAGCCCGCGAAGGCCATGGCGAGGAGCGGCAGCATCTTCTTGAGAATGCTCGGGTCGAGGCCGGTCTTCGTGGCGGTGGCCTGGGCTACCGAGCGGCTCACGTCCTTCGAGCCGAAGATCTGGCCGAGAATCTCGTTGCCCGGCGCTACGTCCGTGGGCTTGGGAGCCAACACCGCTTCGAGGAGCCCGCCGCCGCCCATGCCTTCGAGGAGCCCGCCGAGGCCTTCGGCGCCGCCTTCGCGCTCCTGCGTCCGTTTCTTGAAGCCGCCCATGATGGCCGGCAAGAGTCCCGCCGCGCCCGTCTCGGCCTGCCGTTCGGTGATGCCCAGTTCCTTGGCGATGGAGGCCAGACCGCCCATTTGGCTCAAGAGTCCGTTTACGTCCATGGTTCACTCCTTGGCGCGCGTCCGCGTGTTGATTGTCAGAGATACGTCCAGCATCGCGCCTTGCGGGGGCGCGGTCAAGGAAGGGGGATAGGAACAACTACAGTGCCCTCAATCGTTCGGACGCTTGGCTCCGCGAGTCGACTGGTACGCGGCAGAATACCCTCCCTGGCTTTCCGTCGCCTGCTTCTTGACGCTTGGACACGGGCAGTTGGATGCGCGAGAATGAGCTGTTCCGGAGGGTGCCATGTCTCAAGCGGTTTTTCGGGTGTTCCTGAGTTCCACCTTCGGCGATTTCCAGGCGGAACGCGAACGCCTTCGGCTCGAAGTATGGCCCGGACTGCGCGCGCTTTGCGCGGAACGGGGGGCTTCCTTCCATGTCGTCGACCTCCGCTGGGGCATATCGCCCCGGGACTCTGAAACGCACGATACCCTCGATATCTGTCTGGAAGAAATCCGCAGGTGCCAACTGAAATCGCCGCGACCCCGTCCGAATTTCATACTGATGCTCGGCGACAGGTATGGCTGGCGTCCTCCCGCAAACCGCATACCGGCCGCCGAGTTCGCGCGCATAGTCGGCGCGCTGTCCGGATCGGATGCGGAATTCCTTCTATCGCAGTACCGGAAGGACGAGAATGCCCGCCCTCCCGAATGGTGCCTCGTCCCGATGTCCGCGATCGCGGATGAAACGCGACTGGTTTCCATACTGCGGACGGTCGCCGACTCGCTCGGTCTTCCCGCGGAACGATATCGCTACTCCGCGACGCATCGCGAGGCGATCGAAGGGGTACTCCGGCCCGAAGGCGACAAGGATCATATACTGGCGATTCTCCGGAATCGTCCCGGACTGCCGGCATCGGCCCGGGACGGCGCCGCCCGCCGCTTTTCCGATTACCTCGAGGACGGTAAGGCCGACGAAGAGGCGGCGCGCCTGCTCGCAGTACTGAAGTCGCGCGTGGTCGAGACGCTGCCCGCCGACAGGAGGATCGCGCTGGACGCCGTTTGGTCTCCGGACGGTTCCATCGCTCGCGAGTATCTCGACGAAGTGACCCGTTCGGTGGATCTGTTTTTACGGACGCGTCTCGAATCGGAACTGGCGGTCATCGGAAACATGTCCGACTCCGACACCGAACGGGAACAGCAGTCGGTCTTCATGCGGGAGCGGAGCGCCGGCTTGGCCGGACGTGAAGGCGAACTGAAACGAGTCCGCGACTATCTTGAGCTCGGCGATGGAAAGTGGCCCTTGATCGTGCGGGGACCCGGGGGATCCGGGAAGTCGGCGCTCATGGCGAAAGCAGCCATGAGCGCGGCGGACGATGCCTGCGTACGGTTCATCGGGGCGTCGCCGCGCTCCTGGTCGGCCAAAAACCTCTTCGCGGATCTCTACTCCGAAATCGCCGCGCGTCTCGGCGCTCCGGTGCCGCCGTTTCCGGAACATGAAAGCCTGCAGGAACTGACCGGAGCTTTTTGGGGCTTGTTCGAGTCGCGAGGGGAAGGGGAGCCGTTCGCCCTGTTCATCGACGCATTGGATCAGCTGGCCGACACGAAGCCTTCCGAATACGGAACCTTCCTTCCCCGGGAGCCGCCCCCGAACCTGCGTTTCGTCGTATCGGTCGCCGTCGGACCGGGGAGCGAGCGGCTGTCCGAACTTTACCCGGAAGCGCCTGTTATCGATCTGGCGCCGCTGGCCGCACCCGACCGCGAGCGCGTCCTCGACGCGTCGCTGGCTGGACGTTCCTTGACCGGGGAGCAACG
This sequence comes from uncultured Treponemataceae bacterium, assembly GCA_964482955.1. GTDB lineage: Bacteria > Spirochaetota > Spirochaetia > Treponematales > UBA12059 > JAPLSN01. The sequence continues at coordinate 61,281 of CAYZZW010000008.1, read as the reverse complement.
CGAGGCGTTCCTCCGCGCCGCGTCGGTCGGAGGGCTGCCTCTCTGGCTTTCCCTGGCGGCTCCCGTCGCCCGGCACCTCCATTCCTGGGACGCGCCGCCTGACCTGCCGGCGGACCTAACCGATCTCGCCGCCTTCGTCCTCGACGGAATGGCTTCGCGGCACGGTCCCGTTTTCACGAACAGGGCGCTGCGTTACGTGCGGCTCGCCCGCTTCGGACTGTCGGAAGCGGAGGTCCAGGACCTGCTCTGGCAAGATCCCGAAGTCCGCGCGGAGTTCGAGGCGACCAGGAACAAGGACCAACCTGACGTGGACAGCCTGCCGCCCGTGCTCTGGTCGCGCCTGTACGCGGAGCTCGAACCCTACCTGTCCGAACGGCTGATGGACGGCCAGCCATTGTTAACCTACTTCCATCGTATCGTCGGAGACGCGGCGGACCGGATGGACGATGCCGAGAGGCGCGCGCTCCACGGCAGACTCGCGAATTGGTTCGGCGCCCAGCCTCTGTACCGCGGAGGCAGGCCAAACGGCCGTCGACTCATGGAGGAACCGTACCACCTGACCTTGGCCGGCCGTATAGAGGAAGCCCGGGCGCGGATTACCGATTTCGATTACGCCATGGCGAAGTGCGCGTTGAACCGCTCCGATGATTGGGTAGACGATTTCCGGCGCGCGTCCGGAGACCGTCCCGGAACCGTCTTCACCCGATGGGAACGCTTCGTAAACGGGTTCGCCCACATCCTGCGGCGGGGCGACGACGGATGGCCAGCCCACAAGATACTGCTCCAGCTCGCGGTCGAGCATGCGGACGACAGCCCGGCGACGGAAGCCGCCGAGCGGTGGCTCGAAGCGGGCAACTGCGACTGGGTCTGGCTCCGGAGGACCCTCCGGCCCGCGCGGGCGCGCGGCGACGAATGCGTCGTCCTTGAGGGGCATCGCGGCGAAGTACGGGGCGCCCGCGAACTGCCGGACGGGAGCATACAGTCATGGTCATGGGACGAAACGCGGCGCTGGAGTCCGGAAGGGACGATGCTCGAGGCCGTTCCGATTCCGGACGACTGGACGGAACCGGCGCTCGAATGTCGCGGCGCGGTTTCGGGCGCGCTCCGGCGCGCCGACGGATCGAGCGTATCGTGGTCGCCTTCTGAGATTTGTCTGAGGGATCCGACCGGGGCGCAAGAGCGCGTCATCGCCGCTCATACCGACACCGTGGTCGGCGCGGCGCTCAGGGAAGACGGATCCTTCGTGACATGGTCGTACGATACGACCGTCAGGCTTTGGTCCCGCCACGGGGAACAGTTGCGCGTGTTCCGCGGGCATGGCAAGGACATCCAGGGCGCGTCCATACTGCGCGACGGACGGATCATGTCCTGGTCAAACGACGCGACCGTGCGGATCTGGAACCCGGAGGCGGAGTCTCCGGAAACGCTTCCGGGGCACGCGCGTTGGGTGACGGGCGTGCTGACAAGGGACGACGGCGGTTTCGTGACGAGATCCGACGACGGTACGCTCCGGCTGTGGGATCCCGAGGGCGCGCAGTTGGCCACCATGGAAGGACACGCGTCGAACGTCATCGGTTTCGTCGAGGGACCGAACGGGCGGATCCTGTCATGGTCGTACGACGACACCCTGCGGTTATGGGACCGCTCGGGAACGGCGCTCGCGGTACTGGCTGGGCATTCGGGAAGGATCAACGGCGCTCTCTTCCGGAGTGACGGTTCCATCCTCTCATGGTCCGAGGATGAAACCCTGCGCCTCTGGGACGCGAGCGGCGAGCTCTCGTGGATCGCGCGCGGCCATCGTGGCAGCGTGCTGGGGGCGATCGTCCGTCCGGACCGTTCCATCCTGTCCTGGGGCGCCGACGACAGTCTGCGTCTCTGGACGAACGAAGGGAGTCCCGTCGCGGCGGTCAGCGCGCTCGAGGAACTGAAGCTCGACGACGGCGCCTCCCTGGTCGCCTTCCCGGACGCCACGGTGCGACGCCGCGAGGCCGACGGCAGCTTTTCCTGTCCTGTTCCGCTCGACGAAGCGTTCGAACTCCATCCTTCGTGGAATTTCTTCGGCAACGATATCGAATTCGCGCTGCCGCTTCCGGACGGATCGTTCCTCTCCGCCGTCGCGGGCGAAACCGTACGGCGTTGGAGTCCGTCGTGCGACCCCCTCGGAGCTTTTCCCCGCGAAGAAGCCCGGACGTCGTTTCCGGAACTCGCCGCGTACGAACGTCGCCTGTCGCGCACGGTCAACCCGTTCGAGTCGGGGACCTGCGTTTCGCTTCAGCCGTGCGAAGACGCGGCCGAAGGACGCGATATCAGGTGGCAGTCAGCATCTATCTGCGACTACGTCAAGAGCTTCCCGGACGGCCGGACTATCGTCACCCGATTGGACGGTCAGGTGTGTGTCCTCAGACGCTACCGCGGGAACAGGCGTCTACCGTAATGGCAAGGAAGCGACAGGATGCCGCGGCTGTCATATCCGCGGGGTGTCCATGTGACAATTTCGCGGTGCCACCGCAAAACCATCGACAATGGCGCCGTCGAACAATGGACCGAGTCGGGACGCGTGGCTCCTTTGCCGAACCGGGCTGAAACGTCAGCCCGGGGGCGATGCCGTCAGAACAGCTTCATCATCATGGCCACCGGCAGGTTGGACAGGAGCTTCCACGCGCCGTCTTCCTTTATGAAGACGTTGAAGGTTTCGGTCTTCCGCTCCGCTCCGTTGGACATGACCATAGTGATGAGGCCGTATTCGTACGCCAGGTTGTCCCCCGCCATGGTGCCAGGCTCCTGTCGGCCGGCAACGGTGTCTGGCACCGCACATCCCATGGCGTTTCGCTATACTAATATGGTCGACAGTCGGAATGCGCGGGAGCGATCATGAAAGTAACGATCTGGGGCAGTCGGGGCTCGATACCGGCTCCTGGTAAGGACACGGTCATTTACGGCGGGGAATCGACCTGCATCGAGATAGTCACGGATTCAGGCGAGCGCATCGTCATCGACGCGGGGTCAGGCATCCGCAAGCTCGGGAACAAGCTGGTTGGCGACCATGGCGCGAAGGTCTTCACATTGCTCCTCACGCACGCGCACTGGGACCATCTGTCGGGCTTTCCCTTTTTCAAGCCCGCGTACCGCCCGGACCGCTCCATCCGGCTCTGCGGCGGCGCCGACCCGCAAGCCTCGCTCATGAAGTACCTGAGGCACCAGATGGACCCGCCGTACTTCCCCGTCGACATGAGCGAGATGAAGGCCGCCTTCAGCGAAGGCTGTTCGTGCGGTTTCTCCGACTGCGGCAACGCGCTGCCGGGCATCGGCAAGGCGTTCCGCTGCGAGTCGATCCCGCTCAGCCACCCGAACGGCGGGTACGGCTTCAAGCACACCGACACGAGCGGCCGTTCCTTCGTGTTCCTGACGGACAACGAGCTGCGCTTCAGGCACGAGTCCGGCCGGAGCCGGGACGACTACGTGGCATTCTGCGCGGGCGCCGAGCTCCTCTTCCACGACGCCCACTACACGGACGAGGAATACGCCCGGACGCGGACTTGGGGACACTCGACTTATAAAGACGCGGTCGACCTGGCTCTCGACGCGGGCGTGCGGCGCCTCGGGCTCTTCCACCACGATCCCGACCGGACCGACGCGCAGATCGACGCGAACGTCGCCTGGTGCCGCGACTACCTCCGCTCGCGAGGCAGCGACATCGACTGCTTCGCGTGCGCCGCGGGGATGGAGTTCGACCTGTAGGGAAATGGTAAGGGCATGCCGACGCACGGTCCGCGCGCCGGAACGAAAGTTCGAGCCGACAGGAGGAACCGATGAACGGCGTTACCGCCGCCAAACGGGCACGGACGCTGGTTGTGCTGTGCGCCTTCGTCTCCCTCAACGCCTGCACGATCCTGTCGATGACCCAGCCGGAGCTCGATGACTTGACGCGTAAATTCGATTCGGGCTCCCTTTCCGGGAAGGAATCAAAACGAATCAAGAACGTCTATCATGATTTGATTATGGGCGGAACCGTGGCCTATCCCGAAGCGGCAAAAATACTGAAGTATTACATTTCCGAACATAAGGCGGACTTGTACATGAAGTCGAAACGCTTCTTTGAGTCCAAGACGGTCAAAGCGCTGTTCGTACAGCCGAAGAAGGAGATCGTAGGCCCGGTGTACGTGAAGATCAGTGATGACCAGCGGGTGGCATATGCTATCAACGGATTCTTCGTGAATACCGTTAAAAGGGAGATATACCAGCGCATCGATTTCGCGGCACGGTCAGACCGGAGCGTCTACACGTACTTCGACTTGCCGAACGGTCGGTTGAAGCTACCGGACAGGCTGATCAGGGTATTCGAAGACGAAGGCGGGTGCGCGGCGTTCACGGTGCATATAACCGAACGGTAGGAATGTTGCTCGTCGTCAAGAATTTGTCCTAGTACCATTCTCCGGCTATCCGAGTCTCCCTGTCCCTCACATCCCCGTGCCCCAGGTCCGTTCCGGTATGTAGACTTCGCGGAGTTTCCAGCGGGGTTCGACGGCTGAGGACAGGGCGCCGACGCGGTCGTAGTCGATGGGGACGTAGGAGCCGGACGGGAGTTCGATGCCGTCCGGCGTGGTCCAGCGCGTGACGGCGACGTACGTGAAGCCCGCGGGCACCGTGCCCGGTTCGCGTGCCAGGCACACGGCGTGGCCGGCGTCTTCGGCCGAGCCGCCGTAGCAGCCGATGTACGGCTCCCAGCCCCAGTAGCGGAGGAGGCCCGCGGTGTACGCGGCGAAGTCGTCGCAGTCGCCGCCGCCCTGCGCGAAGAACTCGTCGGGGCGGAGGACGACGTCGTTGTTTCGGTATTCGAAGTCGCGGTACACGCGTTTCTGGAACGCGGCGAGTTCGTCGTACGAGAGCTTGCCGGAGGCGTTCGCGTCGGCGAACAGGTAGGCGTTGAGGAGGTCCGGGCGGTACAAGCCCGTGGTCGCTACAAACGGCGGCGTGCGGATCATCGCGATGGCGGCTGGCTTGTTCGTACCACGGTATCCGAGGGACGGCACTTCGTAGACGGTGAACGGCCCGTTCCGCACGGTGACGAGGAGGCGGCCGCCGATGACGGTTTCTTCGCGAGCGGGAAGGGGCGCGGGCTCAGGCGGTGGCGGTGCGACGGTGGCGCTCGGAGCGGGAGCGGCGGGCAGGCTCGTACGAGGTCGGGGAGCGGACGTCGAGACGCCGCCTTCCGCGCCTACCATGAGGATCATGGCCAGCGCCAGGCACGCGGCGAAGGCCGCCAGCACTCCGAAGCCGCCATTCGACGCGCGCTCGTGCCCTTCATCTCCATACCGGACACGAGACTCGACGTCGTCTTCCGTGGCCCGGTACACGCGCGCCACGGCCGCGTGCCACGCAGCTTCCGACGCGGAGCTCCGGGAGGTGACTTGGGCTACGACGGTGTCTGACGCCCGTTTTGCTCCGGTGCCAGGCACCAGGCTCGGGCTGGGGGCGCCGGCCGGCGCCAGTTCGGCAACGACGGTGCCTGGCACCGCGAGCGGCGCGGCGTCGATGACGCGGTCCAGGCGGAAAGTGCGTTCTTCGTCGCGGAGGTGGCAGAAGGCGCGGACGTAGCCGCCACCGTACGCGCCCGGGTCCACGCCGAGCACGTCGATCACGCGTTCCGTCTCCTGTCCGAGGTCCGAGCGGTACCGTATCCGGTAGCGCCCGCCAGCCTGGAACCGCATTGCCCCGCCTCCCGCATCCTCCGCGCGTTCCGTCAGCGCCCGTACGGATACTTATATTGGAAGAATAATGCGAGGAGCCCTACAAAAGCTGTGGGGCTTGCGACGAATTTGCGATACCTCCGGAATCGACCTACAATGTCCGTACGATCACGAAACATCCGGAAGGATCGACGCGCATGCAGGAAAAGAACCAGTACAAGACCCTGCTCAGGCTGCTCGGGCTCCTCGACCTGTTGGCCACGAAGGGAGAGGCGACGACGAAGGAGATCGTGCTGCTCGGCTTCCTGCTCGATTCGGGGAGCGGGCTCGGCAGCCTGCCCGACTTCCGCGAGACGGTGCGGGCCCTGCGGCACAAGCTGGCGGAGGTCTTCAAGACGGAGTCGCTCAGGGAGGACGAGCACGAGTTCGCGCGGCTCTTCGGCATGGCGCCCGTGTTCGAGCACCTGTCGCGCGGGGCGGCGGGAAGCAGGGTACGAGCGGCAGGAGGGGACCTCATGACCTTGACGGTGCGACTGGAACGGCTGCTTTGTTTATTCCAGGACAAATGCGCCAGGGCTTTCCCGCGTCGTTACCCTCACTGAAACCGTTTAAGAAAATCATTCCTATCCCTGAACGGTTTCTTTTTTGCCGTATTCAAAACTATTTGTTTCTCCGTATTGCATTATAACACATAGTGCTATATGTTATTCAGTAGAGAGGAGTATCCTATGGGAATACAAGATTTAGGCGACAACATACGACGCCACATGAAAATACATGGACTGACCATTCCCAAGGTTTCCGCGATGACCGGAATCGGCACTGCGGCTTTGTCGAACCTGCTCAACGGCAAGGCGGACCCCAAGTCGTCGACCCTGATCAAGATCGCCGAAGCCCTCGATGTTCCTTTTGACGAACTCCTTGCCGACGCACCAAAGCTTCGTTCTCTCCGTTTCCGCACTTCTAGGAGTCTGAGCGGACGAGAAAAAGCCGAACGCGACCAGCTTCGCCACGACAGCGCTCTTTGGCTTTCGGACTACAGCTTCCTGGAGAAGGAACTCAAAGCCGTTCCTCCGTACCTGCTTGCCCGCGTTTCCGGAACCGAACCCCGCGCCGCGGCAATGGCGGTTCGCGACGTTTTCAAGCTGAAGCGCTCCGCTCCCGTCTACGACATTTCCGAGCTGATGGAGCGGGCCGGTATCAAGTTGCGTATCAGGCCTTTCGGCTTCAAGAAGACATTCGGCCTGTCTATCGGCAATGAGGACGGCGGACCGGCCATCGTGGTCAATTCCGAGGAAGGCATTCCCGTCGAGCGCCAACTCTTCACTATCGCGCATGAACTCGGCCACCTCATCCTCCACAAGGATTCATACAAGAACCCGAACGAGTCCGAGGACGAAAACGAGGAACACGAGGCTGACTTGTTCGCGGGAACCTTCCTCGTGACGGACGAAGCGCTTGAAAAGGAATGGACCGAGGGCAAGGGGCTCCATTTCGTCGATCGCGTCCTCAAGGTCAAGAAGAAATTCAAGGTCAGCTACAGGACAATACTCATCCGGTTGGTCCAGATGGGCAAGGCGCCATCGCTCGCCGGGCTCATCATCAAGTTCAGCCAGGACTACAAGGACCTGTACCGGCATGACCTGAAGGGCCATTACGAGCCGGAAGCCATCGCGGCCGACGAATACGATCCGGTAGCGGAAGAAGATCCGCAAGAACTCGATGTCAGCGATCTCATGGAGGAGCGCTTCTCCCGCCTGGTACGCGACGCGTATGAAAAGAACATCATCAGCATGGGACGCGCCGGAGAGATGCTTAACCTGTCGATCTCCGGAATGCGAACCCTGGTCCGCGCGTGGCAGGAGCTGTGAGTCGTGGAACGCGTACGCCGAAAAGCGGCGATCTGCGACGCGAATGTCCTCATCGATTATGCCGAGGCAGACGAAGACGTCATCCGCGAACTCGTCACGTATTGGGGAACCGTGTACGTGCCGACCCGTATCCTGCATGAGGTTCGAAAGCTGACCCAGGAACGCGCGGAGGATCTTGGATTGACGATCATTGAGACGCCCCTCACGCTTCCCGAATACCCCGGTTTATCGGGTCCCGATCGGGCGTGTCTTCATTTCGTGATCTCCGAGGGGTGGACCTGTATCGCGAATGACGCGCTCCTCCGAAAGGCGTGCGAGCGTCATGGAGGGAAAGTGGTTTGGGGGCTCGAGATGCTCCTCAAGCTCGTTTCAGCGGGACAAATCACCGCGGCGCGGGCTTTGGGGATCGCCGAAAAGATCAATGAAGTGAACCCCGAAATCACGGACAAGATTCTTACCGAGTTCAAGGACAAGCTGGGCGCAGTCTGACCTCCTGCCGGGCACCTGGCTTTTTGGATAGCATTATCAAATCGTTACGCGGCTGCCGGTTACGAGCGGCAGGAGGGGACCTCATGACTTTGACGGTGCGACTTGAACGGCTGCCCGACCTCGATAACGATCAGGCGGTGGCGCAGCACGACTTTGCGGCTTATGGGCGCTTCGGCGTCACACGGAACGGGAGCTTCTTTTTCTCCGGCGTTCGGAGTTCGCACCCGCAAGACTGCGCGGTGGGCTGGTATTGGGCCATCCGTGAAGAGGGGATACTCCTGGTATCGGCCCGCGGCGCCAAGATCGACGGCGAAGCGCTCTTTCAGGAGCGCAAGCCGATATTGGCGCGGCTGATCGAGGAGCTCGTCGCCACGGGGGTGATACGGAAGCCGACGGGGATACGGGTGGAATGACATGGAACTCGCGCATATTCGGATCGAATGCGACAAAAAACCGAAGAAGTGTCCGGGCTGCGGACATTCACCGATGGCCAGCATCCTGTACGGCATGCCCATGATGAGCGAAGAGCTACAACGGAAGATAGACAAGGGGCTCGTGGAGATCGGCGGCTGCTGCATCACGATGGATGATCCCGTGTGGCGGTGCAGCCGGTGCGGGCTGTATGTGTATAGGAAGGAAAAGAATACGAGTGGGTTGATACTGCCGGATTAGATGAGATTCCGAAAAATCTGGAAAGTAGTTATTGTAATGCATTATTGACAAGCGATACATCTGAACTAGACTGTCTCAAATAGTCTTGAGTCGGATTTCGCCTGATGGACGTCTGACGATTTGCGAACTCACATGAAAGGAGCGATTCGATGGCCGTCATCGATACGATAGGAGAGCTTATAGAGCTTGGCAACATCCTTAGGGGTAAGGAAAAAGGTCTTTCGATCGAACAAATCATCGTTTCGCTCGGAAATATCGGCATAAACATCAATCGCAGGAAAATTGACAGGCTTTTCGGCATCATGGAATCTCTCGGCGCGCGCATCGAAGCGCCGCATGACGACGCTGGGGTCACGAACTCCCGCCGTTACGTCATGGTGCGTGATTTCAACCTCCTGACGACGCACGAACTGGACGAAAAACGGTGGCTCATGCTTCAACTGCTGATCGGGCGCAGGCACCCGTTCAGCAACCGGGAATGGAACGACATGGCCGACAGCGTCAGAAACGCGATAAGCGGGTCGTTCAACGACGGTAAAAAGCGGCACCTTAAAACCGCATACGTCAAGTTCACCGGTAACCGATACTATGATTCATTTAAGGAAGTTTTCTCCGTCATAAGCACGTGTCTGCGCGAAAACAAGGTTGCGCGCGTCACGTATCACGCGCGTCAGGGCGATACGGACAAGACCTATGATATCGAGCCGTATACCCTCGTCGATCACGGCGGAACATGGTACCTCATCTGCGGCATACCCAAGCACAATAGGGATATCAGGATTCTCGCGCTGGATCGCATCAAGCGGCCTCTGCTCACGACAACCAGATTCACTTTGCCCGAGGGATACGACCCGGAGCGCTATCTCGGAGACTCGTTCGGTATCATGATAGAAGAACCTATCCGGGTGTCAGTCCGGCTCCACAGCGATCATCCCGAGTACACGACGAACCGGATCTGGGGAAAAGAGCAAACCATCGTCGAAGAAGGCGATTCGGTCGTCCTGTCGTTCACGGCGGCAGGCACCGACGAGATCATGCGCTGGATCCTTTCCTTGGGCAAGGATGCGGAAGCACTTGGACCGTCCGTATTGGTCGAAAAGGTCAAAGCGGAACTCAGTCAGGCGAAAAATCGATACGAATAGTCGTTTTTCTTCCTAAATTGGACACGTATTGGACATATTGCCCTTTACGTTCCAATACATGAAGCGCAGACGAATCCAGAACTGGGTCAATCGATCGGCCGGCGCGGAAGGGCCGAATTTCCCCGGGCGAACGACGGGCGGCTGGAACGCGCGCGCGTGCCTCTTGGGGCTTCTCTCCAGGCTCGTGGCGGAACATCAGCTGTCCAAGGGCTTTTGCGAAGGCGTCATCGAGCTGGCTGATACGTGGGGGGCCGCCCCTGACCGCTTGGTGGCGCTCATCAGGGAATTGGCGGAGCTCTGCCGGGGTCCCGAGCGGACGGCGGCGTTCTTCGCGGATCTGGACGGGATGATCCAAGACACGGATCGCGCCCGCTCGATGTTGCTCGACTCCTTCCCGGATCTCGTCGACGTGGCCGTGGATGCGGGATTGGAACAGCGCGTCCGCAACATGCTGCGCGACTTCCTCCTCGAGTCAGGCGGGCGCGTGCCCCAGGCGGCGGAACTGTCGCGCGTGGAAGCCTTCGCGTCCATCAAGGAGACCTTCGGCCTCGAAGACGACGATCTTCCCATCATCGCCTTCCTGTTCTGCGACCGGACCTACGGGTCGTTTTCCGACTTGTGCGCGCATTGGGGGCCCGACGACTTCCACTACGGCGTGTCGGTCGCGCTGGGCTTGCCCGAGTCGCGGGTCAAGGCGCGGCTTTCGAGCCAGAGTCCGCTGCTCCAAAGCGGCGTCGTGGAGGCGGGCGGCCCGCGCGATGCCACCGCCGTCGGCTTGTCGAACTTCGCGTTCATCCATATCGCCAACGGGGGAACCGACTTGATCGGAGGCTCCTACGTGGAGCCCGACAGCGGGCCGGTGTTCGCGCTGGACTCGTTTTCCGTACCGGAGAAGCAACGGGAGGCGCTTGTCGACCTGGTCGCCGCGGGGGGCGGGGGGACGGGGCTCAACATCCTCCTCTACGGAAAGGAAGGCTCGGGCAAGACGCAGTTCGCGCGCTCGGTCGTCTCCGCGGCGGGCAAGGAGCTTCAAGTCTTTCGGCAAGAAGAGCGGGCGCAAGAGGGCGAGCCGGACGATCTCATGCGGCTGTCGTTTATCGGGAAGACGCTCGAACCGGCGCGGAGCGTCATTCTCGTGGACGAAGCCGAAGACTTGTTGGCCACCGCCTCTCCGTTCGGCATGTTCGGAACGCACGCGCCTTCGCGCGGCAAGGCGCGGATCCACGACATACTCGACCAGGCGCGTTGCCCGATCGTCTGGATCGTCAACTCGGTAGCTCGCATGGACGCGTCCACGCGGCGGCGGTTTTCCTTCGCGGTGGAATTCGGCGCGCTGGCGCCTGAGACGCTGAAGCGCCTGGCGCGCGCATGGCTGGACGGCATCGACATGGACGAACACCTGCGCGAGGGCATCGCGACGATGGCGGGGCGTTACGGGCTTCCGGCTTCTTCGTTCGAATGGATGCGCGGGCTCGTTTCGTCGATCATCGCCTCCGGCAAGGACGCGGGGACCATCCTCGAGCGCGTTCGCTCGCTCTTCGAGTCGAACGTGAAGCTCCTCACGGGCAGGGAACCCCCGCGGGCCGACTGCGTGCTCGAGTACGACCCGGACGCGCTCTCGATCTCCGTGACCGTCGACCGCGTGCTGTCGCTCGTCCGGAACGCGTACGCGCGCATCGATGCGGCCGACCGGCCAGAAGGAGGACGGCACGGCATGCGGCTCCTCTTCCACGGCTCGAGCGGCACGGGCAAGACCGAGCTGGCCCGGCACATCGCGGAAACCCTCGACCGGCCGCTCCTCTGCAAGCGGGCGTCGGACATCCTGGCGCCGTACGTCGGCCAGAACGAGCAGAACATCAAGCGCATCTTCGCCGAAGCGGAAGCCACCAAGGCCATCCTCCTCGTGGACGAGGCGGACAGTTTCTTCTACGACCGCTCGGGGGCGCAGCGTTCCTGGGAGCGCACGCTCGTGAACGAGTTCCTCGTCCAGATGGAAACCTTCCGCGGCGTGATGATCTGCTCCACCAACTACCCGTCGATTCTGGACAAGGCCTTGGCCCGGCGCTTCCACGAAAGCGTCGAGTTCAAGTCACTGTCCAGGGACGCGGTTACGCGGCTCCTTGCGCGGTATTACCCCGAGCTCGCCTTCGAAGCCGGCGCGGCGGACGCCATCGTCAAGGCGGGGCCGATCACCGCGGGCGACTTCGGCGCGCTGAAAGGCCGCACCGATTACCTGGACCCCGGCCAGTTGTCCGCCGACTACGTGACGAACAGCCTTGTGGAGCTGGCCCGGGCCAAGAAACCGGCGGAACGATCGGTCATCGGCTTCGGAGTGAACGAGGGGTAGGGCGACGATAGGAACCAAACCTGAAGCGAGCGTCGCTACCGCGGCTGTGTCGGAGCCGTCGCGGTAATCGGCGTCTGGATTCAAAACGATGTAAAAATCGTTTTTATTATTGATTCTTTGCTGAATGTGAGTATAATTATCGAGTCGTAGCGCCGATTTATCCGAATTGCAGGGCGCACGCGGGTACGTAGTATCCGCAATCTGCTAAAGAGGGGCATACCATGTCGCGTTTATTCGTCCGCTTTGCCGCCGATCTTCCGTGCGAACAACCATGCAATCTTCCAAATCCGGTGAATGTCGAGCTGATCGATTTCATCGAACGAAAATGCGTGGATGCGGGTTACAACGACGTGAGCTCGCTGGCCAAAGCCTTCCGCAGTGCCAACCCGACGAAGCTCATCCGGAACTTGCAGGAATTCGGCAAAACGAGCAACCTGCAGCCGGAATACCTCGAGAAGCTCATTAAAATCATCAATCTTGATGCTTCGGAAATCGACGACATCCAGCGGCGTCATCGAGACAAGCTCTACGAAGAGAAAAACCGTTTTCTCCACAACTTCGACCTGATGCTCGATAACACCGACGTCATATTGGCCGATCCGCGCTACCGGAACATTATTTTTTACGGGTTGTATATCAGCACCGCCTGGGTGGGGCGGAACCGCCCCGTGACGATCGGGGAATTGCTCTTCCATTACCGGAATGGCGATTTTATCTTGCCTGAGTGCTGCGGGTCCGCGTATCTCATCAGCGGCGGCTGTTCGGTACTGTCAGGGTGTAATAATTATGAAGGCTTTTGCCGAACGTGTAAAAAACGAGTGTACGGTTCCAGCGAGTTTTTCTCCGCTAAAGTGTCGGGGCCGTATTTCAAGAATCCGCCCCCGTTCCCGTACGAGCCGACCGATTACACGGTGAGGCAGTTGGTGGAGGATTTTGAGGAGGAAGAAACTCAAAGCGATTCAGGTGTCGCTTCTGAGGAGCATAATATGCAATAGATCGTAGAGTTACTGTTTTAAATCATGATTAATGGGAGTGATCGTCCTTTTGTTTTGGGCGGTTAAAGTGAAGTGAATGACCTCCCATTCTTCATATCGGAAGAGAGTGTATATAATCCGCTGAAACCCGGAAATTTTTGAAGATGATGATAGTGTGAATTTCTTTTCGGTTAATTCCGGAAATTTACCATCGTCGGTGACGGTATGCAAAAGTATATACAAAGCAAGTCTACTATGGTAATTTCATATGAGGAGATAATATTATTTACACGCGACGAAGAAAAATTAAATAAATATTGTAGTTCTATGAATAATGATGTTTTCTTATGCATGGAGTCACTCCACAAGAGACTTTAGGACAGCATCTCGAATATCCTGATAGAACTCGATACTCAGCTTTGTTGCAACGTCGTCTGAAAGATCTATCAGCTGTCTCCTTGCGGAGACAGGCATTAATACATGGGATGCGCCTTTTTCTGCTGCTAACTCTGCGAGTACTACGGGATTATGTAAAAGATCTATTGAACCTCCCAAATTCAAGTTGCCAATAATAATCACACCACCGCGTATTGATTTCTTTAGTAGAGCGGAACAAAGACCAGCAAGCACCGCTATTCCGGTGCTCGAACCTGATGAGGAGACATCAAAGCTGCGAAGTTGTATTGAAAATTCGTGTTCACGGGGATCCTTGTCCCCTACTAGTGCCTTTGCTTTAGAGATCAAGTTGGCTTCTGCAAAGGATACGCACTCTTTAAATGCCGGCGGAGTAGGCTTGTTAAGTATGCGAACGCCTGATCCATTGGTTTCATTAATTTCAATTTTAAATAACCCAGGGTTTTCGTCAGTAATGCCGGGGCTTATTGCCCAGACTTGCCCAGGCTCCAATGGTTCTGCCTGGACGCTGTTTTCGCTGTACAGTTCTGGCGTAGTAACAAATTTTTCTACGCCAGCTTCTCCTATCGTGTAACTAAAGTGGGTGTTTCTAAACTCTGTGGCACCAATGCGCTTTTGTTGCTCTTTGACGCGACGGCGTGACTCCATCGCAAGACGGACCATCCATTCCATTCCTTCTGCGGGAACTTCCATAGATGGATCGGGGTAAAGGAGTTTAAGAAGACCATTAATCGTCTTGTTTACTGCGTTGGTATCACGTCCGCTTAAAGCACCACCAAAAAGTACATTGCCTTGAAGTATTTGAGTTCTATTAACATTTCTCATGCGGGAGAAGCATTCAGCCAGGAAATCTGAGACCAGGCCGAAGTGGTTTGTGAAGTGATGTTTCTTCACCGCTGGAATATTCCAGCCCGGTAAAAAGCAGTGAATCCTGTCCATGAAGGCGGTGTCGTTTCTCATTTCAGGTGGAAGGGGGCCAAAGAGATGCCCGATGCGTTGTTGATGCTGCACATCTACATCGAAGTTTCCTACCATAACTATAGAGCCTTCTGCTGTAATGAGATCCTTGCCGCGGCTAAATTGGCCGGACTCCATATAGCCCTTCATGATATTTATCCCGTCTTTTTGATCGAATGAAATGCCGGAAACTTCGTCAAAGCAAACCACGTCATACTGGCAAACCAAGCCACGGCGGCCCGTTCCATTGTCTACAAACATTTTTGCTACGGTAGCCTTGCCTCCAGAAACAAGATGCGCATAGGGTGAAACTTGCTGGAAGAGATGACTTTTTCCAGTTCCTCTTGGACCAAGCTCTATTAAGTTATAGTTACGCTCAACAAATGGTATCATTCTAAGAAAGTAGGCTGCTTGTGCCTTTTCATCTATTTCAGTGGCTTCAATTCCTATGCTCCGGAGGAGGAAGCTTTTCCATTCCTGAGTGGAAAAATCACGGCGCTTAGCGGCAAGGACTTCAAGGCAATCGCGTTGTGATACTTGTATAGGGCGTATGGATTCTATTCCAAAGGGCCTGCTATTTTTTTCAACCGCAATTGCGGCATCATAGTTCAGAATAATTTCTGCATAAAAACCACCGGTTAACATTCGATCGTTTTCAGTGACTATTTCTCCGTCTATCCGCACATCGTTAAGACGTAGGCTTGGCAAAGTAGCTATATACGAGTCTGTTTTTGAATCAAGACGTGCACTAATAATATCTATAAGTTTAACGGACCCTTCCTCTTTGGCGCGCATTTTGAAGAGTTCTTCTTCACCTGCACGAACAGTACGACTTGAAAGCTGTTTTCCAACAATATCCAAGCCCTCCTGAATTTCCTGTTCGTCAGCTGTTGCACAATACCGTCCCAGGAGAAACTCAACTACATAAGTTGGCACCGGGTATTGCTTGCTGAAAGAGCGAACCAGGTCTTTCCTCACAACGAAGCCATCGAAGCTTGTTAATACTTTTCTGTCGAGGTTATCAAGTTCCATGGTTACTCTCCAATTATGGTATCTTTCTGGAATACTAGAACGCCATTTTCGTCAATAATGAGGAAATGTGATTTTTTTCCCAAATAATCGTCGTCCACGGCTACAGATGACGCGAGTGGCCGACATCCTCCTAAAAGACTTGTCGAAGTATCTCCAGCATCAAGACGAAGATCCATTTTCCAGTTTTCTGGGTGCTCATCCATTCCTATCCTGAGCCTTAAGCCTTTCCAAATCAATGTAGCATCGACTGGGTTGGCGTTAGCCCTCTTTGCGGAGTCGTTGGAAGTAATCAAGAGCATTGGAACAACCAGTTCTTGGAGGGTTAAGCCACCATGAGCAAATTTGGATTGATAGAAGGTAGTAATCCCGGGAGCCACGTTATAATTTTGCACTGGATCCCAAAACCAGGGAACTGGGGTGTTAGGAAATTCGCTGTTAGGTTTCATAATAGCGGCTCTGCCGCCTTTGGAGTCAACTAAAATAGGAGGTAGTTTGGTTTTTGGAAGATCAAGAGGAGTCAAGAGAAATCCGTGGTCTGTAACAACGCGAACTCTTTTCCAGCCTTGTTCGAGGAGCTTCTGAATAGTAAATACTATGCTATCCAAGACAGCCGGCCATTGATCCGGGAGCATGCCTTCGTGTCCGCGGGAGTCTATTTCGCTGTTTTCCAGCCATCCGTACGCGGCTATATCAAGTTGATTGGATTGAAGAATGGACCACCCCATGTCTATAAGTCCCTTGCGGAGCGCATCTGCATTACATGGCTTCCCATTAAACAGGGGATAAGCATCATCTGAGTTTAAGGTGCCTCCCTTCAAAAAGGGAGCCAGGGGTGAAACAGCGGCTTTAGCGGTAGAAGTAGTAGACGGTAGAACAGTTAGACCTGAACGTATCTCGACCAAAAGCCCTGTTCGTTCCAGTTTTTGTGCCAATGCCTGACCCAAATCCATACGCAATGCATCAACAAAAATCACTGCTTCCTGAGGGATATAAGCTGTGTCGCTACCAAGCGGTAAATGCGAAAAGTATTCAGGTTCCTTTTTGTATGCTTCTTCTACTATTCTGGCGGTTGATTCAAGCCAGGGTAAATACAGGGCTTGTAACATACTCTGAAGCGAGGTTCTTAATCCTAGATCATTTTTCCAGCCTAAGAGCTGCAATATTATATTGTCTGCCTCAAGGCCAGATGAGGAATACCATGTAATCAAGGATGGCCAATCATGGTTAGTTGGCTTTTTCTGGATTGCTGTTGCCAAACTTCTAAGGTTCTTGAGTAGATCAAGAAGCGGTGCAGTGCTTGGTGTTACCCATGGGCTAATTTCCAGTGTTTTATAGTCTGACCACAGTTTGTTTATATAAGAGATAAGCTGAAACTGGTCTGTGACAGGACCTAAGCTGAGTAACTCATTTGTCAAGTCTTCGTGGCGCTTCTTAAACCACTGTGGGTATCGTGAAAAATCTGGCTCAAACAGAGAATCGCCACGATTGGTGGGAATAGGAACTGACTCAAAAAGCGATATCAAGTCTGGATAGCGCGCTGGGTTTTCCAAAAACCTTGACCAAAGAGGCTCTAGCTTAGTTGATTCACCACTAAGCAACATGGTTGCTACTTCTCGCATAGTTTGTTTTTCTGGTTTAAAACCGAAATCCTGATTGGCTTTTTCAATAAAGGCTGCCCAGTGTTCGGATGGGACGGCGGATTTTCCGCCGCCAAGCCAGAGCAGTGCGGAAAGAACAGGGTCGTTCACTACTGCTCCTGTGAGGTTTTCAGTGGTCCACATGATACTGGAGAGCTCAGTCACGGGTTTTTGTAGAAGCTGTCTGAAGCTGGAACGGAGCATAACCCTGGCTTGATCTGTTTCCTGTAGAGTTAGTCCAGCACCGGACGCGGAGCTAAACCATGAAGATATTGTCCAGTCCTTTCCATTGGGCTGGATAAAAAGAGAACTTTGATATCTAAGCGCTGCCAGGGGTTGCCATTCAAGAGGGCAGGTATCACTTGCTTTTAGATCTTCCGCGCCTACACCAGGAAGATAGACTACGGGGATCCCAGCATGGACTCCATGGTGCAGATTCCACAGTATGTATAAAGCCGGACCAGACAGGCTCTGTGGATTATAGGAATCCAAGGTAAGAACTGGTAGATTGTCATTACTTAATAGTGGAACAAATTCTTTCCATTCCAAATTTTTGTCTGGCCAGAGGATGCATACAGGCGATACTTCTTGTCCGCGCTGGAACTGAGATTTTTCTAATATTTGATTTATGAGCTTTTGTTGCAAATTCATAATGATTTGCTCCAGCGGTATAGTTTTTTGGGCGTTTCGGTTTTGTAGTTTAGGCGCCAAAATGATCTGCTTTTTATTATCACGACACCACTCCTAGACCAGACATGGTAGGGTAATCGTTGGTAGCTCAAGTCTTGCAAGGTTCTCATGCATGAATTCTATTATTAGTCATGGAAAATATCTAGATACTTTCTTATTGCTTCCTCTAGTTTTTGATGGCGCTTCTTTAACTCAACAGGAGTCCATTGAGGGATTTCTAATAATTGCTTTGTGATATTGAACGAAGTTGTTAAACCATCTGTTTTGCCATAGTCTATTTTCTTATCGGCAAAGGAAAAATTGGAAGCTTGGACATTCTTTCGTTGTGACAGGAGTGTGAGATTCCCAAGGCTGTTGGTTAACGTGTCTCTTTCCTCCTTGCTAAACAATAATTGCCAATCAGCTGACTCGTTATCGGAGGTCTGAGGCAGTATATGCTCTACCTGGAGTTGTGGCGTTAGAGGAATAAAATTAACAACGCTGTCATCGTGCGAAAAATACTCCAATAACAAAAGTATGGGACGAGCCCAATTGCGTGAGTAAATATATGAGCTTGCAAGTTCATCTAAGAAACCATTCGTCGTTCCATAAGTATCCAAGTTTCCCTTGCACTGCTGTTTAATAATATCGAGTGGCTTTTTCTCTTTAACACTTTTGAGTACATTGAAGGATGTCTGCTTGATTCGCGCTACTGTTGCTCCTGAAATCCAGGATTGATAGTAATAGGCAGCTAAGACGCTCTTGAGGCCGGCTACATTTTCATACTTCACGAAGAAAGCGGTCGCCAGAATCGAATGCCAGTAAATGCGATGCTGCAAGTATCTGAGCAGGTAAATGTTTTTATCCTGATCATTGAGCATGTTCAGATAGGCACTGCAGAAATTGTCGACTTCGTAAATGGCGGCAAGGGGATCGGTTTTTTCCTTTTTGAAGATGTCCAACAGTTCCTGATCAAGGCGTCGGGTGGGGTTGCTGGTCAGCTTGAAGTACAGGTAGGTATTAAGCATATCTTCAAAGCTGAACGAATCGTCGGGCAAGAAGCGGTTGTTGATTTGTTCCCAGCGGTGCTGGAAGGCAATCCGGTCCTTTTCAGCAGGCAAACCTTGCATCAAGGTCGATTTCAGAATATCCATAGCAGTCAACGGCATGCCACGGTCATTGAGGACATTGAAGATGCGGATGGCGTTGTCTAAGGATTGGGTCATGATGACCGTAAGCACTACTTTTTCATAGAGCCACAGTATAAAATCATTGATGGCAATATTATACTCGGAGATCTTCTCTGCCAGAAACTTCCTGATGTAATGGGCGTTTTGCAGGTATCTGGATTGGAAGGATCGTTCAATATTCTTGACATCCTGGAATTGAATACCGTTGATGATTTCGTTCACGAAGTCGACGTGCTTGTTGTCACCAGTATGAAAACGTAGTTTGTGTTTGGACTGTTCATGCTCATCGTGGATCGACTTGCTAATGTAGCTTTTTGTCCTGGATTCAAGGCTTTGCCCATAAATGTCACGCACCACACAGGCCAGGATGGTAAAGGTGGTCAACCGCTGTTGACCGTCAATCACGTCATGGCGCCTGTCATTTTCATTGTAGACCGTTACTAGTGAACCGCAAAAGTACTCTGACTCCTGGGAATCGGAAAAGGCTTTGGTGAGGTCGTCGACCAGCTCTGAGATGTTTTCCTTGTCCCAAGCATATGGTCTTTGGTAATTTGGAATCTGATAGAAAAAATCTTCATCGGTTAATATTCTTTTTAGTGGTTTCAAGTCTGCGCTAATTTGGTCCATAGTATGCTCCTTTAACTTTCACTTTGCGTTCTAAAATCGTTAATAGTCACAATTTACCACGTTTTTTCTCTTCCAGCGTCGTATGCCAATCATTAATCCGCTCGCCCTTGTGCACGGGGTACCAGGGAGCCGACTCTACGTCTTTGCCTCGATCTTTGTCCCAGTTGATATTGAGCTTGGGCTTTTTGTAGTGCCGTAGTACTTCTGCGGTAACGAAGGGCCGGATATTCAGGCGTACGCCGTCGTTGAGGTCGGGGTTCCAGCCCAGGGGCTGATCCTTGAGCGGCTTCCAGCGGACAAAGATGTCGTAGGGGGCTTCGCCTGCCAAGATAAGTTTTAGCTTACCTTGCAGGGCACGGGCTTTTTGGGCCAAAACGTCAGCTCCGGCTACGTTGCGCTTGGCTTCTTCGTCCTTTTGGTTTATCCAGTCGCCCAGGTAGGTGTAGGTAAGGCGTTCCAGGTTGGAGGTATCCAGCTTGTGGTAGTTGACCAGGGCCGAGAAACCCTTGGGGTCGCCGTCCCAAATGTGCCAGACAAAGGGTCGATGGCCAAAGAGCTTGCAGTGCTGCTCAAAGAACTTGTCCCGCAGCCAAGTTTCCAGGGTAAGACCAGCGCAATCGCAGGTGGCCAAGAGGAAGTCTTCGTCCACGGTGCCACCGTAACTAGCTTGCAACATGGCTCGCAGGCGCTCGGTGGCGGCCCGCTCGCCACGTACCGGCGGAATGCAAACTATGCCATCGTCGTCGGCCAAGGGTAGTAGATTGGTGCATTGGTCTACCCAGGCCCGCTGTTCGGGGGCCAGTTCCATAGCTGGGTCAAGCTCAGCCGGCCAGCGGTAGCCTAGGAGTCTAGTCACGGCCACCTGAAGCACTGTGGCGTCTAGTCGGTGTCCGGCGGAAGTGGTGCGTTTGGTAGCCTCATCCCAGACTACGGACCCGGTAGGATGACCGTGGAAGATCCACTGGGTGGGATCATTGGTGTAGGGCTTGGGCAAGCTGTTGGGGTATTGTTCCTCCGCGACCTTCTGCCAGTGATCCAGATTAAAGGGGATCTTTAGCAGAGTCTGATTGGTGAGATTCATTTTTTGATCAATTTGACGTACCGCTTTATTAAAATCAGATGATGCGCAAAACGCATATATTGGGTTTAGGTTCTTTTCATTGTTTGGCCAAATAACAGCGCAATTATTATCAAAAAGATTACCGCTATAAATAGTAATTGGAAGTGTTCTCATTAAACTGACAACAATTCCTTTTTTCCCCCATGCATCTTCGCCTTGAATACTCGCCAAACCAAGATCAGCTAGATTTTTAATTATTCCTTTGCCATTTTGCCAGAATATGATATAACTCCTTCCTGACCAAAAAGAAGTTTCTTTAATAGAACTCTGATGAAAACTCCATTCTTCAGTTATCGATGATATTTCCCAAAAATAAAAAATGAATCTATTTGTATCAGCAGTTCTTAGTCCCCATCTACTATCTGATTCTGTTTTTAGCAAAGGCAATTCGATATTATCAATATAACCAATTCTCGCATCCGGATTCTCTAGCTGCTTCTCCTGTTCCATGCTTTTAACTTCGGCGCTGATCAGGCCAGCAGCTTTTTCGGTTGCGTTGGGCAGGTCCATCACGTCCACTCCGCGTATCCATTGCGCCGTAGTACTATCAAAAGTCTCCAAAGCCCCCAGGGCTCCTGCTGATCTTCCTTTTGAAATGATAGAAAGAGCTGGAAATGCACCAGCGGCTGCTTGTGATTCAAAGCCATGCTCACCAAGCCGAATTACCATGTGCCAGGTATCGTTTTTAAGTGTTTTCTCCCGTAGTTTTTTGTACCCTGATAGAAATAGCCATTCTTGCTTAAGTACGAGACTTGTAACGCCAAACGGCTTACAAAATTCAAGACATCTTTCTAGAAATACTGGTCCAAGCTCGCGTTGTGATGCTGAATAGTGTTTTTTGCAGAAATCACGAAGTAATTCGCACTGATCACCTGATCCAAGATACGGAGGATTGGTGATCACCCAGTCAAATTGAGTAGCCAGCAGTTCAGCGGCCTTGGTAAGTCCCTGGGCTACCACGCCGGCCTCGTGGGTCTCGCTGTGGTCGTCGGTTTTTACTGCATCCAAAAATAGGCTAGAAAGCTCTTGCCAGCTTGGTAAAACCGTGTTGCCCATGCGGGTGGGGTTGATAAGGCTCCCTAGCACCGGAGCATGCTGGAAGGTTTCATAGAGCCACTCCATGGCGATTTTTTGGTTTTTACCCTTTAGCGCAAAGCGATCTGACCATTCCTGCTTTGCTGCTCCAAGCCCTAAGCCACTACAGGCTACATGCAATTCCGGCAACGGCCGATAGCCACCTGCTCCTGGGAAGCGCCAGGCTGCCAGAGCCAGATTAAACGCCGCCAGTTCCACGCAGCGCTTGTCCAGTTCTAGGCCATGCAGGTTCTGGCTTAGTACCAGTTTGCAGGCTTCCTTGGCGCTTAAGCCTTCCAGCTGCATGCGTAGGGGCACCAGCATTTCTAAAAGAGCCACCAAAAAATGTCCCGAACCGCAGCAGGGGTCCAATACCTTGAACTCCGAAAGGCTTTGGGGCCATTGGACAAAGATACCGGCAGCCGGCTCCCAAGCTCCACCATCGGTTTTTACAAAGCGGAGGTAATCCAGGGGCACCCCAGGAACGGCAGCTTTTTGCCGCAGTTCCGCTTCCGATCTGGCGTTGAATAGGTCCTCGTCACTAAGTCTTTGGGCTGCCCACCAAGCGCCAAGGCCATTGTCCAATAAAAAGCTGACCATGTAGGGCTCGGTAAACAGCTGTGTCACCGCAGGAAGCTCCCGGGCGCCTATCTTTACCTCGCTCTTGTTTACCTCATCCTTGCGTTGTGTCTGCCAGAATTGATATACCCAGCCTAGGCTGTCTCCGGCGGTAAAAACCTCTTTGGGTAGGCTGGACAAGAATCCTTCTAGCTCTCGTTCGGCAATGTCGTCCAGACGTATCCAAAAGGCTGGGTGGTCATTGCGGAAAATCTGAGGCAACATTTTGCACGCCCACAGGCCTGCTTGCTGCCACATGGTACGGCTATGCTTTTGCGCCGCATGTTCCAGCTCATCGGCACTAAGCGCGACACCATGCTCGGGGTGTATCAATAGCTCATTCTCAATTAGAAAACGGGCAAAAAGCATACGGTGCCAGTGTTCATAGCCAATTTCCTCGACTAGAAGGTCGATATCTTGGCTATCGTCACCATGCTTGTGGTCGCCCAGCTGCCGCCCATGAACTCGCAAATCCCGGCGAATAGTCTTTTCATCCTCCGACAGATAGGTTGGAGGAGAGGCAGAGGGAATGCCTAAACGGGTCAGCTCGTGTCTGGCAGCTTTTTCTACCACAGGACGGGCATTTTTCTTTATAAGGTTTTCTAGCGCATCACGTTGGGTTTTACTTAGGTTGGGTCGATTCATTGCTTACTCCAGAATTACCGGCCCCTGGGCCAAAGCCGGTTCTACCTGCCTGCGCAGCTCTTTGATATAATCTTCCAGTTCGGCCTGGTTGTTTATTACGCCGCGGGGAACCTTCATGGCTTGGGTTTTGGGTTGCCTGGCTTGCATAAGCTCGTGCCGCAATTTTGCAAAGCGCCCGCCTAAGGCATCGGTCTGATCCTGCCAGGTAGACAGGGTTTGAGCCTGAAGGCTTGCCAGCACCTTGTCGTCGGTAGCCAGATCGGGATTACCAAGCTCCCGTAGGCCAACTCGGGCCATCATGGCTGCTTGTGCGTTTGCGTCGGCGTGTGCCCAATCGGGGTCGTGCTGCATCTGTTCCCGCTCGACCTCATAATTGGTTCGCCAGACGTGCCACGCTTCCATAATCCTTCTACGTGCCACCTCAGCGGCTTTGCGCAGTAAAGGGAGTACCGGATCTGGCTGGCTCAGTAAGCCCCTGCTGTTACACAGGGCTTCGGCTTCCTGCTTCACGCCTTGGAGCTCTGCAACATCCGTGCCCAGAGTTAATAAGTCGTTGAGTTTCTCCCAGGTTTTTTGGCGAGAAGCCAGACTGTCCCGGCGCTCGATCCAGACTTTTATCAGTTCTTTAAACTCAGGAGCATGATCAGCTAGGAATTTAAAACGCTGGTTTCCCTGTCCCATAGCGTGGGCTTCTTCCACGAGGCCGCAGGGTTCCGGTGTCGGAGCAGGCGCTGACCCACCGGAAGATTGGTATTGGGTGTATAGGGCTTTAAAGCCTTCGTTTTCAGATTCCAATTCTTTACCCTGAATGGTAGGCCCCTTGGGGTCCAGCGCATTCATAATGCCGCGCCATTTCATTTTGTCTTCGGGCGTTATTTGGATGAGGTTCGTTGTTACAGTAGATTTCCGCAGTTCTCTGCGATCGGTTGAGCCGATTGAAGGGGCGTTCTGGCCTGCCAGATGGACTTCGATCAGGTTCAAGGCCCACAGTAGGTACAGGATGCCTTCAGTAGTATCAACTGACCAGCCATAGGGTGCAGCTTCAAAATACAAAGTAATATCTGCCCATTTGGCAGAAGCTCCTATGTGGTTTTGAACCTGGCGTACTGCCGGATGTTCAGCCAGATTGCCGTTGTAGGAGAGCAAACGTTCCAGATTGTCGCTTGAGCCCTGTTTGCACTGGAGCAGAACATCAGGCCATCCGTTTTGGTCTCCTTTGGCAAAGTCTGGGTATTTTCGCGCAAGCATCTTGCTGCAGGCATCTTCAATTTTGCCGCGAAGGGTAATTCCATCCATCAGGATGCCACCGGAAATCCATACTTTGGTCATGAGGATCATGTCCGCAAGGATGGCCCGCGCCTTGCTCTCGGCGTTCTTTTTGATATCCTGCATGGCCTGGCGTGCCATTTCCGCTTCCGCTCCATGTGAGCTGACCTTGAGTTGCAGGGTTTGTTCTGCAGACGCAATTTCCACGATTTGGGTACTCAGGTCTCCGCTGGATTCCCTGGGAATAAAAACATAGACAATGTGGCCGTCCCGGTTGGACTGAGCCAGCTTGAGCACCTGATCCTCTGTGGTGCTACCGCCCTCTTGTACCCATACGGAAATACCTTTTGCTGAGGCTGTTGGTGTTGGCCCCCATGCAATCTCTACCGGATGGGGCTGAGCGGTCGCTCCCATGAATATATTTACAAGGCCAGCCAATTCAGTCTTGAAGGTGCTTTTAAGAAACTCCAGGCGCTTTGAATCGCGGGAACCGGGATTGTTTGCTAGAGCGTTTTTCTCTTGTTCAAAGGTCTGATGCCAGGCGTTTCCTTCTTTGGTCTGGATTAGGTACGCACCATCAATACGTTGAAGCAATCCTTTTTTTACCAAAGCTTCCAGAGCCGCAGTCATTTTGCTTTCCAGCGCTGGCCGGTTATAGAGGTCTTCGAGCAAGAGATCAGTAAGAGTACCTTCCGTGGCCGAGACTTTTTTGTCATCCTGGTTCAAGTGGTTTAAGCGATTGAGAAGAAAAACCATGGACAGTATACGACCCTGTAGCTGTTCTTCGGGGTTGTCCTTGGCTAGAAGGACTTGTATTTCGTTATTGAGCTCATTCGTTAAAATACTGGCCTGGAGCATCCCGGTATTGTTCCGGTCAAAGATGTAATCCCCGCGAACCACCTGCCCCAGTGGTTTGTCGGCGTAGTCTTGCAAGGATTCATAAACAAGCCTGAGTTGGCCACGTAGCTGTGAATTGGTACCGGCTCCGTCCATGGCGCGTTGAATGGATTCCCAAAGTCGGCGGCGGGTAGCTAACAGGGGGTAATCGGCAGCCATGTATTCACTATCGCTCTGTTTAAATTGATAGGCGGACTGCCCGTGCAGGTGGCGGGAAATTTCGCCTTCGCGATTGTCTAATAGCTGTTTTAATTCCTTAATACCAGGTTTTTTTAGGAGTACTGTTTTTCTTACTACGGTATCGACGTCCGCATCTTGGAGATCCACGCTTACCGTATAGCGGTCCATAAGCTTGCGCAGATTGGCGGTACCGGAAAGAGCATTCTGTCCGGTAGCCACCAGGAGCAGCTTGCCTCCAAAAGACGACACCAAAAGCTGGGTCAGTTCCTGTACTGCCATGGAGCGGTCGCCGTCGGCGCCGATATACTGCTGCATTTCATCAAGGATGATGAGTGTAAGGGGCAGCTTGCCATTAGGAGCAAGTACCTCTATTAAGATGTTTTTAAGTTCTTCATTTGTTATGTCTTCGTTACCAACGCCAGGATATTGAGCTTTAAGGAGGTCCCTGACAGTAGCAGGATCGCCTAAGGCTGGCTGTACCTCCGACAGGCACTGATGGAGGGTGATACTGAGCCTAAAATTGTTTAATTCTCTATCCCAAATTTTACCTTTCGACTCCAAAGCTACACGCACCTTGTCTTCTATGCCTTCCTGGCGGAGCCACAGTATAAAACGGCCCTTGGGGATATCGGCAGGAAGCCCTCTGCTGTCGAACACCAGTTCTGCCAAGGTGCGACGGATAAATGCTGTGTTGCCGGCAGAAAGTGTTCCGGAAACCGCCACCAGTCCGCCATGTCGTTTGGCCTCGGTATCCAGATCTTTAAGCAGAATAAGTATTTCTTCTGGAAGGTTCGCGGCTCCTCGGGCGGTTATGCCGCCGGGGAGCTCGGTGTTTTCCCATAAAGCCCGTAACATCTTGCAGAGATGGGATTTCCCGCTACCAAAAAAGCCAGAAACCCAGGCGGTTTTCTGCTCGTCCTGCCCCAAGTGATCCAGGTAGTTTCTGAGGATCTTTTCCAATCCTTTTTTGTATTGTCCCTCACAGACGAAGTGCTGTACTTCAAACTTTAGCTCGTCCAGGTTCTGGGTAAACTTGTGACCGTCGACCTTGGCGACACCCTGATTTTTCCAGAAGATCTCTTTGGGATTAGAGTGGAAAATGTCTTTGTTGAGCATGACTCCGTCCTTTTACAATGAAATTGGTACAGCCCTATAGCCCCAACCGTCACGGGCTTCAAGGAATCTGTAATTATTCTGGTAATACTCACCAGGGAAAAACACGACAAGTCGGCCTTTGATGGCTGGAGCTGCTCGTTTTAGAAACGTGCTAACCCGTAAGAATCCGAACCAAGAAGCCAATCCCCACAGGGCGACTACGTCATTCGGATTACTGGTAACGGTAAGCTCAAGCAAACGTTCGAATGCGTAGTCGGCAATTTCTGTATCGCGACCTTTCATCTCGTCAGGATCTGCAAATTTCTCGTCGCGATAGTCCATTTGGTCCAAGTAATCTGCAATCCAGGACCTGGCGTCGACTGAAATCCAACCATGTCCTGCCTGCAGGGTTCCAAGTTCGAACTCCCGTATATGGATTGGCAGTTTGCGTTCGTCAAAACGATCATACACCACCATAATCACCCGTTCTTCATCCGATAGCATAGTTTTCCAGGGTAACACGATGTGTGTTTTGTAGCGTTTAGCCAGTTCATCAAATCGAGCCATGGAGAGCATCCTCTTCTTCTTTAGTTAGCCAGCCCGGAAAGCGTATGTCACTGATTCCACCAGCATCATAGAAGTTTAAAAATCCATTACGATGGGCTTCCCAGAGCAGGGCACGTGGTTCCGGGATATCTCGAAGCAAGAGCTTGGCTATTGGGGCCTGGTAAAGCTGCTCTCCGCGAAAGCCCTCTGCCCATGCTATAAAAATGGCCAAAGCCAATGCTCCAGGACCTACTAGTGCGGTTTTTCGTGTCCAGGTAGTTCCATCAATCCAGCCAGACTGTTTCCAAGACGATACCAGGTTTCGGCTCATCGAGGCAGCGCTTTTTTCGCTGTAATGTGCAGGGTAGGCGGAATGGATACCATCCAGGAAAAAAGCGCTGTTGACAGGGCTTCCTACAGGAAGAGCGGTCACCCATTCTCCTGAGTTACTAAAAACCTTGTCCCGGGACAGTCCCAGTACTACTGCGAGTGAAACCCGGTGTGCTTCGCTCGATCGTTGCCAAAGCCTGTGAAAGTTTCTAAAAAGTGGAGTGTCGTCAAAACCGTAGAGGGTGGTCAAACATGACCAGGTAATTTGTCGATTGCTTTGGGTGCTCAGCCCCAGTATGTTGGCATTTACTACTAAATTTTTATATTCCTTATAAGAGATCATTGCCGCTCCCGTTGCATCCAATACCTGTGTGAGAGCCTTGAGCATCATGGTTCGGCGTATATGCACGCCACCGGCATTGGGTTTGCTTCCGATTTTTAGAAACATCGCCATACTATAGCATAAAATTGCGCCAGTTCAAATCTGAAGTGTTAGTGAACCGTCCCTGGTTTACCGGAGAGTCCGCTATTTGAGTTCGGCTCCTACCGCCAGACTTTGTTGCCGGAAGAGTATCCTGCCTCGTGCTCCAAAGGAAAGGTATACCCGTTTATCCTATGATGCGCTTGGTTTTGAAGCAGTGTACATATTCAAGTAATGCATATTCCACGTCTTCGAGCCTTTTTCAAGGGCCGCGCTGGTGAATCAACTCGACCTTGAACAATCCGTTGGTGTTTCAGAAAAGGCGTTATCCATAAGCATCCCCGTCCGATCCGACCGACGCTTCGACACCCGCTTCGAGGTGTCCCTCGGTATACCAGGTTGAGAGGGCGTGGATCGTTATTCGCGCTACAATGGTTCACTCCACTTTGCTCTTGCATATACCATATTGAATATAATGGTCCCTGTTGAATCAGAACGGTTTCACCCCTGTCCTCACATATACTCGTGATACTCCGACGGACTCTTCCTGCACGAACTGGGGGATGCGTGCCCAGACTTGTGCCCACAGAATCTGCAAACGTAGTCGTGGTCGTGCTGGCCAATATATACGTGGTATCCGGATTCCGTTTTCGAACAACTACCGCTTGACGCCGTCCCGCTCTTGTGTCCGCAGCCCGAGCAAATGTACCCTTCGTCGCATTCCTCGATGTACTCGTGCTCGCCGGAGACGGTCTTGCCGCAGCGGCCGCTTGAAGCGCTCGAAGATTTGTGCCCGCATCCGGAACAAATGTAGCTCATCGCATCCTCCTGGGGGCGGGAGTTGTCCGCCTTGCTTTCTTTCTAAAATAGAACGCTCCCAGCTCGTCCGCAAGGCATCTTACGGCAAAAAACGCCAGAACTGGTGACACCTTTTGTCACCCGGTAGCATTTTCACTCTTTTTCCCTTGAATACGCATCTTCTCATGTTACCATTCCCGCCATGGGCAACTGCTACCAACGATATATCGAGATGGATCGCCTAATCCGCGACGGTACGTGCAACACGCTAGCCAAGCTGTCACGTCGTTTCAAGATTTCCAGGCGGCAGATCATGCGTGACCTCAAGATCCTTAAGGACACTTACAAGGCACCCCTTCAATCCTGCGGAGCCCGCGGCTACCGGTATTCGGACGATCACTGGTTTTTCCCCGCCATCGGCCTGAACGGACAGGACCTGTTCATCCTCGGCCTGGCGTCGCGCACCCTCGAGCAGTACCGAAACACTCCACTGTATGACGGCATGCGGGACATCTTTGACCGTTTGGCCCGGTTCGTGGACAAACGCGAAATGACCATCGACCCGGTGTGGCTCGGTAAGGACATCACCCTGACGGGGGAACCAGCGCGTTCCGTGAACAAGAAAACGTGGGAAACTGCCTTGAACTGTCTTAAAACCAGGACCGAAGCCACCATCGAGTACGGGAAACCTGGCGGGAATCCAAGCAAGCGTGCCGTGCACATCTGGCACCTCCTCCATTGGAGAGGGGATTGGTACTTGGTAAGCAAAGACCTTGCCACTGACGATGTCAGACTGTTCGCGCTGTCCCGCGTCAAATCGATCAAGAAGAACGCCACGAAGTACGTCATCCCCGATAACTTCAAGCTCGAGGATTACATCGACCCGGACATGGGCATCTACATGAACACGGGCGCACCCGTCACCATTAAAGTGCGTTTCAACACGTCCGCGGCGCCCTATGCCGCCGAACGCCGATGGCACGCTGGCCAAAAGGTGACGCCAAACACGGACGGCTCCCTCGATCTCGAATTCAAGACCAACCAGCTCACCCAAGTGACCAGCTGGATCCTCTCCTGGGGCAAGAGCGCCCTCGTCCTCGAACCGCCCGAACTCGTGGCCAAGCTCAAGGACCACGCGAAGGCCCTGGCCAAGCAGTACCGGTAAGGTACCCGATCTTTGAGTTTAGCATTTCTATTACACTCTGGAAACGTTCCACTTTCATGAAGTAGACTCATCAATGGCACGTCGGGTACCAGTAGAACTATCCTAATTACGACTCTGACATCGTAACCAATCGACAGGAGCAGTCATGGACCTTTCAAAGATCGCGACAATGGAAAAAATCTCCATCAAGGATACCGTGACGATAAACGAAGCCTGGATACAAGAGTACATCGCGACCAATCCTGGCGTTCTGGGACTCGGTGACCTTTATCTGCGGGATAAGGAACGGATACAGCCGAACGCCGGCAGGCTCGACCTCCTCTTGCAGGAAACCGATACCGATAAACGGTACGAAGTCGAAATCCAGCTCGGGAAAACCGACGAAAGTCATATTATACGAACCATCGAATACTGGGATATAGAACGGAAACGGTATCCTATGTATGAACATTGCGCCGTCATCGTCGCGGAAGACATCACCAGTCGCTTTCTCAACGTCATCCACTTGTTCAACGGGCACATCCCGCTCGTGGCGCTTCAGATGAACGCCTACAAGATTGATGACAAGATCGGAATCACTTTCACGAAAATCGTGGATGAACTCCAACTTGGTTATGATGACGAGGAAAATGAAGAAGTCCCCGCTACGGATCGGAGTTACTGGGAGATCAAGGCAACGAAGGAATCAGTGGAAATCGCCGACGATATACTCGGCGTCATCCGTGAATTCGAACCTTCATTTACGTTGAAGTACAATAAGATATACATCGGGCTCGCGAAAAGCGGTATCGCGTTCAATTTCGCCATTCTTTTCGCGAAGAAGAACTTCATGCGGCTGGAAATCAAGCTGCCGAAGACCGCGGAGATAGACGAAGTGATCGACGGGAATGGCATCGATGCCCTCGAATACAGTACAAGAACGAACAGGTATAAGATCCGGCTCACGAAGAAGGACATCAAGGAAAAGCGTGATGTCATACGCTCCTTGCTCGAGAAGTCTTACGCATACTTCAGCGAATGACGATTAGCCAGCCGTCGCTTTCTTGTCAACGATTGCCGTCCCCCCTCACTCCATCCCCTCTTGCGCGGCCATGCACGCCACCAGGTCCGCGATGGCGCCGCTCCCCGGCTCCTCGAGCGTGAAGACGTCCAGGTGCTCCATGGCCCGCGTCATGCCCACGTAGATCAGGTTTCGCGTCATGCCGTCCGCCACCTCGTGTTCGTAGCCCGAGCCCGTATAGGGCTTCCGGTTGAGGAGGAGGAAGACCACGGGAAAGTCGAGCCCCTTGGCCGAATGGAAGGTGGTGACGCGAACCGTGCTTTCGCGCTCGAACGAGAACGCGTCGTCCTTGGGGTTTTCCGCTGAAATGCCCACGCTCGCCAGCCGTTCGATGACGAGCTTCACTTCGCCGTTCTCGGGCGCCAGGACGCAGATGTTCGCGGGGTCGTAATCCAGGTACTCCCGGAAGAAGCGGACGCGCGACACGAGCAGGTCCACCAGGCTCTGCCGGTCCTTGGCGGAAAAATGCTCGGGCAGGGCTCCGTCGCGGGTGGCCACGGGCTGACTCTCCGAGTCCAGGCCGGTCTTCCGGGCGCGGTAGGCTTCGGCCAGCGCGTGCACTTGGAAGGTGTTGCGGAAATTGGTGCGGAGGACGCGGGAGCGGCCGCCCACGTCCAAGCCCGCCTGCTTGAACGAAAAGCCCGGCTGGTAGATGGACTGGTCGGAGTCTCCCGCCAGGATCACGGCGCGGCGGGCGCAGGCCTTGAGGGCCTTGATATCCGCGGCGGCCAGGTCCTGCGCCTCGTCGATGAAGACGTAGTCCACGACGCGGATGCGCTCGTCGTCCGGAGCCGCCTTCGCCGCGCGGAGCAGCTTGACGACGGAATAACCCCGCGAAAAGAGACTCATCGCGTCCATCTCCGCCGCCATGGCTTCGCACGCGGTCCAAACCTTGGCCCGCTCCTCCGCCGCCAGGGGCTTTTTCATCCCGCGCCGTTCGAAGCCGCCCTGGACGTAGTCCTCGTAGCGCAGATCGTTGCCCCAGACGATGCGCTCCGCTTCGTCGCGGAGTTCCGCGGCCGCGAAGCCGTCGGGCTTGTGGCGTTCGGCGAGGGTGTCGATCAGTTTGTAGTCGATGGGGTTGTAGTCGACGCCCGCGTCGGGCAAGATCGCTTTCAGCCGATCGATGAGGAACGCGTCCGCCGTCATGATCCGATCGGCTCCCTGCCCGGGCGACAGGATGGACGCGATGTACTTGTCGTATTTGACGAGCGTCTTGCCGTAGGTGAGCAGGGCCACCGAGCCCTTGATTTCGTCGAGATCGAGCTTCGCCTCCGTCCCCCCGCCCTTGGCCTTTTCGATAGCCTTGAGGAGCACCAGCGTCTTGCCCGTGCCCGCGGCTCCCTTGACGAGGAAATCAGCGTCCAGCTTGATCTGGTCCACCACTTTCGCTTGCTCCGCCGTGAGGCGGATGACCGTCCGCTCGTAATCCGCGCGCGTGCGGGTGAACACCGTGAGCTTCCGGGCTATGGCCACGTACTCCCGTTCCCGCTCGAAGCCGGCCAGCTGGATCCTGGTCTTCCTGAGCTCCTCCTGGATGGCGGCCCGTTCCTGCCGTTCCGCCTCCGCCTTGGCGGCCTTCCTGTCCTTCTGCCGCTCGATCTCCTCGATGAGCCGGTCTTTCGCCTTGAGGCTGGCTTCCATGAGCTCGACCCGTTTCTGGAAGTCGCGCATCTCGTCGACCCGTTCCATGAGACGCCGCTTTTCCTCCGCGTCTTGGCCCCGGATAGCCTTGTACGCCCGGTTCTCCTCGATGAGGGCGCCCATCGCCTTCCGTTCGTCCCAGAGGGCCAGGTAGCGCTTGATGACGTCCAAGCGTTCGGGTGAGCCTATTCCCGCCAGATGGCAAAAGCGCTCCAGGTGTCCGGTAGCCACCTCCGCCGCCAACCGGTCCAATTCCTCGAAGCGATGCCTGACCCTGTTCGTGTCGTTGTGCGCGGTGATCATCGCGTTCATCGACGCAAGACCGTTGACGAAGCCACCGCGCTTTTCCTTCACGTGTCCCAAAAACTCGTTCATGAGAAAGGCGAACGTGAGATCGTCTTGTTCCTTGCCGAACCGTTCGCGTATGCACCCCTCCACGAACGAATGCGTGGCCAGCACGAAAAACCCCGGATCGGTGCATTGGAGGCTCGCGAGCCGCTCCAGCTTGCGGTCTACGCGGGAGGGAGCGTTGTCGTGCGAATCAAGTTGGGTAGACATAGCGGTACCTCGCGGATTGATGATGATTTCGCTTGATACCCTAACGCACCCAGGGCACCAGCGCAACATTGCCAAGAACATGGATCCTGCTGGTAAAGCTTGATTTTCCCGCATCCCCGTATAAAGTTGATATTGATGCTCAGGTCCATGAGGCTGAAGGACGTTTGATCCGGGCGGACGGAATCGGAGTTGCGCGTGCATCGACGACACGGAGAGAGTTCATGAAGCGGATACTCGCATGGCTGCGGAGAAGAATCGGAAAACCTGCGCCGACATACGTGCCGAGAGAGGTGCTGTACCGACTCAAATCCACCTCCTACAGGACGAGGGACGGACGCGTCTTGACCGTAAGCGTACCGTCGGATTTTTCCGAGAACTGGACCGACGCAGAAAAGACGCTCAGAAATAACTACCTGGTAATGGAAGGGATTACTATAGTGACGAATCAACCGACGCCTGAAAGCCATACGGCTAAAACCGATAATGACCAACCGGTTCAACGGTCTGAGATGGAGGTAAATTAAAAGACCCATGAGTGAAAAACAAGAGCCAGATCTTGATCCAAACAAGGCGAAAAAACGTGAAAGGATCTTGGTAACCAGAACAAGGGACGGAAACATCATAACTGTAGTCGATCGAGGTGATTGTTCCCGGAACTATACCGATGCCGAAAAAACCTTGATAGCGAACCGGCGGGCGATGGACGGTGTTGTAGTCATCTACGACTCTGAAGCGTCTGAAAGCCCCCGCGACGATACGTCCGAGACGACCGACGATATTGATGGAATAGCCGACGATAATCAGGTAGATCACCAGAGGAGGCATGAAGTGGGGAAACATACACCGTCAGCGGCTAAAAATGAAATTAAGAGGAGCCTGTTTGAAATCATGTCTCCATGGCCGAGCGATTCCCAAAAGAATGAAATCTGGGCATATTTCCATCACACGTGCGCGTATTGCGGGCGGGAACTCGTCAGGGCCGATCGAAACGGGCATTTGGATCATGTTACACCGCAGGCAAAGGGCGGGACCAACAACATGCACAATCTTATCCTGTCATGCAATACATGCAATAGCGATGAAAAACGCGAACAGGACTGGGACCTGTTCTTGAGGATAAAAAATCCGAATAATGCGGATTACAAAAGAAGGCGTGCTGTCATTCTGGAATGGAAAGCGATGGACACGGAGCAGCTTGATAGCTCGATCGTCAAATTGATCGATGATCAAATCGAACTCGTCTACAAACAATATGATAGATCCGTTTCTTTGATCAGAGAGCGGAAAAACTCCAAGTAGTACGGCACGTCGAAGCCGAAAAGCAAAGGAAAACCAAAGCCGGTCTCCGCGCGGGACGAAGCGCTATTCCCACGCACGTACGAGTATTTCCGGACGGAGACAAGGTACTTTACAATCGTAAGCAGACCCGCGAGTTTTTCCGTGACCTATACCGGCGCCGAAAAGACGCTGATCGCAAACCGGCAAGCGATAAACGGGATTACTTCGATCCCGAGGCCGTCGTGGTACGTCGAGGATACGACGAACACACCAAGCGAGCAATCAACGACCTCACGCGAGAGCCGAAGCGAGTAACCCGTCACGGCATCCCGATCTAGCCTCGTTTATCAAGTTTGGCTTTCAGAATTCAATGAAGCCCGCGCCAGCGATTGCAGCGAGTAGCCCGGAACCCGCCGGGCGGACCTACGGGACGCCCGGCGGGCGAGGACTACTCGCGGAAAGCGCGGTGCCGGGGCGCCGCCCCGGCAGGCGCCCCTAAACCTCTTTACTCCAAAATCCGTTTATATGTCAAACACATTTGACACCAAGACAAACAAGCAGTACATCTAGTCATGCAGAGTAGTCACACTGACAATGGAGGCATACAGATGTCCTACCACGAAAAGAAGACCGTACTGGCCATGGTCACGGGAATTGCCGTCTTGGCCGCGTATTGCGTGTACGCGTATGGTGGGTTCCGGTCGGGCCGCTTGGCGCCGGAGGACGGCGTGGCGTGGGCGCGCGGCATGCTCCTGTTCATCGGCATCGGGGTGGGCGCGGCGATACTCGGCCAGATAGGGCTGGCCATCGGCGTGGCCGTGGGCGCGGCGGTCAGGCGGAAGTTGCAAGACGAAACGTGCTCGGACCAAGCGGTGGAGCGCGAGGTGGCCCAGGAGATGGTGGAGGACGAGATGAGCCGGCTCATCGAGCTCAGGTCGCTCAAGGCGGGCTACGCGGTGGCGGGCATGGGCTTCATCGCCTCGATCGTCATTTTGGCGCTCGGCTTCCCCGTGGCGCTCATGCTCAACGTGCTGTTCCTGTCTTTGGGCGCGGGCTCCCTGCTCGAGGGCGCCGCGCAGCTCAGGCTCTACAAACGGGGCGTGAACAATGGCTGACGCGAAGGCCATCACCAACCGTATCCGCGAGCTGCGTTTCTTCGCGGGGGAAATGTCCCAGCAGCAGCTCGCGGACAAGGCGGGCGTGTCCCGCCAGACCATCGTGGCCATCGAGGGGAACAAGTATTCGCCTTCGCTCGAGCTGGCGTTCCGCATCGCGGACGCCTTCGGGGTCAAGATCGGCGAGGTGTTCGATTACGTCGCAGTTCCTTCTCATTCCGATAAAGAGCGAGGTGAGTCATGAGAGTATTGGTGCTGGGGGCGAGCGGCGCGACCGGGAAACTGGTCGTCCGTCAGTTGCTTGAACGACACGTGCAGGTTCGTATGCTCATCAGGGCGAACGCGACGCTGTCCGAAGAAATCCTCGGTAATCCGCTGGTTGAAACCGTGCGGGGAAGCATAACCGAATTGACGGATGCGGAGCTGCGTGCCCTCGTGCAAAATTGCGATGCCATTGTCTCGTGCCTTGGCCACAATATCACCTTCAAAGGATTGTTCGGAAAGCCACGATATCTGGTGTTCGATACGATACGACGGATACGCGAGGCGCTCGGCCAGAATACCGGCGGGAAGGTAAAGCTCATTCTCATGAGCACGACGGCGTATACGAACGCATCGATCGGCGAGAAAAACACCGTTGTAGAAAGAGTCGTCCTGGCTTTACTGAAGCTGCTGTTGCCGCCACATCGCGACAATGTCCTGGCCGCGGATTACCTGGTCAAGCGGGGTGGCGAGGGCGATGAAACGATGGAATGGGTGGCGGTACGGCCCGATACCTTGATCGACGAAGCAGGCGAGAGTCCATACGAAGTCTGCCAGTCTCCGGTCAGAAGCCCTATATTCAACGCCGGAACGACCAGCAGAATCAATGTCAGCCGTTTTATGGCCGAACTGTTGATGGATGAAGCGTTGTGGCGCACATGGAAATGCAAGACGCCAGTGCTTTACAACAAAGCTTCGACGCGATGAACCCGAACCTTCGTGATATACTCTCGCGATATGGAAGACAAACGGAACATCCTGTTCGACGAAAAGCCGTTCGGCTACAAGCTCGTCAAGGACAAGAGCGCCATCCTGACCTGCAAGGGCAAGCCGGTCGCTACGATTACGGGGAAGGACTACAACAAGCTCCTGCGGGTCATCGACATGGACAACGCGTACGAGCTGCAACTGTTCCTGGCCAAGGTGACCGGGCACTTCAAGCACGGCAACGAAAAGGACGACAAATCGAAATGAGCCGGCGCATCGTACCGGCAGTTCCGCGGAGGATAGTCGCGTGAAGGCGAAAATCACGTTTTTTATCGGCGTCGCGGTCATGGCGCTGTGCACGGTCCAGTTCGCAATGGACCGGACGCCCGCGCGTATCGTCGGTATCGTCCTCGGCGCGTTCTTCGTCGCCTGGGGCTTGTGGATCGGCTGGGATCGCTTTCCGCGCGTCAACGCGCTCCTCGGGCACGTCGCCATGACGGTAGGGTGCCTCGTGCTGGCCTACGGCATCTACGAAGTGCCCTTCCTGACGGATCGGCCGAGTTTGCTCGCAGTTCTGGACCGGCCGATCTTCTGGGGCTTGTTCACGATCTGCGGCGGCTATTGCATGATCACGCACGGCTATTGCGCGTGCGTGCGGAAGAAATGAAATAATCCAAGGAAGCTTCTTTATGAATACAACCGATCTCCTTCTCATCATGCTCGGGCTTTTGAGCGAAAACGACGAGCGCCTGACCGAGGCCGAGGTTCCGGCGCGCTACTGCCGCTTTTTCGACGCGGAGCTTGGCGCGGACGTAGCGGGGCAGGGCGTCCGGGAACTCGTCGATGCCGGATACATCGCCCGTTCGGGCGACGTACTCGACGTGACCGAAGCCGGCGTCAAGGATGCGTACAAGCGGCACGTGGACTACTACTATGAAACCGGCGTGGCGGTGGGACGCGAGAGCGAGGCTGAGCGCGCGTACCAGGCGTCGAAAGGCGTCGGCCTCGACAACGACAGCATGGTCGACCTGCCGCAGCTGGAGCACCTGAAGGCGCAGTTGTCCAGGCATCCCGGCACCCTCGTCGACCTCGGATGCGGCAAGGGCGGCCTGACGTCGCATTTCGAAACGGAACTGAGGCGGAAGACGGTCGGCATCGACAAGTCCGAAGGGATGATCGAGATCGCCAAGACGAAGAACGGCCGCGTCACCTGGCTCGTCGGCGACCTGAACGACTTCGCCCACCTTGACCTGCGCGAAGTCGGCGCCTTCCTGCTCGTGGACAGCCTCTACTTTTGCCAGGACCTCGACGCGTCCCTTGTCGCGCTGGACGGCATGCTGGCCCCGGGCGGATAGATCGTGTGCACGTATACCGACTACGCCGCGCCCGCGGACGGCGGCCCGAATCGCCTCGAAACCGCCCTCGAACGGAACGGCTTTTCGTACGAACGCGCGGACTTCACGGACAACGAACGGAACATCTGGACGAAGCGGCTGGAAACGGCGCGCGGCCTCCATGACCGCTACGTGGCGGAACGCCGCGAATACCTCTACTACGACAAACTCATCGAGGCGAAACGCCTTCTTGCCCGCTTCGAACGCGGCGCGGCCAAACGGAACATCTATACCATCGCCAGACGGGCTAAAAACGCCTGTTGACGGAAACACCCCCTTATTTTAACATTGAATGTGATGTAATAAGGGGGTATTATGCACCGAAATGCGCTTAAACACCTTACTGACTGGTTTCAGAGCCCGCGGCGCAAGCCGCTGGTACTCAGGGGCGCCCGACAGGTCGGTAAATCCACGTTGGTTCGCCTGTTTGCCAAGGAAGCGGACCTTACCCTCTTCGAACTGAATCTCGAGCGCCAGCTCCAGTTGACGCAAGCCTTCAAGTCACGGGACATGCGCAGGATCATCGCCGAACTCGAGGGGCTGACGGGAGAGTTCGTCAATCGACCGGACGCGCTTCTGTTCCTCGACGAGGTGCAAGCCATACCCGAGGCGATTCAGTGCCTGCGCTATTTCCACGAAGACTACCCGAACCTGGCCGTGGTCGCCGCGGGCTCCCTGCTCGAGTTCGCGTTGTCGGAGAACGCCTCCGGCATGCCGGTCGGCCGGGTCATCTACAGCCATCTCGGGCCGATGTCCTTCGAGGAGTTCCTGCGTGTCCGCGATCCCGAATTGCACGAGTTCCTGCGCCGCATGCCGTGGCGCGAGCCGATCGCCGACTCCCGGCACCAAAACCTGCTTTTGCGCCAGCGCGAATACCTCGTAACGGGCGGGATGCCCGAGGCCGTCGCGGCGTTTTGCGAATCGGGATCCTTCAAGGCGGTGCAACAAGTCCAGGGAAGCATCGTGGATACGTACATCGACGACTTCGCGAAGTACGCGCAAAAGGGCGAACTGGCGCGGCTCCAAAAGGTGTACCGCTCGCTGCCGATGTTCGTCGGCCGCAAGATCCAGTACACCAAGCTTGCGGGCGACGAGCGTTCCGCCGAAACCCGCAAGGCGCTCGACTTGCTCGTCAAGGCGAAACTGTACACCCGGATCACGCATTCGCATTGCAGCGGGCTTCCCTTGCGCGCGAACGCCGAGGAGGGAGTGTTCAAGCTCGCGGCCCTCGACTGCGGGCTTTTGAATTATCAACTCGGCCTCCAGTGGCCGCAGGTGCAGGCGATGGACGAGCGCCAACTCGTGAACGAGGGAGCGCTGGCCGAACAGTTCGTGGCGCAGGAACTGCTCGCCGGCATCGATCATACCCGCGATCCCGAACTCTTCTACTGGCTGCGCGAAGCCCGCTCGGGCAACGCGGAACTGGATTTCGTCGTTTCGCGCGGCCTCTCCATCATCCCCGTCGAAGTGAAGTCTGGTAAAAGCGGTACGCTCAAATCGCTCCGGCAATTCGTGCAAGAAAAGAAAGCGCCGCTCGGCATCCGTTTCGACTTGAATCAGTGCGGTTTCCAGAAAATCGAAATGTCGGGCACTGATTTTAACCTGCTCTCATTGCCTCTGTATCTGTGCGGCCGTCTGTCGGAAATACTCGACGAGCTCCAA
Source organism: uncultured Treponemataceae bacterium (assembly GCA_964482955.1). Classification (GTDB taxonomy): domain Bacteria; phylum Spirochaetota; class Spirochaetia; order Treponematales; family UBA12059; genus JAPLSN01. Next base: position 21,738 of record CAYZZW010000008.1, on the reverse strand, counting down.
GTCCAGGAAGGTAAAGCATGAACGTCGTCATCCGCAACGAAACTCAGGCAGACCATCGCGCCGTGGAAGCGATCACGAAGCGCGCTTTCTGGAACCTGCATGTGCCCGGCTGCGACGAACACTACCTGACGCATGTCCTGCGGAGCCATCCCGACTTCCTCCCGGACCTCGACTTCGTGATCGAATTCGACGGGCGGATTATCGGGAATATCATGTACGCGAAGTCGAAGCTCGTCGACAATGTGGGACGGGCGTATGACGCGATCACCTTCGGCCCCGTCAGTATCGATACGGACTTCCAACGCCGAGGCTTTGGGAGCATGCTCATCGAGCATTCGATACGCGCGGCGAAAGAAGCCGGCCATAAGGCCATCATCATCTACGGGAACCCCGGTAACTACGTCACCTACGGCTTCAAGAGCTGCGCCCGCTACCGCATCGCGGACGCCCGCGGACGTTATCCGACGGGCATGCTGGTCCTCGAACTCGAACCGGGCATTCTGGATGGCAAGACCTTCGTGTTCGAAGAGAGCCCCGCGTACGCCGTGGACCCGTCCGGCTTCGACGCCTTCGATCGCGGCTTCGAGCCCATGGAAAAGCGCGTGCTTCCCGGCCAGGAGCTCTTCGCCATCCTGGCCAGTTCGTTGGTGGACAAGGAGCTGATCGGAAGATTCGGTTCGGGCGAGGCGGAAGCTTCTACCTGATAATATGCTTGTCGATCGCGCGCTTCGCCTGGTTGATCGCCTCTTTATTTCCTGATGATCGAAAACAGTTTCATGTCTTTTGTAATATTCGTATCATGGTTGGTCTCGTAATTCCTCAACACTCCCTCGAAACTGAAGCCGTTCTTGACGAGCAGCCGTTCGGAAGCCGTGTTTTCAGGAGCGACGGTCGCCTGAATCCTGTTTCTGCCGATGGTGCCGAATCCGAATTCGATGATTTTTCCCAATGCTTCGTTCATGATTCCGCGGCGCCAGTAGGCTTCGGATAGTTCATAGCCGACTTCCGCTCGTTTCCCTTCGAATCCGTTCAGGAATATCGTTCCGATTACCTTTTTGGACGTTTTTTCCGTGATGGCGAATCTGATGATCCGATCGTGCTTGAACCCGAGATTCCATTTTTCGATGATGTTCATCGCATCTTTGACCGAAGCAGGCCCGTTCCAGTCGAGATATCGACTGACGTTCTCGTTGCGATAGTATGTGAAAATGTCCCCGGCGTCCCTTTTGTGGATTTTTCTGAGATTGCACCGCGATAAATCGAATGATGGAAACGTCGACAGGTATTCCTTGAAATTCACGGTTGACCACCTCGCCTGCGTTGACTTGCGCGGTTTCAGGGCACAATCACGGCTATTGTTGAACGCCGATTTCCGACAATCCGAGACACTCCTTCCGCAGTTTCTTGAACTCGTCGAATCCTTTCTGAAGCGTTCTTTCCGATGATCCCAGTCTAATGATGTTTTTCATTCTTTTCACCGTATCGCGAGGTGTCGTTTTGAAGCTTTCCAAATATGCGATGTTCCGCTTCCTGCTCGGAAAGAGCTGTTCGTTGAGCGCGAACAGGAATTGCAGTATCGCGTCCAGGGCGGTGTCGATCGAAACATGGAAAAAGAGCACGTCGTTCCGCTCACACGCGCGCGCAAGGTCTTCCTCGTCCATCATCAGTTCGATGGAGCTCTCCAGTATTCTTTTCTTCAAGGCCGCGGGATACGGTGCCAGCCCGTCTTTCAAGTCGCGCAAGAACGATCCCTTTTCGTGCAGGATGGTCATGTTTTCGAACATGGCCAATCGGCCGGTGGGGTAAAACCCGTTGTCGCGTTCCGCGCGAATGCCTTGCCGTATTTCCTCGTAATGGCGCGCCACGTCAATTGTGTTGAAATACATGAGCCACGTTTCGATGCCGTCTATCTCGGTATAGTCGGCGTCGCCCCACGTGTCGTTCTTGAAAACGCCCGGCTTGAAGGTCGTAACAGTCTTCAGTTCTGCGGGATAGCGCTCGATCCGTTCCCGTACTTCCGGTACCGACGAGCAGTAGATGAACAAGTCGATGTCGCCATCGTTCTTATGCCTCGGGAGCGGATTGCTGCTGAGGCCAATCGCCTCCACGTGCGGAAGCGCGGAAAGCCGCTTGACGAGTCCGTCTATCGAATCCTCTACCATGTCGTCTCCAACCGGTGATTCCGGGTCGCGATAACGGGAAAACCGTTGACACTTTACTTCAATAGTTGGGAGGCGAACGCGCCCGCCACGTTGGCTATCAACATCAGGATACGTTCCCATTCGTCGGTCGATTCCGTGGCCAGGAATCGACGCCTCGCGCGGATGATTTCCTTTTCCTTCAACGTCGGGTTCTTTTTCGCGATGGCCGTCAAGAAGGCGCAATTCACCAAATTGAGGACGAACTCCCTGCGTTCGACCAACGGCAGGTAGATGGTCGAAACGACGATGATTCCTTTCCCCGCCTCGAATACGTCGATCAATTCCCTTTTCAGGGCGTCCGTGGCGATGGTTTTCGGTTTCAAGCCGCGTTTCGCCTTTATGTATCCGATGCCGATCCGCGCGCTTATCCTCTGGGGCTCCATCCACTTCAATCGATACCATGCGGGAAACCAGGTCAAAGGGTTCATGATCTCATGGTTGTCCGGATCGAGGTTCACCTCGAGACCGCCGCATCCGGAACAATACTCGGAATCGGAAAAGCGCGGCGAGGCGGGGACCGTCTGCGGCAGGCGTTTTTCGTCTTCTTTCATATAAAGCGTGCTCGTTTTGACGGCCCGCTTCGCCGTCCTGTCTTTGGTGAGCAGATAATCCAGCATATCGTAGCATTCTTGTTTCAAGGTCCAATGGGTGCATTGCGGGTCGATCAGGAGAATCCCGCCGTCCTCGACCCATTCCCTCAAGTATGAGTGGAATATCCTTTTGAAATACGCGATCTGCAGGTCGCCGTTGAACCAGGGATCCTCGTTCAACAGGTCACGATTAACGATCAACATGTCGAAGGTTCGAAGGTCAAAATAGCTTTTTGACCGGTCCAGCGCGTTCCGCGCGTCGTGCAGGGACAGCAGGCGATAGAATATGCCCGGGTTGTTGTCCGTGGAGAACTCCGATATTTCCTCGATCGTCAGCGATTTGCTATCGAAGACATGGCTTTTCATGTTCTGCAGCCAATCTACCCAGAAACACGTTCTTCTCAAGTCTTTATCGAGCGAGTCTACGAAAATGCCGATATTGAGCCTGTTTTTTTCCGCCAGGCCGAAGGTTTTCGCCAACACGTCCGGATTCATTCAGTACTCCTTAAGGGATGCGGTGGTTTGTCGGGTGCTTCGATCTATTCGCTATCGGTTTCACTTCTTCATCAGCGCGAACAAGCCCCAGCCCAGGTATTCCCGCGTGTATGTGGCGTAGCGCGCCGGTTCCGTGTCCAGCTTGTGCCGCACCTCGACCGCGAGTTCGTCGTCCGGGTTCCCGTCGAGCCAGCGGCGCATCGTGAGCCACTTGGCCGCCTCGTAGCGGTCCCAGCCGTCCTGGTCGGCCAGCACCATCTCGACCACGTCGTAGCCGAAGTTCCGGAACGACGCGAGCAGTTCCGGAAGCGTCAGGAAGTCCGCGATCGCCGTGGCCAGGCAACCTTTGGCTATCTCTTCCGTGGGCGGCACGCGCAGCCAGAACGGCTCGCCGATAAGGATAATCCCGTTCGGCACGAGGCTGCGCGCAAGCAGTTCTATGGTGCCGCGCACGCCGCCGCCTATCCACGTGGCGCCGACGCATGCCGCCACGTCCGCCTTCTCCGCGGAAACATGGCCGGCGGCGTCGGCATGGATGAACGTCACCTGCTGGCTGACGCCGAGTTCTTTCGCCCGGAGCGTGGCCTGTTCGCTGAAGACGGCGCTCTTGTCGATCCCGGTACCACGTATGCCGTGGTCGCGCGCCCAGGTGCAGAGCATCTCGCCCGAGCCGCTGCCGAGGTCGAGTACGCGGTTTCCCGGTTTCATGCGCAGCGCCGCCCCGAGCGTGGCCAGCTTGTCCGGAGTGATCGGGTTGTGGATGCGGTGGGCGCTCTCGGCGATATTGAAAATGCGTGGGATGTCCATGGCTGGAACTGTAGCGCAAAAACGTCTAAATTATTACTTCGAACTCTAAAATCACTTAGGATTTTTGATTACCGGTAGCGGCGGCGATTAAACAGCCAGCGAGGATAAGCCGCGATCGTCGGAAAGACAAGACCGAGCAGACATAGATTCGATTGCGATATATTATGAGTGTGAGGAGGATCCATATGCGGCAGGTTTTCGTATATCCAGGCGAAGATGGATACTATGTCGTCGAATGTCCGAGCCTTCCTGGTTGCATATCCCAGGGACAAACCAAGGAAGAGGCGATCGATAATATCAAAGAGGCGATTGAAGCATATACGCTCGCTCTTCAAGATCAAGGTATTCCCATACCGGCGGAAAAATTCGATTCAATCCTAGTAGCCGTATGAGTCATCTGCCCCGGATTTCCGGCCGTGAATGCATTTCGGCGCTTCAGAAGGTAGGCTTCTCAGTTATAAGGCAAAAGGGCAGCCATATCGTTTTGAAAAAGACCGATCCATTTACACAAGTAATAGTACCCGATCATCGTGAACTTGATACCGGAACCTTGAGAGCTATCATCAGGCAATCGGGATTATCGATTGATGAATTCATCAAACTAGTCTGAACTAATTCTGATAAAGTGCATCGCTTTAAAACCGTTTAGCCCCATAACGCGATGACGGAATTTGTTTTGGTGAACTGTTATGTCGGAGGTCTATTCGATTGTTGATTTAGGTCGTAATCCAAGTTAGGGGAAGTATGTAATACGTTGGAACCTAATTGTAGTGTAAGTTGGAATAAGTTGCGGTACAAGCTAGAATCGTGTCGCAATCCAAGTGAGAGGCAATCGCAAACCAACTTGGAATCAGGCGCAATCCAAGTTGGAATCGGGTCGTGTTCCAAGTTGGAATCGGGTTATGGTCCAAGTTGGAATCGGGTCGTATTCCAAGTTGGAATCGGGTTATGGTCCAAGTTGGAATCGAGTCGTGTTCCAAGTTGGATTCTGGTCATGCTTAAAGTTGGAATCGGTAGCGCTGTAAGTTGGAATCGGCCGCGCGTCAACAAGGAACGTGTTCGCGTTCCTGGAATGCAAATGGAAAGGCCCCCCGTTGCCGGGGAGCCGATCATCCCGCTCGGGCGGGATTCGTACTACGAGACGACCAAGTTGGCGGGCAAGATGCCTTCCTTCAACGTCTTGCCGCCTTCCATCGATCTCACGGCCAGGGCGTATTCGCCCGCGTGCAGGTCTTTGGGCACCTCGACGATGAGGGTCTTCGGCTTGATCTCCGCGTACTGCACGGCGCGGGTTTCGGTGCCGTTCACGAAGAACACGCCTTCGTTCGTGTTGGCGGGATCGAACTTGAGCCTGAGCCCGGAGATCCGGAGGAAGTCGCCGGGCAGGGCGGCGTTCACGCCGTCGTCGCGGACGGAGTTGGCGCGGTGCAGCACCGGCATGGTTCGGTCGAAGCTTTCTAGCCGCTTGAGCGTCACCCCGGCCAGGATTGCGCGTTCGAAATCCTGATCGGGACGCCAGCCGATTCGGAGCGAATGGTTCCCGGTCGCCGAACCGGGCGTGAACGGCGTGGTTTCGTCGCCCATCGTGCCGCGGGCCCGGACGTAGAAGGTGCCGAAGGGCGTTTTCACGTTTCGCCCGTCGGCCAGCAATTTCTGGAGCTCTTCCACGAAGAGCTGCATGCAGCCGGTTATGTCCGGTTTCGAGAGCGTGGTACGCCCTTTTGCCATGACGTCAAGGAGATCGTCCCATTCGACGATACCCGAGCACTGGCTGTGCACGAAGTACGGATCCTCGCTCGTCGCGAGATGGTTCTTGTAAAGTACATATTGTAACGCCATAATTAAACCGCTACCCTTTGGTCGCGGACTTCGCCCAACGAAGTTTCGCGGCCTTTTTTTGTGGGAAAGATCCGGAGTCTTCCGTGGTGGCCGTCCGTACGGACGGCCAAGTACACGCGCGGGTGCTTAGTTTTTTTATCGGTCTTGCGTGAATAAATATTACTTGAAATGTGAAATTATCGTAAAATATGTCGGCGCTTTCCCGGAAACGCGGTTAAACCGGTTTAAACAGTAGAGATATTGGACATATTGACTGTTTTATAGCATCGTGCGGAATGCCGGCCCGATCCCGTCAGACGACTTCCTTGAGCTTCCCGGTTTCGATCTTCTACCAAAGCGGAATAACGAGTCCGATCGAAGGTCCGGCGATCATCAAGGTGGCGTCGGACGTGTTGGCGTCCGTCGCGCGGCGAAGGTGCAGGGCGGGGACGAGCCAGCCGACGGCGCTCCCGATGAAGGCGCCCGCGACGACGTCGGTCGGGAAGTGGGTGCCGCCCGTCACGCGCATGACGCCGATGCTTCCCGCGACGGCGTACGCGCCAGCCGAGAAGGAAATCGTATACTCGCGTGGTGCTCCCTCGAAGACGAGAGCGGCGGTGAGGAAGCTGGCGCCCATGAAGGCCAGCGCCGTGTGCCCGGACGGAAAGCTTTCGTATGCTTCCTCCTCGAGCTCCGCCGGATAGGAATCCGCGTACGCATAGGGACGGGCTCGGGGCGCCGCGCGTTTGATGGCATCCTTGATGCCGTAGGTCAGCGCGAAGGCTTCCGCGTACATCGCGGCGTAGGTGAGCATCGTGTCCGCGTCCCGTCGGACGAAGAGAAGCGCGCTCGCCGGCAGGAGCAGGGCGGCGTAGGCGCCGCAGCTCGAGACGTCGTCTTGCGTCTTGGAGTAGGGCAGGACGCACGCGGCGTCGAAGGATGGCAGGTCGTCGGCGGACGGTGTGGCCATCGGTGCGGGCGGGAACGCGTAGGGCAGGATGTTGACGCCGATCGACAGGCTTCCGAGCGCGAGGTCGGCCGGTACCGAGAGGGTGAAGGCGCTCGTCTGGGCGAAGAGCCCGGCTTGGCTCGAGGCGATGGCGAAGGCGGCGATGGCGAAGGCGTGGCGCGGTGCGCGCATAGGGTGACTCCTTGCTGAAGGCGTACGGGTATGCCGATCCCGGGCGCCCGGTTTCGGGCGCCGCGGTAATCGGGAATGGTCTCGGAAAGGGGAGCGGGAACGCGGGACGGGAGGACGGCTACGTCGGGGCTTCGGCCGGCGCGTGGCGCGTCATGAGTGCATAGGTGGCGCGCGTCGTCATCGCCCCGAAGGCGAGGAAGGCGAGCGCGAAGGCCGACACGACGCAGAGGATCTGGACGCCGAAGCGCTCGTCCATCACGCGGCCCATGACCGAGAGCGCGACGACGGAGTGCAGGCACGCGAGCCCGAGGGGCAAGGCGTAGGTCGGGAGCACCTTGAATCGGGCCAGGCGCCGGGCGTCCGCGCGGGAGAGGCCGATCTTGAAGAGGATCTCGTGGCGCCGCTCGTCGTCCGCCGCGTCCATGAGCTGCTTGAAGTGCAGGATGGAGCAGGACGAGAAGAGGAACACGAGGCCGATGAGGAGCCCGACGAAGAAGATGAGGTCGTAGATCCGGATGATCTCGAGCCAGCGCGTGACCGACAGGAAGTCCTCGACGCCGGCCGTCGCCTCGAGCGCTTTGGCCGCGGCCGCGCCGCGCCGCGGGTCCGCGATGGAGACGCCGCGGAACCAGCCGAGCGCGTCGGGATAGTCCGCGGCCAGCGCGTCGAAATACCCTTGCGGCGCGACGAGCGTGAGACAACCGGGGGTCTGCGAAATGCCGGGCTTGGGGAGCCGTCCCGCCACGCGGAGGCCGTCGCGCGCCTCGTCCGCGCCGACGAACCGTATGGAGTAATCCGAGCGCAGGAACGAAGCGGCGCGGTCGTCGAGGTACTCCACCACCGCCATCGCCCCGTCCGGCAGCGACGAAAGGAGCGCGCTCGCGTCGGTCCGGTCGCGGCCCGCGAGCAGGGCCAGGTAATCGTCGGCCGGGAAGACGCGGACGTTTTTCGGATTGTAATCGGCGCCGCGCACGTCGCGGTTGACCCATTCGGCGTTCAGGACGCGCGCTTCGCCCGTCGCGGTCACCCGCGCGCCGTTGGCCTCGAGCGCGGCTTTGGCTCCGTCGATGGGAAGGGAGCCCGAGTAGCTCATGGTGAAGGCCGTGGCGCGCTCGAGCTCGAACGAGAGCGACGCCTTGAGGTTCGAGCCGACGCCGAGCGCCACCATGGAGACCGTGCTCGCGATGGCGATGGCGAAGACGACGCGGGCGTACGACCCGACGCGGAAGGTGAGGTCGCCGAGCGCGAGGAGACGCGGCCCCGACGCCGTGATCCGGCTGCTTGTCTTGAGCGCCCGCACGACGAGGCCGGCGCCGCCGCGGGCGAAGCCCCAGGTGCCCGCGACCGTGAGGAGGCTCACGACGAGGAAGTTGGTCCCGAGATTCGCGCCCGTGGTGGTGGCGGCCAACGCGTAGCCGGCGGCGATGACGAGGGCTCCGAGCGCGCCGAGGACGAGGGCGCGGCGGGGGAGGGCCTCGCGCTGCCGTTCGGCGCGGAAGCTGTCCACCAGGCGGAAGCGGTACACGCGCCACGCGGCCGCCGCGGACGCGACGGCGAGGAGCCCGGCGAACACGGCGCAGGTGTCGGCCACCGCGGCCGGCTGCACCGAAAAGCCCACGGCGGCGTCCACGCCGAGGATGCGGAGCACGGTCATCAGGAAGAGCTTCCCGCACGGGATGCCCGCCCCCAGGCCGAGGGCCAGCGCGAAGAGCCCGGAGATCATCGTCTCCGCGAAGAACGCGAACGACACCCGTGCGGAGGGCACGCCGAAGAGGACGTAGAGCCCGAGTTCCCGCGAGCGGCGTCGCAGGAAGAACGAGGTCGAATGCCACAGGAAGACGGCCGCGAAGACGGCGATGACGCCCGCGGCGACGAGCATCCCGAGGCCGTAGGCGGCGTTCAGGTCGACGATCGCCTTGATGGTCGGGTCGTGGCGCGAGGAATCGAAAAGGTAGAAGACGAAGACGTTGAGCGCGATCGACAGGAAATGGAAGGCGTAGGACGTGAACGAGCGGCTCACGTTCCTCCAGGCCAGGCCGAGCGCGGTCATCGCGCGCCTCCCTCGAGCGAGCGCAGGGCTTCGATGATCCGGTCGAAGAACGCGCGACGCCCGTCCGCGTCCCCGCCGCCGCGGCGGAGCTCGCCGTGCACCTTCCCGTCCCTGAGGAGGACGATGCGGTCGCAGTAGCTCGCGGCGAAGGCGTCGTGCGTGACCATGAGGATGGTGGCCCCCGAGCTTTCGTTGAGCCCGCGCAGGCACGAAAGGAGATCCGCGGAGGATCTCGAGTCGAGGTTGCCCGTGGGTTCGTCGGCGAGCACGAGGGCCGGTTCCGCGACGAGCGCGCGGGCCGCGGCGGCGCGCTGCTTCTGGCCGCCCGAGATCTCCGTCGGGTACTTGTCGAGCGCGTCGCGGATGCCGAGCTCGCCCGCGCGCTTGTCGCAGGCCGCGGCCTGGGCGGCCGCCGGCCTGCCCGCGAGCGCGAGCGGCAGGACGATGTTCTCTCGCACGGTGAGCGTGTCGATCAGGTTGAAGTCCTGGAACACGAACCCGAGGCGGTCGCGTCGGAACGCGGCGAGTTCCGCGCCGGTCATGGTTTCGAGGTTCCGTCCCTCGAAGAGGATCGACCCCGCGGTCGGGCGGTCGATGGCGGAAAGCAGGTTGAGCAGCGTCGTCTTTCCCGAGCCGGACGGACCCATGATCCCCGTGAACTCCCCCGCGTCGACGTCGAGATCGACTCCGTCGAGCGCGGCGAAGCTCGACCCGCGGGTACCGTAGACCTTCCCGATGCCCCGGGCGCGCAATATGGGCTTCATGCGTGTACCTCCTTCATAAGCGTACGGGGAGAGGGTAGCGCCCGGAGCCGCGTCCAATCCATCGATCGGGCTTACATCGGCGAGCGCGCGTCTTACGGTTTCGTAAGCTTGACCGCGGGATCGTAATGGCCGGTCGAGGGCGGGAACGTCACGACGAAGCGGCAACCGCCCGCGGCGCGGTTCTCCGCGCGGAGACCGTGCCCGAGCCGCTCGCAGAGCGTGCGGGCCAGGTAAAGACCCATCCCGGTCGCCCCCGGCACGCGCGCGACGCCCGCCGCGGCGCGCCTGTCGGAGCCCGTGAAGCCGCGGTCGAACACGCGCGACAGGTCTTCTGCGGGAATGCCGGATCCTTCGTCGTCGACATAGATCCCGGGCGCGACGCCCCCGGGCGCCGCGGGGTCGCGGTCGACGAGCGCGCCGATCCTGACGCGGCCGCCCGGGGGGCTGTGCTTGATCGCGTTCAGGAGGAGCTGCTTGAGGACGAACTCGAGCCAGCGCGGGTCGCTCGACGCGGTAAGCGAAAAGTCGTCCATAAAGAAGGCCACGCCCGCGGCGTTGAAGGCGCCGGCGAGCGACGCGGCCGCCGACGAGCAGGCGCGGCGCACGTCGGCCTGCGCGATCACGTAGTCGCGGTCGAAGCTCTCCGCGCGCGACTCGAAGAGCGAGAGTTCGAGCGCGCGCTCGAGCCGCCCGAGTTCCGCCTCGACGGTCGAGCGGAAGGCGGCGTCGCCGTCCCCGGCGCCTGCGGCGAGCGCGAGGCGCAGGGCGGTGAGCGGCGTCTTGAATTCGTGGACCCAGTACGCGCGCGCGTCGGATCGGTCCCGGCGCTCTTCGCGCCACGCGTCGCGGAGCCGCCGCGTTTCATCGTCGGCGAGCGCGCGCGCGCGTTCGCCGGCTTCCCGCGCGCGGGCGCGGCGAAGGACGGCGTCGACGCAGAACGCCCCGAGGGCGAGGGCGCCGGACAGGCAGGCGGCGTAGATCCAATCGGCGGCCGACGCCGCGCGGCCGTCCGGCCCCTGCGCGAGCCAGACGCAGAGGGCGAACGCGGCGGGCGCGAGCAGGTAGAGCGCCAGCGCGCGGAGGGCGTCGAGGAGGGGCCTCCGTGTCATTCGAGCAGGTACCCCATGCCCTTGACCGTGCGGATCGCGTCGGCCAGCCCGAGCCCGGCCAGCTTGCCGCGCAGGCGGTTCACGTTCACGGTCAGCGTGTTGTCGTCCACGAAGACTTCGTCCCGCCAGAGCGCCGTGGCCAAAGCGTCGCGCCCCACGACGGCGCCGGGGCTCTCCATGAGCCGCCTCAGGATCAGGAACTCGTTGCGGGTGAGGACCTCGGCCGAATCGCCGCGGCGCGCGACGCAGGACCCGAGGTCGAGCTCGAGCTCGCCGCGCGTCAGACGGTCGGAGCTTTCGCGGTCGTAGTCATACGAGCGGCGGAGGAGGGCTTTTACCTTGGCCACGAGCACTTCGGGCGCGAAGGGCTTCACGAGGTAGTCGTCCGCCCCCATGCCCATGCCCATCACCTGGTCGGCGCTCGAGTCGCGGGCGGAGACGATGAGGATGGGCGCGAGCGAAAAGGCGCGGACGCGCGAACACCAGTGGTGTCCGTCGAAGGCCGGGAGCCCGAGGTCCATGAGGACGAGGTGCGGCTTGCGGAGCGCGATTTCCTCGTCGACGCGGGAGAAATCCCCGGCCGCGACGACCTCGAAGTCCCAGCGCCCGAGCTCCGCCGCGATGAGTTCCCTGAGCTTGTCGTCGTCCTCGACGACCATGATCCGATACCGCATGACGTCGCGAGTATACCAGCGCGCCGCCGGACGCGGGAAGGCTTTCAGGCCGCTCGAGTTTACGATGAGTTCAGTGAATCAAGCGGGCAAAAAGCCGGGATTACTGCAAATTGGCTTAATCGGTTGTCGTAAAGTTGATCGTAGTACCGATCAATGGATTTCCGTCGCGGTCTGTCATACTGGAGAAAAATTGTAATGAAACCGATCCGGGGGTTTCGGATAATTGAAAATTGCTGAAATTGAGCGTGCTTGTTCCATTTTCGAAATCATGCGTCCATGTGGTCGTCGGTGCGGTAGGAACAATGGCTCCCGAAGGGGTGCAAGAGATTTTGCTGTTCATGATATGCGAAAAGGTAAAACTAGCGCTTGTCGTTGTTTTCGATACGGTTGCTCCATTGGCCGGTATGCTGCTACTAAGGATCGGAGCAGTCGTTTGTTTTGGAAACACGTAGTACTCGAGATCGCTCGGGGTTGCGGTAGCAAGATCTAAAAGGTTGAAAACTTCAGCGCTGTGCAGAATGTGGTAGCCGCCACAACTGGTTGAAGTCCACGTCAGTTTTGAGAAAACATCCTTTGATTTCCAGTAAAGAATGGCACTATTCGAGGCATTGTCGTACGAGTAGACGATATCGGGGTAATCCGCAGTAATGGTAGCGCTATCATTTGTGAAAACCAGATTATTGAAGATGGTCGTACCGATGGCCACGTTCCATGTGTTTTTCAAACTGAAATCGCCGGTTCCGCCGAGCGGATTGATTGTCCACTTGGCGTACAGGGTAATGCCGGAGCTCATTACATGGCTGCTGTCGCAAGAGTAATCCGTTCCTTCGCCGTTCGACATGGTGTTCCAGCCGGTGAATGTAAAACCGGTTCGTTCAAGTGAGCCAGAATTATCTGATATCAGTACGGTGTCTCCCGAAATGAATTGCTGTTGCGTGGGTGCAGTGCCGGCGGTCGAATGATTTGCGTCGTAGGTTAGCGTATGCTTGGGTTGTTCCGTATCACCTTGATTGTCACAAGCTGATAGGAACAGTACCGCCAGCAGGGCTGTTAAAAAGATTGATTTTGCGACTCGTTTCATGGATTACTCCTCCGTGTCCGTAGTCTAGCTAAAATACGCATGCAGTAAAGCATGACTTCTTCCTGCTGACCAGCTGCATAAACTCACCGGACACTTTTTTTCGTTCCGCCTGCGGTTTCCCGGAACGATGGTCTCAAGGCGGTGTTCGACGTGATTGTCGCGTGGAATTAGGACACGTCGTTAAAGAAAGACTGGAACTCATTAACGTCCAAGACGACGAGCGTCGATAGAGTCAAGTCGATAGCAACGGCCGAGTGCGTTTTCGATTAGAGCATACCCTCCTCTCCGATTATCTCGCTGCGCGACTTCGTCAATCAACCGCTTGAGTGCCTGTTTTTCAGATGAGGCGTGTCTTCATGGTCGTATCTTTCAATCTCGATTCCATAGTGACCTGGCCGCGGCTTCGAACTCCAACACGCACTCGCGGGCGGATACGCGCCTGAAGCGGCCGCCGAGCTGGGTCGTCGCCACGCGGTACGCGAAGTCCTCGAAGGCCGCGTCCGTCGGCGCGGGATCGACGCACGGCGAATCGTCCAGGATGCGCAATTCGACGAGTCCCGTGCCGGCGAGCGGGGTCGCCCGTATCGTAACCGCGCCCGTTCCCGCGCGGGCGTAGCGGCGGATCACGATGTCGCCGAAGACATCGGCGAGGACGAGCCCGAGCGCCATCGCCTCGCTCGAGCCGACATGGAGGTCGTCCACGTCGAGCGACAGCGTGAGGCGCACGCCTTCGGCGCGCTTGGACGTGTAGATGTCCATGAAGAGCTCGTCGACGAAGGGGCCGAGCGCGATGGCACCGAGGTCCGGCCGGGCGTAGATCAGGTCCTGCACGATGCACAGGGCCTGCACGTGGGACTCGATGTCGTCGACGAGTACGGCGTCCGCCGCCGACATGCTCCGGCGGCGGCTTTCGAGCAGGGACACGACCATCTGGAGGCTGTTCCGCGTGCGGTGCATGATCTCGCGCATGAGGTTGCCGTTTTGCCGAGACGCCGTCAGGAGCGCCGCGTGGGTGCGCTTGATGTCGCTGACGTCGACGATGCTCACGACGACGCCGCGGTCGAGGGTCTTGATCTTCGCGCACCTGACGAGGAAGCTGCGCGCGCCGTCCGGTTCGACGACTTCGCGCGCGAGATCTTCGTCGCCGCCGGAGGAAAAGGACGCGATGGCCGCCACGAGCGGATCGCCCGAGTCCGGATCGGCGTTCCGGACGCTCTTCCCGATTTCGGCCGGCAGGGAGCCGAACGCGGGTACCGTCTCCACGATGCCCTTCCACGAGGCGTTCGCGTTCCTGAGCGTGAACGACGCGTCGAAGAGGCCGAAGGCGTCGCGCATCGCGTCGATGACGGCGTCGATCTTGAGGCGCTCCTCGGCCAGCTTCAGCGTCGCGAATTCGAGGTCCCTGATTTTCTTCTTGAGCTTCGCGGAGACGGCGGCGCGGTGCCGCCTGAGCATGTCGAGTTCGTCCGGGTCCTTCGCGCCCGCCGGGCGGGCCGGGTCCGCGGAATCCCCGGCTTTCGGGGCGCCGGACGCGCTCTCGTCCGCGTGGAGGGCCAGCACCGATTCGAGCGTGCCCAGGAGGACGTCCGCGTCGACGGGCTTCACGAGGAACGCGTCGGCCCCGAGGTCGAGCGCGAGCGACTTGTCGGCTTCCTTCGTGTACGTCGCCGTGTAGAGCACGACGGGCGGCATCGAGCCGGGCGCCGCGGAACGTCGGGCGTTTTCGAGGAACTCGAAGCCGTCCATGATCGGCATGAGGATGTCGCAGATCACCACGTCCGCCCGGTCGAGGACCGCCAGCGCCTCGCGGCCGTTGCGCGTCGCTATCACCGTGTAGCCGGCTTTCTCCAGGATTTCCGCGGTCAGTTCGCGGCTCGCGTCGTCGTCCTCGACGAGGAGTGCGGTCGCGGGCGCCGTCCGGGCGTCGCGGACGAGGAGACTCCGGGCGCGACTCGGCGCCGCAGATCCGGTTCCTTCCTCCCGCCTTCGCCGCGTACAACGCCCTGTCCGCTTCCTCGACCAGGCTCAACGGAGGCAAGGAACGTTCGGGCACGATGCTGGCGACGCCGACGCTCAGCGTCACGAACGGGGCGACGTTCGATCCGAGGTGCGGGATCCCGAGCTTCGAGACGACCGTCCTCAGGCTTTCGGCGATGGCGAGGGCGGTTTCGATGGGCGTGCCGGGCAGGATGCACCCGAATTCCTCGCCGCCGTACCGTGCCAGGATGTCGGTCTTCCGGCGCAGGGGAGACGAAACGGCCCTGGCGACGGAGCGGAGGCACGAGTCGCCCGCCTGGTGGCCGTAGAGGTCGTTGTACGCCTTGAAATGGTCGATATCCATGATGGCGACCGAGAGGGGCGTCCCTTGGCGCATGCAGTAGTCCCACGCGACCGCGAGGGACTGGTCGAAGCAGCGCCGGTTCCAGATCCCCGTGAGTCCGTCGGTGAGCGACAGGTTCTTGAAGTCGTCGCGATGGCGCTTCAACTCGATGTGGGTGCGGACCCGAGCCTTGACGATGGCCGGATTGAAGGGTTTCTGGATGTAGTCGACCGCTCCCGCGTCGAGTCCCTTGATCTGGTCCTCGTCGTCCGCCATCCCGGTGATGAAGATGACGGGGATGTCGGCGGTCTTGAAATCGGACTTGAGTCGCCGGCACGTGTCCAGGCCGGAGGCCCCCGGCATCGCGACGTCGAGGAGGATCAAGTCGGGTTGATCCTCCGTGTTCGCCATCTCGATGGCGGCTTCGCCCGAAGTCGCCACCCGCACGGTGAACTCGTCCATGAGGAGATTGCCGAGGATCTTGATGCTCATCGGCTCGTCGTCCACGACGAGGATAGTGTCTTTTTTATCGTGTTCGAACATGGTGGCCGTTCCTCAGTTCGGTGTCGAGCGCCTCGAGGGCGCGGCGGAAATCGAGCGAATGCACGAGGGCGCGGATCTTTTCGCGGGCTTCCGACGAGGCGATGCCGTCGCTCGCTTCGTCGAAGGCGGCGATGGCTTCGAAGTCGCCGGCGGCGAGGAGCGCCCTGAGGCGGTCGAATCCGCGCGCCGCCGCGGCGGACGGCGCGTCGCCGAATCCGTCCGGCGCCGCGGCGCCGAACCCGTCCGGCGACGTTTCGCCCGCGCGATCCGCGAGTGCGGCTGACGTGGACGCGACGGCCTTTCCGAGCGTCGCGGCGAAGCCGTCGATCGCCCTACGAGTCGCTTCCGAGTCGCCGGAGATCGACGCGCGCTCGACCTCCGCCGCGCCGCCGGCTACCAGGCCGAAACCGAGGTTCGCCGCGGTTCCCTTGATCGTGTGGGCCTCGGCGCGAAGCTCGTCCGACCTGCCTTCGGCGAGCGCGGCCGACAGCGTTTCGGCCGAGCCGCGGAAGCGGCTGGCGAACTCGAGAAGAAGGCGCTCGTAGGCTTTCCGGTTCCCCGCGACGCGCGCCAAACCCGCCCTGGCGTCGAGTCCTTCGATGTCCTCGAGTCCGGCGAGTCCCGACGACGCGCGCGCGTCTTCGCGGCCGGCGGTCGAGCGGTCGGCGTCGCGCGCCCGATCCCCTCCCGTCCAGCGTTCGAGCGTGGCGCGGAGGTCGTCGGGTTGGATGGGCTTGCAGAGATAGTCGTTCATGCCCGCCGCGATGCAGCGTTCGCGTATGCCGTCGAGGACGTCGGCGCTCAAGGCCACGAGCGGCAGGGCGTTTTTGCCCGGCATCGCCCGAACGGCTTTCGCCACGTCGTAACCGCTCATCCCGGGCATCTGCAAGTCGAGGAGCACCGCGTCAAAGCTGCGGTCGGCGATGGCCGCCAAGGCCGCCTCTCCGTCCTTCGCCGTTTCCGTATCGAAACCTTCGCTCGAGAGCAATTCCGTGATGAGATCCACGTTGATGCCGTTGTCGTCGACGACGAGCACGCGCGTGCCCTTCCGCACGGGCGCCGCCCGAGCTTCCCCGGTCACCGGTGCCGTACGGCTGACCGGCCGCTCGCGCTTCGACGCGACGCTTTCGGAAACGATCTCCACGAGCGCGTCTTCGGTGAAGGGTTTTTTCAGGAAGCGTTCGACGCCTTTTTCATGGGCGACGCGCAAGACCGCTTCCGCGTCGAACGCGCTCATCATGATGATCGCGGGCGTTCGAGGCGGTTTGATCAGCTCGCGTACGCGCTCGATCGTCTCGAGTCCGTCGATGCCGGGCATCTTCCAATCGACCAGCATGGCGTCGAACGGCGTGCCCGGTCCGCCTTCGGCGACGATTCCGCACGCTTCCTCCCCCGACGAGGCAAGCGTGACGACCGCGCCCGACGGCTCCAAGTACGACTCGATGATCTCTCGCGCTACCGGGTTGTCGTCCACGGCGAGCAGGCGTATTCCCCTCGGCAGGAACGGCCGTTCGCGATGCGCGGCCGGCGCCGCCGGAACGTCGAACGGCAGCACGAAGGTGAAGACGCTGCCCGCGCCGGGTTCGCTCTCGACAAAGATGTTCCCGCCCATCTGTTCGGCCAGGCGCTTCGAGATGGCCAGCCCGAGGCCCGTGCCGCCGTAGCGTCTGGCCGTATCGCCGCTGGCCTTGGTGAACGACTGGAACAGGAGCGGCAGGCGATCGGGGGGGATGCCGATGCCGGTGTCGGTCACGGAAAACCTGATGGAGGGGCGGCCGCAGATCGGGTCGCTCGGAACGGCGCGGATGGCGACGCTGCCGCGCTCGGTGAACTTGACCGCGTTGGCGGTCAGGTTCATGAGGATCTGGCTCAGGCGGAAGGGGTCGCCGATCAGGCGTTCCGGAAGGTTTCCGTCGACGATGTACGCCACTTCGATGTCGCGCTTCGCCGCTTCGCTCGGGAACAGCATGACCACGTTGCCCACCGTCTCGCGCAGGTCGAACTCGATGGCTTCCAGCGCGAGCTTGCCCGATTCCAGCTTGGAGAAATCGAGGATGTCGTTGATGAGATTGAGCAGGAGTTTCGTCGAGCGCTCGGTCTTGACGAGGTAATCGCGCGTTTTCGGATCGAGCTCGCCGCGCAGGGCAAGGGCGTTGAACCCGATGATCGCGTTCATCGGCGTGCGGATCTCGTGGCTCATGTTCGCGAGGAACTCGCCTTTGGCCCGGGCGCTCGCGAGGGCGGCGTGCTCGCTCGCCTCGAGTTTCTTCATGAGCGTCTTCTGGCGCGCGAGGAACGCGGCGATGAGGACGACGGCGACCGCCACCATCGCCACGAGCGCCGCGTTGACGTTCCGTATCACCGCGAGCGCCGCGGCGATGCGTCCGAGCGCGGAGATCGTGTCGCCGTTGATCCGCGCGAGCAGGTTCCTGAACTCGGCGTGGAGGAGGTCCGCGCGGTTGCCGAGCAGGATGGCCATGGTGGCGTCGAGACGGACGAGGTCCGCGGCGACATCGCTCGACAAGCGAGCGGCTTCCGAGAGCAGCGCGTCGAGTTCCGTCGGAATGCCTTTCGGGAATTCGCGGGCAGCGATCGAGATCGCGTTGTTGACCCGGTTGACGGAAAACCGCAGTTCGGCGAGATCGTCGTCCGTCGCGGCTCCCGGCCTGAAGCCTTTCAGCCGGGCCGTCAGGGTTTCGAACTGGAGGACGAAATCGCTGACGGCGTCGAGCTGCCGCGTCGTCTTGATCGGCAGGTCGCGTTCGACGCCGGACAGCGAGAGTCCGAGGAACGCGCCGATGCCGATCACCAAGGCGGCGAAGGCGAAAAACGCCACCGAGACCGCCGACAGCAGTCCCGTCGACGGGGCTTTACTCAAGTTTGCCCGGCTTTTCGCCGGAGTCGTCCGGCGCCCAGAACGGCGCGGCCGCCTCGTCGACGATGTCCTGCAGTTTTTGCCCGTCGGCATCCAGGGTCGCGCGAATATCGAGCCCGCCGAGCACGATGTCGGAGAAGGCCAGCAGGAACACGCGGTTGTACGCGTCTCCTCGCTCCCCGAGCCCCGTCGGCAGGGCGGTCGGGACGGCGTCGGAAGCGGCGTTCTGGCGTTCGACCGCCTGGACGAGCGGCTTGAGGTGCTTGGGCACCACGGAAGCGGGCGGCATCGTGACCACGGGGAAGAAACCGGTGGACGAGAGCGCGCGCACCTGGATCACCGGGTCGGTGAGGTAGTCGACCAGAAGCTCGGGATCCGCCGTCGAGCCCGATCCCGCCGGGATGGCGAGCCCGGATATGACCGAGATGTAGCCGCGTCCGGCGGAACCGGACGGCGCGGGGATCGCGATGAAGTCGTCGGGCTTTTCCGCGAACGCCTTGGCCAGGCGCGCCGTGTGGTCCCACGCGATGAGCACGTCGCCCGCGAGGAGCGGGTCCGACATGTTCGAGTAGCCGAGCGACCGCGGATCGACCAGCTTCCACAGACGGACGAACCAGCGCCACATGTCGGCGGCGCGTTCCGTCTTGAACCTGGCGAGCGTGCTCCCCGTGAAGGAGGGGTACAGGTAGCCTTGGAGGAAGCGGTGCATGAGGCCCTGGTCGCTCGCGGGAAAGCCGAGACCGTACGAGCCGGTGGCATTCTTGATGTTTTCCGCCCACGCATAGAGCTGGTCGTAGGTCAGCGTCATCGGATCGGCGCCCTTGGGCAGGCAGGCGAGCGCCTTCTTGCTCGCCGCGAAGAGGTAGGTCGCCTGCATCCACGGGACGAAGTAGGGGTTTTCGCCGTCGAGTTTCGCCGATTCGAGCACGCTGTTTTGGAATCCGCGGCTTTTCAGGCGGTTCAGCGTGTCGGCCATGGACCGAAGCTGCCCCTGTTTGAACAAGCCCATGAACTCGCCCCTGAGCCCGCCGAGCAGGATCGACGCCTTCGGGTCGCGCTCGAGCGTCTGGCGCAAGGTTTCGAACATGTAGCTCGAGTTGTTGGGGCGGAAGTCGACCGTGCCGGGAAAGTCCTTGAGGATGACGTCGCGCATGGCCGCCGCTTCGGCCGTCGGATTGAGCTGCGTGGACAGGAAGAGGATCTGCGACGACGGCTTGCCGGGCAGCGTCGACGGCGTCGTCCTTGCGC
The DNA here is from genome assembly GCA_964482955.1 of uncultured Treponemataceae bacterium. Classification (GTDB taxonomy): domain Bacteria; phylum Spirochaetota; class Spirochaetia; order Treponematales; family UBA12059; genus JAPLSN01. The sequence goes on along the minus strand of CAYZZW010000008.1, from coordinate 2,022 downwards.
CGTTTCCGGCGGCGACCTTGTCGCGGGCCGGACAACCGACCAAGAACGCCGCGCAACAGACGATCAGCGTCGAAAGCGCCAACACCGCCATCGTCGGCAATCGTCTGAAAGAGCGCATGCATTCCTCCCGTGACTTTGCAGGCTGGTTATATCCTAGTAGAGCGCGGGCGGCATTTGAAAACGTTTCGGCCAATTGCCGTAGAAATGTTGACGCGCATACAGGAGTACAATATATTGTACGATAAGAGGTGTATTCGATGGACGCCGTCACGTATTCTGATTTGAGACAAAACCTCAAGACGTTCATGGATCGGGTGTACAACGACCACGAACCGTTGATCATCACGCGGAAAAACAACGAAAACCTTGTCTTGATATCCGTCGACGAGTACAACAGCCTGATGGAAACCGCCTATCTCCTGGGTAACGAAGCGAACGCCCGCCATCTCAAAAGATCTATTTCGCAATTCGAAGCCGGAAAAGCGAAAAAGCGGGAATTGCTCCGCGATGAATAAGCTGTTCACCGACGAGGCGTGGAAAGATTACGTGTATTGGAATGAAACCGACAAAAAGTTGCTCAAAAAGATCAACGACCTGATCAAGGAAATAGACCGAACCCCGTTCGAAGGTACGGGGAAGCCCGAGCCGCTCAAGCAAAACCTGAAAGGGTATTGGTCGAGAAGAATCAATCATGAACATCGAATCATCTATACCGTCGAGCATGATCAAATCGTCTTCATATCCTTCCGCTACCATTACGATCGATGACGGACCCCGTACCCGAACTCTTGCGATATGACGCCTGACCGTCTAGTCTGATCCCCATGGAACCGTCGATATCCGACCGGAATGCCTCGCGCGCGCGGACGCTCCTCAAGGTCCTGTTGTGGATCTACGTCGCCCTGACCCTCGGCATCGCCACGCTCAACAACGCCGTGGCGCCGAAGCTGGCGGAAGGGCAGGCGCGCCTGATCCACCGCGCGTACCAGATCTTCGAGAACGAGTTCAAGACGGCGCTCGTCCTCGTCTGCGCCGCGCTCGCGTATTCGATCTACGGAAACGGGCCGAAGCGCCGCATGCGGAAGGCGAACCTCGTCGCGTTCGGCCTGGCCGCGCTCGTCATCCATGTCGCGCTTCCGTTCGCGCTCTCCAATCCGGAGATCTACTACATGGCCATGCCCCTGCCGTGGTCCACGACGGGCTTGCAGGTCATGGTTCCCGAGTCCGGCTTCTACCAACGCCACCTCCCGCTCTGGGGGCTTGCGGGTATGGGCGCGGCGACCGCGTTTTTCATCGCCATGAACCTCTTCGTGTTCGTCGGCTCGTTGGTCTTCGGCCGGCGCCTGCAATGTTCGTCGCTCTGCCTGCTCAACGGCTTCGTGGCCGAAGTGTGGGCGCCCGCGCTGCCGCTCGTCGGGAAGAGGAAGGCGACGAGCGCCGCCGTGCGGCGATTCCTGACGTGGATCCGCTGGATCTTCTTCTTCGTGGCGCTGGGCTTGAGCTCGTGGTGGCTGGCGCGCGCGCTCGGGTTCAACCCGCCGGGCAATGGCGATTTTTTGGCGACGCTCGAGACGATCAAGTATCTGTCGCTCGAGTTGCTCGTGGCCATGGTCTTCTGGGCGCTCTGGAGCGGGCGGGGTTACTGCCAGTATTGTCCGCTCGGCACGGCGCTCGCCTTGATAGCTCGTCTGGGACGACAGCGCATCCGCACCGATGTGGCCACGTGCATATCCTGCCGCGCCTGTGACACAGCCTGCCCGATGGACATTCCGATCTCGCCGTCGGCCGAACGGGGCGAGCCCGTGGCGAGCCTGCGCTGCGTGGGCTGCGGCCACTGCGTGGACGCCTGCCCGAAGCGGACATTGAGCTACGAGACGGCGGCGCTCGCGAAGTGGCGGGAGGAAAGGGGACGCTAAGGACCCGCAATCCGCGGTGCGCGGCCCCCCGCGGCCCCCCACCCCACGTCAGGACACCCGGAAGCGGGTGGTAGCGTCGACGAGATACGAAGCGCGGCGGGGAGGG
>CAYZZW010000007.1:0-84200 GCA_964482955.1 uncultured Treponemataceae bacterium | reverse complement strand
GGCGGCGCATCATGACCCGCGCCGGCCGCTGGGTCGACTTCGACCACGACTACAAGACGATGGACCCGGATTACATGGAGTCCATCTGGTGGGTCGTGAAGAGCCTCTGGGACAAGGGCCTCGTCGAGGAAGGCTCGCGCATCATGCCGTACTGCCCCCGCTGCTCGACGGTGCTCTCGAACCACGAGCTCCAGCTGGGCGGCTACCGCGACGTGCACGATCCCGCCATCACCGTCCGCTTCGCCGTGAAGGGCGAGGCGAACGCGTACCTCGTCGCGTGGACCACGACGCCGTGGACGCTCCCGTCCAACCTGGCGCTCGCCGTCGGCTCCGACATCGACTACGTAAAGGTGAAGGACGGCGACGATTCCTATATCATGGCCGAGGCGCGCCTTTCCGCGTACTACAAGGAACCCGCGTCGCTCCAGATCGTCTGGCGCAAGAAAGGACGCGAACTCGTCGGCGCCGAATACGAGCCGCTCTTCCCCTACTTCGAAAAGCACCGCGCCTCCGGCGCCTTCCGCGTCTACGCCGCCGACTACGTCTCCACGGAAGACGGCACCGGCATCGTGCACACGGCCCCCGGCTTCGGCGAGGACGACTACAACACGTTGCGCGGCACCGGCATCCCCACGATCTGCCCGGTGGACGCCGAGTGCCGCTTCACCGACGAAGTGCCCGACTGGAAGGGCGTCTACGTCAAGGACGCGGACAAGCCCATCATCGAGCGGCTCAAGGCCGAAGGCAAGCTCGTCAAGCGCGAGCAGTACCTGCACGCCTACCCGCACTGCTGGCGCTGCGAAAGCCCCCTCATCTACCGCGCCATCGGCTCGTGGTTCGTCAAGATCGACCCGGTCAAGAAGGCGATGCTCGACGCCAACGCGAAGATCTACTGGATGCCGGGCCACATCAAGGACGGCCGCTTCGGGAAGTGGCTCGAGGGCGCGCGCGACTGGTCGATCAGCCGCAACCGCTACTGGGGCAACCCCTTGCCCATCTGGAAGTGCGCGAAGTGCGGCAAGACCGTTTGCGTGGGCTCGCGCGACGAGCTCGAAAAACTCTCCGGCACGCGGCCGACCGACCTCCACAAGCACTTCGTCGACGGGATCGAGATCCCCTGCCCCTGCGGCGGCACGATGAACCGCATCCCCGAAGTCCTCGACTGCTGGTTCGAATCCGGCTCCATGCCCTACGCGCAGAGCCACTATCCCTTCGAGAACAAGACGCACTTCGAGGAGCACTTCCCCGCCGACTTCATCGCCGAGGGGCTCGACCAGACGCGCGGCTGGTTCTACACGCTGACCGTGCTCGCGGCGGCCCTCTTCGACAAGCCCTGCTTCATGAACTGCGTCGTGAACGGCCTCGTCCTCGCGGAGGACGGCAAGAAGATGTCCAAGAGCCTCCGCAACTACACGGACCCGATGGAAGTGATGGACAAGTTCGGCGCCGACGCCCTCCGCGTGTTCCTCATGCACTCGGCCGTCGTCAAGGCCGACGACCTCTGCTACTCGGACGACGGCGTGCGCGACGTCCTGAAGGGCCTCATCCTCCCGATCTGGAACGCCTACGGCTTCTTCGTCACCTACGCGAACATCGACGGCGTCGAGCCGGGCGACGCCCCGAAGGAGGCCGGCAACCCGCTCGACCGCTGGATCCTGTCGCTCTGCGAGGGGATGATCCGGGCGGTGACCGACGCGCTCGAAGCCTACGACATGTCGCGCGCCGTCGACCCGCTGTACGAGTTCATCGACGCGCTCAACAACTGGTACATCCGCCGCTCGCGCCGCCGCTTCTGGAAGAGCGAGAGCGACGAGGACAAGGCGGAAGCCTACGCGACGCTCAGGCGCGTCCTCCTGCGCCTTTCGCTCGCGATGGCGCCCATCGCGCCGTTCACCGCGGACGCGATCTACCGGAACCTCCGCCGCGAGACGGACCCGGTGTCCGCGCACCTCAGCCCGTACCCGACCTACGAGGAGGCGTTCCGCGATCCCGAACTCGAGTGGAAGATGGCGGCCGCGCGCAAGGCGGTGTCGATCGGCCACGCGCTCCGCGCCCAGTTCAACGTGAAGAACCGCCAGCCCCTCGGCGCGGCGCACCTCGTCACGAAGGACGCGAAAGAGAAGGCCGTGCTCCTCGAGATGGAGGACGTGATCCGCGAGGAGCTCAACGTCAAGAAGGTCGTCTTCCGCGACAACGAGGAGGAGCTCGTCGAGTACCAGGCGAAGGCCAACTTCCGCGCGCTCGGCAAGGAGCTCGGCAAGGACATGAAGGCCGCGGCCGACCTCATCGAGAAGATGAACTCGTCGGCGATCGCGTCCATCCTCGACGGCTCGCGCCTCGAAATCGAAGTCGGCGGCAAGGCGGTGGAACTCACGAAGGACAAGCTCGACATCCGGCGCGTCGAAAAGGAAAACCTCCACGTCCTCAACGACGGGACGCTCACGGTGGCCCTCGACACGACCGTGAGCCGCGAACTCCTCGAGGAAGGCTGGGCGCGCGACCTCGTGCGCGGCATCCAGGCGCTCCGCAAGGACTCGGGCCTGTCGGTGACCGACCGGATCGTCCTGACCGTGGACGGATCGGACGCGCTCAAGGCCGCCTTCGAGACCTACAAGGACTACGTCGCCAAGGAGACGCTCTCGACGCAGACTTCGATCCGGACGATCGAGAACCCTACCGCCATCGAAGCCGGCGACGAAACCTGGCACGTGGGCATAACGAAGGCGTAAACGTTTGACGAAGAGTTTACCACGAAGATCACGAAGGTGATGCCACGAGCGCAGCTTAGCGAGTACCCGAGCGTTAGGGCACGAAGGAAGAGAAGAAAGGCTAAATGTCTTTTGATTGAGTTGCACGAAGTCGAAGCTGCGGGGGTTTAGGACACGGGAAAGCTAAAACGCTACCTCAACCTTAAATCTTGCTTTTTCTTCTTCGTGTCCTTCGTGCTTCCTTCGTGATCTTCGTGGTAAATCTTAGGCGACAGAGTTCACTAGTGCCGTTTGGAAGAGAGTTCGGCGAGGGCGCGGGCGAGTTGGTCGGGGCAGGAGGTGTGGTTGTCGCCGCAGGGGATGCCCGAAAGGCGCGTGATCGCCTCCGAGACGCGCATGCCCTTCACGAGCCGCTCGATGCCGCGTAGGTTGCCGTCGCAGCCGCCTTCGAACTCGACGTCGGTGATGAGGTTCGCGTCGGAGACGCTGATACGGATGGCCCGGGAACAAGTTCCCTTCGTCTCATAGCGGTAGGTTCGGGTTCGTTCCGGCGCGATCATGATCGCAATATACAGAAATCCCGATATTCGTGGCAAGGAGTCCCATTTGTACGGGTACCTAACGCGCCCCATCCGCTTCCTGACGATGATTGCTGCGTTCGCCGCGTTCGCCGGCCCGGTCGCGGCCGATCCGCTCCCCCGGGGCTGGTTCGTCGCCGCCACCGAGCACGTCGAAATCGTCTACTCCGCGTCCACCGCCGACGAAGCGGCGGAACTCGCGTCGTTCGCCGAAGAGGCGTACGCGCGCGTCACCGGCTACTTCGACTCGACGCCGCCGGGCAAAATACGCGTCGTGCTCTCGGATCGCTCCGATTTTCCCGACGGATATTTATCCGGTTTTCCGCGGCACGTCTTCATTTCCGTGAACGGCGTCTCGGGCGCCGAAAACGGCCTGCCCGACGGGAACTGGCTCGAACTCGTCTTCACGCACGAACTCACGCACTGCGTCGACCTGTACCACGAGGACGCCCTGGCCACGAAGCTCGGGACCGTCTTCGGGCCGGTGATCTCGGGCTTCACCGCCGCGGGCACGCCGCCCTGGGCGAGCGAAGGCATCACGACCAATCTCGAAACCGCCTTCGGCTCGGGCGGACGCGGCCGATCGCGTTTCTTCGAACTCTTCTATCGCGCGGCGATCCTCGAACAGGAGTACTGGCGCCTCGACGAAGCCTCGGACTCGGGGCCGCTCGCGACGCCCGACGGCCGCTGGTACGTCTCCGGGTACGTGTTCGTCGCCTATCTCCGGAACCGGTTCGGAAGCGACGTCTACGCGCGGATCGAGCGCGAGCGGCATCGTTCCTTCCTGTCCTTCGACGCCGCGGTGGAGAAGGTGACGGGCTTCCGCGCCGACGCGCTGTACGACGATCTGCGCCTTGAGCTGGCGCGGCGCTACGCCGACCGGCTGGCCCTGCCGGACGGTATCCGCGTGACCCCGCGCAGGACCGCGGCGCATTACTATCCTCCCGCGTGGATCGGCGACGGAAGCATGATCCTGTACCGGAGGGTCCCCGACGGCCTCGCGGCGGTGGTGCGCTATGACGAAGCGACCGGATCCGAAACCGTCCTCTTCGAGGCGGCGGTGCCGTCCTTCGCGCTCTCGGCGAGCGCCGACGGCACCACCCTCGCGTACGTGGCGGCCGAGTACGACGGCTCGCTCGGGAAGGACGCGACCATCCGCGGCGATCTGTGGCGTTGGCGCGCGCCCGCGTCGTCGACGCAACGCGCGGGGGCGCCCGAACGCCTCACGCGCTCCGGCGGCTTCGCGGGCGTGGCGCTGTCGCCCGACGCGTCGCGGATCGTCGCCGTCCGCGTCGAGGGCCCGGGCTCGCGCATCGTGGAGGTGCTGCCCGACGGCTCGTACGCGCCGCTCTTCCCGCCCGACGGCTCCGGAGAGCGCGTCACCGTGGCCGAGCCGTCGTTTTCCCCGGACGGAAAGACGGTCGCCTTCGCGATCGGCGGACCGCGCGGCATGGAACTCGGTCTCCTCGACCTCGGCACGCGCGAAGTGACGCGTTACGCGATTCCCGCGGCTCCCGTCTCGTCGCTCTTCGGCGTCGACCCGGGCGATCCGTCCGTCGACCGGGCCGCCGTCATCCTGCCCCGCTTCGACGCGGACGGCTCCGTCCTCTTCGGCTGCGACGTCGACGGCAGCCTGGCCGTCTACCGCTACGTTCCCGGCTCGGACGAGGCGATCCTCGCGGTCGAGGATCCGGTCGGGGCGTACTGCGCGGTGCCGTCGCCCGAAGGACTCGTGTACGGCTCGATGTCGTACCGCGGCTGGATCCTGAAACGCCCGGGCACCGTGGCGCCCGAGCGGCGCGTCGCCGTGAAGGAAACCGACGGCCCGGCCGCCACGCGCCCCGCCTTCGCGCCTCCGAACGGCGACCGCTTCCTGAACGCGCCCGTGCCCGCGTTGGTCACGCCGTATCCGAACGCCATCGGCACGGCCGACAGGCTCGAGTGGGGCGCCGGCGCGGCCGCTGTCTTCGCGTCCCTGCCCCTCGCTTCCCCGGAACCGGATACGATGGCGTTCCTCGCCGCGGGCTGGTTCTTCGCCCCGGCGCAGCCGTCCTTCGCCGCGAGCCTCGTCACGCGCGCGGGTCCGTTCCGCCTCATGGCCGTCGCGATGCGCCAGCCGGGCTACGACGCGGACGGTTTCTTCGCGCTCTCGGAGGCCGCGGGCGGCTTCATCGTCCTGCCCCTCGTGGAGACGTCGCGCTATCCGGCGACCCGCGCGCTCTCGGTGGGCGTGGGCGGATCGTTCGCGCGCACGACGACGGACGCGGATTCCTTCCCGTTCATGGAGACGCCCGAAGACGCCTCCGTCTCGACGCTCGGCACCGTCAGCGCGCTCATCTCCTTCGCGTACCTCAAGGCCGGCGTCCCGCTTTCCCCGCTCCGTTCGGAACAATTCACCGCATCGCTCACCTTCGCGGCGGCCCCCGACGCGGACGGCATCGACGGCGTCTCGATCGTCGCGGGGCTCGTGGCCGCGAAGACGGCCGGACCCTTCGGGTTCGCCGCCGACGCCGACTGGGTCTGGCGCACGGGCGGCCCGCGCGTCGTCACGCCGGGCTTGCTCGGTTTCGGGGACTCCGAACTCGGGTCGCCTGAGACATTCGATGCGCAGGGCGTTGCGGGCGTGTCGTTCCTCGCGCCGCTCGGCGGCAGCGCGCTCGAACTGCGCGCGGAAACCTTCGCGGCGCACGACGGCGCGTGGCGGATCGCGCCCGACCTCTATCTCGACGCGGGACTGCGTGTGGGGCTCCCCGAATCGTTCCTGCGTTTCGGCGTGGCTTTCAGGGTCGACCCGACGCTGAAGCGCGAGCTCGGGGAGTCCGACGTCGCGTATTACGTTTCCTTCCGCATGCCTTTCGGTTTTTGAGTCCGTCCCGGCGCCTTCGCGCCCGTCCGCCCGGGCGCGTTCGGGCCGCGCGCCGAAGAGCCTTGCGCCGGAACGCGGACGGCGAACGAAAGGCGTTGGATGGGCGACGGACCGAGCTCGAGGCAGACCGCGCGATGCTTGGCGGTCGGGTACCCTTTGTGGCCCGCGTAGCCGTATTCGGGATACAGCCAGTCGAAGCGCTCCATCGCGCGGTCGCGCGCGGTCTTGGCCAGGATGGACGCGGCCATCACGGCCGGCACGAGGGCGTCGGCCTTCACGACCGGCACGCAGCGCGGATCGAAGGGCGGCATCCGGTTGCCGTCCACGACGACGATATCCACCGCCGCCGCGATGCCCGCGAAGGCGCGCTCCATGGCCATGAAGGTGGCGCCGAGTATGTTGAGCTCGTCGATCTCGAAGGGATACGCCCAGCCGACGCACCACGCGACCGCGCGCTCGCGGATGACAGCGGCGGCCGCGTCGCGGTCGCGCTCGCGGAGGACTTTCGAGTCGTCGAGCATGTCGAACGGAAAGTCATCCGGCAGCACCGCGGCCGCCGCCGTCACCGGCCCCGCGAGCGGTCCGCGTCCCGCCTCGTCGATTCCGCACACGATCCCGTCCAGTTCCACGTCGGCTTTCCGACACGCGTCACGCACCGTCATCCGGCGATTGTAGCCGCGGACGCGCGAAAAAGCCACCGGGCCGCGCGAAGGCGGCCCGGATCGGCAAGCGGTATTTCGAGTCGACGCAGGCTTGGATTTATTTTCGCGCGGGGATGTCGAGCGGAGGCAGTTTCATCACGGAGTCGGCGGCGCGCTTGTTCTCTTCCTGGATGGCGTTGAAGACTTCCTCGCGGTAGACCTTCACCGAGCGCGGGGCGTCGACGCCGATCTTGGCCTGGTCGCCGTGCACTTCGAGCACCGTCACGACGACGTCGTCGTTCACGACGATCTTCTCGCCGACCTTGCGGGTGAGTATGAGCATGTCAGCCCCCCGCCTTCGAAAGCTCCGCCATGATGTCGTGCTTCACGAGCCAGCGCGGATCGCCGAGCACGGACTGGATGCCCTGCCGGTTTTCGCGGTTGACGACGAGCGGGCCCATGAGGTTGGCCGTCACCGCCGAGCCGTCTCCCGGCACCGTCACGATGGCCATCACGATGGCGTTCTCGGGACTCTGGAGCCCGATCTCCGAAAGGTCGCGGTCGGGGATGTCGATGGTGTAGTCCGGCCGGAAGAGGAAGGGATCGATCAGGATGAACGCCAACTCCGGCAGTTCGAGCGACTGGAGGCAAAGAAAGGGTTTCTGCGGCGCCTCGAGCAGGGCGTAGTGCCGGAACTTTTCGAAACCGAGGAGCCCGCGCGGGAACTCGATCTTCTGGCGCTCTTCGATTTCCACCGCGCCGTACGCTTTCGTCTGGATCGTCATGGTCGCACTCTCTCCCGTATCAGCGCAGGAAGTCAAGGAGCGTCTTCGGCAACACGCGCCCCGCCACGCCGAGGGCCGCGTTCTTGGCGAACTCGGCCATGCGCAGCTCCATCGCGGCGGTGGCCACGTCGAGATCCTTCTCCTCCGCGAGGAGCTTCGTCACGTCGGGGATCTCCTTGTTGAGGCGGAGGCGCGCCTGCTCGAGGCGCTGGCTCCGCGCGCCGAACTCGGCGACGCGCAGGTTGACGTTGTCCATCGACGCGTCGATGGCCGCCATGACGCGGCTGCCGACTTCCTCGTGATCGCTCCGGTAGAGCGCGTCGCGGAGCGAGATGACGGCGTCGAAGAGCGATCCGCCCGCCACGACGGCGGTCGGCGCGTAGTTGTTCGGGGGCGGCGCTCCCGGATCCTTCAGGATGCCGAGGTCGGTGAACACGCGGCCGCCCTGCCCTTCCTCGAGCCACAGTTCGTGCGGCGCGGTCGTCTGGAGGACGAGCGAGTTGCGCTCCGGGTCGACCGACGCCTTCACGGCGGCCCCCGACTGGTTGACGCGCGCGACGATGGCGTGGAGCGTGTCGCCCTCGCGGAGCTGGATGTCGTGGCCGTCGATCCGGATGATCGAAGCCTGCGTGACGCGGTACTGCGACGCGTCGAAGGTGGAGAAGACGGCGCGCTGCTCGCCCCAGAACACCTGATTGCCGGGCACGCCGACGGGGACGTACGCGTCCTGCGTGATCTCCGCGTCGAGCGAGTTGGTCGATCCCAGGTACTCGAGGCCGACGATCATCTCCTCGCCCGAAACGGCCTGGAAGCCCTTGACGGCGCGGAAGGGCTCGGTCGTCACCTTGTCGCCCGCGAACATGAAGCGGCCGTCGGGGCCGCGCGCGTTCGCGATGGTCACGAGTTCCTCGAGGAGCTCGTTGACCTCCGCGGCCATGTAGCCGGAATCTTCCTTCGAATACACGCCGTTGGCGCCCTGCACGGCGATCTCCCGGAGGCGCTGCATCACGTCCTGGCCCTGGCGCACGTACCCTTCCGCGACGGCGGAGACGTCCTGCGCGTAGACGGCGTTCTTCTCGAAGCGCGACAGCCGCGTCACGAAGGATTCGTACTTCACGGCGTGCGCCGCGGCGAGCGGGTCCGAGCGCAGCTCGGGGAGGCGGGTCTGGCGCGCCATCTTCGTCTCGAGGTCGGCCATGGCCTCTTCCTTGCGGCGGAGCCAGTATTGGGTGTCGTTGTTCGGCAGGTCCGTGCTGACGCGGTTCATTCAGGTCACACTCCCATCCGGTTGATGATGGTGTCGAGCATCTCGTCGAAGGTCGCGATGAACTTCGCGGCCGCGGCGTAGCCGTGCTGGAACTTGATCATGTTGGAAAGCTCCTCGTCCATGTTGACGCCGGAGATCGATTCCCGCATGTCGGTCAGGTTCTTCACGATGCGCGACTGGGTTTCGGAATTCATGCCGGCGCGCTCGCCCATGAGGCCGACGCGCGCGACCGAGTCCGCGAAGAAGTCGTCGAAGGTCTTGTTGGCGCCCACCATGACGTTGCGGTCGCGGAGCGCCGCGATCTCGATGGCCGCGCGACCGTCGCCGGGGGCGGCGGGATTGCCGTTGTCCCCGAAGCCGGAAGCGACGCTCGAGAGGTCGCGCTTCACGTCCAAGCTCACCTCGATCCAGCCGGACGGGTGCGACAGCGGCGCCACGGCGTAGTCCACCGTGCCGCGCAGGGCGACGGCCGCGTCCGCGGCTCCCCAGTCGTACGCGCCGCCCGGGCCGGAAGCCGGCAGGATGCCCGCGTAGCCCGCGAGGAACTCGCCGGAGTCCTCCACGTGGCGGATGACGAAGTCCGGATTGGCCTTGTCCGCGGAGGGAGAGGCGCGCAGTTCGAGCCGGCCGTTCCGGTCGAGCCGCGCGGTCACTTCCGCGCTCGCGTTGTTGATGCGGTCGACGATCTGCGCGATCGTGTCCGTGGGCCGGTACTCGATCTCGACGTCGCCCGCGACGCCGGGCAGGCGGATGACGCCCGCGAGGCCGACCTGTTCCTGCGCCTGGAGGGCGTTGGAGCCGGTCATGCGGTACAGGTACGTGGAGTCGAAGGCGCCGTCGCCGTTCCGGTCGTAGTTGCCCGCGACGTTGTTCACCGCGGGATACTCGGCGAAGAAGGCCGTGCCGGTCTTGCCGTTGAGCCCGTAGGCGGAGGAGTGGATCTCGTTCACGAGGTCCGTGAAAGTCATCGTCATCGTGTCGAGGCTCTGGATCTCGCCCCGGACCACGACGTCGCGCATCTCGAAGAGGGCGCCGAGGGTGCCGCCGCCGAACTCCATCGTCGAGCCGGTGTCGGTCCAGCGCGCCTCGCCGTAGCCGTCGTTCTCCGGTCCGGAGACCATCTCGAACTGCCGCGCGAGCTTGCCCTGCACGAGCACCTGGCCGTTCACGTGCACCATGAACTCGTCCTTGTCGCGGCCGTCGGTCGAGACCGGCACGAGCTCGGCGAGCTTTTCGACGAGCAGGTCGCGGCGGTCCATGAGGTCGTTCGGGTTGTCGCCGAGGGCGCGCACCTTCACGATCTCCGCGTTGAGCCCGGCGATCTGCGACGAAAGCGAGTTGACCTGCTTCACGACGACGCGGATGTCCTGGTCGGCCATGTCGCGCACGCCCTGCAGGCGGCGGTAGCGCTCGTGCACCGCGTCGATGAAGCCCTGGCCGCGCTCGACCACCGCGCGCCTGGCCGGCAGCTCCGACGGGTGGAGCGACAGCTCCTGCCACGAATCCCAGAACTTGTCCATCTGGCCGCGCACGGAGATCTCGGTGGGCTCGTCGTACACCTGCTCGACGAGGCGCATGTACTTGTCGGCGGTGTTCCAGTAGCCCATCGTGCCGTCCTGCGCCACGATGCGCCCCTCGAGGAGCATGTCGCGCACGCGCTCGATGCGCGACACGACGGCGCCCTGTCCGATCTGGCCCGGGGTTTCCTCGCGGTTGAAGGCGGGGTCGTAGAGCGGCTCGAAGGTGCCGAGCTCGATCCGCTGGCGCGAATAGCCCTCGGTCGACGCGTTCGTGATGTTGTGGCCGGTCGTGGCCAGGCCCTGCTGATGGGCCATGATCCCGCGCTTGCCGATCTCGATCCCCATGAAGGTCGATGTCATCGCCTCACTCTCCCCGCGGCAAAACATCGCCGCTCGCTATGCAAAATCATTACCACGAAGAACACGAAGGAAACGAAGAACACGAAGGGAAGAGGAGTTTAAAAAGGGAAACTACCTCGCGTGTTCTTTCTCCATGCATCGTTTTTCTCCGTGCTCTTCGTATCAAATCATCAACAATTCCATTTCTTCCTTCGTGACCTTCGTGGCCGCACCTTCGTGCCCTTCGTGGTTGTTTTCCCACGAAACGGTCACAACGCGGTGTTCAGGACGAGGGGCTGGTCGGAGCGGGACACCGCGCGGCCGGACTTGCCGTAGATGCGGCCCTTGCGCTCCGGGTACAGCTCGTCCACGACGCTCGTCACGGCGCTCGTCGTCGCGGCCACGTACTCGCCCACCGCCTCGCCCTCGATGCGCGCCCGCAGCGCGGACACCTTCATCTGGCGGATGGCGTCGTGGAGCACGCCGCGATACGGCTCCGGCACCGCGAACAGCACGCGCACGAGTCCCGCGTCGGCCGGAAGCGCCGCGGAGATCCTGAGCCGTTCCCACAGCTCCGCGCGGCAGGTTTCCGCCACGCCCAGCCGGTCGCTCGCGCGCTGGAGCGCCTCGATGGCCGTCTCCAGCCGGGGCCAGTCGCGGTTCCGAACGGCCAGCGCGAACCGTTTCCGCTCCGAGGTGATCTCGTCGAGCAGCTTGGTCTCTTCGATGACGAATTCGAGCAGTTCGGAATACCACGTGTCGTTCATGCGATTTTCTCCCGCGCGGGTCCGAAATCGTCGCTGGCCAAAGTCGTAATCGGCTTCGGCCAAAGTTGAAATCGGCTCTAGCCGATTTCAACCGGGAATACCCGCCTTCTCTTCGATTATCGGAACCCGCCTTCCGAGGTTGAGAAGAATCGGAGAGAGGGAAAAAGGAGGGAGGTCGGAACGGGCGCCGGAATAGGGGGCGAAACGGCGGCCGGCTACTCGCCCTGGCCGGTAAAAACGACGATCTCGTCGAGCGCGCGGTCGGAAACCGCGGCGTAGGGCACGAAGCTGGCGTCGGAACAGAGGGACCGGAAATCGTTCACGGTCGTATCCGCGGCTCCAGCCCACGCGTAATCGACGACGATGACCGCCTTGCCGGAACCATGCAACGAATCCAGGAAGCCCCTGCGATATGTCCGCGTCGCGGCGGACGTCGGGGTTCTTTCGTCGTAAAAAAGATCCTCGATCCCGATGCCGTCCATCGAATCGAGGTAGTGATCGCTCGTATCGAAATCGAGGATTTCCTCCGCGTTTTGCGGCACCACGAGGAAATCCGCGTCCGTCGCGCGCGCGCGGGCGGCGATCCGGGCGATGAAGGAAATCATGCGCTCCGCCGCGAGCGCCTCGCCGATGACGAGCCCTTCCCCGTTCTCCGGATCGGCCCAGTGCCAGTAGGCGTCGACGATGTCGAGGTAGACGCCGTCGAAGCCCGCGGCGACGATCTTGTCGAGGTACGCGTAGACGAGATCCTGCCAGTCGGCGGACCAGTACAGCACCTTGTAGTTGCCCGGCCAGTCGGGATTTTCGTTCCCGAGCCAGGCGGGCGGTTTCGCGCCGAGCCACGCGGGATCGAAATAGTACCGGTAACTCTCGGCTTCCCCGATCGACAGGTAGGCGAGGACCGTGCGGCCGCCCGCCTTCATGGCCGCCACGTCCGCGGCGGTATACGCTCCCGCCTGCGTGCCGTCCTTCGAGTAATCCGTGACGACCGCTTTGAAGGTCGACGACCCGAGCGCCGCCGCCGCGTTCCCCTGCAGCATGTAGGCCCACGACGCGGGCGCGAACGAGACGCCGCTCGCCGCCGCCGGTCCTTCGAACGGCGGCACGGACGGGACATCGCTCCTGGAACGGCCGTCCGACACGCACCCCCACGACAGGACGAGACCGATCGAGACGCCGATGATCCACGTGCGCGCTTTCATGCCTTGATCGTATCACGCGGATCACCAAAAGGCACGCGCCGACGCCGTTTCCGGTTGCGTCACCCGAATCGCCGGTGTAGGATGACGGCGCTTTATTAAGGAGGATTTCCGTGCAAAGCCGTGAAGAAGCCGTCGCCCTCTGGCGCGAACACAACGCGGACCCGTCGCTCTGGAAACACGCCCTGGCGGTGGAGGCCACGATGCGCCGCTTCGCCGAAAGCTCCGGCGAGGACGCCGAACTCTGGGCCCGCGCGGGACTCCTCCACGATCTCGATTACGAGCGTCACCCGACGGAACACCTCCATCACACCGAGGCGCCGCTCGCCGCCGCCGGTTACGACGCCGCCTTCATCCGCGCCGTGCTCAGCCACGGCTACGGACGCTGCAACGACGTGAAGCCCGAAACCGGAATGGAAAAGACGCTCTACGCGATCGACGAGCTCACGGGCTTCGTGACGGCGTGCGCCCTCGTCCGCCCCTCGAAGAGCCTCCTCGACCTCGAGACGAAATCCGTGAAGAAGAAGTGGGGCACCACCGCCTTCGCCGCCGGCGTGGACCGGGGCGTCATAGAACGGGGCGCCGAAATGCTCGGCGTCGGGCTCGACCAGCTCATCGGCGAAACCATCCTGGCGATGCGGACCGTGGCGGCCGACCTGGGCCTCGCGGGGAATCAGTAAACCATCCACGAAAGCGGGAGACTCCACATGAAACACATCGACATGCGCAGCGACACCGTGACCTGGCCGACGCCCGCGATGCGGCAGGCCATGGCCGCGGCGGAAGTCGGCGACGACGTCTACGGCGACGATCCCACCGTGACCGCGCTCGAGCGCCTGTCCGCGGAACTCCTCGGGAAGGAAGCGGCGCTCTTCGTGCCGTCGGGCACCTTCGGGAACCAGCTGGCGCTGTATGTCCACTGCCCGCGCGGCAGCGAAGTCATCATCCCCGAGGGGAACCACATCGTCCAGCACGAAGCCGGCGGCGCCGCGGTCATCGCGGCCGTCCAGCTCCGCACCGTGGCCGCGCCGAACGGCGTCCTCACCGCGGAGGACGTGCGCTCGCGGATCAGGGGCGACGACATCCACTACCCGCCCACCTCGCTCGTGTGCCTCGAGAACGCGCACTCCTCCGGCCGCGTCCTCACGCTCGCGGAGATGGACGGACCGTACCGCGCCGCGCGCGAGGCGGGCATTCCGGTCCACCTGGACGGCGCGCGGCTCTTCAACGCCGCCGCCGCCCTCGGCGTCGACCCGCGCGAAATCGCCGACCGCGCGGACTCGGTGATGTTCTGCCTGTCGAAAGGCCTCTGCGCGCCGGTCGGCTCCATGCTCGCGGGCACCAAGGCCTTCATCGACGCGGCGAGACGCAAGCGCAAGATCCTCGGCGGCGGCCTCCGGCAGGCCGGCATCCTGGCGGCCGCGGGCCTCGTCGCCCTGAAGGAAATGCGGACGCGTCTTCATGACGACCACGCGAGGGCGAAGCGGCTCGCCGCGGCGCTCGCCGGGATTCCCGGCGTGGAAATCGACCGCTCCGGGCTCGACATCAACATGGTGTTCTTTTCGGCCACGCCGGCGCCCGATCCCGACCGTTTCGTCGGCGCCATGCGGGTCCAGGACATCCTCGTGAATCCGCCCGAGGACGGGAAGCTCCGCTACGTGACGCACTTCTGGATCGACGACGACGCGGTCGACCGCGTCGTGGCGGCGACCAAGGCCGCGCTCGGGATCTAGCTGAACGCCGGGGACGGCAAGCGGAACGGGAGGGACAGGCGTGCTCAAGTACGAAGCCGAAGCGGACGGATTCTCGATCTCGATCGAAGGCAGGACCATTCTCGTCCACACGCCGAAAGCACCGCTCGTCGAGCTCGGCCGGGCGGAACTCTCGGTGCGCGCGGTGAAAGGGGGCTTCCACCCGAGGATGCGCGGCTACGCTCCCGTCCGCCTCCGCGAGCACTCGCTCGTGTCGGGCTCGGAAACGGAGATCGTCGTCGACTTCGGAGGCAAGCTCCGCATGACCGTCCGCGCGCGCGGCGCCGTAGCGGAGCTTTCGTTCGCGGGCGCCGCCGCCGAGATCAACGTCTGGAAACTGAGGCTCCCCGCGCGCGCGGACGAGCATCTCTACGGGCTTGGCGAACGCCGCGGCCGGATCGACCTCAAGGGGACGCGCGCCGCGCTCTGGGTCGGCGAGGCGACGAAGGGCACGGGCCCGGATCCCGCCTGGATGCCGCCGAAGCACCGCGACTGCGCGGGCCTGTCGCTTCGCGCCGCGTGCCTCCCGATTCCGAGCTTCGTCTCGAGCGCCGGCTACTTCGTGCGCGTGGAGACGGGCGCGCGCTGCGTTTTCGACTTCCGCAAGGGACCGCGCACCTTCGTCGAATGCTGGGGCATCCCGGACTCGGTGACGATCGGTCTCGGCCGGAACGCGCCCGAGACGGTGGCCGCCCTCGGCGCCAGCGCGGGCCGGCAGGACGGTTTGCCGGCCTGGCCCTACGCGGGGGCGTGGCTCGCGCTCCACGGCGGCACGGACGCTGTCTTGCGCCGCCTCCAGTCCGCCATGGACGCGGGCGCGAAAGTGTCCGCCGTCTACGTTCCCGACTGGTGCGGCCGCCGCGAAACCCGAGCCGGCTTCCGTCCGGCGTGGAACTGGCGTTACGACGAAGCGTCGTATCCCGACCTGCCCGGCACCGTCGCCTCGCTCGCCAAGGCGGGCGTGCGGTTCATCGGCTACGTGAATCCCTTCCTTTCGGTCGACGGAGACCTGTACCGCGAAGCGAGCGCGAAGCGCTTCCTCGTGCGGAATCCGGAGGGCGAGGAGTACCTCGCGAACGTTCCGACCGCGCCCGCGGCCCTCGTCGACCTCGCGAACCCAGACGCGTACGCATGGTTGCGCGGCATCGTCGCCGCGAACATGGCCGGGATCGGCATGGGCGGCTGGCTGGCGGATTCGGGCGAGTGCCTACCGCCGGACGCCGTGCTGCCCTCCGGCGCGACCGGCATGGAAGCGCACAACGTATATCCGGTCCTGTGGGCGCGTCTCAACGCGGAAGCGGCCGAAGCCGCGGGCGCGACCGACGCCGTGTACTGCCTCCGCTCCGGCTGGGCCGGCTCCGCGCGCCACGCCCGCGCGTTCTGGTCGGGCGACCGCACGACCGACATGGACCGCGACGACGGCATCGCGAGCGTGGTGCCCTCCGCGCTGTCGCTCGGCTTTTCCGGCGGCGGGATCACCCACTCGCCCATCGGCGGCTCGGTCGCCGCGCGCGGCCGCCGCCGCTCGCGCGAAACCTTCATGCGCTGGGCCGAACTCGAAACCTTCTCGCCGATCATGCGCACCGACGAGACCACGAAGCCGGATCGCGCCCACCAGTTCTGGACCGACGAAGCCACCCTGCGCCATTTCGTCCGCTGCACCGAGATCCACGCCGCCCTGGCGCCCTATCACCGGCACGTGATGGACGAGTACGCGTCGACGGGCGTCCCGCCGGTCCGCCACACCTTCCTCCACTACGAACGCGACGACGAGGCGCACCGCCAGGAACGGCAGTACCTCTACGGACGCGACCTCCTCGTGGCGCCCGTGTGCCTGCCCGGGAAGGACCTCCACGACCTCTACCTCCCCGACGACACGTGGGTGCACCTCTGGAGTTCGCGCGTGTTCCGCGGCGGCTACACGACGGTGGAAGCGCCGCTCGGGTATCCCCCGGTGTTCTACCGCGAGGCGTCGCAGTTCGCATCTGTGTTCGACTCGCTGCGGCGCAACATCAGGAAGGTGTGAGCGGGGGAAAATCGACAAAGGGTGCGACGGATCGTCGTCGAATCGGATGTGCCGAGGACTGGGGCAAATAGCTACCCGCGACGAATAGGCGAGAGTACTCGCAATATTCGTCGCGGGTAGCTATTTCCCCCATTCGGCGGTCACATTCGATACATTACCCAGCGCCACCTCGCTCCCAGCACACCGCATTACTCAATCCGGATCTTTCGACAATCGGCCGACATATCCGCAATGCACGCCGGGCTTTTTGAGCTTTGAACCGATTATGAGAGCCCATTCGGCGGTCACATTCGACACGTTACCCAGCGCCACCGTGATCCCGGCAGGCCGCGCTCCTCAATCCGGATCTTTCGACAATCGGCCGACATAGCCGCAATGCGCGCCGGGCTTTTTGGGCTATGAACCGATTACGAGAGTCCCTTCCGGCGGGCGCGATCGGTTCGGCATCGGAGCTACGAAGCCTGGGTTCATGAGCGCGCGGGGTACCGCGCCAGGGATAGAAGCGGAAAGCCCGGAAAAGGCGGCTTTGCCGCCTTCGAGGACTTGGAGCGGATAGCCCGACCCGCCGCGGAGCGGCGGGGGCGCCCCGGACGTCCTTTTCGTGCTATCGTTTCCGGAGAAACTTTGTCGAAGGAGCGGGGTATGGACGTTTTGCGCGGCGTGAGGGCGGGGATAGCGGCGGCGGCGTTGGTCTTGGCGGTCGGGACGGTCGGGGCTCAGGGGACGGCGGGCCAGCCGCGCGTCATCACGGTGACGGGCGAGGCCGAGGTGCTCGTGGCGCCCGACGAGGTCGTCCTGTCGTTCGGCGTGACGACGCGTGACTCGAAGCTCGCGACGGCGAAAAGCCAGAACGACGCGGTCATGCAACGCGTCCTCAAGCTGTTGCCGGCGTACGGCGTCGCCGACAAGCGCGTCCAGACCGGCTACCTGAGCGTCTCGCCGACCACCGAATACGCGAACGGCAAGTACGTCGCCACGGGATACCGGGTGACCCGCGCCGTCACGGCCACCCTGTCCGACCTTACGAAGTTCGACGCGCTCCTCACGGCCCTGCTCGAAGCCGGCGTGAACGACGTGGACGACATCGCGTTCCGCACGACCGAGCTCCGCAAGCACCGGGACGAGGCGCGGAGGCTCGCCGTCACGGCGGCGCGCGAAAAGGCCGAAGCCATGGCGGGCGTCCTCAAGCAGAGCGTGGGAGTTCCCTTGTCGATCCAGGAAGGGGACGATTCGTGGCGCGCGTGGAACTCCTGGGGCGGCGGGGTCCGCGGCATGACGCAGAACGTCATGAGCGAAGCGGGTCAGGAAGGATCCGGCGGCTCGGGCACGCTCGCGCCCGGCCAGATCTCCGTCACCGCCCGCGTGACGATCACCTTCGAACTCCGCTGAGACCTCTCAGGCCAAGCGTTCGAGAAGGCTGACGATCCTCGAGAGGGGGGCGATATCGTCGTCGTCGAATTGGGCGGGCTTGTCCGAGTCGACGTCGAGGACCGCGACCACCTTGCCGTCCTTCACGAGGGGGACGACGATCTCGCTCTTCGCGCGCGAGTCGCACGCTATGTGGCCGGGAAAGGCCTCGACGTCCGGCACGACCACGGCGGCCTTGCGCTGGACGGAGGCCAGGCAGACGCCGCGGCCCTTGAGCACCTGGCAGGCGACCGCGCCCTGATACGGGCCGACGTGGAGTTCGTCCGCTCCGGCGACGAAGTAAAAGCCGGTCCAGAAGTGGTGCTTGAGCTTGGCGTGCAGCACCGCGGCGATGGTGGCCATGCCCGCGGTCAGGTTGGGCGACTTTCCCTCGATGAGGGGTTTGAGCTGTTCGTAGATCCGGTCGTAGGCGCCGGTCCGCCGTGCTTCGATCATGCGGCCATCATGCCACGGGCTTTCGCGCTCGGCAAGGGCGATCCGTCCGACGTCGCGCGATCGTCCGCTAAGCGGTCCGTCGCGCCTTCGGCGCCCATCGTCGACCTATCCCGCTCGGGTCGACGCGGGGCGGCCACCCCGGTATAATGCCGCCCATGATTCCGAAACGCACCTTGCTCGCGCAAGCGGGCATCCTCGCGCTCCTGTGCGCCGCCGACTTCGCCTCGAAATGGGCCGCCGAACTCTTCATCAAGGGCAAGGGCACCATCCGCCTGATCGGCGATTTCCTCGTCTTCGTGTACGCCGAGAACGGCGGCGCCTTCCTCGGCCTCGGCTCGGGCTTCCATCCGGTACTGTGGATCGCCCTCTTCGTCGCCCTGCCGCTCGGCGTCGTCGTCTGGGTGATCGTGGAGATAATCCGCGGCAAGCCCGCGAACGCGATGGCGCGCTGGGGCTACCTGCTCGTCGCGGCGGGGGGCCTGTGCAACCTGGCCGACCGCGTGTTCCGCGGCGGCTTCGTGCGCGACTTCATCAACGCCGGCATCGGGAGCCTCCGCACCGGCGTCCTCAACGTCGCCGACCTCTACATCACCATCGGCGTCGTCCTCATCCTCTTCGCCACCGGCCGCGCCGAGCCCGTCGCCCCGTAGCCGGGGCCTTCACGGCTTCGGCTCCAGGACGGCTCGCGCAAGACTCACCACGGAGGCACGGAGATTCAGCCACGGAGGACACGGAGAAGAGAAAGAAGGAAGGCTAGAGATATACTATCTTAGCCCTCTTCCTCTCTAACCTTCTTCCATCTTCCCTCTGCGCCTCTGTGGCCAATCTTCTTACTCCCTCTTCCTTCGTGTCCTTCGTGTTCTTCGTGACCTTCGTGTCTAAATCACTCCACCGTGAGCGAGGCGACGTAGGTGTCGTACGCCGTCTGGGCGTCGGAAACGGCCTTGCGGGCGTCGACGATCTTCGCGTTGGTCGACTCGATCTCGTTCTCCGCGTCGAGGAGCTTCTTGAGATACTGCTGACCCTGCGTTGACGTGGTGCCGACTGAATCCAGGTTGTCGCGGATGCGCGACTGTTCGTCGGTCAGCTCCTTCTTGCGGTTCTGGAGTTCGTTCAGCGCGCGTTTCCGGTCTTCGAGGCCGCGCTTCAAGTCGGCCGCCTTGGCCAGGGCGTCGCGCACCTTCGGCGGCATCTCCTTGTTCGTCGAGTAGGCGACGAGCGAATCGAGGGGCAGGTTGCCGACGACGACGGTGTCCGTGCGGGGATAACGTTCCTTCACGACGAAGGTCGACGACGCGCCGGAGGCCACCGCGACCGAGAAGCGGTACAAGGCGGCGGTCTTTTCGTCGAAGCTCTTCGGCTCGAAGAGCTCGGCGCCGGACATGATCGGGTGCTCCACGACGACTTTCTTCGCGGCGGTTCCGGCGTTGCGGAACTCGTACGTGCGCGCGTAGGTGACCCGACGCGAGAAGCGGAGCGAGCCCTTGTAGATCGTGATCCCGACGGTCTCTTCCGCGGATCCGAGATTCGACGAGGCCACGAGCGAAAGGTCGTCGCCGTAGACGATGAGGCGCTTTTCCTTTTCGGGCAGGAAGTCGATGAGCGCGTCGCCCGCGTACACGCCGCCGTCGAACACGGTGATGGGACCGGCCGGCAGCTTCATGCCCGTGGTGTTCGTGATCCGCGCGCCCGTCATCGGGGTTTCCTGTCCCGGCGCGTACACGCTCACCTTTTCCACCGTGAGTTCGCCGGCGACGAGCGGCAGCATGGCGCTCTTCCGGCGCTCGAGGGTCACGGGCTTTTTCACCGTGAACTCGAAGAGCTCGCCCGCGGCCTTGGCGCGCGCGGTCTCGAGGTTCTGCTCGGCGAGACTTTCGCTCGGGCGGCGCGGCTCCGCGTAGGCGGACTTCGCGGCCGAGGCCGGCGCCGGCGGCGCGCCGGCTCCGACGGACCGGTCGTACGCTTCCGCTTCCTCGTACTTTTCCTTGTACTCGTCGTACTCGTCGCCGGACACGCCCGAATCCAGGTACCGCGGCTTGGCAGCCCCCGCGATGGCGAGCGGAATCTCCGGCCGCTCCACGTAGAGCGGGCTGTACAGATCCTGGATGAAGGACACGGGACGCCCGCTCACGAGCGACAGCTCGACGTTCTTCCAGTCCTGTTCCGTGGGGTTGTCGATGATGGCCCAACCCTGCAGGTAGGGCTTTTGCCCCGCCAGGTCGAGACGGTACGACGCCTTCCAGATCGGCGCCGCGACGACGTAGCCGACGGCGGCTTCGCGCGCGGAGGAACCGGGCAGCTTGAGCTCGAGGACGCGGCGCTGGGTGTCCTGCGCCTCCAGGATGAGGGCGAGCGCGCGCTCGAAGTCCTCGGTGATCTTCCGGTCCGTGAAGCGGAACGCGGCGATCCCGTCGAGCGGCACGGCGCGGACGCCGTCCTTCGTCAGGATGACGAGGAACTGCGTCGTCGTCCCCGGCTCCTTGCCCGGCCGCGTCTCGACGCCGACGATGCGCCCCGAGAGCGTGGTCGGCGTGTCCACCTGCACGTCCGCGCCGCGGAGCCGGGCCAGGATGTCGGCGACCTTGGGCGACCCCGAGAGGTCGACGCTGAAGCCCTTGAGCGCGCGGTCGAGGCTCTCCTGCGACGCGTAGCTCACCGAGGGCGAAGCCGATCCGGGGTCGCGCACGACGAGCGACTTGAGCGCGTCGTTGACGTCGCCCACGCCGAAGGGCAGGAGGACCACGGCTTCGCCCGCGACCCGGCCGCGATGCTCGAAATACCCGACGCCCGACGAAAAGAGCACGACGCGGGTGACCGGCAGCTCGCCGGCTACCTGGGCCGACACGGAAGCGAGCGCCAGAACCGCCAGGAACGCGGCGAGGGCGATACGGAAACGACGCATGGGATCCTCCTCGGAATCTCGGTTGAATGACAGCAACTATAGTACAAAACCGCCGCGCCTTCACTCTCGGCGCGGCTGGCTATCTCAACCCGTTGTATATTGTTCTTCGTATATATTATTTATTTACTTCATAACTCTATAAATCGTCCTCCTTGGCTTGAAAAAGCGAATCGACCGTGTTAGATTATTCCCCGTTCACAAATTCATCCCCTTTTGGAGGAAGTATGAAGAAGTTTGCTCTCGTGATCGCCCTCCTGGCGATCAGCACCATGGCCTTCGCCGAAGGCATCGAAATGAGCGCCGGCGCCGGTCTCAATTTCAACCAGTACTCGAACACCCTCACCGTCAAAGTCGGCAGCGACGCCGGCACCCAGAGCTTCAATTACTCCATGCTCGGATTCTCGGCCTTCTTCGACGCCACCTACGTCATGGCCAACGTCGGCTACAGCATGGTGGTCGCCGGCAAGATGGCGATCGACTTCGCAGATCTCGGCGGTCCGACGGACGAAATCGAACTCGACGGCGAAGCCATCCACTACCTGTCCCTCGGCCTCGCCGGCAAGTATCCCATCGCCATGGGCGGCTTCACCCTCTTTCCGTTCGCCGGCTTCGAGTATGCCCTCAACATGAAGTACGAAGACGCGGACGGCAACGACATGAAAGACGGCATGTCCGATGACGAGATCGCCAACCTCAACATGCTCTTCATCAAGGCGGGCGTCGGCGCCGATTTCAACATCACCGACAAGATCTACGTCCGCCCGATCGTCGATCTCGGGTACAAGATTCCCTCCAAGCTCGAGTCCGACCAAGTCAAGGACGCTGAGGATAGCGGCGCCGACAGCGCCGGCATCCTCGGCCTCAAGCTCGACATCGGTATCTTCGCCGGTTACAAGTTCTAAGTCTCCAGTTTCCCGGAAACGAGCCGCCCCTTCGGGGGCGGTTTTTTTTCGTCCCGAGCGGACGCACACGGCAACACCGGGGCTACGGCGCCGCGCGCCGGCACGGCGCGCACGGAGGGGGAAGCGGAAAAGCCCGGAGCGTACCCGTTGGCGGCGCGCAGGCTTCGCCCCGAAGGCCGCGAGGACTTTGGAGCGAGGGGGAGACTTCCCCCACCCCACCCCGAAAATCCCGGTTTGAAAACGCCCGCTCAGGCGGCTACACTGAACCTGTCAGCGCCGCGTCGATTCGCGCGGCGCGGGCGGGGGCGGGAATGAAAACGAAGTTACGGGCGGTGATCGCGGTCGACAAGGACAAGTGCGTGAGCTGCCACGCGTGCCTGGCGGCGTGCCCGGTGAAGATGTGCAACGACATGTCCGGCGACTACGCGGCGGTGGACGCGGACCGCTGCATCGGCTGCGGTTCCTGCATCGCGGCGTGCACGCACGAGGCGCGCTGCGGCATCGACGAGTTCCCCGAGTTCATGGACGCCCTCGCGCGCGGTATCCGCCCGGTGGCCATCGTGGCGCCCGGCGCCGCCGCCAACTTTCCCGGCCTCGTGCCCAACCTGAACGGCTGGCTCCGCTCGATGGGCGTGGCCGCGTGCTTCGACGTGAGCTTCGGCGCGGAGCTGACGGTAAAGTCGTACGTCGAATCGATCAAGGCCGACAAGCCCGCCACGGTGATCGCGCAGCCCTGCCCCGCCATCGTGAGCTATATCCAGATCTACCGCCCCGAGCTGGCGCCGCACCTCGCCAAGGCCGACAGCCCGATGACGCACACGATGAAGATGATCCGGGAATTCCGCCCCGAGTTCCGCGACGCCCCCATCGCGGTGATCTCGCCGTGCTACGCGAAGCGGCGCGAGTTCGACGAGACGGGCTACGGTGACTTCAACGTGACGATGAAGTCGCTCGCGGCGCACTTCGCCGACCGCGGGATCGACCTCGCGTCCTATCCGGCCGTCGGCTTCGAGGGATCGCCCGCGGAACGCGCGGTGCTGTTCTCCACGCCGGGCGGCCTCCTCGAGACGGCGAAGCGCGAAGTGCCCGGCATCGAACGGTCGAGCCGGAAAATCGAAGGCAAGGAGACGGTGTACCCGTACCTGGACGGACTGCACGCGGCCATCGAAGCCGGCATCCAGCCCCTACTCGTCGACTGCCTCAATTGCGACCGGGGCTGCAACGCCGGCGCCGGCACTCCGTGCGCCGACGAGCACGCGGACGTCATCGAATCGCGGGTGGAGGCCAGGCGGCAGGAGGCGGAACGCGGGTGGCGGAAGCGCCTCTTCGGCCGCGCGAAGCTCCGCAAGGCGATCGACGCGGCGTGGCGCCCCGGCTTGTACGCCCGATCGTACCGCGACCTCTCGGAGAACGGCGGGTTCCGCGTGCCGTCGCGCCGCGAACTCGCGGACCTGTTCCGGAGCATGGGCAAGACGAGCATGCGCGACGTGCTCAACTGCTGCGGCTGCGGCTACAACAGCTGCGAGCTCATGGCCGCGGCCATCTGGAACGGGCTCAACCGCAAGGAGAATTGCAGCTTCTACAAGGAGCGGATGATCGAGGAACTCGCGAAGCAGAAGCGCGAGGAGCGGGCGGACATCTTCGGGCGCACGAGGTCGACGCTCGACAAGGCGGTATCGAGCGTGGTGGGCATGCTGGACGGCTTCGAGATCGAGATGGAGGAGCTGCGCCGGGCGACCGAGGAGACGAACGAGCGGCTCGGCGCGCTGTCCGGCATCGCCAGCACCATCACGGAGATCTCCCGGCAGACGGACTTGCTGGCGCTCAACGCGAGCATCGAGGCGGCGCGCGCGGGCGAGGCCGGGCGCGGCTTCGCGGTGGTGGCGGAGAGCGTGAAGTCGCTCGCGGGCAGGTCGCGCGAGGAGTCGGAATCCATCGCCCCGTACGTAAAGCAGATCGACGAGCGCTTCGAGTCGATGACGGCGCGCATCGAAAAGCTCGCGTCGCAGAGCGCGGCGATGAAAAAAGAAGTCGGGGACAAGCTCAACGCCGTCAACGATTACCTCGAACGAGGCCTCCTCGAAGACGATTCGGTATCCGGGGAACGTGATTCCTAGCGTCTACCTTTAATTATTTTTTTACCACGAAGATCACGAAGGAAGCACGAAGGGCACGAAGGAAGAAAAAGAAACTGGATTAAACCAAATTCTTTTCTTCCTTCGTGATCTTCGTGGCCTAACCTTCGTGCCCTTCGTGGTAAGGTTTTTCGTCAGAGGTCTATTCGTCGATTTAAAGCGGGAGGAGTTTCTTGCCGTAGACTTCGTTGAGGACCTGGGCGAGGGCCGCGTAGAGGGCGGCGGCGCCGCAGACGATGCCTTCGTAGCCGGCGACGGTCTTCAGCATGCCGATGCCGGAGAAGTCGCCGGCGGCGAGCAGGGCGAAGAGGACGACGAGGGTGCCGAAGACGAAGCGGAGCGCGGCGTTGAGGCGCAGGGTGCCGACGAACATCCCCAGGGAGAAGAGCCCCCACACGGCGAGGTAGCAGCCCATGGCGACGCCGTTCGGCGCGGCGGCGAGGCCCGCCTTCGGGAACACGAGGGCCACGACGAGGGAGATCCAGAAAAAGCCGTACGCCGTGAAGGCGGTGGCGCCGAAGGTGTTGCCCTTCTTCATTTCAAAGACGCCGGCGATCACCTGGGCGATGCCCCCGACGCAGAGGCCCATGCCGAGGATCATCGCGTCCATCGGGTAGAAGCCGGCGTTGTGCAGGTTCAGGAGAATCGTGGTCATGCCGAAGCCGAGCAGCCCGAGCGGGGCGGGATTGGCGCTGCCGTCCTTGACGGCGATGGTCTGTGCTTCCAAAAAATTCCTCCCAAGGCGCGTTTCGCGCGGACGGCACTGTACCGGAAACGTTGGAATAAATCCAGATCCCACCCGCGTTGGTACCATAGCGAGGCGATACGGGATGGTGCGGCGGACGGATGTCGGACCGAAGCGACCGGGTGGGGCATACAACTATCAGCGCCAAAGACGCGCAAGTAAGCGCAAGCTTTGTCGCGGATAGTTGTATGCCCCACCCGGCGGTCACATGCAGTGCGTCATCGGACGCCGGGTGTCCCCAGCAGCGCCGCACGACGGCTCGCAGGCCGGACGGTCAAGTCTTATGCCGACGATGCAGTGACAATGCCGTCCGGGCTTCACTTTGTCTATGACCATTCCTTCCTAGTTAACCTTCTTTCCTTCTTCCTCTCCTCCGTGATCAACGCTCGAGTACTCGCTAAACTTCGCTCCGTACCTCCGTGGCAAACTCTTCTTCCTGCTGGCTGGCGGGTGGACGAAGGGGGGCTGAGGGGGTAGAGTTGGGGAAAGATCGACGCAAGGAGTCTGTCATGCCGTCTGCAGTTTGGTTCGCCGACGTGAAGGCGCGGTCGGAATCGCGCAATACCGTATCGAAGCTCGCGCTGCTTCTCGACAAGGTGCTCGAGGGCGGAGCGGTCCGGAAGGACGACCTCTGCGCCCTCAAGATCCATTTCGGCGAGACGGGGAACGACTCGTACGTGAGCCCGGTGTTCGCGCGCGTCGCTTCCGACGCCGCCCGCGCCCGCGGCGCCAAGCCCTTCTTCACGGACACGGGCACGCTCTACTCGGGCGACCGGCACAACGCCGTCGACCACCTCGGCGTCGCGACGCGGCACGGCTTCGTGCCGGAAGTCGTCGGCGCGCCGGTAATCATCGCGGACGGTATCAAGTCGACGGACTGGCGCGAGGTCGAGCTCGGCCTCAAGTGGTTCAAGGCGGCGAAGATCGCCAACGGCATCCTGGACGCCGACTCCATGATCGTCGTGAGCCACTTCAAGGGGCACGAGATGTCCGGGTTCGGCGGGGCGATCAAGAACCTGGCGATGGGCTGCGCCCCGGCCGCCGGCAAGCGCGACCAGCACTCGTGCCGCTTTTTCGTGAAGGACAAGCGCTGCGTCGCGTGCGGGAAGTGCGCCGAGGTCTGCCCCACGGGCGCCGCGAAGCAGTCCGGCAAGGACAAGGCGATCATCGACCGCGCGGCCTGCATCGGCTGCGGCGAGTGCGCGCTGTTCTGCGCGCCGAAGGCCATCCAGATGGACTGGGAGGTCGAGATCGGCGAATTCACCGAAAAGATGACCGAGTACGCGCTGGCCGCCGTCAAGGGCAAACCAGGCCGCGTCGTCTACCTGACCTTCGTCACGCGCGTCGTTCCGGTGTGCGACTGCGCGCCGTGGTCCGACGTGCCGCTCGTCTCCGACATCGGCTTCCTCGCGTCGACCGACCCGGTGGCGATCGACCGGGCCGCGTTCGAGCTCGTGAAGGCGGCCGATACGCCGAAGGGATCGCCGGTCGAAGGCAAGGCCGGCCCCGGCGACGACAAGTTCGCGGCGATGCATCCGGAGACGCGGGGCGAGACGCAGCTCACCTACGGAGAGTCGATCGGGCTGGGCTCGAACGATTATGAACTGATCCCCGTGTGAACCGCGTTTCGCGTTCGACAACGTAGGACCACTCGGAGAAGTGCGGCGGACAGATGTCGGATCGGATCGACCTGGGATCGGGGCATACAACTACCCACGACGAATAGGCGAGAGTACTCGCAAAACAACATCGCGCGCCGTGATTGATAACTTGTGAACTTTCGTTGAGGCTGCCAGGTAAGGTGCGGCGAACAGATGTCGGACCGGATCGACCGAGGCCTGGGGCATACAAGTACCCGCGCCGAATAGGCGAGAGTACTCGCAATATTCTGCGCGGGTACTTGTATGCCCCACCCGGCGGTCGCATTCGACGCGACATCGGATGCTGCCCGGCTCCAGTAAGCCGCACAACAGCTAGCACGCCGAACGAGTCACGGCGGGCTTTCGCTGGCTAAGGACCGACCAGAAAGGCGCCACACGAACTGGCGCCACCTTGCCCCAGTAAAGCCGCACAACGGCTGTCACGTCGAATGAATCGCGGTTGACTTTACGTTTTCTGCCGCTCGATCAAGAGCAGCCTATCTCTAAACCTCTTCATCTTCCTTCGTGCTCTTCGTTCCCTTCGTGTCCTTCGTGGTAACGTTTTCAACGGGAGACCGGGAGCGACAGGAGGCGGAGGTCTTCCCAGAAGGTGGGGTAGGATTTATTGACGCATTCGGCGTCGTCGATGGTGACGGGTTGGTCGGCGGCAAGGGACAGCAAGGCCAAGGCCATGGCGATGCGGTGGTCGCCGCGGGAGGAGGCGGCGCCGCCCGAGACCCGGCCGCCGCGGATACGGAGTTCGTCGGCGGAGCGTTCGACGGACGCTCCGAGCTTGGCGAATTCCTCGATGATGGCGGCGGCGCGGTCGCTTTCCTTGTGCGCGAGGCGGCGCACGCCGTGCAAGACCGACGTGCCGTCCGCGCGCGCGGCGAGCGCGGCCAGGGGCGGGAAGAGGTCGGGAGCGTCGGTGAGGTCGAGGTCGAAGGCGCGGAGCGCGCTTGCGCGGACCCGGTAGCCGACAGCTTCTTCGTCCACGCGGGCGCCCGCGGCGCGGAGCGCCTCGAGGACGAGACGGTCCGCCTGCGTCGAGCGGGGATCGAGCCCGCGCACGAGAATCCCGGCGGTCGGATCGGCCGCGATGGCGCCGGCGACGAGGAGGACGGCGCCCGAACTCCAATCGCCCTCGACGCGGACGCGGCGCGCTTCGTAGACTAGGCCGCCGCGGATTTCGAAGCGCGTCCGGCGATCGCCTCCGATGCGCGCGCCGAACGCCTCCGCGACCGCGCACGTGAGGTCGAGGTACGGGGCGCTCGCGAGCCGGGTCACGACGAGCGCGGAATCGCGCGCGGCCAACGGCCGGGCGAGCGGCAGGGCGAGGAGGAGCCCGCTCGCGTGCTGGGAGCTGACGGCGCAGTCGACTTCCGCGACGCCGCCCGAAAGCGGACCGCGCACGGTCACGGGCAGGCGGCCGCCTTCGGTCTCGCAGGAAACGCCGAGGGCGCGGAGCGGGGCCACGAGCATGTCCATGGGACGCGCGCGGAGCGAGTCGCGCCCGACGAGGCGGATCGGGCTCCGCGCGAGCGAGGCGATCGGCGCGAAGAGGCGCGCGCACAACGCGGATTCGCCGCAGTCGAGATCGCCGGACGCGAGCCGAAAACCGGCGCCGTCCCAGGAGCCCGTGACGCGGACCGTATCTCCGTCGCGAGCCACGGCGCAGCCGAGCGCCCGGGCGATGCCGAGCGCTGCCGCGGAGTCGTCGCAGTCGGACGGGCGCTCGATGACCGTAGTGCCGCGCGCGAGGCAGGCCGCGGCGACGACGCGTTGCGTGTGGCTTTTCGACGGCGGCGCGTCGACGGCGCCGGAAAGCCGCGCGCTAGCGAGCTCGACGCGCAACGATGGCCTCCACGATGGATTCGGGCGACAGACGATCGGCGTCCACGACGAAGTCCGCCGCCGTTTCGTAAAGGGGCGCGCGTTCGGCAAGGAGACGCTCGGCCGCTCGCGTCGGATCCGCGCCGGAGAGGAGCGGCCGGGTGCCCGGTTCGCGCGAGGCGCGCGCGACGGCCGTCGCGGGGCTCACGCGGAGGAAAACCGTCCAGCAACGCTCCGCGAGGATGCGACGGTTTTCAGGCAACAGCACGACGCCGCCGCCCGCGGCGACGACCATGCGCGGCATCGCCGTAACCCGCTCGAGCGCGGCGGCTTCGAGCGCGCGGAAGGCGGCTTCGCCGGAGAGCCCGAAGATCTCCGCTATCGGCAGACCGCGCTCGGCGACGACGAGGTCGTCCGTGTCCGCGAACGACCAGCCGAGCCTCAGCGCGAGCGCGCGCCCGACCGCGGTCTTGCCGCTCGCCATGAAACCGATGAGCGCGATGGGCGTGTCGCCGGATGCCGTGTCCATGTCGTCCCAAGGGTATCACACATCGCCTCCCGCATGCAGCTCTTCGCGCGCCAGGGATGGGGTGGTCAAAAATCCGCGTCCATGCGGATTTTTGACATCGTCGAACGCGCGGCGCTCGACGGGTGTGGTTCGCGCGTACGCCGCTGCGCGTCGTTTGCCGAAAGGAAATGATTCATGCATGCGCTAACGCGCATGACGTCATCCATGCGCGAACCTTTCCGGTCGGCGCTTCGCGCGCCAGGGATGGGAGCGGAAAGCCCGGAGCGTGAGTGGCGGAGCCGATCACGCGAGGACTTGAAGCGTACAGCCCGACCCGCGCCATGGGCGATCAGACCATGGCGCGGGTGGCGCCCAAATTCTTATCGCCTCTTTCATCGCGTTCTTCACGTTCTTCGTGTTCTTCGTGTTCTTAGTGGCTAAACTTCGTGTCCTTCGTGATCCGTTTTTTCACGCAGGTTGACACGAAGCGCGGGCGGTTGTACCATAATGCTCGTTCCGCGGGCTTTTTCGGAAGTTCGGGGAAACCGCCGCACGAAACGGCGGCATTACCTAGAGGAGTGATCGTGGCCAAAGAAGAAGCGATCGAGGTGGAAGGCATCGTCCGCGAAGCCCTTCCCAACACCATGTTCCGGGTCGAGCTGTCCAACGGGCACGTCATCCTGTCACATCTTTCCGGCAAAATGCGCAAGCACTACATCCGCATCGTTCCCGGCGACAAGGTCAAGGTCGCGCTTTCGCCCTACGACCTCAACCGCGGCCGGATCATCTACCGCGAAAAATGAGAGGCCGCGGGTCGCACGAGGACCCAGACGGCCCCCTTCCCTCCTGACGCCTTGTCGGCGTAACCGCTCCTTCCCGCGTACGGCGATCGTTCCAGGAACTTCCGCACCACGCCCGGCAGCACCGCTTCCGTCTCGGAATGGCGGCCGATGCCGTGCACGACGAGTACTTTCCGCAGGCCGCGGCGGGCGGCGTCCCTGAAAAAGGCTTCGAGGGCGGCCTCGGCGTCGCGCGCGGTGAGGCCGTGCAGGTCGATGCTCGCCTCGATCGGCAGGGCGTCGATGTCGCGGTTCGAAAGCCGCGTCGCGGGCGCTTCTTCCCGCCCGTCCTTGTCCGGCACCATGTGACGGTCGAGCCAATCGGAAAATTGCCTCGCGGCGTCGGGCTTCGGCTTGGCCGAGGCTTTCGCCGCCGCCGATCCGCCGCCCGGGCGTTCGGCCGATCCTTCGGCGCGCTTGGGCGAGGGACCGAGTTTCTTGCCGGAACCGGCCGGTTTCTGCGAGGCCTTGTTCGCCGCCTCTCCGCGGTCCGACACGAGGCGCTCCCACTCTTCGTACACTTTCCCGAAATCGCTCATCGTTAATACTCCAATCCTTGGTCGTCGACGAGCCAGCCTTTGCGGCCGTCGGGGAATTCCACGAGGTTCCAGCCGTCCACCGCCGCCCGCTCGATTCCCGCCGCGCCGGCCGGAATTTCGAAGGCGACCGAGGCGGCTTGGCCGGGCGCCGCGCGGACCGGTCCGCCCGGGCTCACGACGAAGACGCGGCGGCGGTCCGCGGCCGACACGAGCGCGCAGAGGGCGAAGGCGAGCGCGATCGCGACGAAGCCGAGGACGCGTCCGAAGGCGGCGGCGTTCGGATGTCTCCGTTCCGGGCGCGGCCGGGAGCGGGAGCGCTTCGGACGCGCGATGCCGAGGATTCGCGCGAGCGCGACGGCGGCCGCGACCAGCGCGCAGGCGAGCGCCGCGGCGACAGCCCACCGGAACGCGGCGGGCGGCGGCAGGAGGTCGCGCGGGCGGGCGTCGACGC
The DNA here is from genome assembly GCA_964482955.1 of uncultured Treponemataceae bacterium. GTDB lineage: Bacteria > Spirochaetota > Spirochaetia > Treponematales > UBA12059 > JAPLSN01. The sequence continues at coordinate 53,396 of CAYZZW010000007.1, read as the reverse complement.
CCGTGAGGGACCGAAGGGTCTCGAGCGCCGCGCGGAACGCGGGATGGCGTTCGCCCAGGCGTTCGGCGGCGTAGAGATCGCGGACGGCGCCCGCCAGGTCTCCCTTCGCGCCCTTGGCGATACCGGAAATCCAGGCGGCGCGGGCGGCCCCCGCACCGGCGGGCGGCGCGGCGAGCGCGGCGAAGGCGTCGCGAACCGGATCGGCCTTGGAGCCCGAGGACGCGAGCGTGAAGACGAAGGGTTGAAGCGATATCGTCTTCACGTCGCCCGACGCGGGGTCGAGCGCGGCGTACGGCGAGAAGGCGACGGTCCGGCGCCCGGGCTTGGCGGCGTCGGGGGCGACGGCGACGAGGAAGTCCACGGAGCCCGCGTAGCCCGAGTCGGTCGCGGCGTACCGGTCGAGGCGCGACACGGTCACCGCCTCGGGCGGGAGGACCGAGCCGTCGGGTCCGCGGACGGAAAAACGCGGGGCCGGGAGGATGGGCAGGTTGCCCGAACCGGAAACCGTGATCGCGAAGTCGTGGCCGGAGGTCTTCGCGGCGGCGACCGACAGGGCGATGCGCCCGACCGCGCCGCGCTCCGTCCCGCGGGCGTTCCACGGCATGACGCGGATGCGGGCGCCCCGGACGTGGCGGGGACCGACGTCCGCGCGGGCGGTGGCCGCGGGGAGTTCGATTACGGCGGGCGGGTCCGCGCGCGACGCGAGGGACAGGGCGACGAACGATGCCGGGCCGCGACGCTCGAGGGCGAGCCCCGGGACGGCGGGCGGACGGACGAAGGCGCCTTCCGGCAAGCCGACGGCCGACAGGGCGAAGGCCTGGCCCGCGTAGACGGCGGCCGGCGCGGCCCAGTCGGCGAGCGGTTCCGACGAGTCGGCCGCGGCGGACACCCGGAGGACGACGCGCGGCGTCGCGCGGACCGCGCCCCGGGCCGTGACGGAAATCGGCGGGAGTTCGAACACGCCGGCTTCGACGGCGCGGAAGGTCACGGAAAGCCGGAGGACTTCGCGGAGGGTTCCCGAGCCATCGAATGCCCGTTCGGGCTGGAGGCGCGTGCCGAGGAGCGCGAGGCCTTCGGGCAGGGCGAAGTCGCGCACGGCCGCGCCCGCGGCATCGAGGTTTTCCAGGCGATAATCGACGGTCACCTCGTCGCCGACCGCCGGTTCGGGCGGCGAGACGACGGGCGCCGTGTCGAGCGCCGACGCCGCGGCGGCGACGAGGGCGCACAACGCGGCGGCGAGCGTCGGGCGGCGCGTCACAGGTTGTCTCCCGACGGTTCGGCGGCGCTCTGCGCCCCGGGTTTGTAGCGGGGCGACTCCATGCGGCCGGCCAGGTCGAGGAGCTCGTCGCCCGCGCCGCGGGCCGTCGAGGTCGGCGCGCGCGACGCGGATTTCGCCTCGTTCGAGCGGCGTTTCGCGTCCGCGGCGGCTTCGAGGGCGCGGGAGGCGTCGGGAGCGCCCGGCTCGAGGCGGAGCGATTCGCGGAAGCGGGCTTCCGCCTCGTCGTAGTCGGCCCGGCCGAAGGCGACGAGCCCGAGGCCGTAGGACGCGGACGCGGCGATGACGGGATCGGGCGACGAGGCGAGCCGAGAAAAGAGCGCGGCGGCCGATTCCTCCTCGCCGAGGGCGGCGAAGGCGGTGGCCAGGTCGTAATCGACGATGCCGTCGTAGCGCCCGGGACCCGCGGCCAGGTAGCCGTCGATCGCCTCCTGGTAGCGCGCCTGCGAGAAGCGCGCGTTCGCCGAGAGGATGCGGAGGGCGTCGGCCGTCCGCCCGCAGGACGACAGCCCCAGCGACGCGAGCGCCAAGGCCGCGAAGACGGCGGTAGTCCGTCGTTTCACGAGAGCGCCCCCGTCGGAGACAGGAAGAAGCGCGCGGCCGCGAGGAAAGCCGCGGCGGCGAAGAAGAAGCCCGACACGTCCCGAGGCTTCCGCGGCGCCTGCAGGGCGCCTCCCCGTTTTCCCGAAGCTCGATCCACGATGGCGCGGAGTTCGGCGGCGGCGGTTTCGGGTTTGAGCGCGATCCCGGAGCTCGAGGCGCGCGCGAGCGCCGACGGGACGGCCTTGGCCACCGCGGGCGTGCCGTCCTTGTCCAGGATCGGCTTTCCGGACGCGTCGTTCACGGGGGCGCCGCGTTCCGTGCCGAAGACGACGGAAACGACGAGGATGCCGTCCTTGCGCGCGGCGGCGGCCCGGCCCTGCAGCGAGCCTCCGCGGTCGTCGCCGTCGCTCAGGATGACGAGCACGCGGAAGGCGTCGTGGGCGCCGAAGGTCTTCGCGGCCTCCGCGACGCCCGCGCCGAGGTCGGTCGACGCGGCGGTCACCGACTCGGGCGTCGCGAACTCGAGGGCGTCCTCGAGGGCGGCGACGTCGTCGGTCATCGGCGAGAGCGTGGTCGCGCCGCCCTTGGCGACGGTGAGGCTGTAGCGGGCTTCGGGAGCGGCGCGGATCGCGTAACGCGCGAGTTCCGTCGCCGCCCCGAGCCGCGACGGAACCTGGTCCTCGGCGAGCATGGAGTTCGAGACGTCGACGAGCAGGGCGATCTCGGCGCCCCCGGCGGCGGTCTCGACGTACTCGAATCCGAGGCTCGGCCCGGCGAGCCCGACCGACGCGGCGACCGCGAACAGCGCGCCGCACGCCGCGGAGAGCGAGGCGCGCCTCCGGACCGAGCGCGCGGCGCGGGGCGCGAACGCCGCGTCCGCGAAGCGCGGCAGGACGGCCGCGAGGCGCAGGGCTTTCCTGAGCCCGAAGAGGAGGATCGGCGCCGCGAGCAGGATGCCGAAGAGCGCGATGGGGCGGTCGAAATTCACGGCAGCCTCCCGAGGAAGAGGCGGCCCGCGATCCACGACGCTGAGAGAAGGAGGCACGCCGCCGCGAACCAGGCCGGGGCGACCGAGTACTTGCGGGCGGTGAGGCGCTTGCGGCTGGCGGCGGGGAGCGACTTCGACAACCGTTCGAAGGCGCGGTCGATGCCCTCGTCGTCGGCGGCGTTCAGATAGTCGCCGCCGGTCGATGCGGCCAACGCGCGGAGTCGTTCCTCGTCGAACGAGCTCGCGTAGGTGCCGACCGAGCGCTCGCCCGTCTCGGGGTCTTCGTATTCGACCGGGACTTCGCCGCGCGAGCCCGCGCCGATCACGGTGACCGGTATACCGCGCGCGAGCGCGAGGGCGGCGGCGGTCTCCGGCGTCACGGAACCTTCGTTGTTCTCGCCGTCGGTGACGAGGATGACGCGTTTGGCCGTGCCGCGCGCCGACGCGGCGTGCCGCACCGCGACGGCGAGTCCGGACCCGATCGCGGTACCGTCGCCGAGTTCTCCGGGCCGCACCGAGGAAAGGCGCGCGCGGACCACGGCGTAGTCTGCGGTGGGAGGACAGACGAGCGCGGCTTCGCTGCCGAAGGCGACGACGCCGACGGCTTCGTTCCGCTCTTCGGCCATGAAGCGTTCAACGAGCGCCGACGCCGCGCGGAAGCGATCGGGACGCAGGTCCTTCGCGCCCATGCTCGGGGACGCGTCGATGGCGAACACGACGTCGGCGCCCCGCTCGAGAAACACGACGGCGCGCTCCAGCCGCGACGGTCCCGCGGCCGCCGCGACGAGGAGGGCGTATCCCGCGAGCGCGAGGACGTCGCGAACCCGGGCCGCGAGCGCCGAGCGCGACGGGCCGCCGCCCCGGTCGGTCGCCTTCCAGCGCGCGAGGGCGAAACCGGGTCGGCCGGGCCGCTCGCGCCGCCAGAGGAATTCCGCCAGCACGGGCGCGGCGAGCAGGACGAGGAGCCACGGTCTATCGAAGGACATGGACGCCCTCCGTCTCGAACGACGCTACGGTATCCCGGATCGCGGCGAGCGCGGCGTCGAGCGACGGGCCGCCGCCTCCGAAGCGGGCGGCGTCGGCGTCGGCCAAAGCGCCCGCGGCGCCGGAAAGCGGCCGCGAACCATCGCCCGCGACCGACGCGAGTTCGCGCGGGGTCATGGCCGGGACGGGCAGGCCGGTGAGCGCCGCGAGATAGCGCCTGGCGCCTCGCGCGAATTCGTCCCACGCCTTGCGGTCGTCCGTACGTCGCAGGCGCGCGACCTTACGGAGCGACGCCCGATACTCGCGGCGTGCGGCCGCGAGACGGAGGCGCGCGACCAACGCGCGGGCGAACGGCGTGTTCCGGAGCCCGAAGGCGCCGCCACCGAGCGCGACGGCGACGAACGCGCCGACGAGCTTGAGGAGTTCGAAGGTCGTGCCCTTGAGCGCGAGCGGCTGCCGGAAAGCGGGCGCGGCGTCGCCGTGGACGGACGAGGCGCGTTCGACCTCGAAGGCGAACGCGGGCACGATGATCGGCCCGGCTTGGATCGGCTTCGTGACGATCGAACCCGACGCCCACGCCTGGAGCGTGACGACGAGACGGCCCGCGCGGCCGCGGATTTCCGCGCGCACGCCGACGACGTCGTAGCGTTCGCCGCGGATCGGCCGCGGCAATACCGCGAGCGCAGGATCGAAGGCGAGGGCGGTCGCGTCGAAGTCGAACGACGCCTCCACGAGGTCGCCCGGGGCGCGGCGCGCCGGGACGAGCGCGGGAGCGCCGAGTCCCTCCGCCGCGACGCCGAGGGCGGCGCGCAGCGCGAAGGCCGCGGCGAGGAGCCGGCGAGCCGTCATCCCGCCCGCCTCCGCCGCTCGAAAAACGCCACGAGGGCTTTGGCCGGATCCTCGCCGGCGCGGAGCTCGACGCGCGCGGCGCGCGAGGCGGCCACCGCGCGGAGCCATTCGAAACGGGCGTCGCGGACTTCCTCCGCGAAATCGCCGTCGCGCGCCCCCTTGCCCAGCTTGAGGCGTTCGATGCGGCCCGTCTCCGCGTCGGCGACGCGCACGGAGCCGCGGATCGTCCCGGCCACGGCGTCTGGATCGTCGTACACGCGGAGCGCCACGACGTCGTGCCGGCGCGCGAGGAGGGCGAAAGGCCGCGACCAGCCGCCCGGGCCTTCCGCGGAGGCGAGGAAGTCGCTCACGAAGAAGACGAGCGAGCGGCGCTTCAAGCTCCGGCGCGCGGCGTCCGCCGCTTCCGCGAGCGCGCTGCCTCCCCGCGGCTTCGGGCCGCGCGTCGAAGCCTCGAAGCGCGACGCGAGCGCCTGCGGCCGCGTCACTTGCGTCGACGGCGGAAAGCTGTCGCCGACCTTGTCCGCGAAGAAAAGCGCGCCTACCGGGGCGCCGGCCCTCGCCGCGGCGTACGCCACGAGCGACGCGGCCACCGCCGCGGTGCCCGCCTTGGGACCGTCCGAGCCGTAGCGCATCGACGCGCTCTCGTCGAACACGACGAAGATGGAGAGCGCGCGGTCTTCGCGGTAGGTCTTGATGAAGGGACGGCCGAAGCGCATCGAGGCGTTCCAGTCGATGGAGCGCGCGTCGTCCTCCGGCGCGTATTCGCGGATGGAGTCGAAGTCCATGCCGCGGCCCTTGAACGCCGAGCGGAAACCTCCGGAGAGGAACGCGCGGGAGAGGAGGGGCGATACGAACAGGAGCCTTCTGACCGCCTTCCGGAAGCGCTCGTCGCGCGGGGCGTTCATGGCACCGGCACCAGCTCCAGCACGCGGTCGACCACGTCGTAGGCCGACACGGACTCGGCCTCCGCCTCGTACGACACGACAAGGCGGTGCCCCAGCACGAGCGGCGCGCACAGCTTCACGTCGTCGGGGACGACGTAGCCGCGGCCGTCGAAGGCGGCTTTCGCGCGGGCGCAGCGCAAGAGGTGCACCGTCGCGCGCGGGCCGGCGCCGTACTCGACGTGGCGCGACAGCTCGCGGAGGGCGGCCGACTTCGCGGGCTCGTCCTCCGGGCGCGTGGCGCGCACCACGCCGACCGCATACGCGGTGATCGCGTCGTCGACGGCCACCGAGCGCGACGCCTTCCTGATCGCCTCCACGCCCGCGGCGTCGAGCACCGCCTCCACGGCGCAGGGCGCTTCGGCGAGCATGAGCCGCGCGATGGCCGCCTCGTCCTCGGCGTCGGGATAGTCGACGCGCACCTTGAGGAGGAAGCGGTCGAGCTGGGCTTCCGGCAGCTTGAAGGTGCCCTCGTGCTCGATCGGGTTCTGCGTCGCCATGACGAAGAAGGGCTCGGGCAATCGAAGGGTCTCCTCGCCGATCGTCACCTGCCGCTCCTCCATCGCCTCGAGCAGCGCCGACTGCACCTTCGCCGGCGCGCGGTTGATCTCGTCCGCCAGCACGACGTTCGCGAACACGGGGCCGCGGCGCGGCAGGAAGCGCTTCGTGTCCGCGTCGTAATAGAGCGAGCCGGTCACGTCTCCGGGGAGGAGGTCGGGCGTGAACTGGATGCGCTTGAACGCGAGCTTCGAGACTTCGGCGAAGGCGCGCACCGCCATCGTCTTCGCGAGCCCGGGCACGCCCTCCACGAGCACGTGCCCGCCCGAGGCGACACCGAGGAGGATGCCCTCGACCATGCCGCCCTTGCCGATGACCCGCTTGCCGATCTCGGCGCGCACGCGCCCGACGAGGGCCGCCGCGTCGCGGAGTTCGGGTGATGCCGTCTTCGCCATGCCGCGCCCCGCTCAGAAACCGGGCAGGCCCGGCAAGCCCTTGAGGGCGTCGGAGCCGAAGGACTTGGCTTTCGCCTCGAGCTCGGCGATCTTCTTGTCGATCGACGACTTGAGCGCCTCGGATTCCGTCTTGCCGCCCTTCGCGGCGCCGAGGAGCGTGTCGAGGTCCTTCGAGGCGAGCTTGCCGTCGAGTTCCTTCGCGGCCCAGTCGCGCGCGACGGCCTCGATCTTCTTCGCGTTTTCCGCGGCGTAGCGGAGCGCGGTCTTGGCGACGCCGTCCGCGACGAGCTTGTCGAGATTCGTCTTGACCGAGAGGCCGTCCTTCCCGAAGCCGACGTCGATGTCCACGCGGCTTCCGAGCGAATCGCGCAGGATCTCCCCGACGAGCCCCTTCACTTCCTCGAGTTTCGGTTCCTCGACCGCGAGCTTCGCGACCGCGTTGAAACCGTCGACGGGATCCCCGTCGAGTCCGAGATCGCCCGAGAGGCGGCCCGCGAAATCCTCGACGCCGATCGCCTTCAGGGCGGCTTCCAGGTCGAAGTTCACGCCGGAAAAGACGACGTTGCCGTCGTAGACGCCCGCGCCCTTCGTCGTGAGGTCGACCTTGCCGTCGAAGCCGACCGCGAAGACCGCGTCCTTCACGGAGAAGGCGAGTTTCGTCGGGGCGCCCGTGAGGTCCGGATCGGAGGACACGCCGCGGAGGTCGATGGTCCAGCGCTTTCCGCCCGCGTCGAAATCGGACGAGAGCCGGGCGATGCTGAAAGCCGGATACGCGCGCGACGCGAAGGGAATGTCGCGTCCGCGGGGGCCGACCGCCTTCGCTTCCTTTTCCTTTTTCGGCGACGCGGACTTCACGCGGCCGAGCACGTCGAGGGCCTTGAGGCCCAGATCGCCGTAGCGCTCCACCTTGTCGGAGAGCACCGACCGGATGGCCGGCTCGATGACGCCGCGGGCGGCGCCGCTCTTCGGGTCGGCGAAGGACTTGAGGTAGGCCAAGTCCTTCCCGAAGGAATCCGTGGCGGCCTTCGTCAGAGCCTTCGCCGCGGCCGCGTCCTTCGCGACGCCGTCGTAGACGGCTCCCGCCTCCGCGGCGGCCGCCTTCGCGTCGCCCGTGGTCTTCTTGAGTTCCTCGGCCAGCTTCAAGGCTTCCGCCGCGGTCTTGATCTTCTTCGTGTCCGTCGCGAGCAGGGTCTTCGTGGAAGCCTTGAGGCTTTCGATCTTTTGCTTGGACGATTCGGTCCGCGCGGTCCACTCCGTCTTGGCGGCTTCGATTTTCGCCGACGCGTCGTCGTAGGCCTTCACGCAGCCGAGCTTGGCCTTTTCGCGCTCGAGCAGGGCCTGCGCGTCGAAGTTGCCGAAGTCGATCGCCTCTTCCGCGGGCGCTTCCGGCTTCGCCGCCTTGGCGGCCGGGGCGTCGGCGCCGGGCAAGGCGCCCGAGCTCGCGCGCGGGGTGCCGAAGGCGATCGAGTCGACGACCGCCTCCTCTATGTTGAACTTGCCGCGCGTCAGCGCCGTGAGCTGCATCGTCATGGCGACCCGCCCGGTCTCGAAGAGGTTCGTCATGGGGGCGCCCGAGTCGGCGACGACGACCTTCCTCATCGTGAAGCCGAGCGGCGAGAGCGTCAGCTTGAGGCCGTCGATCTCGGCCTTGGCCTGGAACGCCGACTCGAGCCCGCGCTCCGCCAGGTTCTCGACCACGGGATTCGCGAAGAACAGGAAGAAGACGGCGAGCCCCGCCGCCGCGAGGACGAGCGCCGCGATCGGCACGACATTGACCGCGCCGCGGTTCGCCTTGATGTCCTTGGCCAGCTTGTTGAGGCGGACGAGCGAATCGCGGTCGAGGCCGGCGCGGAGCGACATGTTCCCGTCGCGCTCCTCGAAGCACGACTTGAGGAACGCCGCGTCCCTGTCCTGCCCGAGCATGCGGACATACGCCTTGTCGAAACGGGCTGCCTTGATCGGTTTCCTGTAGATGGCGTTCGGCTTGGGCGGCTTCTTGGGCGCCTTGGCCTTCGGTTCCTTGACGGGTTTCGCTGTTTTCATTTTTTCACCTCATTCCAGGGCGCCCTTGATGCGCGCGGCCTTGTCGAACGCCGCGGTCAGGGCCTGCACGAGCGGCATCTTCATGAACGCCTTGGCGAACTTGCTCTCGGCGATCTTCGGGGCGAGCTTCTTCCGGTACAGTCCCACGAGGACGCGCGCGCCTGCGAAGACCGGCAGCCACAGCGCGACGCCCGCGACGAAGCCGCCCATCACGATCGTGTTGTTGAAGCGGGTGTACGGGACGATGGGAGCGTCGGCCATCGCGGTGAACAGCCCCTGAAGCGGCGGCAGCGTGAGCACCGCGTAACCGAGTGCGTCGAGCGGACCGGAGAGGAGGCCCATGAAGGGCTTCAGGACGAGCGCCACGACGATGAACATCGCCGAATTCGCCTTCGTGAAGGCGATGAGGATGGCCAGCGCCACCCAGAGCAGATTGCCCGCGGGCACGAGCGCGAGCAGGAACCCGCACGCGACGCCGGCGGCGACGAAGCCCGCCCTCGTGTTGGAATTGAGGGCCATGATGAATTTGACGATGGCCTTGATGAACATGACCGTCCTCCCGGATACGTCGATGGGCCCGCGCTGATTCGGGGCCGACTCGATACGCCATCCAGTATGGCCGGGAACGCGCCGCACGGCAAGCCGCCCCCGCTCCAGCTTGACCCGCCCCTCGCCCGCCGTTTATCATTCGCCACGTTCGCCGTAAGACGTTCGGATCAAAGATCGGAGTGAAGTTCGGCGGAGCGTGAAAAATTCGGGCCGCTCGGATTTTTCACAGCAAAATCGGGCCGAGCGCTAGGAACGACGAAGGCGAGGAACGGAGTGGGCTCCCTGCCCATGAGTACCGAGCCGAGGAAGCGACAACGCGATCGACCCGAGTTTGCGGGCTCCGCCGTGAGACGTTCGGATCAAAGATCGTAATGTATTTCGGCGGAGCGTGAAAAATTCGGGCCGCTCGGATTTTTCACAGCAAAATCGGGCCGAGCGCTAGGAACGACGAAGGCGAGGAACGGAGTGGGCTCCCTGCCCATGAGTACCGAGCCGAGGAAGCGACAACGCGATCGACCCGAGTTTGCGGGCTCCGCCGTGAGACGTTCGGATCAAAGATCGTAATGTATTTCGGCGGAGCGTGAAAAATTCGAGCGTACGCCGGGGTGGCGGAATTGGCAGACGCCACGGACTTAAAATCCGTTGGTTCGAAAGAGCCGTGCGGGTTCGACCCCCGTCCCCGGCAACCTTTTCTGATTTTTACCACGAAGGACACGAAGTTTCGACCACGAAGGGCACGAAGGAAGAAATTATTGGGATTAATCCAATTTTTCTCTTCCTTCGTGCCCTTCGTGGCAAGATCTTCGTGCCCTAACGCTCGAGTACTCGCTAAGCTTCGCTCGTGGTAGTCTCTTCTCTCTGCGTCAGCCTTCCAGGACGGCCCTGATGCGGCGGACGCCGGCCGAGGAACTCTGTTCCTTCTGGATGACGAATTTCCCCATCGTGCCGGTGCGCTCGACATGCGGGCCGCCGCAGACTTCCTTCGAGAAATCCCCGATCGTGTAGACCTTCACCTTCGACTCGTACTTCTCGCCGAAGAGCGCCGTGGCGCCGGAAGCCTTCGCGGCGTCGAGCTCCATGATCTCCATCGTGACGGGCAGGTCGCGGCCGATCTGCTCGTTGACGAGGCGCTCGACTTCCCTCACCTGCTCCGGCGTCATGGGAGCGTCGTGCGCGAAGTCGAAGCGCAGGCGCTCGGCCGTGATGTTCGAGCCCTTCTGCGCGACGTGCGGCCCGAGCACGCGCTTGAGCGCGGCCTGCAGGAGGTGCGTCGCGGTGTGGTACTTCGTCGTGATCTCCGACTGCTCTGCCAGGCCCCCCTTGAAGGTCTGCTCGCTGCCCGCGCGGGACAGCTCCTGGTGCTTCTTGAAGGCTTCGTCGAACTCCTCGCGGTTCACGGTCATGCCGTTCTCGGCCGCCAGCTCGAGCGTGAGCTCGATGGGGAAGCCGTAGGTGTCGTAGAGTTTGAACGCGAGCCGTCCGGACATCACCTTCTGCGGGTTCTTGAGCAGGTTCGGGAGCATCTTCTCGAATTCGCGCTCGCCCTTTTCGAGGGTTTCCAGGAACTTCTTCTCCTCGGTCTCGAGCGCCTCGAGGATCTTCGCGCGGTTGTCGCCGAGTTCGGGGTACGCGACCTTGAGGTTCTCGACGACGACGGCGGCCGGCTTCGACAGGAAGCAGCCTTCGACGCCGAGCTTGCGGCCGTGCCGGACGGCGCGGCGGATGAGGCGGCGGAGGACGTAGCCGGCGCCCACGTTGGAGGGCAGCACCCCCTTCTGGTCGCCGATGATGAAGGTGGCCGAGCGGACGTGGTCCGCGATGATGCGGATGGAGTGGTCGCGTTCCTCGTCGGCGCCGTAGCGGGCGCCCGAGACGTCCTCGATGGCCGCGATGATGGGCCCGAACGCCTCGGTCTGGTAGACGCTCTTCTTGCCCTGCAGCACCGTGACCGTGCGCTCGAGGCCCATGCCCGTGTCGACGTTCTGGGCCGGCAGCTTGACGAGGGTCTTTTCGTCGATGCGGTTGAACTGCATGAAGACGTTGTTCCAGATCTCCATCCAGTTCTTCGAGTCGGTGCCCTTGTTCGAACCGGCCGGCGGCAGGCCGTCGCCGACCCAGTAGAAAATCTCCGTGTCGGGACCGCAGGGGCCGGCCGGACCGGCCGCCCACCAGTTGTCGCCCGCGGGCAGGTACGCGATGCGCTCTTCGGGCACGCCGAGCGCCTTCCACGCCGCCGCCGACTCCTCGTCGCGCGGGGCGTTCTCGTCGCCCGCGAACACGGTCACCGAGATCATGCGCGGATCGATGCCGAGCCACTTCGGGTCGGTGAGGAACTCCCAGCTCCACGCGATGGATTCTTTCTTGAAGTAGTCGCCGAGCGACCAGTTGCCGAGCATCTCGAAGCAGGTGAGGTGGGCGGCGTCGCCGACCTCGTCGATGTCGCCGGTGCGGACGCACTTCTGGTAGTCCACGAGGCGCTTGCCCGCCGGGTGGGGCTCTCCGAGCAGGTAGGGCACGAGCGGGTGCATGCCCGCCGTCGTGAACAGGACCGTGGGGTCGTTCTCGGGGATGAGCGACTTGCCGGAAATCTCGGCGTGGTCCTTCGTCTTGAAGAACTCGATGAATTTGCGCCTGAGCTCGTTGATCGTGATCATGCCCGGATACTAGGCCGCCCCCGCCCCCAAGGTCAATATCGATCCGTCCGGCTGACCGCCGCTAGGAAGATTCACCACGAGCAAAGCTTAGCGAGTACTCGAGCGTTAGGACACGAAGTTGCTGCCACGAGCGAAGCTTAGCGAGTATTCGAGCGTCAGGGCACGAAGGAAGAGGGAAAGGGTTGAAAGAGAAAGCGGGAAAGATCTATTCAGAAGATCCTTCGGTCGATCTCGTTATCCTCTTCCTCTTCGTTACCTTCTCTTCCTTCGTGCCCTTCGTGCTTCCTTCGTGATCTTCGTGGTAAAAGTTCGAACGCTTACGGGGCGGCCGCGACGAAGGCGGCGGGGTTGGTGAAATCGAGGGGGATGGTCGGGGCTCGGACGCCGAGCTGCGTGTTGAGCTGCCAGAGCGCCTGTTTTTCCTCGCCCATGATCTCGATGTTCTGGAGGATCTCCGACGCGTTCTTCTCCTCCTCCACCTGCTCGTTCACGTACCAGCGGAGGAGGTTCTCCGTGGCGTAGTCCTTTTCGGCTATGGCCAGCTCGAGGAGCTCGCGGATGGACGAGGTGACGAACCGCTCGTGCTCGAGGGTCGCCTCGAAGATGCCCTTGATCGTGCGGGCCTTCACCTGCGGCATGTCGATCTTCGGCACCACGGGCGCGGCTCCCTGGTCCTGCAGGTACAGGAAGAACTTCATCGCGTGGAACATCTCTTCGTGATACTGCGTCATGAGCCACTTGGCGACGCCCGTGTAACCGGTCTCGGTCATGGCGGCCGACATGGCCATGTACAGGTAGGCGGAATAGATTTCCCGTTCGATCTGGAGATTGATCCGGTCCACGACTTTCTTCGACAGCATGTTGATACCTCCGACGTTGGCTGACTGTAGTCGAAGATAATGCGTCCGGAACGCGCCGACAAGCGAAATGCCTTTGGAAAGCGGGGGCCCGGGGGAGGAAACCTTTCCGCGAAAGGTTGCTTCCCCCGGGCGATCACGGCGCCGAACGCACGACGTGGAAGCCGAGGTTCGCGTTGCGGTTGTGGGGGGCCCAGCCCTTGCGGGCGGCGGAGCGGAGGTAGAGGCCGTAGCTGCCCCAGCTGCCGCCGCGGTGGACGCGGCCCTCGCCCGCCTTCGGGCCGGTCGGGTCGGTAGCCGGACTTTGGTCGTACGGGCCGTACCAGTCCCACACCCACTCGTACACGTTGCCGTGCATGTCGAAAAGCCCGAAGGCGTTCGGCTTGAAGGAACCCGCGGGCAGCGTGCGCTCGCGCCGCTCGCCGGCGGGCGCCCCGGCGTAGGGATGCTTGCCGTCGTAGTTCGCGTCGGCGGTACTCAGCGCCGTCCCGAACGAGAACGGAGTCGCCGTGCCTGAGCGGCACGCGTACTCCCACTCGGCTTCGGTGGGCAGGCGATAGCCGTCCGAGGAAAAGTCGCAGGCGACCTCGTCCCAGCGCCCGTCCGGTTCGGACGGGACCAGACCCCAGTCGTCGGGGTCGGCGCTGCCGCCGACGCGGTACGCCGGCGCGATGCCTTCCGCGAGCGAGCGCCGGTTGCAGTAGACGAGGACGTCGTACCAGCTCACGTTCTCGACGGGCAGGTCGTCGCCCTTGAAGAAGCTCGGGTTCGTTCCCATGACCGCCTTCCATTCGGCTTGCGTGACCTCGCGCGGGCCCATCGAAAAGGCGCGCAGCGTCACGTCGTGCTGAACCTCGTCGTCCTTGCGGTTGGCTTCGACCGCGGGGCTGCCCATGCGGAAGGTGCCGCCCGGTATCCGCACGAAGCCGGGAGTCGGCTTGTATGGCCGCGTTTCCGCGGGGCGTTCGGCGGCGGCCGCGGCGGCGTCGGGACGGAGCTTCGCCTCGAACACGAAGTCGCCCTTGTCGAGGGCCGGATCGTTGATGGTGCCGAACTGCGGGTGCTGGGCGGAGCGCGTGTATTTCATCACGGTTTCGCGGAGATACTCGCCGAGTTCGACGCCGGTCACGTATCCGTCGCCGTTGCGGTCGCCTTCGCCAGACAGCGCCGCCGCGAATTGCGCGCGGAACACGGAGTTGTCGGAAACGACCTCGTCGGCGGAGCCGGAGGTGACGAACTGGCGCACCGGCTTCAGGGTCTTGTCGGTGATGAACGCGGACGTCGCGGCCGCGCGCGTCAGGTTGAAGACGGAGCCGGAAAAGCACGAGTCGAACACGAAGAGGGCGTGGCGGCTCTCGATGCGGCGCGCCCAGGTGTCGAACTGCTGCATGGGCAGCGCGAGGCGCTTGAAGCCGAGCTCGTCCTTGCCGGGCGAAGGCGCGTCGACAGGCACGATGTAGCCCATGTCGCGTCCGCCGGCCAACTTGAGGGTGTGGCCGTGCCCGGCGTAGTAGAAGAGGAGGCGGTTGCCTTCGTCGAGGCCGTAGCGGTCGATGAAGTCCTCGAAGGCGGCCTTGAGCGCGGCGAAATCGAGGTCCTCCCGGACGGTCACCAGGAAACCCGATTCCTCGAGCAGCTTCGCGACGGCGCGCGCGTCTTGTTTCGCGCCGGGCAGCCGCGCCCAGCCGGCGCGGTATTCCGACTCCCCGATCACGAGCGCGTAGGACCCCGAGAAGTTCCCGATGGCGCTCCCGTCCTTCGACCGGAGCGTGAGGCCGGAAGACTGCGCTGCGAGCGACGCGGCCAGCGTTAACGAAATCGCGATCAGGAAGAAGGTACGTTTAATTTCCATATTCCCACACATCCTTCTTCCCTTTTTCTCTTCTCTACTTTCGTTGCCTTCGTTTCCTTCGTGTACTTCGTGGCTGAACCTTCGTGCCCTTCGTGGTAAAGATTCTCTTTATGTTCTCGGTCTACAGCTTCGACTTGAACACCGGCACGTATTCCGCCCAGGTGCCGATGTCCTTGAAGCCGCCCTCGATGTCGTGGAGCGACACCTTCCTGCCCGCGTCGATGCAGTGCTTGATGATCTGCGTCGTCGTGAACTCGCCGTTCGGGGCGACCGAGACCGACGGATCGAGCGCGGCCGTCTCCGCGGAGAGGATCATGAGGCCGGACTTGGCCAGGTTGCCCCACCCGTCCGCCGATTCGGGCTTTTCGAAGATGTCGACGGGCTTCCCGGCGGCGTCGGTCTTGACGATGGCGAACTTGCGGACGTCGGTCACGCGACACACGCCCACCGTGACGGCGGCCTTTTCGCGCTCGTGGCGCTCGCGCATCTTGCGAAACACCGCGTCGTCGGAGATGAGGTTGTCGGAGTCGGTGACGATGACGTCGTCGCCCTTCACGAGGTGCGCGGCGCGGTAGAAGGCGCCGGCGTTGCCGTCCAGCTTCGACTGGTGCACGTAGGAGATCTTCGCGCCCAGGGACTCGCCGTCGCCGAGGGCTTCCATGATCATGGCGGCCTTGTAGTTGACGGCCACGACGATCTCCGTCACGCCGGCCGCGACGATCTGCGCGACGAGCCGCTCGATGATGGTGCGGAAGCCGCCGTTCGCGTCGAGCTCGATCGGCATGAGGGGCTTCGGGAGGATCTCGGAATAGGGCTTGAGGCGCGTACCCTTGCCCGCGGCGAGTATGACGGCTTTCATTCGCGCTCCAATATGGCGGCCTTGATGTCGGGATGGTGGGTTTCGATCCACTCGTTGAGGCGGAGGAGCCCGGTGACGAAGCAGACGAGGCCCTCGCCCTTGAACCGCAGGTGGAATGGGACCATCGTCAGGTAGAGCATCGCCTCGGTGAAGTCCGCGCGATAGAGGAGCTCTCCGTACCCAGTGAAGTTTTCTTCTATATAAGGACGCACGTATTCGTAGTTGCGGAGGAAGCGTTCCAGGTAGGTTTTTTGCGTGAACTCGAAGTCGATGACCGGCTTGCCGGCCTCTTCGCGGAGGAACACGGAAAAGTAGTGCTTTTCGATGAGCGAGTACTGGCTCCTGAGGTCGTGGAAGAGCTTCCCGACGTCGTACGCGGGATCGAAGTACCGCGTGCCGTCGGGCGCCTTGCCGCGGCAGTCGAGGAGCACGTAGTTCCCCGCGGCGATGCCGCAGAGGATGTTGTTGCAGTGCATGTCGCCGTGCGAAACGTAGACGCGGGGCGGCGTGAGGCGCGCGATGATGTCGGGGCGTTCGCTGATCGCGTCCGCGACCGCCTTCCAGCCGAGGATCTTCCGGCCGTTGACCGTGAGCGTCTTCGCGTCGGCCACCGGCGCGAGGAAGGGCGCGTCTTCCTTCATCACGCGCACGCGCTCGTAGAGCTTGTGGAGGTGGTTCTTCTCGACGAAGTCGGCGGGCGTCGCGGCCGATCTATGCTCGACGAAAAACTCCTCCTTCATGAGGCCGAGCATCTTCTTCCAGCGCAGCTTGAGGAAGAAGAAGGCGTTCATGTCGCTCATGATGACGGTGCGCAGGTTCGGGTAATTGTAGTAGCGCATCCGGTAGAACACGTTGCCGGGCGCGGTCGAGTGCTCGAGGATGTCCGGAAAGTGCGCCCCGAGGCGCGTGTCGCGGTACTCGAGGTACCATTCCATCTCGTCGATCAGCTTCGATTCGCCCTTGCCCTGCGCGCGCTTCGTGATGGAGCCCTTGTTCCGCGTGAGGTCGGTGAAGCTGGCGCCGCGGTCGTTGTGGATGACCGCGTCCTGCAGTTTCTTGAGGAGGTAATAATCGGTCACTTGCGTGGAGATGTTCACGCCCAGGCGGAACATGTCGATGACCTTGTTGACGAGCGCGGCGAACAGGTTCATTTCGTCGATCCTCCGGTGCGCGCTTCGCGCTCGATCGCGTCGGCGATGCCGCCCGCGCCGAAGGCGCAGGGCGGCTTTTCGAGCCGCTCGCGGTACGGCGCCAGGACGGCCGGGTCGCTGGCGGCGCGCTCGACGAACTCGGCGGCTTCCGCGGCATTGCGGGCCCATATCCCATAACCTTCGTCCGATAGGAAGCGCGCGGCGATCGTCTCGTTGGCCATGGCCATGAGCGCGAGAAACGGCTTTTTCATGGCGATGGACTCGAAGATGGTGTTGAGCCCGGCCTTCCCCGCGGCGACGTCGCAGGCGTACAGGTAATCCTGCATGTTCGTGACGAAGCCGAGCGGCACGAGCTCGAAATCCGGACGCGCCGCCTTCATCGCCTCGAGCCGCGCGAGAGCCGCTTCGTTGCGGCCGCAGACGACGACGAGTTGGAGTTTCGCGCCGGACGCGGCCAGGCGCTCGATGAACGAGAAGTCGCCGATGCCCTCGCCGCCCATCGACATGACGACGGTGAACATGTCCTTGAGCCCGAGGGTCGCGCGTTCGTCGCGTACGCTCCCGAATTTCTTCGAGTACTTGGGATCGATCGGGAACGGCGCGACGACGACCGATTCGGGCGCCTGGCCGTGGGCGACCATTTCGTCGCGGCAGCGCTCCGTGGCGACGAAGTAGCGCGTGACGCGCTTGGCGATGTACGCGACGTGGGACAGGATCACGTCCGAGTTGTAGGCGAAAAACGGCAGCCTGCGTCCGGTCTTGCGCTCCCAGGACCGCACGGCGCCGTTGAACACGGCCGTCGTGCCGAAGTGGGTGGAGAACACGAAGTCCGGCTTTTCGCGATCGAGATAGGCCAGCACCTTCTTCCGCGCCATGAGCTCGATGGCCTTCTTGAGGGGCAGGGAGAGGACGCCGTTCATGAGCGGAAAGACGAGCTTGAAGAGAAGCGGCTTCCCGAGCATCGTCGTCCACGACTTCGTGAGCAGGTTGTGCCACCCGAGCACGCCCGCTTCCTTGAGGAAGTCGAGGCACGCGACGTCGTGACCGCGCGCGGTCAGCTCCTTCGCGACCGCCTCGGCCGGCGACTTGAATCCGTGCCCGGTGCTGATATAAGCGACGAGTCCCTTCATGGCGGCGAGTATATCGGCGGGCATGAATCCCGGTCAAGAACGGCGCTTCGCGGGTCGCGCTTCATGAATCGCCGTGAAATCGCGGGACCTCTTCGGAAAGGTGCGGCGGACGGTTGTTGTACCTGATGAGCCGGGGTCCGGGGCATAGCATTACCCGCGACGAATAGGCGAGAGTACTCGCAATATTCGTCGTGGGTAATGCTATGCCCCACCCGGCCGGTTTCATCCGCTTCAATAAACTTGCGCCACCTAACCCCAGTAGCGCCGCACTATCTCACGTGGCCAGTGAAGCGCGGCGGGCTTCGCTTTCATATTGCACGATCCGAAATTGTCGCGGCCCATTCTGCCGCTATCTAGCCCGTTCCAAGAGGTGTTGGCGGTCATCGATCGGGCGGAACTGAAAGGTGGCGGGACCGTACACATGGCTACGACAAAGCTTGCGCTTACTTGCGCGCCTTTGTCGTGACTTATTCTACCGCCATATAGCCCGTTCCAAGAGGTGTTGGCGGTCATTGACGGCACCGAGCCGGAAAGGTGGCGGGGCCGTACACATGGCCACGACAAAGCTTGCGCTTACTTGCGCGCCTTTGTCGTGGCCATGTGTACGGCCCCGCCTTCGGTCAGGTTCGGTACGAGGTCACTTGACCACCATCACCTTGCGGATCTCGTCGAAGCCCGGCCCCAGGGCGCGGATGAAGTAGATGCCGCGCGCCACGACGGCGCCGGAGAGGTTTCGGCCGTCCCAGGTTTCGGTGTAGTCGCCGGGGGTCCTGGTGCCGCGGTACAGGTACTTCACGACGTCGCCGTCGAGGGTGAATACCGCGATCGTGACCGGTCCTTCGGTTTCGACCGTGTAGTTGAGGCGCGTCCGCTCGCCCTTCGTCGGATCGATGACGTTGTTGAGGATGGTGACGCCGCCGCGTTGAGTCTTGATGTCGTGGATGCCAAGACCGAAAGGCCGCACGCGGCGGTACCAGTCAGCCGGCATGGCCGCGAAGCCCGACGGCGCGTCGAGACGGCCGGCGCAGAGGTCCGTCAGCGCGCCCAGGCGGAACCAGAACTCGAACTCCGCGACGCTGAACACCTTCGGGTCCGACTCGGAGAACTTCCAGTTGAAGAGATCGCCGCTCGACGTCGTCGCCGGGACCTGACCGGTGGCGATGCCCGCGTTCGAGGAACCGGGCGCCAGCTGGATCGGCATCGGGTACGCGGCGAGCCCGGCGAAGTCCGTCTCCGCGTAGTCGGGGAGCCAGATGCCGGGCACGGCGCTCCTGAATGTGTCGGGCGCGTTCGAGTCGTAGATGATCGACGGCGTCCACGCGGCGCCTGACGCGTGCCTGCGCGCCTGCAGTACCCAGTCCTGGTCGCGGAGCCACTGGCTGCCGTCGAAGGCGCGCACGAAGCCGATCGTGCGGCTCGCCGCTTCGGCGGGCGTGTAGGTTTCCCAATCGGTGGACGTGCCCGGGAAGTACGCCGAGTCCTTGGCCCACACCGGCCATACGAAGTACGACGCAGGGTTCAGGGCGCTCCACGATGCGGCGACGGTGCTCGGCTCGACCGAGACGAGCAGGTCGGACACGCGGTGGGTCGTGGCGTCGGCGCCGCGCTGGACATCGAAAACGGGACGTGTCGCGGATGCCGTGTAGCCGTATGGATCGCCGTAACCCGTATCGAGCGGCCAGGTCGGATTGCCGACGATGCCGACGAGATTGACGTAATTCGGTCCCCACCCCGGCGCCTGCCCGATATCGCGCAGACCGCCGTCATGGCTCAACGTGGACGCGCCCCCGGCGAGATCCGCAAGGCTTGGCGAAGCTATCGTTCCGGTCGCTTCCTTGAGTTCCGTGGCCGTTCCGACCACCACCGTGGGACCGGCGGTGAAACCCAACTCGGCGGCCGACGGCAAGCTCCCGCCCGAATTGCGTATCGGCTCCGAGAACGCCACGAAGCCTTCGTTATGCAAGGGAACCGCGAGCCGGTACGAAAGACGCGGCCAGGCGCCGTCGCCCGGGTCCATCCAGTCGCCCGGCGACTTCCAAAGCGGATCGGCGATGGCGCGCTGGAGCGTACCCACGAGCTTGGTTCCGCCGCGGAGGGTCGTATTCCGCGCGATGCGCCAATCGGGCGTGGCGTCGGTATCCTGCCAGGTCTTTTCGACGAGCCAGATGTAGAACACGTATCCCGCTCCGACATGCTCGAAGCCGCGGGTGGAACCCGCCTTGGTACGGTCGATCTCGTAGCCTTCGACGGTGACATCGAAATCGGAGAAATCCCCGTTGATGCTCGTCTCGCAGGTGACGCGGATCCGGTCGATCTTGCCGTCGTAATCCGAATCCTCGGTGAAGCTGTAGAGCGTATAGATATTGTTGAGCCACTTGTAGCAGTAATACGGGGCGGGCACGGCGTTGACGTCGGCCGGCACGGCGACGGGGTGCAGGATCGCGTTCGAGAAATACACGTTGACGTAGCGCATGTCGAAGGTCGCGCCCGGCAGGAAATCGAAGGACCAGAAATCGTCGTCCAGCTCGTCGGCGGGAGCGGCGGGCGGGACGGGCCAGACCGTGATGCGGTTGAGATCGATCTGGCTTCCCGCCCCCCAGGCGCTGCCCCTGACCCTGAAGACGCCGCTCGCGACGATCCGCTGGACATGCGCGTTCTCGAAGAGGATGGTCACGCCAGGGACCGTGCAGTGGAAGACGCACCAGGTGTTGTGGCCGTACACGTAGACGGTACCCGAAGGCTTCTGGAAGCGCACGGTGCCCGTGCCCGCGTCGAGGGCCGTCGTGCCGGCGGTCGTGTTGTACCAGCCGTCGCCCACGTCGAGCGTGTTCGCCCCGAGCGACAGGATGCCCGAGTCGATGACGACGTTGCGCGCCGTCGCGACGTCCCCCCCGAGCGCGAAGGTGCCCGTGCCGGCGATGCGGAGATCGTGGTAATGGAGCGATCCGTTCAGGAAGCCCGCGGCGAACACGGTGCCGCCCGTTCCGTAGTATTCGACGATGCCCGAGTCCACGTCGTTCGTCGCGATGGCGTGCGTCGTCTGGGTGCCGGTCAGGCGGAGCAGTGATTCCGAGTTTCCGATCGGGTCTGGATCGAAATATCCGGGGAGCGGGGCGAAATCCGGCGACGACGACGACAGCGTACCTATGGAGAAATTCGTCGACCCGAGATCGATGGTGCCGGCGCCCGCGATGCTCGCGGCGGTTGCCGTCAGGCTCGCCGCCGTCACGTTCAGCCTCTTGGCCGCGGCGGCCGAAAGCGTTCCCGTTCCGCCGCCGCTCGTATCGTCCACGACGACGGTGCCAGCCGCTCCAGCGTCCAGCGTGCACGTCGCCGCCACGGCGACGCCGGCGCCGACCGTCACGTCATCGAAGGCCAGGTTCTGTCCCGCGGCGCCCCCCGTGGCGATGGTTCCCCGGAACGCGTTGGATGACGTATCGCGGGCGGTCATCCCCCCGGTGAACGTGAAAGTGTCCGCGTCGGCGTCGCCGAGGGAGAGCGCACCGGTGTTGGCGAAGATCACGTCGGAGGCGATCGCGCAGCCGCCCGTCATCGTGACGGCGTAGCCCTGGGCCCAGGTGACGATGCCAGCCGCGGAAACCGATCCGGAAAGCGTGACGGTGCCGGTGGACGAAGCCAGATCCTCCTGCAGGGTGAGCGTGCCGAGCGCGGCGATGTTCCCCGTGACGCCGAGGGTTCCGGCGCCCGAGATCAGCGTGAGATTCTGCGAGCCGCCGACTACCGACGCGATCGTCATGGTGCCGCCGTTCGAGTCGACGCTCACGTCGGCGGACGACAGCGTCATCGCGCCAGACGCGAAGCCGTCGTAACAGGAGAACGAAAGGCCGTCCATGGTCACGGCGCCGAGCGTCGTCGACGCGTTTCCGTCCGCGAGGGTCACGTCGTCGTCGAAGCGGAAGGGGACGCCCGCGGCCGCGATGCCGGAGGCGCCGCCGAGCGTGGAGCGGAAGCGGACTTGCCCCGTGACGCCGGCCTGGACGGTGAGCGCGGCGCCCGTGCCCGTGCCGAGGCCGGACACGGCGCCCTGGAAGTCGACCACGCCCGCGGCGATCGCCGCGTTCAGGGTGAGGTTGCGGGAAGCGCCATCGAGCGCCCCGGTGAAGGTGATCGCGGTACCGCTGGTCTGGAGCGCGGCGTCGGCGCCGAGCGTGACGTTGCCGGTCCACTGCTGCGCGCCGGCGGCGCGGACGGATCGGATGGTGATGGCATTGGCCGCCGGATTCGTCGAGGTGGCGGAGACGGAGGCGAGCGCCGTCGTGCCGCCGAGGTTGCCCGAGAAGCTCACGCTCGACGCGCCCGCGTTTGCGGTGAGGTAGCCGGGGCCGTCGACCGCGCCGAACGCGATGTCGCCGTTGCCCGCGACCGTGCTTCCGGTGACGACGGAGACCTGGTGCGCCGCGAGCGTGCCGAGAACCACGGCCTGAGTGATCGTCACGTCGTCTTCGGTCGTGGTGACCGTCGTCGGGCCGAGCAAAAGAGTGCCGGCGCTCACCGTGACCGCGCCTTGGGCGTTGAGGGTCGTAGAGCGCAAGTTGAGGGTACCCGTACCGGCGGTCATGCCGACCGTCGAGCCGGCGGCGACGGTCTTGGGGCCGAACGCGAGCGAGCCCGTCCCCGACACGATGATCGCGCCGGGGATGTCGAGCGCGCAGGTCGGCGTGATCGACGCCCACGTGCAACTGCCGGCGCTCACGTCGAGCGACGCGGCGCTGTGTACGGCGGCGTTGTCTCCGGTTTGCGTGAAGGTTCCGCCCGACACGGTCATGGCGCCCACCCTGAAGGCCGAAGTACCGACCGCGACGATGACGCCGGTCGGTACTTCGAATGCGACGTCCGTCGCGTCGAGCTCCCCGGTGGCCGTGAAGGTGCCCGCGCCCAAGGCGATGTCGGCCAGAGTCGGCAGGACATCGTCGACGGTCAGCCGTCGACCGGCCAGTATCGTGAAATTGCCGCTCGTCTGGGTGAAGATGGCTACCGACGCGTTGTCGTTCATCTGGACGACGGTGCCGGCGGTCTTGTTCACGGTCAACTTGTCGAAAGCCTTGCCGCCCGGCGTGAAGGTCTGCGGCGTCGTCCCGCCGGAGAAGAGGATGACGTCCTCGTTCGTGTCGACGGCGCTCGATCCGGAGAAGATCAGGTTGCCGCGGAATTCGAGAAGCGGATCCACTCCAAGTGCGGAGGCGCCGTTTAGCGTGCCGTCGGTAAAATCCGCGTTGCCAAGGACAAGGAGGCCGCCGGCCCCTGACGTAAAGTTGCCCGGGCAGGACAAGCCGTTCGCCACGGTCAGGAGGCCGTCCGCGCCGACGGCGCCGGCCGCGTCGATCGAAAGATCGTAAAATCGTTCGGCACCGGTAATCAGAGTAATGCCGTCGCAGAACACGGTTCCCGCGCGCTCCTCGAAGCCCGCGTCGCCGACCGCGTTTTCCCAATTGCCGCTGATGGTGATCTGGTGATTGGATGCCGACACGTCGAGCGCGCCGCTTGAAATCGTCAGCTTTCCCCCGACCGCGATCGGGGCGCCGAGCGTGACGGCTAACGCCGACTTGTTGACCGTCAGGTTGTTGAAATCGTGGTTCGCGTCGACTCCGCCCGCGTTCAAGCTCTGCGCGGATCCGAGCGTAAAGGTCACCGTGCCGGTTCCCGCGTCAAAAGCGCCGGTACCGGATACCGTCCAGTCGCCCGCGAGCGAAATGTTCCGCGATACGGCGCCGTCGACCGCGCTGAGCGACCTGCCAGCGGCGACGTTGAGCGAGCCGGCGAGCGACAGGTCGTTCGTCGAGAGTGAGACGGTGGCGGTGGCTCCCGACACGTTCAGGCTACCGATCGTCGACGAAGCGTTGATGGTCGTGCCGGCGCCCATCATGTTAATCGTGGAATTCGCCGGGGTATTGAACGCGCACGCGACTTCGACATCGCCCGAGACGGAGATCGTATTGACCGCGTCGTTATTGACGCTGCCCAAGGTCAGATCGAGCGCCCCGCAGGAAACCGATACCGGTATCGCGGAGAACGTGAGGATGCCACCGTCCACGGTAAGTGCTGCGGTTCCGACATTCAGCGTGCCCCCGCCCATGGTGGCCGTGCCGTTCGTGACTGTGAGGCCGCCCGTCGCGTTGAGCGTGCTCCCGCCGACGTTGAGCTGGCTCAAGGCTCCGTTCAACGTGAAGCCGCCCGAGAAGGTGACCGGACCGGCGATTGTGAGAATGTCGTTGGCTTCGAGAGTATGCGGGGTAGTGGTGGAAAATCCGGAAAGCGACAAAGCGCAGCCATTCAGGTCGATCTGCTGGGTGCCGGACATCGTCACGGTGCCAGGCGACACGATGTCCACCGTGGTCGTCGAGCCTTCCACCCGGATGACGCCGTTGTTCGCGATCGACGTGCCGCCCGCCGGAGCCAGTCTGACCGTATTGCCGGTCGAATTGAATAGGAGCGTGCCGTCGACGGTGACCGTGCCGGACGTGGTCAGCGTGGTGGCCGCGCCCTCCCCGAGGGTGAACGACTTCGTCGCGTCGATCCACAGCGATCCGAAAGTCGCCGTGCCGGCCATCGTTACGTCGGCCCCAAAAATCCGCACGTCGCCGAAGGTCTGGCCGTTGGGCGTCAAAGCCTGCGCCAGCGCGCCGTCCAGGATGACGGTCGAGCCGGCCGCGTTGAGGAGCGCGCCGAGCGTCAGGTTGCCGCCCACATTGAGCGTGCCGGAGCCGCCGAGATCGAGCGTGCCGCTCGCTGCGTTCGTATGGCGGTCGACGTCGAGATTGAAGGTCGATTTGTTGAGCCTGCGCCCCGCGGCGTTCACGAAAAGATCCCGCGTCATCGCGGCGTTCGCGGCGAGGGAAACGCCCGTACCCGTCGTCCGCACGTCGAGGTCGAGAAGTGTCGACGAGGTGAAGTCGACGGTCTGCCCGCCCGAGCCGTCCAGGATGACCGCCGCTCCCGAGTTGATCGTCCCCGTTCCGCGGGTGATCGAACCGGCCACCGTCAGGTCGTTGGTCGTCATGGAAAGCTGTCCGCCCGTCAGCGCCAGATTCCCGTTGACGTCGATCGCGCCGCCCGCGGGGAACGTGCCCGAGCCGGCGAGCGTCAGGTGATGGTACGAGCCTCCCCAGGCCATGCCGGCTCCCGCGCCGTAGTACTCCACTATCGAAGGATTGCCGTTCGTCTTGGTTCCCGCGATCGTCTGTCCGCCGCCCGAGATTCGCACCGTGCCGTTGTTCGTGAAGCCGTTCGTCCCGAGCACCGAGTGCGTCGACACGTCCAAAACGGTTCCAGAGGATACGGTCTTCGTGCCGGCCACGGTCAAATCGCCGGCGAGCGTCACCGTGCCGGCGGTCTGGACGTAGTTGCCCCCGAGGCCGATGGATCCGGGCGTCGCGAACAGCGCCGAGGCGCCGCTCACGGTCAGGTTGCAGTAATCGGTGGCCCCCGAAAAATCGCGGATGGAAACGGCCGCTGCCGCTTCCGTATAGTTCCAGGTGCCCGTATCGGTATCGTTGCCGTTCGCGAGCGCGATCGTCTGCGCCGCGACGCCGGTCAGCCGTACGACTCCGGCGTTCGATACGACGCCGTCGACCGACAGGCCGTTCGACGCGAGCTCGAGCGTCGCGTTCGCGCCTACGGTCAGGTTGTTGGCCACCGTGAGCGGATTCCCGACGGTGAACGTCGCGGCGGCGGCCGGCGAGAGCTCGAGGTCGTAATAATCAGCCGTTCCGAAATCGGCGACGGACCCGCCCGCGGCCGACGTGTAGCGTACGGTACCCGAATCGGCGTCACCGACGCTCGGACGGCCCGTGCCGTTCAGGACGATGGTGCCGGCGTTCTGGAGGCTGCCGCCCGCGGCGATCGTCAGGTTGAAGTTCCCCAGGGTGAGCGAGGGCGCCCCGGAATAGATCGTGATGTTCTTGACGGTCCTGTTCGCGGCCAGCACCGGATACCTGCCGCTCGCCGCGACGGGGATGACGACGTTCGCCGTCGTCGAGTTGGGATCGCCGTTCGGGTTCCAATTGAGGGTATCGCTCCACGAACTCGAATTGGCGCCGGTCCAGATGTACGGCGGATTGGGATCAAGTATGGTGATGAGCTTGTCGCACGGGATCCACGGCCCGCCCGCTCCGTTCACCGACATCTCGAGCCGCCCCGAGGACGGCGCGTCCCCGACGGAACTGATGAAGAGGTTGCCGATGGTGGTGAGATCGCCCATCACGTAACCTGGGCTCAGTTGTATCAGCAGCGTGGAGCCCTCCATGATCGTGGATTGGACCGCACCCGCGGTTCCGCCATACACGGGAGCCGGAGGCGTGACGAACGCGGCGGTGAGACTCGAGGAAAAGCGTATTCGGATGTCCTTAGACTCATCGATGCTTCCCGGGAGCGGTCCCGAGTCCGCGATGGTGATGGTCGGGATCAGCGTATCGCCGCCACCCTCGGTATAGGTGAGGTGGCTCGCCATGGCGATGGTCGGGGCGGGGTCGTCGACGAACTGCACGGTCGCCTGGCCGTCGGTTCCGGTCCCCCAGGCCGTCGCGAGGGTGATGTCGAGCGCCACGGTCGGCGACCCGCTCGTCACGTAAAAGGACGCATAGCCGTTCGAATCGGTGTTGACGACCGTCGACTGGAGACCGGTGGCGTTGATGGTGGCCGGCGCCGTCACGGTAACGGTGACAGCGCGCGCGTACGGCACGGGGTTCCCGGACGCGTCGAGAACCTGGAGGGTGTAAACGGCATTCGATCCCGTGATGACGGTGCGGGACGCCGGGGAGATGCCGACGTGGTCGGCGGGAGCGGGCGCGTAATACCCCGAGTAGGCGCGCACGATCGCGTCGTCGGCGCTCGCCGTGCCGTCGGTCGAGAACGTGAACCACACTTCCGCGAGGTTCGTGCCCGTGATCGAGACGTTGCCTTCATAGATGTCGTAGCGCCAGGTGCCGTTCGCCTCCGTGGCCGCGCTCGCGACCTGTATCCCGGTCGAGATCGTCGCGCTGTCCCCGGACGCAGACGCCTGCGTGTCGGCCGCGGCGCCGGGAACCAGGGTCGCCTGCGTCTTCTTGAGCTCGCGCAGGGTGACGTTGGGACTCAGGCCGGTATCGTCGAAATCGTAATTGTGGAAGAAGACGTAATTCGCGTCCGCCGCCGTATCCGGAACGAACGGATAGAACATCCAGTTCGCGGATCCGGGCGCCGCGGCGCGGTCCTGGAGGATGAGGCACGCGCCGTACGTGAAGCTCAAGCCGCCCGCGACGCCGGTCGGGACGCCGGACCCCGAATACGACACGTCGACCTGGTAGCCGTTCTTGTAGATGGATCCCGCCGTGCTGCCGACCTCTACGACGATCTTGAAATAGCGCTTGTTGCCGACGAGCTCGCCGAGCGCCGGATTGACCCCGCCGAAATACACCCAGCCGTCGCCCGCGTCGACTTCGTTGGTCCTCGAGATGGAACCGAGCGTATCGCCCTGGTACGCCTGGCTCGTCGTGGCGTACAGCCGTTCGCGCGCGGTCGAACCGGTCAACGCGTACTGGCCGCCGATGAGCGTGAAGGTGGTGGAGGGATCGCCGGAGGCGAAATTGTTGTAGTCGGGGAAGATGGTGCCGTTGGCGCCCGGATCCTTGACCGCGAAGTACAGGTCCGAGGTCACCGACGAGGGTATCTCGAAAAAGATGACGTTCACCCGATCCAGGTCGCCCGAACCGGTGGTATTGGCGTTGCCGAGCCAGCTTTGGGTTGTCGCGGTCAGTTCGACGAAACCGCTCGGCTGCCTGGGATAGCGGGTGGGACTCTGGCCCCAGCCGGCCGCCGCTCCGCTCGCGGCCAGGATCCCGACCAGCGCGGCCAGCCGCAGCGCCGATATCCGGCACTGCCGTCCGGACACGGCAAGGCGCCGTCCGTGTGCTCCGGCCGATCGGGGATGTTCGCTGGTCGGGGTCGCTCTAAGCATGGGGCGGGCTCCTCGTTCCTACCATTATACACCTCAAACCCGACGGCTTTCCACCGGACCGGGCGCCGGAGCGGTCCCCGCTTGTGAAACGGGGAAAAACCTGCGACTATGCTCGCGATTTCGGTATCTTGTACCCGGGGAGTCCGCTTCCCGCCGTCGGTCCGCCTTTACCGCGCGCCGACCCCATCCCGGCGTTCCGCCGACATCCTGGTGGCCCCTCGTGTACGAACCCAGACGCTTCACGCTCCGCGACATCCTCCTTCAGAGCAAGGAAGCCTTTTCCGACGGCCTCGCGATCTCCTGGATCGACGGCCGCTCCTGGACTTACGCGGAGTTCGCCTCCCGGGCCGCCGCGGCGGCGTCCCTGCTCAAAACCGGTGGTCTGTCCCCGGCGAAGGAAGGCGAACCGGGCGATCGGGCAGCCATCCTCTCCGAAAACCGCCCCGAGTGGGGCATGGCGTACTTCGGCGCGACGGCCGCCGGCTTCACGGTCGTGCCCATCATGGTGGATTTCGGCGCCGCGCAGATCGCCAACATCCTCGAACACTCCGGCTCCAAGGCCGTCTTCGTGTCGCAAAAGCTCGAACCCAAGCTCCGCGAGGCGTTCAAGGCGATGAACGGGCCGGCGCCCGCGGTCCTCCGCCTCGAGGACCTGGCCGACGCCGCCGATCCGGGCGCCCAGACCGCCGAACTCTTCCCCGAGCGCTCGGAGGACGACCTGGCCGCCATCATCTACACGAGCGGCACCACCGGCTTTTCGAAGGGCGTCATGCTCACGCACCGGAACATCGCCTGGGACGCCTGGGCGAACCGGAGCATCATCGTCATCAAGCCGAGCGACGTCTGCCTTTCGATCCTCCCCCTGGCACACACCTACGAATGCACGCTCGGCCTCGTCCTCATGATCCTGCAGGGCGCCCGCGTCTGCTACCTGGACCGGCCGCCCTCGGCGTCGGCCCTGCTCCCGGCCCTGGCGAAGGTGCGGCCCACCATCATGCTGTCCGTACCCCTCGTCATCGAGAAGATCATCAGGTCGTCCGTGCTCCCCAAGCTCGAGGCGATGAAGCTGTACGCCTCTCCGCTCTTCCGCGGCATCCTCGAGCGCATCGCCGGCATCAAGCTCGCGAAGGTGTTCGGCGGCCGCCTCAGGTTTTTCGGCGTGGGCGGGGCTCCGCTGGCTCCCGACGTCGAAGCCTTCCTGGCCCGGATCAAGTTTCCCTACGCCATCGGCTACGGTCTCACCGAGACCTCGCCCATGGTCGCCGGTTCCGCGCCCTTCAAGACCTTTCCCAGATCGACCGGCCCCGCCATGCGCGGCGTCGACATCCGCATCGCCGACCCGAAGCCGGACACGGGCGAAGGCGAAATCCAGGTCCGCGGTCCCAACGTCATGCGCGGCTACTGGAAGGAAGACGCCCTGACGCGCGAAGCCTTCACGGAAGACGGCTGGTTCCGCACGGGCGACCTCGGGACCATCGACGACAAGGGGCGGCTCTTCATCCGCGGCCGCCTCAAGAGCCTGATACTCGGCGCCTCCGGCGAGAACATCTACCCGGAGGAAGTGGAAGCCGTCTTGAACCAGCACGAACTCGTGCTCGAATCGGTCGTCTACCAGGACGAGGCCGGGCTCGTCGCCCTGGTCCAGCTCAAGCCGGAGATCATGGACGTCCTCGGCGACGCCATCAAGGACGAGTGGAAGATCTACGAAGGCCGCGCGGGCGACCTCCTCGAGCGCGTCCGCAAGGAAGCCAACGCCAAGCTGGCCGCCTTCAGCCGCATCACGAAGGTCGTCCTCCAGCGCGAGCCGTTCGAGAAGACGCCCAAGCAGAGCATCAGGCGCTTCCTCTACGGCAAAAAGAAGCAGTAAACCGCTGCTCGCTTCGGAGCGCGTGGATCGTCATCGAAGCGATTCGGGAAGGCGCGGCGAACTTAAGTTGAACCGGATTAACCGGGGGCTGGGGCATACAAGTACCCGCGACGAATAGGCGAGAGTACTCGCAAAACAACGACGCGTTCCACGATTGGGGAACTGGAGTCGTCGATGAAGCCACACAGAAAGGTGCGGCGATTTCGTATAGACCGTATAGGTCGGGTCCTGTCGCTAAAAAAAGCATGGTATCATTCGGAGTACCTCACGACACCATGCTTTTTTTACGCCACCCGACCCGTCGCATACCATCTGATGAACTTTCACCACCTTTCCCTAGTAAGGCCGCACAACGGCAGCCAGGTCAATGAATTGAGGAAGACTTTTTTCGGTTAAGGACCGACTAGGCGAATCCAACCAGGCGGTCACATTCTGTTCGTCATCGGGTGCCGGATGTCCCTGGTCGCGCCGCACGACGGTCAGAGGGCTGCAATGCGGGCGGCGGATCGGTGCTTTGCGCCGCAGGGGAATGCGGTCAGCTAGAAGACAAAAAGCCGAAGCACAGCCGGCGGTCGCATTCGGTTCGTCATCGGGCGACGGGGTATCAGCGTTTCAGCTTCTTGAGGAAGTCGGACTTGACCCAGTAGATGTCCCCGTCGATCGCGTAAAACACGTACTTGCCGTCCGGACTCAGGTCGGGCGACGCTTCCATTCCCGACGTGTTGAAGGGCTTTCCCAGATTCCTGGGCTCGCCCCAGGTGCCGTCCGCGTTCCGGAAGGACACGAAGGCGTCGACCATGCCGGCCCCGCCCGGCCGCTGCGACTTGATGAACATCAGGCTCTCGTCGGGGCTCACGTACGGGTCGTTCCAGCTCCGCACGTCGGCCAGGTTGACAGGCGCGGGCAGCACGACCCGCTCCGCGTACCGGCCGTTCCCGAAGCGGCAGACGGCGACGTTGCCCTGGTAATCGGTGAAGTAGACGGACCCGTCGGCGACGACGCTGGGATGGAATTCGTCGTTTTCGGTGTTGACCGACGATCCCAGGTTGACGATATCGCCCCAGCCGCTTCCCTGGCGCTCGACATACCACAAATCCGCCGACCCCATGCCGCCCCGTTTCTCCGACGAGCAGAAGTAGATGCGCGTGCCGTCCGGCGAGAAGGACGCTTCCAGGGCCAGCCTGCCTTCGCTGAAGCCGATCTTGGCCGGCGGCGTCCACGAGCCGTCCTTGAACTCGGAGAAGAGGACCGAATTGTCCGGCCAGGAGCCGACGGTAAACACGCACATCGTACCGTCGGGCGAGAACGCGATGGTGACTTCCTGGCGGCGGGGCGTCGAGACGAGCCCCGGCGCGAAGACCACCGGCTTGTTGCCGGGCTTCTTCATGCCGAGGTAGGCGTTCGGACCATCCAGGAATCCGACGTCCGCGTTCGAGCACGACGCGGCGGCCAGGGCGAGGGCAAGGGCAAGGGCGGTCATGGCCGCCCAAAAGCGCTTGTTCATGGGATCCTCCGTAAACCGGGCGATAGTCCGCTTTTTGGTAGCGAAATTCAAGCCTTTTCCCGGAAAATACGAGGAAACCGGCGCGACCGCCCCGCCAGCCGGAGCGGCGTCACTTGTCGCTGACGTTCGCTTCGCCGAAGGTGGCGGTCTCGTCGAGGGCGCGGCAGGCGGCGTCGCAGAGCGCGACCGCGAGGGCGGCGCCCGTGCCTTCGCCGAGGCGGAGGCCGAGGTCGAGGAGCGGCTCGAGGCCGAGGCTGGCAAGGGCCGCGCGGTGGCCGCTCTCGGCGGACTTGTGGGACGCGATCATGTACTCGGCGCAGAGCGGGGCGACGGAGCGCGCCACGAGGGCGCCGGCCGTCGAGATGAAGCCGTCGACGACGACGGGGATCTTTCGCGCCGCCGCCGCGAGGCACACGCCCGCGATGGCTCCGATCTCGAAGCCGCCCACCTTCGCGAGAACGTCGATGCCGTCGCGGCGGTCGGGCGCGTTCAGCGCGACGCCTTTCTCGATCGCGGCGACCTTGAGCTCGAAGGTCTTGTCGTCGATGCCGGTGCCGCGTCCGGTCGCCTCGCGCGCTGTCACGCCGGTCAGCACGGAGACCACCGCCGCCGAAGGCGTCGTGTTGCCGATCCCCATGTCGCCGGTCGCCGCGATGTCGAACGGTTTCTTCGCGAACTCCCGCTCGAACACCTCGATGCCGATCGCGACCGCCCGCTCGGCGTCGGCGCGCGACATGGCGGGGCCCTCCGTGAAGTCGGCCGTGCCGTCGGCGATCTTCCGCGCGTAGAACGCGTCGCCGTCGGCGGTCGGCAGGAGCGAGCCCGCCACGCCGCAATCGGTCACCGCGACGCGGCAGTTCGCGAAGCGCGAGAGGACGTTGATCGTCGCGCCGCCCGAGAGGAAATTAAGCACCATCTGCGGCGTCACTTCGCGCGGGTACGCGCTCACGCCGTTCGCGGCGACGCCGTGGTCGCCGGCCATCACGAAGACGACGCCGCCCCGGAGCTTGGGCCTGACTTCGCCTCGGATGCCGGCGATGCGCACGCTCAGGTCCTCGAGGCGCCCGAGGCTGCCGCGCGGCTTCGTGAGGGAATCCTGGCGCGCGCGCGCGGCGGCGGCGGCGTTCTGATCGGTCGGCGAGATCTTTCGCACGGTATCCGTGATGGCGTTCATCGCATTCTCCCGGGGCGCCCCGTCTCGCTGACGGGAAGCGCGAAATGTCCGTATTCGTCGTGGTGTCCGAGGACGAAGGACGTCCCGAACGAGTTTTCGAGGTTGTCGCGCGACAGCACGTCCGTCGCGTCGCCCGATACGGCGACGCCGTCGGGCAGGAGCAGGACCGCGTCGTGCGCGTAGCGCCTCGCCAGGTTCACGTCGTGGATGCTGAGAATCACGGCCTTGCCGCCGTCCGCGAGCTTCGCGAGCAGTTCCATGAGCTCGACCTGCCGCGCGGGATCGAGGTGCGCCGCCGGCTCGTCGAGCACGAGGTAGCGCGACCCCTGCGCCAGCGCGCGCGCGATGTGGACGCGCCGCCGCTCGCCTCCGGAGAGTTCGTCGACGCGCCGTTCCGCCAGACGCTCGACGCCGACGGAAGCCATCGCCTCGAGCGCGGCGTCGCGGTCCTTCCTGCCGATCCGTCCGAACCAGCCGGCTTCGTGGAATCTGCCGGCCACGACCGTCTCGAGGGCGGTGAACGGCCACGACGCCTTCGTCGCCTGGGGAACGTAGGCGACCAGGGCGGCGCGGGCGCGCGGATCCATCGCGAAGGGATCCTTGCCGTCGAGCGACACATCGCCTTCGAGCGGGCGCATGAGCGCGACGAGGGTGCGGATGAGGGTCGTCTTGCCCGAGCCGTTCGGCCCGACGAGGGCGAGCACGCGCCCGCCTTCGGCGCAAAATCCGATGCCCCGCGCCACGACGCGCGCGCCGTAGCCGACCGCCAGGTCCACCGCGCGCAAGCCGGAATCGCCGCTCACGACGGGCCTCCCTTGGCGGCCTTCACGATCCTGAAGAGGAAGAAGGGCGCGCCGATGGCGGCGGTGAACGCGCCCACCGGCACCTCCACCGGGGCGAAGACGGAGCGCGCGGCGAGGTCGGCGACCACCGCGAGCAGGGCGCCGACGAGCATGGCCGCCGGAATGGCGCGGCGGTTGCCCGCGCCGACGAACGCGCGCGCGATGTGCGGCCCGATGAGACCGATGAAGCCGATGGTGCCCGACGCGGCGACGGCGCCCGCCGTGGCGAGCACCGCGCCGCCGCCGGCCACGAGGCGCGCGAGGCGCGGGTCGACGCCGAGGGTCGCGGCTTCGTCCTCGCCCGACGCGAGGAGGTCGAGCGGGCGCGCCGACGCGACGATGACGGCGCAGGCCGCGGCGAGCACGGGCGCGATCGCCCCCACCTTCGGCCACACCGCGCCCGAAAAGCCGCCCAGGAGCCAGAAGAACACCTTCGACAGCTCGCGGTCGCGCGCCACGAGGATGAGCGTGACGGCGGCGGAGATGAACTGCCCGACCGCGGCCCCCGCGAGGAGGATGACGGTCGGGTCGTCCCGCCCGGACGAAAGCCGCGCGATGGCGTACACGAGCAGCACGGTGAGCGCCGCCCCCGCGAAGGCCGCCGCGCCGACCCCCGTCGCGAAGCCGAGGCTCAGCTCGAGCCCGAGCACGATGGCGCACACCGCGCCCAGGGACGCGCCGCTCGACGCGCCGATGACGTACGGATCCGCGAGCGGATTCCCGAACACCGACTGGAACGCCGCGCCCGCCGCCGCGAGCGACGCGCCGACGAGGAGCGCGAGCGCCACGCGCGAAAGCCTGAGCGACACGATCACGCCTGCGGGCGTCGACGCCTCCCCGCGCAGCATGCGCGCGAAATCGGCGAGTCCCGCGAACGGATCGATGCGCACCGACCCGAGCGCGACGGCGAGCACGCACGCCGCCCCGAGGGCGAGGGCCGCGACGGCGAAGAACGCCGCTTCGCCGCGTTTCATGTCGAGACCTTCCCGCCGGATGTCGCCGTCATTTCGTGGCCGCGGGGAAAAGATCCGGGTGCAGGATCGCCGCGACCATTTCCACGAGCTCGGCGAGGCGCGGTCCCGGACGCGACACGACGTCGTCGTCGAGCGTGAAGATCTTCCGGTTCTTGACTGCATCGATCGCTTCCCAGCCCGGACGCTTGACCAGCTCCGCGGGATCGACCTTGGCGGCGTGCGTGATCGCCGACAGGATGAAAGCGGGATTCCGCGACACGAGCTGTTCGGACGACACCGGCGGATAATCCTGCGTCACGTCGGCGAAGCAGTTGCGTCCGCCCGCGGCGACGATGACCTGGCCGATGACGGTGGCGGGACCGGCCGTCATGAGCGGCTCGTCCCACACTTCGTAGAAGACGACGGGCTTGTCCGCGTCGGAGAGCTTGCCGATCTTTTCGGCGACGGCGCTCACGCGCGCCTTCATGTCGGAAACGACGCGGTCGCCCGTCGCCTTCGTGCCGGACAGGTCGGCCAGGCGCCCGATCGCGGCGTAGACGTCGTCGATATCGTCGAGGTCGAGCACGAGGAGCGGCACGCCGGCGCTCTTGAATTTCTCCGCGAGCCGTTCGTGGACCTTCCGCTCGCCCACGACGAGATCCGGCTTGAGGGCCACGATCGCCTCGAGGCTCACCGTGTCCGGCGAGAACTCCGCCACCTTGGGCAGCGCGAGGGCTTCCGCGGGGTAGTTGCAGTACTTCGTCACGCCCGCGACCTTCGGGCCGGCGCCCGCGGCGAAGAGGATCTCGGTCAGCGCCGGGCTGAGCGACACGACTCGGGCGGCCGGCGAATCGAGCTTCACTTCGGAGCCGGAGGCGTCGGTGAACGACTTCTTCTGCGCGCAGGAGGCGAGCGCGAGCGCGGCGAGCGCGGCGAGGACGAAACCGGGAATCATCCTGGTTTTCATGTGGGACCTTCCATCGATGGGGAAAACGGGGCGGGTTCGGAACGCGAACGGCGGCTTGGGAAGTCGGCCGGGAGCCCGGCCGATGGCCTGGGAGGCTCCGACGATTCGCAACGCCCGGACCACGGAGCGTTTTCACGGAATCTCGGTCGATCCGGGTTACCTGGCTTGCCGCGGCGCGTCGCGTGTCGACGCGGGCGCCTCGGCTTCACAGTTACGGGCTAGCTCCGGATTTCCGCCGGATTCCCCCGGTCGTCCGATTCGGGCTTTCGCCGTCGCCGGACCTATCGACCACGCTCGTCCCGCGCTTTCGATCGCGCGGAACGCGCCCTACGGGCGGGCGCACTCTACCTCGAAACCGGGCGATGGTCAAGGAAGCGCCACGGATGCGGCGGAAGCGCCCCTTGACATTCCGCGCGATCGGGTTTATCCCTAGGCGCATGAACCGACGGAAGCTCGTCCAGATCATCCATCTCCATCATCACGTCCACGAACGCGCGGTCGGGGTGATGGTTTCGGCATAGGCACACAGCCTATCGATACGAAGCGCCGGCCGCTGGCCGGCGCTCTTTTTTTTCTGGGTTCCCTCCGAAACGGGCGTCGGCGCGTGGCCGGCGCTTTTTTTTCGCCGCGACCGGCATGCCCGGCGCGTCAAAGGGGGAACTCGTGGATGGGAATCGATACCGATTCGAAAACGAAGGGCGCGCGGACGCGCTGCGGCTGGCCCTGCCCAAGGGGCGCATGCAGGCCGGCGTGGAAGCGCTCATGGCGGCGGCCGGCATGGCCATCCGTTCCGGCGACCGCGAATACCGGCCGCGCGTCCAGGCCGACTGGATGGACGTGAAGCTCCTGAAGCCGCAGAACATCGTGGAGATGCTCGCGCTCGGGAGCCGCGACGCGGGCTTCGCGGGCCGCGACTGGGTCGAGGAGCTCGGCGCCGACCTCGTCGAGGTGCTCGACACGGGGCTCGACCCCGTGAAGCTCGTCGCGGCGTGTCCCGCCTGCCTGCTCGAGGGCGGCGCGCTGCCGGCCCGGAGTCTCGTCGTCGCGAGCGAGTACGAGCGCATAACGCGCCGGTGGATCGACGCGAACGCCCCGGACGCCGTGTTCGTCCGCTCGTACGGCGCCACGGAAGTCTTCCCGCCCGAGGACGCGGACTGCATCGTCGACAACATGTCCAGCGGCTCCACCCTGCGCGCGAACGGCCTCGTCGTCGTCGACGTCGTCATGGAAAGCACCACCCGCCTCTACGCGAATCCGCGCGCGCTCGACGACCGGACGCGGCGCGCCCGCGTCGAGCACGTCGCCATGCTGCTCGGAAGCGTCCTCGAGGCGCGTCGCCGCGTGATGCTCGAAGTCAACGTCGGCACCGAGCGCCTCGACGCCCTCATCGGGCTCCTGCCGGCGCTCCGCGAGCCGACCGTCTCGCGCCTGAACGGCGACGCGGGCTACGCGGTCAAGGTCGCCGCGCCGCGTTCAGACCTGCCCGAACTCATCCCGCGGATCCGCGCTTGCGGCGGCACCGGGATCGTCATCACCGAACCAAGCCAGATCGTGCCCTGACCCGGCGCGCACGCCATACGAGGAGAATGTCATGTACGAAACGATGATCGCCGCGGCAGGTTCCGCGGAAACCGAAACGGGTCGAGACGCGCGACGCCCCGAATCCGAGCGCCCCTATCCGGCGCGAAAACGCGACGACGGGATCAAGCTGCGGCTCGACGCGAACGAAGGCCGCCCGGGGGCGCGCGCCCTCGCCGAACTCGCGCGCGCCGCGGCTGACGCCGACGAGGCGCGGCTCTACCCGGACGCGACTCCGCTCGAAGAGGCCGTCGCGAGGCGCTGGGACACGGACCCCGCCCGCGTCGTCGCGTGCGCCGGTTCGGACGACGCGATGGCTCGGGTGGTCTCCGTCTTCCTCTCCGGCGGGACGAAGGCGCTCGACTTCGCGCCGGGCTTCGAGATGTTCACGCGCTACGCCCGGCTCCGCGGCGCCGAGCCCGTGTCGCTGCCCTGGGGCGACGGCGCCTTCCCGCTCGCGGAGGCGACTGAGCTCGTCGCGCGCTGCACCTCGCTCCGCCTCGTCTACCTCGCGAGCCCGAACAACCCGACCGGCCGCGAAGCCGGCCGGAAGACCGTGCTGTCGCTCGCCGAAGCCTGCGCCCTCGCGCGGAAACCCCTCCTCTTCGACGCGGCCTACGCGGAGTTCGCGGACGACGACCCGAGCGCGGCGCTCGTCGAGTCCGGCACGGCCTACGTCCTCCGCACCTTCTCGAAGGCGTACGGACTCGCGGGGCTCCGCGTCGGCTACGTCGTGGCGCCCTCGCCGCGCGAAGCCGACGCCGTCCGCGCGGCGGGCTCGCCCTACCCGGTCTCGAACGCGGGCGCCCGCGCCGCGCTGGCCGCGTTGGCTGATTCGGAAGCGCTCGCGGAAACCGTCGCCGCCGTCGCCGGCGAACGGGACGCCCTCTCGCGGCTCCTCGCCGGACTCGGCGCGCGGGTGACGGACTCGCGGGCCAACTTCGTGCTGGCCCGCGTGGCGGAACCGGCGGCTCTCGCGGCCTTCCTCGCGGAACGGGGCATCGCCGTCCGGACCTTCCCCGGCCGCCCCGGGCTCGCCGACGCGGTCCGCGTGTCGTGCCCCTGTTCGGCCACCGGCATGGCCGTACTCGAGACGGCGCTCCGCGCCTTCGGGAGCCCGTCGTGAACGCCCCCGGGAGCGCGGGCTTCGCGCGGACCACGAAGGAGACGCGCGTCGAGGCGGAGCTGACCCTCGCGCCGGGTCCGATCGAAATCGACACGGGCATCGGCTTCCTCGACCACATGCTGACCTCGCTCGCCTTCCACGCGGGCTTCGCGCTCAGGTGTTCGTGCGCGGGCGATCTCCGCGTCGACGACCACCACACGGTCGAGGACTGCGCCATCGCCTTCGGCGCCGCGCTCGACCGGGCGCTCGGCGACCGGAACGGCATCGCGCGTTTCGGCACGGGCTTCGCGCCGCTCGACGAAGCCCTCGCGCGCGCGGTCGTCGACCTGTCGGGGCGGCCCGCCTGGTCGATCGAGCTCGCTCTCGCGCGCGATTCGATCGGCGGCGTGGCGACGGAAAACCTGACGCACTGGTTCGCCGCCTTCGCCGCGCGCGGCAAGCTCGCCCTGCACCTCGACCTCCTCCGCGGCGACAACGACCACCACAAGGCGGAAGCCGCCTTCAAGGCCCTCGCCCTCGCCCTCGCGGAGGCGGTACGGCCGTCGGCGCGCGGCGTTCCGAGCGTGAAGGGCTCGCTCGACGCGGAAGGAGGACCCGATGAGTGACACGATCCCGAACGACGGACCGCGCGTCGCCGTGGCGGCCCTCGGCCGCTCGAACGTCGCGAGTCTCCGGGCCGCGCTCCAACGCCTCGGGGCCCGCCCCTACGCCACCGACCGCGCGGACGAAATCGAACGCGCGGACTACGCGGTCCTCCCCGGCGTCGGCAGCTTCGGCGCCGTCGCGGCCGCGCTCGCGTCCTCCGGCGTGGGCGAAGCGTTCCGCCGTCGAGTCGAAGCGGGCCGGCCGACGCTCGGCATCTGCCTTGGCATGCAGCTCTTCTTCGAAGGCAGCGAGGAGGCGTCCGGTGTGCTCGGCGCGCGTGGCACGCATGGCTCGCAAGGCGCGCCCGGCATAGGAGCCCTTCCGGGCACGGTGCGGGCATTCCGCGGCGTGCCGACCCCGCAGTTCGGATGGAAACCAGTCCGCTCGGACGGCGGCGCGGCGACGCTGATCGGTCAGGCCTACTACGCGAATTCCTACCGCGTCGACGCGGCCCCGCACGGCTGGATCGCCTCGTACTCCGAGTACGGCGGCGCCTTCGTCGCCGCGCTCGAACGCGGCCGCGTCCTCCTCTGCCAGTTCCACCCGGAACTCTCGTCGGACGGCGGCGCCGCGCTCCTCTCGGCATGGCTCCGCGGCAACGCGGCCGCCCGCGAAGGCGATGGTGCGTCGCGCGGCGGAACGCCAGGCGGAACGCCAGGCATCATCCGTCTGCCCGGGAAACGCGTCATCCCGTGCCTCGATATCCGCGATGGCCGTGTCGTCAAGGGTACGCGCTTCGAGGGACTCCGGGACTCGGGCGATCCCGCGGACCTCGCCGAGCGTTACGAACGCGACGGCGCCGACGAGCTCGTGGCGCTCGACATCGCGGCCGGCGCGCGCGGCATTTCCCACGACCTCGGCGCGATCGCCGCCATCCGGAAGCGCGTCGGCATCCCGCTGTGCGCGGGCGGTGGCGTGCGCTCGGCCGCGGACGCGGAAGCCCTGCTCCGCGCGGGAGCGGACAAGGTGGCGGTCAACTCGGCCGCCTTCCGGAATCCGTCCTTGATCGCGTCCATCGCGGGCGAGTACGGCCGGCAGGCGTGCGTGTGCGCCGTCGACGCGTCGCGCTCCCCCGACGGCTCGTACGAAGTGTCCGTCGACGCGGGGCGCACGCCCACCGGAACGCGCGTCGGGGAATGGATCGCCCGCGCCGTGTCGCTCGGCGCCGGGGAGATACTCCTCACGAGCATGGACCGCGACGGCACGCGGAGCGGCTACGACCTCGACCTGCTCCGTCTCGCGGTACGGGCCGCGGGGGGCGTTCCCGTCATCGCGTCGGGCGGCGCTCGCGGAGCCTCCGACCTGGCGGAAGCCTTCGGCGCGGGGGCGTCGGCCGGCTTGCTCGCGGGCGCGCTCCACGACGGTTCCGCCAGCGTCGCCTCGATCAAACGCGAACTCGCCCAGGAGAAAAGATGCTGATTCCTTCCATAGACATCATGCGCGGCCGCGCGGTCCAGCTCGTGAACGGCCGCGGCGACCCGCTCGACTGCGGCGACCCGCGCGAACTCGCCGAACGTTTTTCCATCCTCGGCGAGATCGCGGTGATCGACCTCGACGCCGCCCTCGGCACGGGGAGCAACGCGGACCTCGTCACCTCCCTCGCGCGCGACTACCCCTGCCGCGTCGGCGGCGGCCTCCGCGACGAAGCCGCCGTAGCCCGCATGCTCGACGCGGGCGCCGCGACCGTCATCCTGGGCACGCGGGCCGCGCCGGACTTCATGTCGCGCTTCCCGAAGGAACGTCTCGTGGCCGCGGTCGACGTCTCGGGCGCCGACGTGATGACGCACGGGTGGACGACGGCCTCGGGGCGCGTCGCGGCCGACGCCGTCGTCGAGCTCGCGCCGTACTGCGGCGCATTCATGTTCACCGACATCCGGAACGAGGGCACCCTGCGCGGGCTCGACCGCGCGTGGGCGTCCGAAACGGCCGCGCTCGCGAAGGCGGCCGGCGTCGCGCGCGTGACGATCGCCGGCGGCGTGGCCGACGAGTCCGACATCGCCTTCCTCGACTCCATCGGCGCGGACGCGCAGGTCGGCATGGCTCTCTACACAGGCATCGTCGATCCGGCGCGCGCCCTCGCCGCGTGCCTCCGCTCCGACCGTCCCGACGGCCTCTGGCCCACCGTCGTCTGCGACGAGCGCGGCATCGCCTTGGGACTCGCGTACTCGGACGCCGAAAGCCTGGCGCGGGCGCTCGGGGACCGGAAAGGCGTGTACCGCTCGCGGACGCGCGGCCTCTGGATCAAGGGCGCGACGAGCGGCGCTGCGCAAACCCTCCTCCGCGTGGACGCCGACTGCGACCGCGACGCGCTCCGCTTCGTGGTGCGACAGGACGGCGCGGGCTTCTGCCACGAAGGTTCGCGGACCTGCTTCGCCCGGGGCGGCGACGCGTCGCGCGATCCCGCTTCGGG
This sequence comes from uncultured Treponemataceae bacterium, assembly GCA_964482955.1. Classification (GTDB taxonomy): domain Bacteria; phylum Spirochaetota; class Spirochaetia; order Treponematales; family UBA12059; genus JAPLSN01. Next base: position 12,749 of record CAYZZW010000007.1, on the reverse strand, counting down.
CGGCGTGGGGGCGCTCGACCGCGTCGTCGCCTCGCGCCTGCGGGACGGCGGGACGCCCGGCTCGTACACGCGCAGGCTCAAGGCCGATCCAGCGCTGCTCGCGGCGAAGCTGCGCGAGGAAACCGAGGAACTCATCGAAGCCGAAACGCCCGAACGCGCCGCGGAGGAGGCGGCGGACCTCCTCTACTTCCTGTCGGTCCGCCTGGCCGCCGCCGGCTCGTCCATCGAAGCCGCCGAGCGGGTGTTGGACCGCCGGGCCTTGGGGGTGACGCGGCGTCCGGGCGACGCGAAGCCCGGCTTCGACCGCGCCAAGTCCCCGCGCGCCACGGTCGGCGCGGAGGAAGCGCGATGACGCTGCGCAGAATCGGAATGGACGACATACCGCCGCCGGCATCGCTCGGCGTCGACCCGGAGGCGGATGCCGTCGCCGCCCGCGTCATGGACGAGGTGCGCGCGGGAGGCGAAACCGCCCTCGCCCGCCTCGCGGCGGAGCTCGACGGCAACCGCGGGCGCCTGTGGTACGAACGCGCCGACTTCGAGCGCGCCCTCGCGTCCCTCCCGCCAACGGAGCGAAGCGTCCTCGAGGCGGCCGCCGCCCGAATACGCGCCTTCGCCGAAGCGCAAAAGGCCGCGCTGCGCCCCGTGGCCATCGACGTGCCGGGCGGCCGCGCGGGGCACGACATCCTCCCGGTGGCGAGCGCGGGCTGCTACGTGCCCGGCGGCCGTTACCCGCTCCCCTCGTCCGCGCTCATGACCGCGCTCGTGGCGCGCGTCGCGGGCGTCGGCGCCGTCGTCGTCGCCTGCCCGAAGCCCGAACCGGCCGTGCTCGCCGCGTGCGCGTTGGCCGGCGCCGATCTCTTCCTCCGCGCGGGCGGGGCGCAGGCCATCGCTGCGCTCACCTTCGGCGCGGGCCCCTGCCCGTCCTGCGCCGTCGTCGTCGGCCCCGGCAACCGCTATGTCGCCGCGGCCAAACGCCTCGCGCGTTCGTACGCCCGCACCGACGCGCCCGCGGGCCCGAGCGAACTCCTCGTCCTCGCGGACGACACGGCCGATCCCGTCGCCGTCGCGTGGGATCTCCTGGCGCAGGCCGAACACGACGAGCGCGCCGTCCCCATGCTCGCCGCCGTCTCGGCGGATTTCGCGGACGCGGTGGAGCGGGAACTCGCCCGGGCGCTCGGCGAACTCGAACGGTCGGCGCCGGACAACGCGCGGACCGCGCGGGCCGCCCTCGCGCGCGGCTGGTCCTGCGTCGTCACCGACGCGGACGCCCTCGTCGCGGTCGCGAACCGCGCGTGCCCCGAACACCTCGAGATCGCCGCGGCGGACGCCGAAGCCGTGGCCGCGCGTTGCGCGAACGCGGGCGCCGTCTTCTACGGCCCACGCGGCGCGGAAGTCTTCGGCGATTACGGCGCGGGCCCGAACCACACCCTGCCGACCGGCGGCGCGGCGCGGGGCTCGGGCGGCCTGTCGGTCTTCGACTTCCTCCGCGTACGCACCTGGCTCGCGCTCGACGGGCCGGACCTCGCGCGCGACACGGCTGCGTTCGCGCGCATGGAAGGCCTCGAAGCCCACGCTCGTTCGGCCCTCGCCCGCGCCTCGTCGCTTCGGCCTTGACGCGCCTCGTCGCTTCGGCCTTGACGCGCCGCGTCGCTTCAGCCTTGACCTCGCGCGGCGGCCTCATTACTCTTTTCCAAGGAACAAGTCGGAATGAATCGACGTTTCGCAAGGAGAAACCCATGGACAGGGAACACGCGCTTTCGAACGTAGCCCTTTTTTCGAAACTGGACCCCAAGCACATCAAGGGGATTTCGCAGATCTGCACCGAGCGCACCTTCGCCGCGGGCGAGTACCTCATGAAGCAGGGCGAGACCGGCATCGGCCTGTACATGCTCATGAGCGGCAAGGTGAAGATCGAGAAGACCACGCCCGACGGCAAGAAGGTCGAGATCGCCGAGAACGGCCCCGGCGACATCCTCGGCGAGATGGCCGTCATCGACGGGTCTCCCCGCTCCGCCAGCGTCGTCGCGAAGGAAGCCACGACCTGCCTCCTCCTCGCCTCGTGGGAATTCAACGCCTTCCTCAAGGCGCACCCGGAAGCCGCCCTCGCCATCCTCCCCATCGTCGTGGCGCGCTTCCGCGAGACGAACGACGCCCTCATCGGTCTCCGCTCGGTGCAGGCGTAAGGATTTCCTCCGAGAGGATGAATCAGTAAAACGAGAGGGGAACCTTTTCAAAAGGTTCCCCTCTCGCGCTCTCCCTTCCAAACCTCTTCGTCATCGTTTTCCCGATCGGCGCTTTCTTTCGCGCGTCCTCGGTTTCCGGCATCGTCAACCGAGATCGATATCCGCTTTGACGTGGCGCTCCAGATCCTTCTCGTCGTAGGCCTTCAGCCAGGAGTGCCGGTTGATGTCCTTCAGTTTCATGAAGATCACCGCATTTCCCGGGTTCGTGATCGCCACTTCCACGTCTTCGCCCCAATAGAAAAGCCGTTCCTGGCAGATGCCGCACGGCGTCAGGATCTTGAACGGGGAATTCCCGTCTTCCCTGACGACGCACAGCGAATGCGTGACCCTGTAATTGAATTTTTGCGCTTCGCACATGGCTCCGGTCTCGATGCACAATCCGGCGCCCGCGTTCGCCGATTCCAGCGCGACGCTGATCAGCACCTTCCCCTCTTCCGTGTACAGGGCGGCCGCCCCGCCCCACACGTCCGGGAATCTTTTCCGCACGAAAGCCGCAGCTTCCTCGTATAGCAAGGCTCCAATGTCCATGGCGTTATTCTCCTTCGCCCGATGTCAGACACCCGCCGCGATTCGGCGCTTACGAAACCAGTTCCGCAAGCAGCTTGTCCGGATCGAGCGCCTCGGGCCCGCCTTCGACGATCAGCGTCGCGCCCGCGAAACGATCGCGGCCTTCGCCTGATCCGGGGTCGGGCAGGACGACGACGGTCATGCCGGCGTCCAGGGCGGCGCGCGCGCCGTTGGGGGAATCCTCGAACGCGAGGCACGATCGCGGCTCGACGCCGAGCCTGTGCGCGGCTTCGAGGAAGACGTCGGGCGCGGGTTTGCCGCGCGGCACTTCCGCGGCCGACACCGCGACGGCGAAGCGGTCCCGCAAGCCGACCATGCCGAGCGTGCCCTCGATCACCGCGCTGTTGGAGCCGGACGCGATCGCGAGCGGAAGCCCGAGCGCCCCGAGCGCGTCGAGGAGGCGTACGACCGCGGGGAAGGGACGGAGCCGCCCGACGCAATGCGAGAGGTACGCCTCGTCCTTGAGCCGCATGCGCTCGGTCAAGGGCAGGGCGTGGAAGGGATTGCCCGGAAAGGCGCTTGCGAGGATCGCGAAGAAGTCCGCGGCGCCTCGGCCCTTCACGGCGTCGTTGAGCGCGGCCGCGTACTCCATCCCGCGCGACGCGAGGAACGCCCGGTCGCTCTCGAAATAGAGCGGCTCCGAATCGAGGATCGTTCCGTCCAGGTCGAAGACGCAGGCGAGCGGGCGCGTCCTCGCTTCGGACCGGACGCGCCCGGCGGATTCCGTTTCGGTCACGCCTTCTCGCCCGTCGTCTCAGGCGCCTTCGGCTTCGCGATCAGGCGGTACAGCTTCACGAGGAGGCCGATCTTCCCGAAGAGGAGCCAGAAGAGGAGCGCGGCCAGCGCGACGATGGGCACGCCGAAGAGGACGATGCCGACGATCCACGTGCCGAGGAGGCCGAGGAAGTCGCCGAACTCGCCGAACAGCTGCGCCAGCCGGTCGAGGAACGTGTTGCCGGAATCCGGCAGCGCCTGGGGCGGCAGCTCGAGGTCGATCGTGATGGTGGCGAAGTCGACGAGATCGGCCAGCTGCTTGAATTCGGTCGTGACGCGGTCGATCTCGCGCAGGACCTCGGACAGGCGCGCCTCGACGGCCAGGATGTCGTCGATCGTCGTCGCCTTGCGGAGGTATTCCCGGAACTTGTCCGCGAGCGCGCGCTTCGAGGCGATCTCGCCCTCGAGGTCGTGGTAGCGCAGGGTCACGTCCTCGGCCGACACGTTGCGCGCCATCGCCTTGCCGACGGGCTCGAGCGAGGCCATCGCCTGGTCGAACGTGGCCTGCGGCACGCGTATGGTCATGGACACGGAGTATTCGGATACGTTGGTCGACGCGACGTAGCCGCCGAGCGTCGCGGCGACGGCGGCCGCGGCGCGTTCGCCCGTTGCCAGGCTCTGCACCCGAAGACGGAGGTAGGCGCTGCGGATGAGCTTCCGCGCCGTCTGGGGGGGCGCGGGCTGGTCGACCGCCGGAGCGGAAGCGCCGGGCGCGGGCTTGTCGGCGGACGAGGGTTCCGCCGGCGCGCGCGCGAGATCCGCCTGCGCCCCGCCCGACTCCTCCGAATAGCCGAACGCGGCTTCCTTCGTCATGGCAGGTTCCGCGGAGCGGTACGACTCGGCGGCCCTGCCGCACGAGACAAAGGCGAACAGGATCGCGGCCGCGGCGATGGTCGCCGAAACGATCTTCCCGATTCCGGTTTTCTTCATGATGCTGCTCCTTACAACGGGCGATGCGGCGAAAACGGCGCTACCGGCCGTTCGCCCCGCGAGTACGCGCGAATCGACGCCGGGCGTCGCCCGTCCGTCGATCCGCCGTTCCCCACAATCCTAACGCGCCGAGGTTCAAGCTTCCACGTAGCCGTAGCCGGGCACGAGGCGCGGCGACGCGTTTCCATCGCCGGCATCCGGGTTCCCGTCGGCGTCGCCGTCCGCGTCGTCCGCGTCCGCCCCGACGGAGTCCCCGTTCGCGGAGGGCGCGCGGCCGCGGCGGGTCGGCTCCGCGTAGTATTCGACGTTCCAGAGGAACAAGCCGCAAGCCGGCGCGGTCGCGCCCGCGAGCGCGCGGTCGCCCGAGCGGAGGACGTCGCGCATCCACGACCCGTCGCGCCCCTCGGCTTCGTATTCGATCATGGAGCCGACGAGGCTCCGGACCATGCGCCACAGGAAGGCGTTGGCCGCCACCTCGAACACGAGCGAATCGCCCTCCCAGCGCCACGAAGCCGAATGGACGAAGCGGTGCCGGTTCGACGATACGTCCTTGGCGCTCGAAAAGGCGGTGAAGTCCGTCTCGCCGAGTATCGCCGCGGCCATGCCGTTCAGGGTCCGGACGTCGGGCCGCTTCCGCACCCACCACGCGAAGCGCGAGCGGTGCGGCGGGCAGGACGGCCCGCAGACGACGAAGTAGCGGTAGCGTCTGAGGCGCGCGTCGTAGCGGGCGTGGAAATCCGGGTCGGCGTCCGACGACTCGAGCACGCGCAGGTCGGGCGGCAGGAGCTTGTTGAGCGCCAGGCGCCAGCGGTCGGCCGGGATCGACGCGATGTCCGAGCGGAAGCTGGCCACCTGCCCGGCCGCGTGCACCCCCGAATCGGTGCGGCCCGCCGCCACGACGGCCACCGGATGCCCGTGCATCTTCGCAAGCGCGGTCTCGAGCGCCTCCTGGGCCGAGCGGTCGTTCGACTGCCGCTGCCAGCCGGAGAAATCCGTGCCGTCGTACGCGAGGACGAGCTTGACGTTGCGGGTCATTCGTCGTCGTCCGCCCTGATCTCCGCCTTGATCCTGTCGTAGAGGTCCCGCGCCGAATCGAGGAGCGGTCCCGGCTTCGCCTTGGAGCGCTTCCCGAGCCCGAACATCTTGGCGATGCTCGTGCGGTACATCTCCAGGTCCTTGAAGCGCTTCGCCTGGTCGGCGCGCTGGCCGTACTTGAGCTCGAGCACCGCGGCCACGTAGAGCGTGCCCTCGTAGCCGTAGTTCTTGTCGGAGTCGGGGCCGAGGTTCGGCACGGACGACGCCTGCTCGCGCGCGGTCTGCTCGAAATCGATGGCGGCCTTGTAGAGGATGCGCGCCTTCTGGTAGAAGAGCTTCGACAGGTAATCGTAGTTCTCGCCGGGCTTCTTGGCGTGGAGGTCCTCGCAGAGCCACGCCGCGCGGAGCGACGCCTGCGCCATCTTCACGGTCGGGGCGGCCTGCGGCGGGAACAGCTCGTAACAGAGCATCGCCAGGTAGTAGCTCGCGGTCCCTTCCATGAGCCCGCGCGCCTCCTCGAAGTCGATCGGATTGAAGATCCTACCGACCTTTTCGATGCGGTCCTGCGTCGCCTCGGACAGCGCCGCGAGCGCGCGCTGGGGAGGTTTCGCGAAGTCGGACTTGTTCGACGAGAAGAAGCAGGAAGGGCAGACCGTCATCGAATAGACGAGGGGAAACACCTCGCCGTACGACTGCATGGGTATGTACTTGCGGTGCAGCTCGTCGGTGAGGGGGCCGGCGTTGACGCGTCCCTGGAACAGCTCCTCGCGCTGGAACTTCGTGCCGCACACGGGGCACTCCGTCGGCTCCTTGGCGAAGAACGTCACCTTCCGTTCTTTTTCTTCCCTCGGCTTCTGTTCCTTCTTGACCCTGACCACGATCACTCCCCCTCGATGACGACGAAAGCCACGGCGTTGTCGCTCTCGTGCGTGAGCGACACGTGAAGCCGCTTCCCGCCGACCGCCCGGAAGCGATCGCCGGCCGGGCCGGTCAGCTCGATCTCCGGCTTGCCGTTGTGGTTGTTCCGCACGAGGATGTCGCGCAGCCTGAGCCCGGCCAGACCGGTGCCGAGCGCCTTCCCGAAGGCTTCCTTCGCGGCGAAGCGAGCGGCGAGCGACAGCGCGGACGAATCGCCCTTGGTCCGCGCGAAGGCGATCTCGTCGGGATGGAAAAAGCGGTCGACGAGACCGTCGACCGACAGCCAGTGGCGTATGCGCCGCACGTGCACGATATCGACGCCGATGCCGATTATCACGGGCGCTCCCCCGCCTGGCGGCCGTGGACGATCTGGACGGTGAGGGCGGCGGGTGCGCACGATTCCAGCGTGGTTCCCGGGGGCGCGTTCACGACCACCGGCACCGTGGCCCCGCCCGAGGCGCGGACGTCCGAAAGGTCGATGACGGCGAAATCGGCGCCGGGCACGAATGCGTCGAGCGTTTCGCGCGGGCCGAGGAGCACCACGGTCACCGCCTGGGGATCCTCCGAAAGGGCGAAGCCCTGCGGAAGGCCGTCGACGCGCACCGGCACCGCGTCGAAGCTCCGCGAGGACATCGTCTTCCGGATCGTGGCCGAAAAACGGACGCGCGCGGGGCCCGACAGTTCGAGCAGCTGGTCGAGACCCACCAGGCGCACTTCCGCCGCGAAGTCCGAAGATCGGCCCGCCAGGTCGATGAAGTCGGTGGTGACCGCCCGCAGGTTGGCGACGAGGCTCGCGGGGCCGGAGACGGCGACGCGGTCCGGCTCGATGACGTAACTCAGTTCGTAGCCCGCCTCGAGCACGTCGCGGAACACCGGAACGATGGGCACGACGGCCTGGGTGCGCCGCTCCATGGAGACGGTCAGCTCCACGATGTCCGGCGTCACCTGGAGCGGATCCATGCCCACGGCGATGCCGAGCTTGCGCACTTCCACCGGCACGCGGAGCTCGCCCTCCTCGGCGGCCTTCGACAGGTCGATCGACGCCTCGAAATCGCTCTCGAGGAGCGATCCGATGGCGCTCGGCTCCCCGCGGATGACGAGCCGCACCGTGCGCGGGTACTTGCTGGCGGCCGCGTACTCGGCGTTGGTCGTCACGCGGAGGGGCACGGCGATCTGCCGCTCGCCGAGGCGGTTCACGTGCCAGAGCCAGGAGAGGACCAAGGCGGCCGCGAGCGAGAGCATCTTGGCCGGCCAGTTGTCGAAAATGGCCGTGACGATCTTGTTACGCGGCACCGGAGCCCTCCGCCACCGCCTCGGCGGTCCCTTCGAGGTTGAGAAGCTCGGCGAGCCGCCGTTGGATGGTCGACACCGGCAGGTTGTAGAAGAGCTTCGCGTCGTAGGCGAGCGAGAGCGCGCCGGTCTCCTCGGACACGACGAGGACGACGGCGTCGGCCTCTTCCGAGATGCCGAGCGCGGCGCGGTGGCGCGTGCCGAAGCTGCGCCTGATGTCCTGCTGTTCGGACAGGGGCAAAAGGCATCCGGCCGCGACGATGCGCCCGTCCTGGATCACCATGGCGCCGTCGTGGAGCACGGTGTCGAATTCGAAGACGGTCTGGATGAGGCTCGAGGAGATCTCGGCGTCCAGGCGCGTGCCCGTGTCGATGATGTTCTTGAGGCCGACCGTGCGCGCGAACACGAGCAGGGCGCCCCGGCGCTTGCCCGAGAGGAGCTCGGCCGCGTTGAGCGCCGCCTCGACGAGCGTGTAGCGCTTCTTGCGCCCCGGCCGGAAGAAACTGCCCTGCCCGATGCGCATGAAGATCTTGCGGAGCTCGGGCTGGAACACGATGGCCACCGCGATGAGGAGGCCCGGCGCCATGATGTTGAGCACCCACTGGAGCGTCGAGAGCCTGAGGACGACCGCGACGACGTAGATGACCGCCATCGACAGCGCGCCGATCACGAGCTGGATGGCCTGGGTCTTCACGAGGATCTGGTACGCCTTGTAGACGAGGAAGGCCAGGAGGCCGATGTCGAGGACGGGACTCACGTAGGTCAGGAAGAAGGCAATGACGACCTGGGGATTCATCCGGCTTCCACGTTCCCTTTCGCGGCTTCGATCGCGTCCCAGACCCGGAGCGCGTCCACGGTGGCCGCGACGTCGTGCACGCGGAAGATCCGCGCCCCGCGCCGCCGGGCCTGCAGGTTGGCGGCCAGGGTTCCGGGCAGACGCCCGGCGACGTCCTTGCCGGTGAGCGCGCCGACGAAGCTCTTCCGCGACAGGCCGACGAGCACAGGATACCCGCTCGCGACGAAAGCATCAAGACGCGCGAGGAGTTCGAGGTTGTCCGACAGGCGCTTCCCGAAACCGACGCCCGGGTCGATCCACACGAGCTCGCGGCGCATCCCGGCCGCCTCGGCGCGCCGCGCCGCCTCGAGGAGGTAGTCGAGGACTTCCGCCGCGCAATCGCCGTACCAGGGCTTGTCCTGCATGGACTCGGGCGTGCCCTTCATGTGCATGAGGACCGCGGCGCACCCGCGCTCGGCCGCGAGGGCGGCCATGGCCGGGTCGCCGAAGGCGGTGACGTCGTTCACGATTTCGGCGCCCGCGTCGAGCGCCGCCCGGGCCACCGCCGCCTTCCGCGTGTCCACGCTGATCGCCACGCCCGGGAAACCGCCGGCGTCGAGCGCGGCGCGGAGCGCGGCCACCGCCGGGGCCACGCGCCGGGTCTCCTCGTCGACCCCGACTTCCTCGGAACCGGGGCGCGTCGACTCGCCGCCAACGTCGAGGACGAGCGCCCCTTCGGACGCCATGCGGAGCCCGGTCTCCGCGACCGCCTCGCTGCCCGCGCGCCGCGAATCGGGATAGAAGGAGTCCGGCGTCGCGTTGATGATCCCCATGACGATCGGTACGCCGCCCGGGAGAAAGCGGCCTCGGCCGAGGGGCAGCGGCGCGTTCCCGTCGCGGTTCGGTTCGTTCGGCTCCATGGTTCCTCCGGGTTCGGTTTTTTCAGAACAGGGTCACGCCGCCGTCGGGTACCGCGGCGGTCCGCCGGCCGTAGTCGGTCTCCTCGGCCTCGACGGCGACGGTCTTTTCGGCGCCGAGACGTTTCAGGAGCACGCGGCCCGTCTTCGCGAACAGGTAGATCCTGCGGGCGCGCGTGCCGCCCGTGTCGCTCGCGTCGAGCGGTATGCCGTCGGCGGAAAGGTAATCGAAGGCGAAGCGGACGTTCAATTCCCCGACCCGCGATCCCGTCGCGCTCGCGGCGAGCACCGCGGCCCCGCCGAACACCTTGGCGCGGAGCGTCCCTCGAACCGCGCCGAAGCGGGCCAGGCCGTTCACGGGCGAGCCCCTCGCGCTCGCCCGCGGGCAGCATGAAGTGGTTGAGCCCGCCGACGCCGAGCGCCGGATCGTAGAGCACGACCGAAACGCACAAGCCGAGCACCGTGGCGATCACGAGGTCGTCGTCCGACGCGAACCATTCGCCGGGGTGCACCGAGACGAGTTCCCGGCCGAACAGCGGCGAACGGTGACGGAGCATCGCCTAGAACAGCGTCACCGCGCCCGTTTCCGAGGCGCCGTCGAGTTCGATATTCCCGATCCTGCCCGCGACTTCCTTGTGCGTGTAGATCGTGAAACGCTCGATCATCGCCTTGAGACGCTCGTTCTTGACCTCCCCGATCCCGAGTTCGCCGGAGGACGCGGCGGCGAGGCGCTGGAGGCGGTCGAGATCGCGGCCGATGGCTCGGATTTCCTGTTCGATGCCGCGGAGCTCCCCGAGGCGCGCGCGCGATTCGGCCACCGCGTTCAGGAAATCGCCGGTGTAGAGCCGCAACGACTCGATGGCCTCGTGGGCGCGTTCGCCGGCGGAGCGCAGGCCGGCGAACGCCTCGCGGATGAGCGCGAGTTCGGCGTCGAGCGCTCTGTCCGCGTCGTCCCGCTTGCTGGCGTAGGCGTCGATGACGGCGCTCGAGGACTTGATGAAGGTCCGGGTGAGGAGGTTGGCTTCGCCGATGTCCCGCTCGATGCGCTCGGTCAGCCGCTCCATCGCGAACACCGTGTTGGACTTCCGGAGGAGCCCCGCGCTGCGTGCCGCCTGTATGCGCGACGCGATGACGATGTTCTTGAAGCGCGACAGGAGGGTGTCGAGGCGCTTGAACTCGACGCTCAGCGTTTCCACGCGCTCGCCGAGGGACTGGGCGTACGAAAGCGCCTTGTCCTTGCCCGCCAGGTAGGAGGCGTCGTCGAGGCGCGCCTGGGGGCCAGTCGAGGCGGCGAACCGCGCGACGAACGCCTGACGCTCGGCTTCCAGCGATTCGACGACGCCGATGAGCAGTTCGAGGTCCCGTTCGAGGGCGGCGGCGCTCGACGCGACCTTGACCTCGACGTCGCTCATGAGTTCGGTGGACAGCTTGAGCGTCATCGCCGCGAAGGCGTCGCCCGACGAGGAGGAACGTTCGCGGGCGGCTTCGCCGAGGGCCAGCACGACGTGGTCGAGCGACTGGCGGATGATGTCCTGCCACTGCACGGACTGCATGATGCCGAGCACCGGCTCGCGGACCCGTTCGGCCTTTTCGGCCAGTCCCCCGAACACCCGTACGGCTTCCGCGATGTCGGCGCGCAGGCGCTCGAAGCCCTCGCCGAGCGTAACGCGGACGCCGCCGAAGAACTCGTCGCGAGCCTTCGACATCCGCTCCAGGATGAGCTTGAGCTGGCGAAAGGAATCGAGGAGCGTGGAGCCCTTGTACTCGATGTCCACGGTGCCCTGGATGGTCTGGCCGGACAGTCGCCTGAGTTCCTCGGTGATGATGGAGAAGGCGCGACCGGCCGCGCCGGACTTGAGCGCCACGGTCATCGCGTTGAGCGATATCAGCTCCATCTCCTCGGAATCGGAACGGACGCGCTGGATGATGGCGCCGAGGCCGGAAAGCCGTTCGACGCCTTCGTCGACGCTCCGGACGAATTCCGCGTCCCGCGCGGCGAGGGACTCGATGAAGGCGTGCGTGGCGTCGAGGAAATCGGCCAACTCGCGGCCCTTGCCGCGCGCGGCGCCTTCCGATCCGATGGCCTCGACCTGCCCGATGGCCGCGCGGGCCTCGCGGGAACTCCGCGCGGCTTCGGAACCGAGCTTGGGGAAGATCCCGCCGAGCGCCAGATAGAGGACTTCGCTCCGTTCCTCGATGGACTTTATGCGGGCGACGGTGTCCTCGATGCGGTCGGCGGTTTCCTGATCCATGCTGTCAACATGATAATGGTTTCCCCGCCCGCACGCAACGCCGCTGCGGGCGGGAAAAGCCGTCAAGCGCGCTTTTCGACCGCGTCGACCGGCAGGATCGCCGCCTCGGTCTCCGTATCGAAGTAGTGCGCCTTGTCCATCGCCGGCGCGAAGCGGATGCCGTCGCCGATCCTGATGCGGTGGTGCGGCTGGACGCGCGACACCATCCGCGACGCGCCCGTCTTCGCCCACACGTGGATCTCGGCTCCGAGCGGTTCCACGACGTTCACCGTCGCCGAGATGCCGGAGCCGCCTTGGCCTTCGGCGAGCGGAATGTCCTCGGGCCTGAGGCCGAGGACGACTTCGCGCCCGACGTACGCCTCCAGGCGGCCGCGGTGCGCCGCCGCCGGCTCGAGCGTGAAATCGCCCTCGTCCAGCGCGATCGATCCGCCTTCCTTCCGCACCTTGACCGTCATGAAGTTCATCGGGGGCGACCCGATGAAACCCGCGACGAACCTGTTGATCGGATGGCCGTACAGGTAGAGCGGCGACCCGATCTGCTGGACCTTGCCGTCCTTCATCACGACGATCTTGTCGCCCATCGTCATCGCCTCGACCTGGTCGTGCGTGACGTAGATCATCGTGGCCTTGAGGCGCTCGTGGAGCTCGATGATCTCGGCGCGCATCTGCACGCGCAGCTTGGCGTCCAGGTTCGACAGGGGCTCGTCGAAGAGGAAGACCTTCGGGTCTCGGACGATGGCCCGTCCCACCGCCACGCGCTGGCGCTGGCCGCCGGAAAGCGCCCGCGGCTTGCGGTCGAGGAGCCCCTCGATGTCGAGGATGCGCGCGGCGTCCCGGACGCGACTGTCGATCTCGGCCTTCGGGAGCTTCCGGATCTTGAGCCCGAACGCCATGTTCTCATACACGCTCATGTGCGGATAGAGCGCGTAGTTCTGGAAGACCATGGCGATGTCGCGGTCCTTCGGCGGCACGTCGTTGACGCGCTTGCCGTCGATCTACCGATTCGCCGGGCCGCGCGGTGGCCGTGCGGCCCGGCGGGCGTCACTCG
>CAYZZW010000006.1:0-91281 GCA_964482955.1 uncultured Treponemataceae bacterium | reverse complement strand
TCAACAAGGACCAGAAGAAGGAGAAGACCATCGCCGTGTACGACCTCGGCGGCGGTACCTTCGACATCTCCATCCTCGAGCTCGGCGAGGGCGTCTTCGAGGTGAAGTCCACGAACGGCGACACGCACCTCGGCGGCGACGACTTCGACCGCCGGATCATGCAGTGGCTCATCGAGGAGTTCAGGAAGGACACGGGCATCGACCTGTCGAAGGACCGCATGGCCCTCCAGCGCCTCCGCGAGCACGCCGAAAAGACCAAGATCGAGCTGTCGAACGTCCAGCAGGCGGAAGTGAACCTGCCCTTCATCACCGCGGACGCGAGCGGCCCGAAGCACCTCCAGAAGTCCATCACCCGCGCCACCTTCGAGCGCATGATCGACGACCTGCTCGAGCGCTCCAAGGAGCCGTGCCGCAAGGCCATGGCCGACGCCGGCGTGACGGCCGCGCAGATCGACGAGGTGATCCTCGTCGGCGGCTCGACGCGCATCCCGAAGGTCCAGCAGATCGTGAAGGACCTCTTCGGCAAGGAGCCCTCGAAGGGCGTGAACCCGGACGAGGCCGTCGCGGTCGGCGCCGCCATCCAGGGCGGCATCCTCGGCGGCGACGTGAAGGACGTGCTGCTCCTCGACGTGACGCCGCTCTCGCTCGGCATCGAGACCCTCGGCAGCGTGTTCACGCGCCTCATCACGCGCAACACGACCATCCCCACGAGGAAGAGCCAGATCTTCTCCACTGCGGCGGACGGCCAGACCGCGGTGTCCATCCACGTGCTCCAGGGCGAGCGCGAGATGGCCACGCAGAACCGCACGCTCGGCCGCTTCGACCTCGTCGGCATCCCGCCGGCGCCGCGCGGCGTGCCGCAGATCGAGGTCACCTTCGACATCGACGCGAACGGCATCGTGCACGTGTCCGCCAAGGACCTGGGCACCGGCAAGGAGCAGAAGATCCGCATCGAGGCGTCGAGCGGTCTCAACGAGTCCGAGATCGACCGCATGGTGAAGGAAGCCGAAGCCCACGCCGCCGAGGACAAGCTCGAGCGCGAGCGCGCCGAAGTGCGGAACGAGGCGGACACGCTCGTCTACACCACGGAAAAGAGCCTCAAGGACTACGCCGACAAGGTGCAGCCCGGCGACAAGGAAAAGATCGAGACGGCCATAGCGGACCTCAAGAAAGCGCTCGAGTCGGGCGACGTCGAGCAGATGCGCCAGAAGATCGAAGCCCTCAAGCAGGCGAGCTACAAGCTGGCCGAGGAGATCTACAAGAACGTGAACCCCCAGGGCGGCGACGCGGGCCAGCAGGCCGGCGGCGGCTTCCAGGGCGGCGCGTCAGGGGCCGCGGGCGGCGACGAGACGCCGAAGGGCCCGAAGAACGCCGAAGACGTCGACTACAAAGTCGTCGACGACGACAAATAACCTGATTGTTCGCCACGGAAGCTCGGAGACACGGAGGGAAGATGTGATGGATTGCGCGAGCGCGTGCGTGGGTCGTTCTACGCTCCGTACGGGGACGATGATGAACGCATCGGACCGACGCCGCCATTCAGCCGTCTTCCCCGATTCGTACTCTCCGTGGCTCCGTGCCTCCGTGGCGAATTCTCCGTAAGGACGTCCCGTGGCTAAGCGCGATTATTACGAAGTCCTGGGCGTCGACAAGGGCGCGACGAAGGACGACATCAAGAAGGCGTACCGCAAGCTCGCCATCCAGTTCCATCCGGACAAGAACCCGGGGGACAAGAAGGCCGAAGAGAGCTTCAAGGAAGCCACGGAAGCCTACGAAATCCTCGGCGACGAGCAGCGGCGCGCGGCCTACGACCAGTTCGGCTTCGCCGGCGTCGAGGGCATGAACGCCCCCGGTTCCCAGCAGGACTTCTCCGGCGTCTTCCGCGACTTCGAGGACATCTTCGGATCCTTCGGCGACTTCTCGAACATCTTCGAGGGTTTCTTCGGGGGAGCCCGCGGTTCGCGGTCGCGCGGCCGCGCGGGCGGTCCGCCCCGGGGCGACGACCTGCGCTACGACCTCGAGATCAACTTCGAGCAGGCCGTCTTCGGCATGACCGTGGAGATCTCGTACCTGCGCAACGAGCCTTGCAAGACCTGCGGGGGTCGCGGTTCCGCGTCGGGTTCGGGCCGCAAGGTGTGCCCGACCTGCCAGGGTTCGGGTCAGGTCCGGCGCAGTTCGGGCTTTTTCTCCATCGCGCAGCCCTGCCCGCAGTGCCACGGCGAAGGGCACATCGTCGAGAATCCCTGCCACGACTGCGGCGGCTCGGGACTCGGCAAGAAGCGGCAGAAGATCAAGGTGACCATACCCGCTGGCGTCGACGACGGGAAGCGCGTGCAGATTCCCGGCCAGGGCGACGCCGGCCAGAACGGCGGAGAGCCCGGCGACCTGTACGTCTTCATCCACGTGAAGCCCCACGAGTTCTACGAGCGCGACGGCTACGACCTGTACTGCGCCGTGCCGATCACCATCGCGCAGGCGGCGCTCGGCACGGAACTGACGGTGCCGACGATCGACGGCCGCAAGATCAAGGTGGCGATTCCCGCCGGCATCCAGCACGGCAAGATGCTCCGCGTCCGCGAGGAAGGCGTGCCGCACGGCCAGAAGCGCGGCGACCTTTACCTCAAGATCATCATCCGCATCCCCGAAAAGCTGTCCCGCAAGGGCCGGGAACTCCTCGAAGAGCTCGCGCGCGCCGAAGGGGATTCGGCCGACATCAAGCCGATCAAGCGTTCCGAGCTCGGCAAATAGCCCGCGCGCGGACGGTAACTTCAAAGGCAAGCATCCCGCTTGCCTTTTTTCATACGCGGCTCGGGCGGCGATTGTCTTTTTTCCGCCGAGCCGGTATAGTCGCCCTTGTCGGGAATTTCCCGGCAAGGAGCCAGCAATGATCCGTCGCGGACGTTCGTTCCGATCCACGACTCTCGCCAGCCCCGTTCACGCCTTTCTCCCCGCCCGCGCCCGCTTCATGATGATGTGACGCCCCGGGCGTCCTCGAAGACCGGATCCCCTCCGGACAGTCCGCGCGGACGACGAAGCGCGGACGACGCTCGGGCCAGCTGATCAAGCACCACACAGTCGATACATACGAAGCGGGGGACCGCCGGTTTCCCGCCTCTCAACCACGGCATGCGTCCGTCGTCTTCTGACGTCCGCCCCGATCGTGTCGTCCGAGCGTCTTTAGCGCGCGCGGGCGTCGTCGCGGGCGTGACGCGCGGAGGCGTCCGGCGCGCCGCAACACGGGAGCGTTAAGCATGAAAGCCAAGACCATAGAAGAGATAAACGAGAAGATCGCGCGCGGCGAAGCCGTGATCATGACCGCGACGGAGTTCAAGGCGATGGCCGCGGAACTGACGCCGTCCGAGCTGGCGGCCAAGGCCGACGTCGTGACGACGGCCACCTTCGCCCCCATGTGTTCGTCAGGAGCCCTGTTCAACTTCGGGCACGCGGACCCCGCCATCCGCATGGAGAAGATCGCGCTCGACGGCGTGCCCGCCTGCGAGGGGCTCGCGGCGGTGGATGCCTATCTCGGGGCCACCTCCGTGGCCGCGGGCGATCCGACCCGCGGCGGGGCGCACGTCATCGAGGCGCTCGTCCGCGGCGACGAGGTTCGGCTCGACGCGGAGGGCAAGGGCACCGATTGCTATCCCCGGCGCTCGATCTCCACGTCCGCGTCCCTCGCGCGCATGAACGAAGCGTGGCTCCTGAATCCGCGGAACGGCTACCAGAATTACGGAGCGGCCGCCAACTCGTCCGACCGGCGTCTCCGCACCTACATGGGCGCGCTCGAGCCGCGCTGCTCGTCGGTGTCCTACTCGACGTCCGGGGAGCTGTCGCCGCTCCTCAACGATCCCGACTGCCGGACGGTGGGCGTGGGGAGTCCGGTGTTCCTCTGCGGCGCGAAGGGCCGCGTCATCGCGCCGGGCACGCAGTGGAACGACCGCGTGCCGCGCAACGCGTCCGGCCTGCCGCTCGGGGGCGCCCGGACGCTCGCCCTGCTCGCCGACCTCAAGGACGCCGATCCGGAGTTCATCGCGGCGGCGTATTACGCGGCGTACGGCGTCAGCCTCTTCGTCGGGCTCGGCCTGCCGATCCCGGTCCTGGACGAGGACATGGCGCGCAGGTTGTCGGTGCGCGACCGAGACATCGAGACCGACGCGCGCGACTATTCGAAGCCGGACAAGCCGGTGCTGGCGCGCTACAACTACGCGGAACTGCGCTCGGGCGCCGTCGAGCTCCGCGGCCGGCGCGTGCCGACGGGCAGCCTTTCGAGCCTGGCCAAGGCGTACAGGATCATGGCCGTCCTCAAGGAACTCGTGGCGTCCGGCCGCTTCCCGCTCGAGCGTCCGCTCGAGCCGTTCCCGACCGACCGCGCGCCCGGCAAGCTCGCCGAGCTGCCCTTCGCGCCGCGCGCGACGCGTCCG
The DNA here is from genome assembly GCA_964482955.1 of uncultured Treponemataceae bacterium. Classification (GTDB taxonomy): domain Bacteria; phylum Spirochaetota; class Spirochaetia; order Treponematales; family UBA12059; genus JAPLSN01. Next base: position 86,860 of record CAYZZW010000006.1, on the reverse strand, counting down.
GCCGAACGGATCGGCCCGGCCGGTTACGAGCGGGCGCGCTGCGTGGACTGCGGCGCTTGCGTCCCGCACTGTCCGAACGGGGCGCTGCGGATGGGCGCGCCCGATTGGCTGCTCGTCTACGATGCGGCGCGCTGCGACGCGTGCGGATCGTGCGTCGAGACCTGCCCTCGCGGGGCGTTCGGAGGGTGCGACCGTGGGTGAGCGCCGATTCTACCGCGACGGCATGGGCGAAGGCCGTTTCGTCTCCTTTCGCGTGACGCGCGGCGAAACCGATCTCTGGATCGGCGTCGATCCGGCATCGTGGCGTCCGGATCTGCCCGCGGAAACCGCCCGCTTCGTCGAACGCGCGCGGGGAGATCTGATGGACTACATTGTCGGGCGGCCGGAATTCCGCATATCCTACGAACCGTTGTCCGACGATCCGGCCGCGCCGCCGATCGCGCGGGCGATGCTGGACGCGGCGCGGGCCGCGGGCGTGGGGCCCATGGCGGCCGTCGCCGGCGCCCTGTCCGACGCGGTGGCCGAATTCCTCTCGGACGCGGTGAGTGTCCGGGAAGCCGTCGTGGAAAACGGTGGAGACATCAGGCTCGCCGTCGCGGCGCCCTGCCTGGTGTCGATCCACGCGGGGCGTTCGCCGCTGTCGGATCTGGTCGCCGTGGAGGCGGGCGGGCCGGATCGGCCCGCGGGGATCGCGACGTCGGCGGGGAGGCTCGGGCATTCGTTCAGCTACGGCCGCGCGGACGCCTGCGTCGCCGCGGCCGGCAGCGCGGCGCTCGCGGACGCGTACGCGACGGCGTGCGGCAACCGGCTCGGCTCCGCGGCGGACCTGAGGCGGGAACTCGAGGCCGCGAAAACCCGCCCGGGGCTTCGCGGGCTGGCGGCGATCGTCGGCGGCTCGTTCGGCTGCGCGGGAGACATCAGGATAGCGGCGCTCGCCGCGAACTCGAGGAGGACGGCATGAACGCGCTCGAACGCATCGCGGCCGGATCGAGATTTTCAATAGAAATCGTACCGCCTTCGCGCGGAGCCGGCCTCGACGACTTGTTCCGGATGGTCGAAGGCGTGATGCCGTACGCTCCGGCCTTCGCGAGCGTCACCGACCATCCTGGCGGCGCCGTGTACGGCCGCGGCCCGAACGGGCCGGTGCTCATGTCGCTCCGCTCGAAGCCGGGCACGCTCGGCACCTGCCTGGCCCTGCGCGACGCCTTCGGCATCGGCACCGTGCCCCACCTCGTGTCGGCGCGCAACGACCGCTTCGCGGCGGAAGACGCCCTCATCGACCTCGACTACGCGGGCTTCCGGGACGTGTTCGTGGTTCGGGGCGACGAGCGCGCTGCGCCCGGCATGGCCGTCCACGAGCTGCGTCCCGGCGAGGGATACGCGTCGGCCGCCGAGCTCGTCGCGCACGTGGCGACCCTGAACCGCGGCGAGTATTCGCCGCCGGCCGGAAAAGGCAAGCCCACGTCGTTCACGGTCGGCGCCGCGTGTTATCCGGAAAAGCATTTCGCCGCGCCGAACCTCGACGCCGACCTCCGCGCGCTCAAGGAAAAGGTCGACGCGGGCGTGTCGTTCCTCATCACGCAAATGCTGTTCGAAGCGCGGCGTTATTTCGAGTTCGTCGAGCGCGCCCGCGCGGCCGGCATCCGCGTCCCGATCATCCCCGGCATCAAGCCGCTCACGAAGGCGTCGCAGGCGACGGCGATACCGAAGAGCTTTTTCGTCGAGCTGCCGGAAGCGCTCATCTCGGCGTTGGGCGACGCGCGGACGCCCGACGGAGAGCGGGCCGCCGGCATCGCGTGGACGGTCGCGCTGGCGGAGGAGCTGCTCGAAGGCGGCGCGCCCTGCGTGCACTTCTTCACGATGGGCAAGGGCACCGCGACGCGCGACGCGCTCGACGCCGTGTTCGGCAAACTGCCGTAGCGGGCGATCCGGGTCGTTCGTCCGGAAACGCCCGCCGCGGCGCGCTACTTGAGGTACTTCTTGAGGGCGCGTTCGAGCCCCGCGCCGCGGAGTTCGTCGTCCATGGCGAGGATGAGACCCGTGTCGCCGTCCACGAGGAAGGCGCTCGGAATCGAGTTGATTCCGTACAGCTCTGCGATACGCGCCGACCAACCCTTGCCGTCGTAGATCTCGCGCCACGCCATTTTCTTGTCCTTCGTGACCGAGCGCACGCGATCGAGCTTGCCCGCGTAGTCGAGCGACACGCCGAGCACGTCGAAGCCCTTGTCCTTGTATTTCGCATAGACGGCCGCGACGTTCGGGGCTTCGGCCATGCAAGGGCCGCACCACGTTGCCCAGAAATCGAGGAGCACGATCTTCCCCTTCCAGTCGGTCGGGAAGCTCAGCGGTTTCCCGTCGATGTCGACGTCGTCGAAGGGGATGATCTTTGATCCGACGGTGAGGTTTCCTTCGGCGGCCGCGGGCGGCGCGGAAGCGAAAAGAAAGAGGGCGGCGACCGCGGCGGCGATGTTCATGGTGGTACGTCGTGTGTTCATGACGTGAGCGTATCGCGCGACGCGTGGATCGTCAAACGGCCTCTGTCCCCGACGCCGAAGCAGGCGATACGTCGAACGTGCGGGTATCGGTCGGGGGTCCGGGGGGCTGACCCCCGGAGAAGGGGGAGCGGAAGCCCGAACGGGCTGGAGCGGGGGGAAGGCCTTCCCCCTTGTAAATAATTATCCCAATTGAAAATACGTGTACTTCACGATTAAACCTACCGTTAGGTCGATTTTCTCCTTGCATTTTGCAGAGATCGCTGTATACCAAATGATAGAGCGAGCGCTCGCTCGAAAATGAGGTGCCAGGCACCGGAGTTGTGGCGGGTGTCTGACACCGCGGGCGCGAGGGGGGTTCCATGGTCGATGAGTCGGTGGCGGCGCGCGTCAACCTGTACGCGGTGCTGCGGGCGCTCGAAGAGCTGGCGGTCCGGGACTCGGAGACCGCGAAGCTGGCGGGCGGGCGGAGCGAGACGATCAAATTTTCGGTGGGCGGCGTCGGGAAGGCGCGCTTGACGGTCGGCGGCGGGACGATCCGTTTCGAGGCGGGGAACGGGCCATGCTCGATCTCGCTGTGGTTCCCGGACGCGAAGGCGTTCAATGCGATGATCGCCGGCACGGGGAACCCGATCCCGCTCAAGGGCTTCACGAAGATCGGCTACCTCACGGGCACGTTCGCCAAGCTCGCGGACCGGCTCGGGCACTTCCTCAAGCCGGACGCGGAGAAGCTGCGCGATTCGGGATACCGGGACGTCAACGCGGCGCTGTCGATCGGCGTGGCGGCGTTTGCCATTTCGGAGGTGGGGAACCACGACGCGGACGGGAAGCTCAACGCGGCTCGTATGGCCGACGGCGAGATCCTCGTGGCGGCGTCGGGCGGGCCGGAGCTGACGGTGGCGTCCAAGGACGGGCGGCTCGAGACGCGTCGGGGCGCGTCGGGGCGGGCGCGCGCGTGGATGCGCTTCCCCGGGCTGGAAGAGGCGGGCGCGATGCTCCGCGGCGAAGTGGACGCGTACGGCGCGATCGGCGCGGGCCAGGTGTCCGTCGGGGGCTACATCCCCCTCGTCGACCATATGAACAAGATCCTCGGGCTCGTCGCCCGCTACGTGTGAGGTGAGAGCGATGAAGACGTATTCGTATCCGAAGAGCCGCGAATTGTTCGCGCGCGCGGCGAAGGTGATCCCCGGCGGCGTGTACGGGCACCTCGGTCCCGCCGAGGGCTGCTTCATCCCGGTGGACGCCTTCCCGATGTTCGCTTCGCGGGCGCAGGGCGCCTACGTGTGGGACGCGGACGGGAACCGCTTTATCGATTACATGTGCGCGTACGGGCCGAACGTGCTCGGCTACAACGACCCTGACGTGGACGGCGCGGCGCTCGGGCAGCTCAAGGACGGCAACTGCATGGTGTTTCCGTCGGCGAAGATGATCGAGTTCGCCGAGCTCATGACGGACACCGTGGCGATGGCCGACTGGACTTTCTTCTGCAAGAACGGCGGCGACACGACGACCTTCGCGACGATGATCGCGCGGGCGGCCACGGGGCGGAAGAAGCTCGTCCTCACGAAGGGCGGCTACCACGGCGTGGCGCCCTGGACGCAGAAAGCCGGGCACCCGGGCATCGCGCCGGAGGACATCGCGAACAACCTGTACGTCGAGTTCGGCGACTACGACGCGCTCGAACGACTTTTCGCCGAGCACAAGGGACAGATCGCCTGCTTCATGTCGACGCCGTACTACCACCCGGTCTTCGACGACAACCGTCTGCCGCCCGACGGCTACTGGAAGAAGGTGCGCGAACTGTGCACGCGCGAAGGGGTCGTGCTGGCGGTCGACGACGTGCGCTGCGGCTTCCGCCTGGACGTGCGCGGGAGCGACGCCCATTACGGCTTCGAGGCGGACCTCATGTGCTTCTGCAAGGCGCTCGCGAACGGCTGGAACGTGTCCGCGCTCTGCGGAAAGGATTCTCTGCGCGACGCGGCGGGCTCCGTGATGTACACGGGCTCGTACTGGCTGTCGGCCGCTCCGATGGCGGCGGCGGTGGCGTGCGTGACGAAACTCAAGAAGATCGACTCGGCGAAGGTGTGCCTGGAAAAAGGCCGGAAGCTGACGGCGGGGCTCGTCGAGGCGGGGAAGCGCCACGGCTTCAACCTGAAGGTTTCCGGCGAGCCGTCCATGTGGTTCATGCGGATTACGGACGACGACGATTTCATCCTGCACCAAAAGTGGGTGGCGGAGTGCGTGAAGCGCGGCGTGTTCTTCACTAACCACCACAACCTGTTCATCAACGCGGCGCTGAGCGACGAGGACATCGCGTTCACGCTCGACGTGGCCGACGAAGCCTTCGGCGTCGTCGCGAAGGGGAGGTAACGATGCCGCTTTCGAAGGAAGAACGCGAACGACTCGAGCGGAAAGCGCATGAACTCCGCCTCCTCGCGCTGGACACGGTGGTGTGGGCGGGGGCGGGCCATATCGGCGGCGCGCTGTCCGCGATGGACATCATGACGATACTCCACCACAAGTACATGAAGCTCGATCCGAAGCGGCCCGGCTTGCCGGATCGCGACCGCTTCATCCTGTCCAAAGGGCACGTCGGCGTGGGCTACGCGCCGGTGCTCGCGGACCTCGGCTACTTCGACCGCTCGTGGCTGAAGGAGTACAACCATACGGGGAGCCCGCTCGGGATGCATCTGGACGCGCTCAAGGTGCCGGGCGTCGAGGCGTCCACCGGCTCGCTCGGGCACGGCCTGGCCATCGGGCTCGGGCTGGCGCTCGGCGCGCGGCTCCGCAAGGAAACGTGGAAGACCTACGTGCTCCTCGGCGACGGCGAGCTCGACGAGGGCTCGGTGTGGGAGACGGCGATGGCGGCGGCGCACTTCAAGGCGACGTCCCTCGTCGCGATCGTCGACCGCAACAAGTGCATGATCGACGGGCCGACCGAGGACGTGATGAAGCTCGAGCCGCTCGCCGACAAGTGGCGCGCGTTCGGCTGGGAGGTCATCCCCGCGGACGGCCACGACTTCGCGTCGCTCGCCGAAGCGCTCGACCAAGCCCTCGTTCCGCGCGACAAACCCGCGGTGATCGTCGCGGATACCGTGAAGGGCGAGGGCATCGACACGATCGCGGGCGACTACCGCTGGCATTACGGGTCGTTCGACGCCGCGAAGGCGCAGGCGGCCCGCGAGGCGATCGATCGGCATTTCGAAGCGCGAATGAAGGGGGTGGCGTGATGGGCGGGCTCACCTACACGATGGTCGACACGACCAAGCTGTCCACGGCGGAAGTATACGGCGCCGTCCTCTGCGAACTCGGCCGGAAGCACCCGGAGATCGTCGGGCTGTCCGCGGACCTCGCGAAGTCCACGAAGATCGGCACCTTCGGCGACGCGTTTCCCGACCGCTTTTTCAACGTCGGCATCGCGGAGCAGAACATGTTCGGCGTGGCGGCGGGACTCGCGCGCGCGGGTTTCGTACCTTTCGCCTCGACCTTCGCGATCTTTTCGTCCATGCGCGCGCTCGACCAGGTGCATTCCGACGTCTGCTATCCGAACCTGAACGTGAAGATCATCGGCACGCACGCGGGGCTATCGTTCGGGCAGGCCGGATCGACGCACCACTGCACGGAGGACATCGCCATCATGCGCGCGATGGCGAACTTGACGGTGGTCGTGCCGGCCGACGGCGCCGAGACCGCCTCGGCGATCGAAGCGGCCTACGAACGGAACGGGCCGGTGTACATCCGCATCAATCGCGGTTTCGACCAGCGCGTGTACGATACGCCGCCCGAGGAGTTCGAGATCGGCAAGGCGATCACGTTGCGGGACGGCACCGACATCACCCTGATCGCGTGCGGCGCGACGGTGTGGCGCGCGCTCCAGGCGGCGGACATCCTCAAGAAGGAAGACGGCCTTTCGGTGCGCGTGCTCGACATGCACACGGTGAAGCCGATCGACGCCGAGGCGATCGAGCGGGCCGTCCGCGAAACGCGGCGCGTCGTCACGGTGGAGGATCACACGGTGATCGGCGGCCTGGGAGGCGCGGTGGCCGAGGTCGCGGCTGGCACGGGCAAGGCGTTCTCCTTCAAACGGCTCGGGATCCCCGATTGCTATTCGCTTATCGGCCTGCACGAAGACCTCCTCGCGCATTACGGCATCGACGAAAACGGCATCGTGAAGTCGGTGCGCGAGATCATGGGGAAGGATTTCGAAGCCGACGAAAACTGGGACGACGAGGTGTAGCATGGACGACCGCGATCTCTACGCGTCGAGGATCTTCCTGAACGCGGCTCTGCCGCTCCTCGCCGTGCTCGCGCGCGACAAGCCGTCCGTCCGATCGGCCTTCGCCGGAAAGTCGGGCGTCGTGCAAGTGAGCGCTCGCGCCGACACGGAAGGGATTCCCGCGGCGGACGGCGTGCCCGCGAAGATCGGCACGCACTTCGTCGTGGAAAAGGGGATTCCGCGCTGCGTCCCGGAGCTTCACGCGTCGCCCGATCTCGAACTCGAATTCCCCACGGTGAAGGCGCTCAACGCGTTTTTTTCGGGCGCGTCGAAAAAGCTGCCGCGCATCCGCGGCGGTCTCAAGAAACCGGGTTTGCTCGTCGCGACGTTCTCGGGCCTTTTGACGATGGCTTCTTTCCTCGGCGCGAAAACCCCGCCGAAGGCCGCCTCCGACCGCGAGCTCCTCGTCAAGCTGTTCTTCTACCTGCTCTCCGCCGGAATCAGCCAGCTCAACAAGGCTCGCCATCCGGCGGTGTCCGCGTGGGCGGCGAAGAGTCCCGACCGCGTGTACTCGTGGAGCGTCGAGGGGAAGCCGGAGCTGTCCGCCTACCTCCGCGTCAAGGCGGGTAACACGCGCGCGGCCCGCGGCGAGTACGAGCGCTCGCGGCCCTTCTTCGCGATGCATTTCGATTCGGTGGACAGCGCGCTCGGAATCCTCCTCGAGACCGACGAACTCCTCGCGGCAACGGCCGCCGGGCGCATCGTCATGAAGGGCGGACCCGAGTACGGCGCGATGATCGGCGAGTACATGCTGCTCGTGGGGGGATTCGCGAAATGAAGGCTCCGTGGTATCGTCCGGGTCCATGATCGACGACGACGCGCGGGGGTCTCCCCGCTTCCACACGAAGGCTTTCGAGAAGCTCGACGGGGACCGCCGCGAAAGCTTGATCGCCGTGGCGCTCGCGGAGTTCGCGAGGAGCGGCTTCAACGGGACGAGCGTCAACGACGTCGCGCGCAAGGCCGGCGTCTCCATCGGCGCGCTCTACAGTTATTTCCCGTCGAAGGACGACCTCTTTCTGTCGCTCGTCGAGCGGGGGCGCGCGCTCATCGAAGGCGCGTTGTCCGATATCGATCCCGATGCGGACTTGTTCGAAACGTACGGCACGATGCTCCGCCGCGCGCGCGACTACGCGAAGGCGAATCCCGAGCTCAACCGCGTCTATCTGGACGCGACGACGCAGGGGCTGTCGCATTTGGCGGATCGGCTGTCCGCAAGGCTCGAGGCGATCACCGCCGACCTCTATCGCCGCATGCTCGCGAAGGCGGCGGAACGCGGAGAAATCCGGACCGGGCTCGACCTCGGCGCGACGGCGTTCTGCCTCGACAACCTGCTCATGCTCTTCCAGTTTTCCTTCTCGTCCGACTACTACCGCGACCGTCTCCGCATCTTCCTCGGTCTCGGCCCCGACGACCAGATCGACGACGAAGCCCTGGTGGCCTCGATCGAATCCTTCGCCCGCCGCGCTCTTTCGTAGGAAATCACGCGCGGGCGGATTCGATGGCCGCCGCCGTCTTGTCGAAGGACGGACCCAGCAAGCGGCCGCCGTCTTTCGTGACGAGGCGGTCGTATTCGTTGCGGACGCCGCCGACCGACGCGTACGCGTCGATCTTCGCGTAGTCGATGAACGTCTCCAGCTTCCGCTCGGACTTCCATCGCGCGATCAATTCGGGGATGAAGTAGATGCCCGGTTCGACGCTGTGCACCATACCGGGCTTCAGGATCTTGCCGAGCCTGAGCGCGCTCAAGCCGAACTGCGTCGGGCGCGCCGCCCCGTCCCAGCCGGCGTGGGATTCGCCGAGGGCTTCCATGTCGTGGACGTCGAGGCCGATCTGGTGGCCGACGCCGTGCGGGAAAAAGAGCGCGTGCGCCCCGGTGGCCACGGCTTCGTCGACGTTCCCGCGCATGATGCCGAGCGCGGACAAGCCGCTCGCGATCGCCTTTGACGCGGCGAGGTGGGCGTCGAGGTGCGGGCGCCCCGGCTTCGCGGCGTCGCAGGCGGCGCCGCATGCCGCGAGGACTATGTCGTAGATCTCGCGCTGGCGCGCGTCGAAGCGCTTGCCGACGGGGAAGGTCGTCGTGAGGTCGCCCGCGTAGCCGTTCGCGGTCTCGGCGCCGCAGTCGAGCAGGAAGAGACCGCCTTCGCGGAGCGTCTTCGAACGGTCGTGGTTGTGGAGCGTCGCGCCTTTCGTCGTGGCGATGACGGGGAAGGACAGGTCGCCGCCTCCCGCCAGGGCTTCGCGCGCGACGATGGCCGCCACTTCGGATTCCGTCATGCCGGGCCTGGCTTCCGCAAGCGCCGCGCGGTGCATCTTCACGGTGATCGTCGCGGCCCGCTCGAGTTCCGCGATCTCGTCGTCGTCCTTGATCTCGCGGATCGCGACCACGGCCTTGATGAGTTCGACCGACGCGCCGGCTTTCGCCGTGCCCGCGTCTTTGCCCGTCAGCTCGGCCAACTCGGCGAGCGTGTCCGCGCGGTAGGGCGGCAGGTACAGGATCCTCGCCGCTTTCGACAGGTCCGAAGCCAACGCCGCGCGCGGCTTCGTCGATCGGACGCCCGCGAGCGCGGCATCGTCCGCGATGGAGGGGAGCGGCCCGGTCCAGACGATATCGTCGATGTCGGCGTCGTTTCCGTACACGGTCGCCGCGCCCGAGGCGAGGTCGATCGTCGCCGCGAGGTCCGGCCGCTTCATCCCGAAGAAATAGAGGAAGGTGGAATCCTGCCGGAAGGAATACGGGTTGGCGACGTAGTTGCGGGGCGCTTCCCGGTTGCCGGGGAATAATGCGGCGCCCGCGTCGATGCCGAGGGTCGCCAGCCGCGCGCGCAGGGCTTCGCGCCGTTTCGTGTACGTGTTCGCGTCGATCATGCCCGCAAGGGTAGACCGCGTTGTTCAAACCGTCAAGCGACGGTCACACGCCTTTGACGAGGTGCTCGACGAGGATCTTGCCGCCGATGGCGACGAGGATGACGCCGCCGGCGAGTTCGGCCCAGCGCTCGAATTTCGTGCCGAGGCGCTTGCCGAATTCGACTCCGAAGAGGCACACGCCGAACGTGACGACGCCGATGACGAGCGATGCCGTCAGGATCGGGTCGCCGAGGACGCTGTAGCTCACTCCGACGGCGAGCGCGTCGATGCTCGTGGCGACGGCGAGGACGAGCAGGGATCCGAGGTTGAGGATGTTCTTCTTCGCGAGTTCTTCCTCGGTGCAGGTGCCCTCGTCCTCGATGTCACGCGACTCGAGCAGCATCTTGCCGCCGATGAGGGCGAGGAGGATGGCGGCGATCCAGTGATCGAAGCCGCGGATGAGCGAGCTGAACGCCGACCCGACCGCGTAACCCGCGAGCGGCATGAGGAACTGGAACAGCCCGAACGCGAAAGCCGCGCGGAGCCCGTGGCGGAACTTGAGGTTGGCGACGCAGATGCCGCTCGACACCGATACGGCGAACGCGTCCATGGAAAGCCCGAGGGCGACGAGGAAATACACGAGCATGATCACTCCGACCGAATCGACGAAAGTACCGGCATCCTAAATACGCCACCCATCCGCGTCAAGCCGACCTCCGCGGTCCCTCCTGCGCGGGGGGCTCGGGCCGAAGCCGTGGGGTGGGTCAGTGCGCGCGGAGAAGGAGGCGTTCGGCGAGGGTGCGGATTTCGGCGCGGGCCGGCTTGTCGGGGAGGGCGTCGATTTCGCGGAGGGCCCGTTCGGTGTAGGTGGCGGCGTCGGCGCGCGCCCGTTCGATGGCGCCCGAGCCGCGCACGACGCGCACGACTTCCGCGACGGCTTCTTCCGACGGCGGTTTCCCGGCGAGGAGGGGCGCGAGTTCGGGGCCGCGTTCGGCGAGCGCGTAGGCGAGCGGCAGCGTGGAGAGTCCTTCGGCGACGTCGCGCCCGAGGGGTTTCCGCACGACGCGTTCGTCGCCCTCGAAGTCGAGGATGTCGTCGATGACCTGGAAGGCCATGCCGATGTCGTAGCCCGCGCGCCGGAGGCGTTGCGCGACCTCGGGTTTGCACCCGGCTTCGACGGCGCCGGCCTGGCAGGCGAGGGAGAACAGCGCGGCGGTCTTGCCAGCGACGGTCCGGCGGTAGCGCCGGAGGTCGGCCGAGTAGTCGTACTTGCCCAGGTCCTGGCGGATCTCGGCGAGGCAGATGGCCTCGATCAGCGCGGCGAGCGCCTTCGCGTTGTCGGGCGAGGTGGCGTCCGCCGCCAGGCGGAAGCAGCGCGAGAGGAGGAAGTCGCCCGCGAGCACCGCGGTCATCGGGTTGAAGCGTTCGTGGAGCGTGCGCACGCCGCGGCGGAGGCTCGCGCCGTCGAGGTAGTCGTCGTGGACGAGCGTGGCGGTGTGGAGGAGCTCCACGGCGGCGGCGAGCCTGCGGATCCGTTCCGGGTCGGCTCGGCCGAAGCCCGCGCTCGCGAGGAGCAGAGCGGGGCGGAGCATCTTGCCGTTGGCGCGGACGAGTTCGAGCAGGGCGTCCGAGACGGGGAAGCCCTCGACGCGCACGGCGTCCTCGATGATCGCGACCACTTCGGACAGCTCGGAGCGGATCCGCGGCAGGTCGTTCCAGAATCCGTTCACGGGCACCTCGCGTCGGGGGAAAGTCGCGCGGCCGCGGGGAGGCGGCCGCGCGGAATCGTCATTTGGAGGGATCGTCCAGGTAGAGTCGCGTCCTGCGCGCGAGCTTCGTGCCGTTCCAGGCTTTCTTGAAGAACGGCACGGACCAGTAGTCGAGGCCGAAGGCGCGACCCACGCCGCCCAGGCACAGGATGGCCGCGAAGAGGAACCACAGCTGGTTCCACGCGAACATGCCGGAGAGCGTGAAGACGAGGCACATGCCGATGCTGGCCGCCGCGGCGGGCCACGTGAAGAAGCCGCCGAAGAGCGCGAGTCCGATCGCGAGCTCCATCGACACGATCATCGTCTGGAAGACCGCGTAGTTGAGGTGCGCGAAGATGCCGTCCATGAACACGGTGCGGAACCAGGTGACGAGCCCCGACTTGGGATCGAGGATGGTCTTCGTCGTGTCGAACCAGGGGCCGACCGTCTTCGCGACCGCGTCCGCCGTCTGGGCTGCGGCGTCGGCGACCGCTCCGGATGCCGCGGTCACCGCCTCGGTGGCCGTTTCGACCGCGGCTTCGGCCTCGCCCGACGCGGCGCTCACGGCCTCGACGGGCTTCACGCCCGCCTGGACCACGCCCTGCGAGAACATCCACCAGGTCTTGCTCTGGCCGTCCGCGAAGTTGAGCCAGCCTTCCGTGATCTTGTTCGTCGCCTCGACCACCCACATGAAACCGAGCCACAGGCGGAGGAGGAGCGGCCAGTAGCCGCGAACCTTGTACGACGCGAAGCCGCCGATGATCGAGCGGCGCTCGCGCATGTCGAGGAACTCGTGCTTGAGGTATTCCCAGACCTGGTTCACGCCGGCGAGCTGGATCAGGTAGTAGACGTTGATGAGGTGCTTCATCGCCATGGCCATGAAGCCGGAGGTCTTCATGCCGCCCGCGTTCGCAACGCCGTAGCGCCCGCCGAGCGAGATCATGAAGCCGTGGAAGTTCGACTTGAAGGTCTTGCGGTGGCCGCCGGCGATGTCGGCGACGATGTTGTGCGCGGCGACCTCGGCGGTCTGGTGTGCGCTCTCCACGATCTGCGGGAGCGGTTTCCCTTCCTCGAGGAAGAACTGGCAGTCGCCGACGATGTAGACGTTCGGGCGATCGAGCGCCTTCATCTCGGCGTCGACCGGAATCCGTCCGCGGCTCCGCTCGGCCTTGGCGAGCGGGAGTTTCGCGCCGAAGGCGCCGCCCTTCACGCCGCAGGTCCAGATGAAGGTGTCGGTCTCGACGGTGGAGCCGTCCTTCAGCCTGATCTTTCCCGGTTCTGCGCCGACGATGCCCGCGTTGAGCATGAGCTCGCAGCCGAGCTTGCGCAGGTACTTTTCCGCCTTGGCGCGGAGCGGCTCCTCGAGGATGGGCAGGATGTTCGGCAGCATCTCGATGTTGATGACGCGGACTTCTTCCTTCTTGATGAAGTGCCGGCGGCAGAGCGTGTCGCGCAGTTCGAGGAGCTCGCCGATCATCTCGATGCCCGTGAAGCCGGCGCCCGCGACGACGAAGGTGAGCATGCGGCGGCGCACGGCCTCTTCCGGCTCTTCGGAGGCCTTCGCGAAGGTTTCCTCGAGGTGATGCCGGATCCGCATCGCGTCGTCGAAGGACCAGAGGCTGAAGGAATTCTCGGCGACGCCGGGAATGCCGAAGTATTCGGGTTCCGCGCCGGTGCCGAGCACGAGGTAGTCGTAGGGGTACGAGGCGCCGCGGCCCTTGGCGACCTTGGCCTCGAAATCGATGTCGACGATCTCGTCGGTGACGCAGTCGACCTTGCGCCCGCCGAAGATCTTCCGGAAGCTCACCTGCACCGACTCGGGTTCCGTGCGCCAGCCGGCGACTTCGTGCAGCTCGGTCATGAGCGTGTGGAAGGAGCGCTTGTCCACGAGGGTGATGGCCACGTCCTTCCGCTTGCGGAAGCGCTTTTCGAGCTGAAGTCCGGCCCAGACGCCGCCGTAGCCTCCGCCGATGATGAGTATGCGTTTCGGATCGCCCATGGACCGTCCTCCTGGAACTGTGTGGAAAGATCGCGCCGCGAAGGTCTGCGCGGATTTCGCGCGCGGCGCGACCCAATTTTCCGCACTAAAGCGGTTTTCGTCAAGTATGGGAAAGCATATATACGGTAAGAAATATGTCCTAACGCGACAGGGTATCGCTCAAGGCGATGCCGTACCGACCGCCGCGCCGGTTCCGGCTATACAGGCCGCGGCCCGGCGTGCTAGTATGAGCCGAAACGGACACCGCGCCGCGCGGCACGCAGCCGATCGCGATCCGTCTCCGGACCCGCTTCGTTCGGGCCGCATCCAGTCCGCGTCCGACCACGCCGAACGTTCCGCCTTTCGCGGAGCGCGGAAGGCGACCGGAACGCGCTCCGACCCTTGATCGCCCTCGTTGCATGGACGGGCGGAAGGAACACGAACACACGGCGTTCACGCCGGCGGACGCGTTTGACGCGCCGCGAACTCCACGACGCGCTTGCCCGGACCGGCGACGGTTTCCGACGGCGCGCGTCCAATCCACACGAACGTCCGCGACCGCGATGTCGAACGGACGGACCACGCCGGGACCGCGGCCGCGACGCCGCGCGGAGTCTCCGGCGGAAGCGAGCGACAGATGGATCTCAACGGAATCGGGTTGAACGAAGCCTTGGCGCGTGGCGCCGCGGACGCGGGCTTTTCGGGCTGCGCGCCCTTCATCGACATGACGTTCCGGCGTCTCGTGCGCGCGCGCCGCGACGTGAACGCGGCCGTGAAGCTCGGCGACTGCCGACCGGCGGCCTACCTCGTGCCGGCGTTCGAATGGCTGCTCGGCGAGGGCTCCGGATCGCGCGCCCTCGTGGTGGTGCCGTCCGACAAGGACATCGGGCCCGTCGGCCGCGTGGCGTCGAGCCTGGCGACCTCCTGCGGCGTCTCGGTCCGCACGGTGGGCCGCGAACCGGACGACATGGACGGCGGCGCGTCGCTCGTCATCGGCGCCCTCGACACGATGCTCGTCCGGCACGAATCGGAAACCTTCGACCTCGCGGCGTTCGGCTTCGTGGCCGTCGACGGGCTCGACCGGATCACGGAACCGGAGTACCTGCCGAGCGCCAAGGTGCTGCGCGGATCGCTTCGCCCCGCGTCGGAACGCCGCACCGTGCTGTTCTCGTCGCTCGTCGGGCCGAGGGAGCGGGAGTTCGCCGCCGAACTGGCCGCCGATCCCGAGGAAATCCAGCTTGTGGCCGAATCCGAACGCACGCGGCAAGTCCCGCAGGCCACCTGGTACGTCGCGAGCGACGCCAAGCTCAAGCTCGCGCTCGGCATCCTCTCCCGCGATACGCGCAAGCCTGTCTGCGTCGCGTGCAACCTGGCCGATTCCGCGGACGAGACCGTCCGGCGCCTCGCCGTCAACAACGTGAAGGCCGAACTGCTCGATCCGGCGGCCCCCGAGCGCCGGAAGGCCGCCGTCGTCGACCGGCTCAAGCGCGGCGAGTTCGACGCGCTCGTGGTCACCGACGAAAGCCTCCGCGGTCTTCCGGACGGCTTTTGCGGCCTCCTCCTCAATTACGACCTGCCGCTCGAGGGCGAGCATTACGTCGACCGCCTCCGTCTGGTCGACAAGGCCGACGGCGGCATCGTCAACCTGGCCTGCGACCGCTACGTCTACGGCATTCCCGCCATCGAGCAGGTGATGGGGATGTCGCTCGACGCCGTGCAGGCGGACGAGGCGGCGTTCGCCGCGCTCGACAAGAGTTCCGGCATGGCCTTCGACCGCAAGCGCGCTGACGGCCGCGGACGCCGCGAGCTCAAGCCCCGTCCCGACGGTCGCCCGCGCGACGAAGCCGGCGACGTGGACGGCAACCGCCTCGACGCCGATTACGGCCGGGCCCGCCGCGACGGACCGCGTCAGCAAGCTCCCCGCCCGCGCGACGGCCGCGGCGGCCGTCCCGAGCGCGGAGGCCGCTCCGAGCGCGGCGACCGCCGGCGCGACGCGGACGCGGACCTGCAGCGCATGAACCGCATCCGGAGCGGCATCGCCGAGGCGACGGGCGGCTCGATCGACATGGTCGGCGGGGCGTTCTCGCCGCCGCGCCGCGAACGTCCGGCCGAAGAACGCCGCGAGCGGCCCGAGGGCGGCGAGGGCTCGAACCGGGGCGGCCGACGCAAGCGCGGCCAGCGTCAGGGACGCGCGGCGTCCGAACGCGACATCAAGCCGCTGTCCGATCCCTACGCCGTTTCGATGGAAGAACGCATGAAGCTGTACCGCGAAAAGTACGGCAAGAAAGCGGCCCAGGACGAGGACAAGACCGAAGAGGACAAGAAACGACGGAAGCGGGGGCGCCGCGGCCGCCGCGGCGGCAAGGGCACCGACGCCGTCCAGCAGGGCGAGAACGCCCAGGCGGAACAGCCCGCCGGCAAGCGCGAGGGCGGCAAGTCCGAGCGCAAGCCGGAAGCGAAACGCGACGCGGGAAAGCCGCGCGCCGCGGACGAGCAAAAGCCCGAAGGCGCGTCGTCCGGCCGCGGGAGGCGCGGAGGCCGCCGCCGCCGCGGCGGGAAGGGCGACGGCGCGCCCAAGTCCGAAAGCGGCGCGCCGCGGCAGGCTCCCTTGGCGCCCGCGCCCGAACCGAAAAAGGGCGGCCTCGTCGGCCGCATCCTCGGCATCTTCGGCAAGAAGGACTGAACGACCGCGCGTCGTGCCTCCGAACGGCCCGCTTCCCGGCACGGGGGCGGGCCGTTCCGTTTTCCTCAGTCCTCCGGCGGCGAATCCGCGCGGCCGCGCTTCACGGACGAACGCGCCCGTTTTTCCGTCAGGCGGCGTTTCACCGACGCGGCGGTGGGCTTCGTCTTCCGCCGCGGCTTGGGGATGCGCGCGGCGTCGGCGACGAGCGCGCAGAGGCGCTCCACGGCCAGCTTCCGGTTCGCGCCCTGGGTGCGTTCGTCGGACACCGATACCATCACGCGCCCGTCCGCGATGCGCGGCGCGAGCACGGTCTCGACGCGGAGGCGCTCGGCCTCCGACAGCCCGTCGAGGGACGCGAGCGCCACCCGGAGCGTCGCCTTCGTGTTCACCTTGTTGACGTTCTGCCCGCCCGGGCCGCCCGAGCGCGAGAACTCGAATTCGGCGGCGGTTTCGATCGAGTCGAGGAGTCGCGCTTCGTCCATGCGGTCCGTCCTCAGGCTTTGTCGCGCGCCGGGCGATCCGTCGGGCCGGCCGCGACCGTTTCCCCGGGAAGCGGGATCCGCAGTTCGAAACGTGCGCCCCCGGCGTTGAACGCGCGGATGGTGCCGTGCAGCTGGCCGGCGATCAGCTTGACGAGGGTCGTGCCGGTGCCGGTCGTGCGTTTCAGGTCGAAATCCGGCGGCAGTCCGATTCCGTCGTCCGAGATGACGAGCTCGATATGGCCGTCGGAGCGGCGCAACGCGAGCTCGACCGAGCCGCGCCGTCCGTCCGGGAAGGCGTGCTTGAGCGAGTTGGTGACGAGCTCGTTGACGACGAGTCCCAGGTTCATCGCGGACTTGAAGTCCAGCGTGACGCGTTCCAGGTCGGTGCGGATCGCCACCCGATCGTCGCCCGACACGAAGGCGTCCGCGAAATTGGCGACGATGCCGCCGAGGTAGTCGGCCAGGTTCACCGAGCCGCTTTCGCCGGAACGGTAGAGTATCCCGTAGAGCTCGGTGATGGAGCGCACGCGCCGCACGGTTTCGTCGAGCGCCGCGCGTTGGGCGTCGTCGAGGCGGGAGGACTCGAGGCCGAGTATGCTTTCGATCATGATCATCGTGTTCTTGACGCGATGCTGGATTTCGGAGAGGAGCGCCGCCTTTTCGCGATACGCCGTGTCCAGGTCGGCGTTGGCGGTCTCGAGCTTGCGCCGCGTCTCGTCCAGCTCGGCCACCTTGACGCGGAGCTGGCGGCGCTGGAAGGCGGTGGAGACGAGGTAGATGAACAGCGCGACGACGATGGCGTAGAACACCTTGGCGGACGAGGTCGCCCACCACGCCTGCGCGACGCGGAGCGGGAGTTCGGCGCCGGCCTCGTTCCAGAGCCCGTCGTTGTTGGATCCCGTGACGCGGAAGCGGTAATAGCCGCCCGGCAGGTTCGTGTACGTGGCCGAGCTGCGGTTCCCGCACTGGATCCAGTCCTTGTCGAAGCCCTCCAGCATGTAGCGGTAGAGGTTCCGCTCGGGGTCGCGGAAATCGAGCGCCGCGAACGAGAACTCGACGGAGTTCTCGTAGTGCTTGAGCTCGAGCTTGTCCAGCTCGTGCGCGAAGGTCGGGAAGGATCGCGGTTCGTTGAAGACCTTGACGCCGGTGACGACCACCGGGGGTACGTGCGTGTTGCGGAACGCCCCCGGTTCCGTGAGCCTCAACACGGCTCCGGTCGTGCTCACGCAGACGGTGCCGTCCCGGTCGAGCAGGGTGCCGAGGTTGAAATCCCGGATGCGCTCGCGCCGGTAGAGGGGCACGTCCTCGAGGAGTCCCGTGGCGCGATGCCATTTGACGAGCCCGGTCTGCGTCACGATCCAGACGTTCCGGTCGCGGTCCTCGACGACGTCGTTGACCATGTTGCTCGAAAGGCCGTCGCGCCGCGAGAAGTGGGTCCACGCCCCGTCCTTCGACAGGATGGACACGCCTCCGGACGTGGTCGCGAGCCAGAGCGATCCCGCCGAGTCGAGCCGGACGCGCCGGATCGAGTCGCTCGCGATCCCCTCGGGATCCGCGACGTCGTGGTAGAACTTCGCGAAGTCAGGTCCGTCCAGGCGGTTCAAGCCGTGGTTCGTGGCCACCCAGAGGCGGCCGAACGAATCGAACTCGAGATCGTACACGAGATTGTCCGAAAGCGATCCCGGATCCTTCGGATCCTTGGCGTAATGCGCGAACGTATCCGATTTCCGGTCCCAGTGGTCGAGGCCGGTGTTGTACGTGCCGATCCACAGGTCCCCGTCCGAGTCGTCCTCGATCGCGAACACGTTGTTGGAGGAGAGACCGCCCGGCCGCGCGGTGATCGTCCGGAAGTTCCCCGCGTCCCGTTCGAAACGGGACAAGCCCTCGTAGGTGCCGATCCAGAGCTCGCCCGAGGAGGTTTCGTGGATGACGTTGACGACGTCGCTCGGGAGCGAACGCGGATCCTTCGGGTCGTGGCGGTACTTGATCCAGGTTCCGGTCTTCGGATCGAGGCGGTTGAGTCCGCCGCCGTACACGCCGACCCAGAAGTCGCCGCGGGAATCGCGGTGGATGGCGTTGATCTTGCCGTAGGCGAGGGTTTTCGAATCCGCCGGATCGTTTTCCCAGACGGCGAAGTCGGCGCCGGCGCGGCTCAGCTTGTTGACGCCGCCGCCGTTCGTGCCGAACCAGAGTTCGCCGGAGCGGTCGCGCAGCATCGAGTAGACGATGTCGTTCGAGATCGAGCCGCGGCGGTCGGAGCGCTTGTGGCTTTCGATCGCGCGCGTCGCGATGTCGTAGACGTGGAGCCCGTCTCCCCAGGTGCCGACGTACACGCTGCCGGGGACGGACGCGTCCACGAAATAGGTCTGGCCGTTTCCGATCTTCACGTTGTCGAACGTTTCCCGTTCGGGGTCGAAGCGCGACAGTCCGCCGAACCAGGTGCCGATCCACAGCGCGCCGTCCGCGGCCTGCGCGATCGATATCACGTAGTCGGACATGAGCGAGCGGGGATTCTTCGGGTCTTTCCGCAGCGTGACGAAGCGGCGCGACGCCCGGTCGTAGCGCGAGAGGCCGCCGCCCGAGGTGCCGATCCAGAGGCGGCCCGCGGAGTCCGAAAAGACGCAGCGGACGACGTCGTTCGGGAGGCTGTCCGGATTCGCGCCGTCGTGGAGAAAGCGCTCGAATTTCCCGGTCGTTTCGTCGAGGCGGTTCAAGCCGCCGAGCGTGCCGACCCACAGCGCGCCTTCCGCGTCGCGGCGGACGCAGACGACGGTGTTGTTGCTGAGCGAGGCCGGGTCGGCGGGATTCGAGGCGAAGTGGCGGAAGTCGCCCGTCTTGAGATCGAGGCGGTCGAGGCCGCCGTAGGTGCCGACCCAGAGGGCGCCGGGTTCCGCGTACATGGTCTGGACTTGCTGGTGCACGAGCGTGCCCGCGTCGAACGGATCGTTTTCGAAGGGCTTGAAGGTCTTGCCGTCCCAGCGCGCGACGCCGTTGTGGGTGCCGAACCAGATGAAGCCCGTCTCGTCCTGGACGATGGCCGAAACCGACATGTTCGGCAGGCCCTGGTCAGTCCCGAGTATTTCGAAAAAGAGGTCGTCGGCGGCGGCCGCGGATGTCAGGAGCGCGGAGAGGACCAGGACCGCCGGAACCGGTACGGATTTCTTCATGCGATAATCGTAGAACCGGGCGCCGTCTTGCGCAATGCCAAAATCGCGCCCGGTTCCTGGTTCACGGTTTCAGGTCAAAAGATCGCGATCTTCCGCGTAGGCTCCCGCCTTGGCGGACCTGAAGCGGTCGACGAGTCCTTCGACCGTCAGCGAGCGCTTTTCGTCCCCGCGGACGTCGAGGACGACGCGTCCTTCGTGCATCATGAGGAGCCGGTCCCCTTCGGCGATGGCGCGGCGCATGTCGTGCGTGACCATGAGCGCGGTGAGCCGGCCTTCGGCGACGAGGCGCCTGGTGAGCGCGTCTACGAGCTCGGCGTTCCGCGGGTCGAGGGCGGCCGTGTGCTCGTCGAGGAGGAGCACGGACGGCGCCGACATCGTGGCCATGAGCAGGGTGAGCGCCTGGCGCTGGCCGCCCGACAGCCGCCCCACGTTCTCGCGGAGCCGCGTTTCGAGACCCATGCCGAGTTCCGCGACGCGGGCGGCCAGGCCGCGCGCGCGCGCGGCTCCGAGGGCGGGCAGGAGCCGCCGCGGGCCCTTCCGCGAGGCCACGGCCAGGTTGTCGAGCACGGTCATCTCCGCCGCGGTGCCCGACAGCGGATCCTGCCGGACGCGGCCGACGAGGCGGGCGCGGCGCCATTCCGGCTCCGCCGTCACGTCCGCGCCGTCGACGAGTATCCTGCCCGAGGCGAGCCGGACCGAGCCGGCGATCGCGTTGAGGAGCGTCGACTTGCCGGCGCCGTTCGAGCCGATGAGCGCGACGAATTCGCCGGCGCCGACGCGGAGCGACAGCCCGTCGATGACGTGGCGTTCGTCCTGCGTGCCGGCTCCGAAGACGACCGAGGCCGATTCGAGGGCGATCATCGGAGTCCTCCGTCGGCCGGGCCGCGCGCCGTCGCGGGGCGTCTGGCGGCCGCCTTCGTCCGGGTCCGCCGCCCGAGCCCGCTCGCGGCCACGGACGCGACCACGAGGACGGCGGTGACGAGCCGGAGGTCGTTGGGCGTGATCCCGAGCGCGTAGCCCCACGCCCGGCCCGCGTACATGAGGCCGCGGAACAGGATCGAACCGACGAGGACGCGGAGCAGCTGGAGGCCGATCTTCTGGCTTTTCCAGAGGAACTCCCCGATCATCACGGACGCGAGCCCCGCCGCGACGACGCCCGCGCCGAGGTTGACGTCCGCGAAACCCTGGTACGCCGCGGCGAGGGCGCCGGACATCCCCACGAGCCCGTTGGACAGCGCGACGCCCGCGGTCCTGAGCAGGACCGGATCCGCTCCTGCCGCGACGACGACGTTCTCGTTGTCGCCGAGCGCGCCGAGCGCGAGGCCCACTTCGGTGTGGAAAAACAGGTCGAGCGCGACGAAGCCGGCCGCCGCCACCGCGAGGAAGAACAGGACTTCGGACCAGGCGCCGGCGGCGGGCGCGAGCGCGCGCGCCGCGTCCATCACCGGGTTGACCGGGATGAGCGGCAGGTTCGCGCGGCCGCCGAGCACGCGCAGGTCGATCGAATAGAGGGCGGTCATCGTCGCGATGCCGGCAAGGAGGGGCGGCACCGAAAACGCGTGCTTGATCCACGACGTGCAGGCGCCCGCCAGGGCGCCCGCGGCGAAGGCCGCCGCGAGCGCGAAGGCGGGGTGGACGCCCGCGACGACCAGCGCCGACGAGACGGCCGCGCCGAAGGGAAACGATCCCTCGGGGCTCAGGTCGGGGAAGTCGAGGACGCGGAACGACACGAACACGCCGAGGGCCAGGAAGCCGTACACGAGGCCTTCGACGGCGATGGCCGCCGGCACCTCAGCGCTTCCTCGCCGCGCCGTTTTCTATGACGGTGGCGGCCCGTTCGACGAGCGCGGGCGGCGGCTCGATCCCGATCTTCCGCGCCACGTCGAGGTTGAGGACGAGCAGCATGCCGGCGGGGTCGTTCGGGACGTAGGCGGGAATGTCCGCGGTCTTGGCGCCGTCGAGGATGCGGACGACGATCTGCCCCGTGGCGAGCCCCATCGCGTAGTAGTCGTAGCCGAGGGCTGCCAGCACGGGGACCGACTCCGCGGAGCTCGGGTCGGCCGTGACGACGGGCAGGCGCTTTTCGAGCGCGACCTCGGCCACGGAGTTGATCGCCGAGAAGACGGTGTTGTCGGTCGAGAGGTAGATGCCGTCCACGCGGTCCGCGATGGCGAGCGTGGCCTGCTTCACGTCCGCGGAGTTGGCGACTGTGGCGGGCACGAAGGCGATGCCGTTTTCCGCGCAGTAGGCCTCGACGAGGGAAGCGACCTTCGTTGAGTTCGCCTCGCCCGCGTTGTAGACGTGCCCGAGGCGCTTGATCGGCTTGAGCGCGCGGAGGAGGTCGAGCTGCTCCTTGAGCGGCGTCATGTCGGAGCTGCCGGTCACGTTGGGACCGCCGCGGTCCAGCCCGGCGACGAGCCCGGCGGCGACCGGATCGGTGACGGCGCAGTAGACCACGGGAAGGTCCTTTATGGCGTTCGCCAGCGCCTGCGCGGAGGGCGTGGCGATGCCTACGGCGCAGGCGACCTTTTCGTCGGCGAAGCGGCGGGCGATCTGCGCGGCCGTGGCCATGTCGGCGTTCGAGTTCTGGAGGTCGAAGGCGATGCCGGGTTTCGCCTTCGTGACGGCGTCGATCACGCCGCGCTCCAGCGCGTCGAGGGCCGGGTGGGCGACGAATTTCGAGATGCCCACCGTGGTGACGGCCGGGGCTTTCTGGCAGGAGGCGGCGAGCGCGGGGAGGATCAGCGCGGCGACGAGGCCGAGCGCGGACGAAGCGGATCGAAGGCGGTTCATGACGGCTCCTTGCGGCGCGGCCGCCGGCGTTGTGCCGCCGGACGGGGCGCGGGATGACGGCCGAAGCGGCCGGAACCGAACGATACTACAAATAGAAACACTCGTCAAGCGGAGTCGGGTTCTGGCCAGCGTACGGCGCGGCAGGTATACTGAATCCGTGAAAACCGTCGAAATCGATCCCGAACTCGTCGAGCGAAACCTGTCCGAGCTGTCGTCGACCCTCGCGAAGGTCCAGGATCCCGCCCTCATCGAGGAATTCTTCTACAGCCTGCTCACGAAGTCGGAAGCCGACGAGATCGCCAAACGCTGGGCGCTCGTCAAGGATCTGGCCGCGGGCGTCTCCCAGCGCGAGATCGCCCGGAAGTACCACTTGAGCCTGTGCAAGATCACCCGGGGCAGCCGCGAGCTCAAGAAGCCCGGGTCGGCGTTCAAGCGGATGCTCGAGCTGGCCGGCGTCCCCGTCGTCCCGAAAAAGGCGACGACGGAAACGTCCGGGCGGGGGTGATCGTCAGCCGACGACCGTCGCCTTCTCGAGGACGATGTCCTCGAGCGGCACGTTCTGGTGCGGGAAACGGTCGCCGGTCTTCGCGCGGGCCATCGCGTCCACGACGTCCATGCCGGAGGTGACTTCGGCGAAGACGCAATAGCCGTAGCCCTGCGGCGTCGGGGCGCTGTGGTCCAGCCGGTCGTTGTCCACCAGGTTGATGAAGAACTGGCTGGACGCGCTGTCGGGATCCGACGTGCGGGCCATGGACAGGGTGCCGCGCCTGTTCGACACGCGGTTCGCGGCTTCGTTCCTGATCGGCTTGCGCGTGTCCTTTTCCTTGAGGCCGGGCAGCATGCCGCCGCCCTGGACCACGAAGCCGGGGATGATCCGGTGGAAGATCGTGCCGTCGTAGAATCCGTCCTTCACGTAGCGGACGAAATTTTCGGCCGTCAGGGGGCTTTTGTCCTCGTACATCGCGATGAGGATGTCCCCGAGACTCGTCTCGAATTTCACTGTGGTGCTCATGCGCCGACGATACACCGGACCGGGCCGCCGCGGCTACGCGGCGACGAGGTGATAAAGGCTTGACGACTGCTCCGGGCGCGGGCGATACTGTCGGGATGATCCTGAAACCGTCGTTCGTGAAGCTGGCCGAGCGGAGCCTCTGCGAGTCGTTCGGCAGCGACATGCTCCTGCGGCTGGCGCGGGAGTTCTTCCCCAGGTACGACGTCCACGAGCGCATGGGCCTGTCCCACCAGCTGGCCGTCCAGCCGCTCGACGCCGGGCACCGCATCCTCCAGGACATCATCGAGGCCGACCGCTTCATAGACCTCGTGGAACGCCTCATCGAGATCGACCGCAACGGTTTCATGGGCAAGGCGTATCCCGTCGTGCGCCTCGGCGACTTCGTGCGGACCGTCGTGGAGGACGGCTTCGATTTCGACGCGGGATCCTGCACCTTCTACGAAAACCAGTCCGTCCGCGCGACCCCGACCTGGGGCCGCCTCCACGTCGGCGAGGAGCGCAGCCTGGCCGTCTACCGCATGGACATCGCCGGCAATTCGGCCATCGTCCGCGACAAGGGCGCCAAGGCCGCGTCGAGGGCCTTCGAAGCCCTCGCGGAGATCGTGTCCGTCGAGATCGAAAAGCGCCGCGGCCGCATCTGGCTGCGCGAAGGCGACGGCATCGTCGCGGCCTTCCTGTTCGGGCACCCCGCCACCGCGGCCGTCCTGGCGGGCATGGCCATCCTCAACGATCTCGTCATCTGGAACCGTTTCGACAACGCGCTCGGCGTGCCCCTCAGGATCCGCTCCGCCGTCCATGTCGGCCCCCTCGCGTACTACGAGGCCCGCGACCTCATCCTCAAGGAAGAGACCGTCCGGGAGGCGATCGAGCTGGAAGCGAAGAAGACCCCGATCGGGGCGCTCGGCATCTCCCCCGCGGCCCTGCCGACCATCGACCGCGTGCTCGCCGACCGCTTCGTCGAAAATCCGAAGTCGGAGGGACGCTCCATCCGGCACTACGTCCCCGACGGAGCCAAGCGATGAAGTTCACCGTCTATTCCGACCTGTCGGCCGCCCCCGTCAAGAAACTCGTCGCGCGCCTCGCCGACGACGCCGACGTCCAGTCGCCCCGTTCGGTCGGCCGGACGATCGCCGCGGCCGCCGAGGAGGGCTTTCCCTACCTCGACGCCTCGGGCGCCGACGAGCGCGCATTCCGGAAGAAGGTGGCCGAGCTCGCGGACAAGGGGATCGCCTTCGGCGTGCTCGACCCGCTCGGGGCCATCGCCGATCCGGCGTCGCTCATGTTCGCCGGCGCGAAGGATTACGTGGGGCCCGCGCTGTTCAAGGCGGGCGTGGACGCGGCGCGGCTCGAGGACGCGGCGGTGCGCTCGGGCGCCCGCGAAGGCGAGGGACAGGCGACGGCCTTCCCCGGCTGGCGCAAGCTCGTCGAGGGACGCGAGTACCGCTTCCTGTTCTGCTATTCGGCCATCTGCGACCAGGCGGGCCTGCGCGGCAAGATCGGCGAGACCCGGCTCGCCGCGCTCCGGGATTCGTACGCCGCGCACATGGCGAGCGTGTTCATGGAGACGAACGGCCTCCTCTGGATGAAGGACCAGAACGGCATCCTGCTCGTCTTCCCCGAGGATCCGGCCGGCGAATCGCCCGTGAAGATCGCGTACGAACTGCTCGTGAACCGCGCGCTGATCGGCTACGAGTCGTTCCGGCTCGAAGTGCCGATCGGTTTCAAGTTCGTCTTCCACGCGGGCGCGACCGTGTGGCGCCGGCCCGGTTCCACCGGCTCCGTCGTCTCGGAGGACGTGAACTTCATCCACCACCTCGCGCTCCGGCACGCCGAGGACGACCGCATCACGGTGTCCGGCACCTGCCTCAAGGCGATTCCGCCCCAGATCGAGGACCTCTTCTCGGCCGGCGCGAAATTCGAAGGACACAAGTCCTACGCCTCGATCGCGTTCAAATAGGAAGCGCCATGATCATCACGCTCATCGCGGACAGGTGAAGGCGCGCCCTTCGGCGCCGTCCCCGACCGGTCAAACGATCTCGATCGCGGAACCCGAGCGTCCCTTGCGCACTTCGATGCGCGAGGGGATGCGCGAGCGCAGCTCGGCCACGTGCGACACGATGCCGACCATGCGTCCTTCGCGCACGCGGTCGAGCACGTCGATCGCCCGGTCGAGCGCGTCCTCGTCCAGCGAACCGAACCCCTCGTCGATGAACACCGATTCCACGGGGGATCCCGCGGCGCGGTTCGACACGACGTCCGCGAGGCCGAGCGCCAGCGAGATGGACGCCATGAATTTCTCGCCGCCGGAGAGCGAGGCGGCCGGACGCTCCTTGCCGGTGAACGCGTCGGCCACGAGGATCTCGAGTCCCACTTTCGAGGAACCCTTGCCCGCCTGCCGGTCCATCGAGAGGCGATAGCGCCCGTCGGACATCTCGAGGAGCCGCGCCGCGGCGCAGGCGACGACCGCCTCGAAGTAACGGCCGAGGGCGAAGGTCTGGAAGGTCATGCGCCGGCCGGAGACCTCGCCGTTCAGCGCGGCCGACAGCTTCACGAGGGTCGCGTTGTCCGAGGCGAGCCGTTCCCGTTCGGCCGACAGGGCGCGATGGCGTTCGGCGCGGCCCGCGAGCTCCGCCTTGCGCCGCGTCGAGTCGGCGAGGCGCTCGTCCAGGGCGGCGACGGCCGCGCGGGCTTCGGCGAGGCCCGCGTTTGCCGCCGCGATATCCGGCCTCTCGCGCCCTGCGACCGCCGCGGCGCAGCGGGTCGCGGCTTCCCGCGCCGCGGACAGCCTGTCGCGCCATTCCGCCAAGTCGCGCCTGGCGCGCGCGAGCCTGTCCTCGGGCCACGCGGCCCGGCGCGCCTCTTCCGCGGTGTCGAAGCCGCGCCGCGCCAGTTCGGCGTCGGCGCCCGCTTCGGCCGCGTCGCGCGCCTTCGTCGCTTTTTCGAGGGCGCTCGCCCGTTCCGCCAGTTCCGCGGCCGCGGTCGCCGAGTCCCTGCGGTGGGCGACGATCAGTTTGTCGAGCCGTTCGCGTTCCGCGGTTCCGGCGCGGAGTTCTTTTTCCCCTGCGGCGAGCCCGGGGCGCGGATCCTCGCCGCCCGCCGCCGCGCGGGCCGCTTCGGCCGCGCTTTCGGCGCCAGCCCGCGCGGTGGCCGTGGCCCGCGCGGCGGCGGCCAGCCGTTCGGCTTCCGCCGTAAGTCCCGCGAGCCTCGTTTCGAGTTCTTCGGTCTTTCGCCTGCGCGCCTCGAGGTCGGCCAAGCGCGCTTCGGCCTCGGCGAGGGCGCCGCGCGCGGCGTTCGCCGCCGCTTCGGCGTCGGACGCGGAAGGGAGATCGGCGGGAAGCTTGTCCAGTTCGGCTTGGAGCATGGCGCGTCGGGCGCTCGCTGCTCCCGATTCGGACGACGAGCGCGAGAGGGCGCCGAACGCCGCGTCGCGGCGTTTCCGGGCTTCGGCGAGGGCGGCGCGGAGCGCGTCGGGATCGTCGGCCTGGACGGCGGGATTCGGGTGGTGGATCGAGCCGCAGACGGGGCAAGGCGCGCCGTCGGCCAGGCTCGCCGCGAGCGAGGCGGCCGCGGCTCCGTCGAGCGCGGCTTGGATGGTCGCCAGGTCGCGTTCGGCGGTTTCGGCCCCGTCCCGAAGGATCCGTTCCCGTTCTTCGGCCGTCGCGAGCGTTCCCGCGGCCGACTCGAGATCGCGCGCCAGCTCTTCTCGGCGCGCGGCGCTTTCGAGCGTCCGTTCGGCGCGCCCGGCTTCGTCCCGCGCCTTGTCGCGTTCCGCTCGCGCGGCGTCTTCCGTGCCGGGCGCGGCGCGGAGCCGGGCTATCTCGGCTTTCGCCGCGTCCGCTTGCCTCGCGGCGTCCGCCGAGGTTTTCGCGGTCTTCTCGTCCTCTGCCGCGGCGCGCGCCGCTTCCCGTCCGAGCGCGTCCGCGCGTTCCCAGGCCGCCGCGGCGGACTTGAGCGTGCCGATGCGCTCCGCGAGGGAGCCGAGTTCCGTCGCGAGCGCGGCGAGCCGGCGTTCGGCGTTTTCCATCGCGGGTCGTTCGGCGGCAAGTCCGGCGTTCCGCGCTTCGGCCTCCGCGTGCTGCCGTCCGGCGTCCGCCGCCGCCTGGCGCTTTTCGTCCAGACCGTCGAGGAGTGCGGCCAGTTCGCGCGCGCGGGCCGCGGTGCCGATGCCGCGCTCGAGGGCGTCCATCGCGGGGGCCTCCGACTCGAGGGAAGCCAGCGCGCGGGCGGTTTCGGCGGCGAGGTCGAAGGCGCGGCCGATTTCGGCGGCGCGCTCGAGTCCGGTTTTCCGCGAGGTCTCTTCCGCGCGCGCGGCTCCCAGGTCGGCCTTGATCGCCGACAGCTCGCCGTCGAGTCGTTCGAGCTCGATCGCCGTCTCTTCGGGCGTCGCGGCCGCGCCGAGGGCGTCGAGCTCGGCGTCGACGCGCTTGAGCGTCGCCTGCGCGGCGTCGAGCCGCGTCTTGGCCCTTCCCGTCACGGCGGCGTGGAGCTCCACGGGAAACAGCTTTTCGAGCAAGCCCGCCCGGTCGTTCGAATTCATCTCGAGGAAGCGCTGGAACTCGCCTTGCGGGAGGAGCACGATCTTGAGGAATTCGTCCTTCGTGAAGCCGAGTATCCTTTTTATCGCGTCGTCCGCTTCCGCTACGCCCGTCGCGAGGACGCGCCAGGCGCCTCGTTCGAGGACGCGCAGGACGGCTTCCGAGCCTTCCTTCGTCAGTCCCGATCCTCGCAGCTTCGCGCGTTCCCGGGACGGTTTTCGCGAGATCGAATAGCGCGTGCCGCCGGATTCGAACTCGAATTCGACCGACGGCTCGTCGCCCGGCTTCGCGTGGTGCGACGCGAGTTCGCCTTCGCGCCCCGAGCGCGTGCCCGGCAACGAGCCGTAGAGCGCGTACGCCACGCAGTCGAAGATGGTCGTCTTGCCCGAGCCCGTGTCGCCGCAGACGAGGAACACGTCGTCGAGCCTCGAGAAGTCCACCACGACTTCCCCGGCGAAGGGGCCGATGTTGGCGATGGCGAGGCTACGCGGTCGCATGCTCGGCCTCCCCGCGCAGGGCGTCGAAGAGCGCGAGCGCGTCCGCGTCCGGATCGTCGCCGTAGATCGCCTTATGGAAGGCGCGGAAGTCGTCGAGGATGTCCCAGGCTTCCTCCGCGGGTCGCGTCGCCGCCTCGACGGTCGTCGTGACCGCTTCCATGCACTCCTGCTTCACCGAGAGGAGGAAAGGATAGACGCGCCTGAGTCCTTCGGCCGCCCCGAGCACGGGCGCGGGATCGGTCAACGTGGCTTCGACGTACGCTTCCGCGAGGGTTGCGTCGGCGGCGCCGTCGACGAGCTCGGCGAAGTGGCCGCGGATCCGCCTGAGCGCGCGCGGCGGTCGTATGGGCACGGCCCGCTCGGCGAACGATCCTTTCGTCACGTCGACCACCGACACCGATTTGACGCGGTCGGCTTCGGAAAACGCGTAGGCGAGCGGCGTGCCCGCGTAGCGGCCCTTCGCGCCGGCTTCCTGACGGGCGTGCAAGTGGCCGAGCGCGGCGTAGTCGAACGGATCGAAGAGCGCGGGATCGACCGCCTCGGCGCTGCCGAGGAAGCGCCGCTCGGATTCGCTCGCGAAGGCGCCGGACGCGAAGACGTGGCACACGAGGACGTCGATCGTTTTCGGATCCGCGCCGGGCTTCGTCATCGCCACGGCTTCGGCGAAGAGTTCCGCCTGCCCGCGGATGCGCGGCTTGATCGGTTCGGTCTCTGTTCGCGGCTTTTCGGGTGCTGTGTTTCGCACGAGCTCCGTGAAGAGGTCGGCTTGGCCGTCGGATCGCGCTTTATCGGCCGCCGTCTTTGCCGGGACCGCAACGCCCGCTGCCGTCTCGGTCGTCGGTTCGGCAGCGACCGGCGCCGGGTCATGCGCGTCGAAGGCGCCGGGCGCCAGGAAGGGGATCGCCCAGATCGCGCAGCGTTCGCCGCCGCGTTCGACGATCACGGGCTCGCCCGAGCGCTCCGGGTCCGCGCGCACGTGCACGCCCGCCGGGGCCAGTACTTCGGAACAGTAGCCGACCCGCGCGGCCGAATCGTGGTTGCCTGGGATGATCACGATCTCGGGCGGCTCGGCGCCCGAGCGGAGGTCGGCGAGGAAGGCGCCGAACAGCCTGACCGCCTCCGGCGAGGGCACGCTGCGGTCGAACACGTCGCCCGCGACGACGACGGCGGCCGCGCGTTCCTCCCGCGCGATCTCGGCGATCCGCTTGAGCGCGATCGACTGGTCGGGCAGGAGGTCGTGGTCGCAGAGCGTCTTTCCGATGTGCAAGTCCGAGCAGTGCAAAATGCGCATGCCGACACGATACACGCCGCCGCTGCCGTCCGCAAGCGCCGCGCGTGAAGGATATGGAAGATGCACTGTGCGGAGAATGCGGCCAAGACCGGGCGCGGCGGACGCGATTTCGGTCGCGCGGGATCTTGCGCGGTCATGCGCATGCGGTCATCATGGTTTCTCGATGAAGCGATGCCTTGCGTTATTCCTCCTGTGCGCCTCCGCCGCCCTGGCTCACGCGGATGAGTCGATGGATCTCCGCGCCTACATCGCCGCGATCGTCGGCCGATTCGAGCCGATGGCGCGCGCGGCGCTCGCGTACGACGAGCGATTTCTCGACAACGGCATCCTCCGTACCGCGCGGCGGGGCGCCCTGACGTACGAAATCCTCACCGACTACGACGACTACTCCGATCGTCTGACCGTCCGCGAAGGTGGTCGCATCGTGATCGACGTCGATGTCTCTCGTTTCGGCATGGGCTTCGAGAGCGTCGCGCTCTTCGGGAAAGCGACCGTCGTCTACGGCATCAGCGGAAGCGCCTGCGGAAAAGGCACGTCGATCGAGATGTTCGATTGGGTTGAAGGGGAGGGCGATTCGGTCCGAGTCCGTCACCTGGAATCGTTTTTCTCCGGTCTCGAATCGTTCGTGAAGATCGACGACGGGACTGCGTTCGTCTGCTTCGACCGCCGCTACGGCGCCGAGCGCGACGTCCTGGTGCCGAACGTGTTCGTGTTCGAGGCGGACGGCTTCCGCAACGCGAGCGCGAAGTACGACTTGCCCCTGTATGATATTTATTCGGAATCGGTTATCGGTACGCTTGCGGAACGGCGGAAGGATGTCGCCGCGCTCGCGGACTACGAATACCTGTCGCGTCCGCGACTGTGGGATTGAAGGAGCTCGGGATGGACAAAAAAATCGCGGGTTTGATCAAGGCGCTCGTCACCATGGCGGCGGTCGCGGCGATCAGCTACGGCGGGCTGCTGCTGTGGTTGCTGACGCTTTTGACAAAGCGGCCGTTCGTCTCGTGGTTCGTGGTAGCGGCCTGGTTGGCCGCGGTGGCGTTCCTGTTTTGTTGGTGTTATAGGAATCGTATGGGCATCCTGGCGACGGTGGTCTTGTTCGTCCTCTGTGCCGGCGTCGTCGGCGGGGTGTTCGCGCGCGACGCGTACGTCGCCTCGATCCCGGTCGTGAGCGACGGGGATGTCGACCTCCGCGAGTACATGCCGTTCAAGGCGGGCACGCGCGCGGCCGTCCTCAAAAAGCCGGCGTCCCTGCGGCTTGGTCCGGACGCGCCGAGGCTGGACGGCGCCACCGCCCTGTATCCCCTCTACGCCGCCTTCGCGAACGCCGTCTATCCCGAAGGCGACTACAATCCCCGAGACAGCGCGGTGCAGTGCACGACCACTCCGACCGCCTACGAAAACCTTCTGAACGGTAGGGTGGAACTCATCTTCTGCGCCCGGCCGTCCGCGAAGCAGGCAGAGGCGGCGCAGGCTATGGGAAAAACCTTCAATAAGACGGCGATCGGCAAGGAAGCCTTCGTTTTCTTCGTGAATCGGCGAAATCCCGTGGACGGGTTATCGTCGAAGGACATCGTGTCGATCTATTCGGGCGAGTCCGTGAATTGGAAGACGTTCGGGGGACGCCCGGAAGCGATCAAGGTGTTCCAACGGCCGGAAGGCAGCGGCAGCCAGACGATGCTGCAGAAGATCATGGACGGCGAAACGCTGATCGAGCCCTTGAAAGAGGACGTGATCGCCGGCATGGGCGGGATCATCGAGCGGACGGCGAATTACCGGAACTTCCGGAACGCCCTCGGCTATTCGTTCCTCTTTTACTCGACGCAGATGGTGAAGAACGGCGACATCAAGCTGCTCGCGATCGACGGCGTCGCCCCGTCGAAAGAAACCATCCGGGACGGCAGCTACCCCTACTCGTCGGAGTTCTACGCGATCACCCTCGGGAACGAGTCGGCTGCGACGCGTTCGTTCGTCGAGTGGATCCTTTCGGACGAAGGCCAATATCTCGTGGAAGCGACCGGCTACGTGCCGCTCGAATGAAAGAGGACGATATGGATTTTTGCTGGGTGACGATCAACGTGAAGGACATGGAGAAATCGCTCGCGTTCTATCGCGACGTCGTGGGCTTGCCCGTGCACCGGACGATGAAACCGATGCCGGGCGCCGAAATCGCGTTCCTTGGCAAGGCGGGCGGGACACAGGTGGAGCTGATCCGCAACGACAAGAACGCGAATCCCTCGTACGGCGCCGATATCTCGCTCGGTTTCGTCGTGGAGTCGGCGGACGCGGCCATGGCCGACTTGAAGGCGAAGGGCGTCGCCATCCACTCGGGGCCCTTCTCGCCGAACCCGAGCATCAAATTCTTCTACGCGCTCGACCCGAACGGGCTCAAGATCCAGTTCGTGGAGCACGCCGGTACGCCCGCCTGACGGCGATCAAGTCACGGCGCGCCGGCTTGATCGCGTCGTTCAGATACTGACGCGCTTCGAGCCTTGGTTCGCCGCGACGCCGCCGACGACGACGCGCGTCACGGCGCCGTCCATGAACTCGAGGCGCGACTTGATTTCCGACGGCCTGTTCATGCCCCAGCCCTGCTCGAACACGCGGTCACGCATCCCGTCGCGGAGCGTTTCGCGGTACGCGTGGAGGTAGC
Source organism: uncultured Treponemataceae bacterium (assembly GCA_964482955.1). Lineage (GTDB taxonomy): Bacteria > Spirochaetota > Spirochaetia > Treponematales > UBA12059 > JAPLSN01. The sequence continues at coordinate 54,409 of CAYZZW010000006.1, read as the reverse complement.
AGGACAGGGCGCCCGACGCGGTGCCGGTGGCGGCTTCCTCGTCGATGCCCTCGAGCGGGGCGAAGTTGCGGCAGGCCGCCGTGCCGCCGTGGCGTGCGTCGAGCGTGAAGACGTGGTAGCCACTCGTGCGGTGCGCCGCGCTGATCCGCGCGACGGCCTTGAGGTCGGGCGCGATGCGGAGAAGCGCGTCGTGGTCCTTCACGGGCACGATGACGTCGCGTACGCCGGTGGACACCACTTGGACGGGAAACCCGTCCGCCAGATCCGTCGCCCGCAATCCGAGCGACGCGGCGACGTCGGCCGGATCGACAAGCTCCGAGTAAGTCGGCAGCGCCTGCTCCATGAGAATGGTCCCGTCCGGCAGGATCTCGATGCCGAGGAGTCCGGCTTTCGTTTCTTGCGAGTGGGTGCCCGGTTTCGCCCCGCCGAGCTTGGCGAGCAGGAACCACGTGGCGACGGTGGCGTGGCCGCAGAGGTCGATCTCGGACGCCGGCGTGAAGAAACGCACCCGGTACGTGGCGCGGTCCGACGGCAGGACGAACGCCGTTTCCGAAAAGCCGACTTTCCGCGCGATGTCGGCCATCTGCGCGTCGGAGAGGCTGGCCGCGTCGACCACGACGCCCGCGGGATTGCCGCCGCGGCCGTCTTTCGAAAAGGCGTCGATCGTGAGGACGTCGAGGGTCATGCCGATCGCCTTCAGCGCAGGTTCGCGAAGTTGGCGCGGATCTGCGTGATGCGCCCGTTCGTGAGGAAGCACTTCGCGCGGCAGGCGTACTTCGCCTCGGTGCCGACGTAGACGGGCACGGAGATGTAGCCGAGCGTGTCGTCGAAATCCTGGACCTTGTAGTAGTTGGAATAGTCGACGAGCCGGGCGCCCACGACGATGGTCTCGAACGCGAGGTCCGGCGAGAGCAGGTTGATCTGCTCGAGGGTTCCCGCGGCCGAAAAGCCGATCTCCGCCGCGACGATTTCGCCCTTGCGGACGCGGTACCAGGTGCCGACGAGCGGCTTCGCGGAATAGCCCCAGGTTTCGAGGATCGCGGTCGCGGACTCGACGGTCAGATCGTTCGCGAACAGGGTGGTCTTTCCGCTCGCGGCGTCCCGCAGCGGGAACGCCTTGATTTCGGCTTGCGCGAAGAGAATCCCTCCCGCGAGCAGCGTGACGAGGGCGATGGCGGTTCGTTTCATCGTGGGCACTCCCCGCGCACGCGATGAGGGCGCGCGGGAGAGGCCGCGGTCCGGGTCGTGCGCCCGCAGATTATACTGATACCTTGCTTGGCAAGTCGACACGCAAAGCGCGCCTTTTTTTAATAGGAAGGTATTCATGCTACGGCTTGCGTCCGTCTTCGTCAAAGACGGGATTTGCGTACCCGTGCTTCAAACGTTATTGTTTCGCGGCGTTCCGGACTCCGCATTGAGAGGGAATCAAGTGACGAAAAAAGATCGCGTGCTTGTTTGTGCGATGACGACCATTCTGGCCGCCTGCGGACCCGCGCCGTTCGACGAAAAACTCGTCGAACCCGTACGGTTCGAGCATGCGGACGAAATCGTCGGCAACGCGGATTTCATCGCGGTGGCCGACCGGCGCGTGTTCGCCGTCATGGCGTTCGCGAACGCCATGGGCTTCGACGACGAAGCCGAGGGCGAGGCGATGCATCCGGTACGCGCGCTCGTGCGCGAACGGGTGGCCGCGAACCTGGCCGCCTGTCCGGAAAAAACGGCCGAATGGAAGCGCTGGTACGACCGGGTCGGTCTGTACCCGTTCCATTACCAGGATTACGCGCTGGGTCTCAGCTCCGACCATCCCTTCAGGCGGATACGGCCGAACGCGGAGTACGGCTACCCGCACGCGCTCGCGCGCCTTGCCGGTTTCCCGGCTCTGCTCAACGATTTCTGGGAAAAGGCCGGACTCGAAACCGTGTGGAACGAAGTGAAACCCGCGTACCTCGAGGAAATAGCCTCGTACGACGCCGGGCGGGTATCCGCCGATCTCCGCGCGGTATGGGCGTACCTGCGCGCGCCGAGGCCGGACACGTACGTGATCGCCAATGTCCCGAATCTGCTCGACGAACATTACAGCGCGATCGGCGCCGAATTCGAAAAGTACCGCTACAGCGTCGAGAGCCCCGGCAGCCACTCGAACGGCTTGAACGCCCACGAGTACCTGCATTCGTACGTCAACGGACTCGTCGTGGCCGCGTACCGGCCGTTCAAGCCAAAGCTCGCTGCGTATTTCGACGCAAGGAAGAACGGCCCGCTCAGGCGCTCCTACGGAAGCGTGGACGTGTTCGCCTACGAGTGCCTGGTCCGGGCTTTGGACAACCGCATGTTTCAGAGGAGCGCCGGCGACGCGGAGCGGGAGACGAAGGGCGGACTGACGCTCGTGAAGCCGTTCTACGAACTTCTCGAAGGATACGAAACGAGTGGTCAGTCCTTTGAAGCTTACTTGCCCGCGCTCTTCGAAAAGTTGCCCGCGTTCCGGTAAACGCCCCTGCCGAACAGCGCATATTCGGCGCGTATGGTTCGCGAGTTTTTACTCTCTCGTCTTCCTGTGTGTCTCTGCGCCAACGCTCGGGTACTCGCTAAGCTTCGCTCCGTGGCAAAATATCCTTGGCGTCACAGCCCGCGGATGCGGTACCAAAGCAACAGGAACTTGAAGCGCAGGAAGGTGAGGAAGCGGACCGCCTTCCACGGGTGGCGCGCGGTGTAGGGCAGCCACTCGAGTCCCTTGTCGAAGAGCGCACGCGAGGGCTTCGGGCTGCGCTCGGCGAAGACGTCGAAGAGGTCGGAGCACCAGAGGTAGAGGCCGGAGTTGAAGGCTTTCATGGCGCGCGGGATCCAGCGTTCGCGGCCGGGCACGCCCTGGCCGACGAGGAGGAGCGTGGGCGTGGCCTTGCGCGCGGCCTCGACGATGGCGGGTTCCATCGCCTTCGGATACCAGCCGTGGTAGCGGCCGACGATGCGGACGTTCGGGTAGGTGTCGCGCAGGTTGCGCTCCGCCTTGGCGAGCGTCTTCCGCGTGCCGCCGAAGAGGTACACCGTCTTGTTCCAGCGGTCGAGGACGTTGAGCAGCTTGATGACGAAGTCGAAGGGCTGGTAGCGCACCGGTTCCGCGCGCTTCAGGAACCTCGCCGCCTTCACGATGGCCGAGGAGATGGGGATGACGAGGGACGCGCCGTTGATCATGGTGCGGAAGTCCGCGAAGCGGCGGGCCTTCATGAGGTCCCACAGCGAAAGCAGCACGATCTGGTGGTTGCGGCCGTCCGAGAACATCGACTTGACGACGTCCTCGATGTCCTCTTCGGCGAGGATGTCGACGGGCACTTTCAGTATGGAAACGCGTTTTATGCGTTCGGTGTCCATGATGCACGCTCCAGGAGGATCATCCGGAGGGCTCCGACGGCGAAGATGGGGGCCGTTTCCGCGCGCAGCACGGTCGGGCCGAGCCAGAGCGGTTTCCAGCCCGCCGCCTCGAGGAGCGAGGTCTCTTCGGATGACAGTCCGCCTTCCGGGCCGACGCAGAGGACGACGGATCGGGGCGGTACCGTACAATACCGGTGGAGCGTGGCGCTGGCAAGGGGAAGCTCGTGGAGGAAGAGGCGGAGCTCGCCGTCGGCGGCGGGGCCGAGCGCGTCCGCGAGCCGGGCGAGGGGGACGGGCGCGTCGACGGTCGGCGCGGCGCCCGAGCCCGACTGCTGGACGGCTTCGCGCGCGACGCGCCGCCAGCGCTCGAGGCGGCCGGGGCCTTCGTCGCCCGTGGCCACGGAGCGCGACGACAGGACGGGGACGATCCGCTCGACGCCCGCCTCGACGGCCTGGCGCACGATCTGGTCCATTTTGGGGCCTTTGGGCAGGCACTGCGCGAGCGTGATGCGGACCGGTTCGCCCGTCGGGGCGGTGATGCCGTTCGTCGCGCCGGTCGCGCTTGCCGCGGTTCCCGGTCGGACGTCGGCGAGGAAGACCGCGCCGTCGGCGGCGCCGCCCGAGGCGCTGGCCGCGTTCGCGGGCCGGACGCGAAGGCGGACCCGCGCGCGGTCGGCGTCGGCGATCTCGAGTTCGTAGCGATGGCCCCGTTCGTCGATGCCGGGAAAGCGGTCGCCCGGGCCGAGGCGGAGGACCTTCCGCAAGTAGCGGGCGCGGTCCCCCGTCAGGACGAGGACGTCGCCCCCGGAATATTCCGGGGGCAGCACGAACTGTCGCATTATTTCTTCGCGGAGGCGTCCTGGAGCTCGCGGACGGTCTTCGTCCGCGAGAGGAGCGAGGGCAGCTGGCCCGACTTGATGAGCTTGAGCGCCTCCTGGAGCTGGAGGTCGTAATCGAGGTCGTAGGCGGGCGCGTCCTTCGTCTTGTCGAACTCGTTGCGGAGGAGCTTCCCGAGCACGCGCTCGTCCAGGCGGACGCCGCCCGAGATGAGGCCGCGGACGAAGGCGGCGCGCTCCTTCTCGGTCGCTTCCGGATGGGCCTTCACCCAGTTCTCGATGGTCTTGTCCTCGAAGAGCTTTGTGAGGTCCTTTTCCGCCTCGGGTGACAGCGCCGGCTCGAGGATCTCGAGGTCGGGCTGGATGCCCTTCTTGTCGATGTTCGCGTCGCTCGGGGTGTAGTAGCGCGACATGGTCAGCTTGAAGCCGGTGGAGCCGTCGCCGAGCGGGATGATCTGCTGGACGGCGCCTTTGCCGTAGCTCTTCTCGCCCACGAGGTAGGCGCGTCGGTGGTCCTTGAGGGCGCCGGCGAGAATCTCGGAGGCGCTCGCGGAGCCCTTGTTGACGAGCACGACGATGGGCACGTTGGCTGGCACCGCCAGGTCCGGCTTGGCCTTGTAGACCGCGTTTTCGTAGACGACGCGCGATTTCGTGGAGACGATGACGCCGTCCGCGAGGAACAGGTCCGCGATGGAGATGACCGACGCGAGGAGGCCGCCGGGGTTGTTGCGGAGGTCGATCACCATCGCCCGGTAGCCCTGCGACTTGAACCAGTCGATCGCCTCGCGGATGCGGGTGGGCGTCTGGGGCGTGAACTCGATGATGCGGAGGTAGGCCGTGCCGTCCGGCAGCATCGCCTTCTTGATCGTCGGCACCTCGATGACGGCGCGGGTGATGGTCGACTTGAAGGTGATCGACTCGCCGCGGAGCACGGTGATGGTCACCTGCGTGCCGGGCGTGCCGCGGAGCTTGAGGAGGACTTCGTCCATCGTGAGCGGCGCGGTGGACTCGCCGTCTATCTCGGAGATGTAGTCGCCCGGGCGGATGCCGGCGCGGGCGCCCGGCGTGTCCTCGATCGGCGCCACGATTTCGACGTAGGGACTGTCGCCGGGTTTGAGGGAGTCGGGGGCGACTTTCTGGATGTAGAGGCCGAGGCCGCCGAAGTTGCCGGTGGTCGTGTCGTTGAAATCGCTCGTCAGCGCCTCGTCCATGTAAGTCGAGTACGGGTCGCCGAGCGAATCGAGCATGCCCTTCATCGCGCCCTCGTAGAGGACCTGGGGATCGACCTCGTCGACGTAGTTGTTCATGACGAAGTCGAACACCGAGCGGAGGGTGTCGAAGTAGGCGTCGTTGTCGCGGTCCTGGGCGAACGCGAGGGCGCTCGAGAAGACGAGGAGGAGGGCGGCGAAGGCGATCCAGGCGATCGCGTCGCGGCCGGGGAAACGTTTGGTGGCCATGGCGTAGAATGTACCACGCTTTCTCCGTTCCGGGTCAATCCTCGATTACGGAAGGCTTGACGGGTGGGTGGGCGGTCTTTAGACTGATGGCGCATTATGAATAGGAAGAAACCGTATCTCGCGGGCGCCGCGCTCGAATTCGTCCGTTTCGCGGCCCTATCGGCCGTCGTCAGGTCCGTCGTCTCCCCCTCGGCCGAGGGCGAGCTCCTCTTCCGGGCGATGATCCTGCCGCAGCTTTTCTGCGCGCCGGCGCTCTTTTTCCTCTGGCGCGACGGGGAGGGCGGCGGGCGGCTCGCGTCGTTCGTCGCGTTCGCCAAGGCGGTCGGCGCCGCCGCGTTCCTGCCCTTCGCCGCGACGCGCGTGTTCGCGCTGGTCGCCGGCCAGGGCCTCGCCCCCGAGGACGCGTCGCGGCTCGGCGTGGTGGCGCTCGCGCTCGGCTACGACCTGGCGGTGGCGGGTTTCTGCGCGGCGTCCCTCGTCCGCGCGTCCGCGGCGTCCGTTACCCCGACCCCCGCCGCGGTCGACGACCAGGCCAGCGCCGACTAGGCGACCGGGAGGAAGGGCATGCACATACTGCCGATCGCGAGCGGGAAGGGCGGCGTCGGGAAATCCCTCGTCGCGGCCAACCTGTCCATCGCGCTCGCCCAGGCGGGCAAGCGGGTCGTGCTCGCGGACCTGGACCTGGGCGCCTCGAACCTCCACATCATCCTCGGCATGCCGGTCGTCAAGAAGGGCATCGGCACCTTCCTGTCGACGCCGGGTTCCGACTTCTCCGAGATCGTCCTCGACACCGACTACCCCGGCCTCCGCTTCGTCCCCGGCGACGCCGAGATCCCCGGGCTCGCGAACATCAACCAGAAGCAGAAAGCCGCGCTCATCCGCCGCCTCCTCGGCATGGAGGCGGACTACCTCGTGCTCGACCTCGGCGCCGGCACGAGCACGAACATCCTCGACTTCTTCCTCATGTCCTCGCGCGGCATCGTGGTGACCACGCCCGCCCTCACGGCCACGCTCAACGCGTACCTTTTCCTCAAGAACGCCGTGTTCCGGCTCATGTACTCGAGCTTCAAGAAGCAGTCGCCCGCGTTCCTGTTCCTCGAGAGCCTCCGGAAGGACGGCGCCAGCTTCCAGAAGATCTTCATCCCCGCGATCCTCGACAAGGTGGCGCAGATCGATCCCGAGAGCCACGCGAAGCTGGCCGGGCGGATGACCGCGTTCCGGCCGCGCCTCGTCCTCAACATGCTGGAGGACCCGAAGACCGCGGACCGCGCGTCCAAGATCCGCCGCTCGGCGGGCGAGTACCTGAACGTCGGGCTCGAGCACCTCGGCGTCATCGCCCGAGACGCCTTCCAGGACATCGCCCTCGGGAGCCGCATCCCCGTCATCCGCTACAAGCCGCAGTCGCTCCTGGCGCAGGCCGTCTACCGCATCGCGGACAAGATCGTCTCCGCGGAGGACGAGGAGGACGAGCTCCTCACCGAAGACCTGCTCGACGAGTCCTTCCAGGCCGCCGAGCTCGAGGCGGAGATCGACTTCGAGGCGCGCGAGGAATACGTGGAAGACCTCCTGCAGTCCGGCGCCCTCACGCAGGCCGACCTCGTGGAGACCGTGCGGTCCCAGCAGTACGAGATCGGCCAGCTCCGCAAGGAAAACCAGCTCTACAAATACAAACTGGCCAAGGCGATCCAGCAGGGCTTCAAGCCCTGAGGCCGCCCGGGTCCGTATCGCCCAAGGAGCGAGCATGCCCGCCTTCGTGAATTTCCCCGCGTGGATCCGGCCCGAAATCATCCCGGGCTTTCCCCTGCTGCGCTGGTACGGCCTCATGTACGTGGTCGCGTTCGCGGTCGCCTACCTTTTGTTCAAATGGCAGGTGAAGAACCGCAAGCTCGGCTTCTCCGAGGACGACATCGGCGGCTTCTTCGGCTCGGCGATCCTCGGGCTCATCGTCGGAGCCCGCGTCTTCTACGTCCTGTTCTACGACCGGTCGGGCGTCTTCCTCCGCATGCCCTGGCTCGCGGTGCTGCCGGTGGACGAAAACTGGCACTTCACGGGATTTTCCGGCCTCTCGTTCCACGGCGGCTTCATCGGCGTGCTCGCCGGATCGATCATCTATGCCGTCCGGCACAAGCTCGATTATCTCCAGTGGGCCGACATGATCGCGGTGTCGGTGCCGCTCGGCTACACCTTCGGGCGGCTCGGCAACTTCATCAACGGCGAGCTCTACGGCAAGGTGACGACCTCACCCTTCGGTATGGTCTTCCCGAACGCGGAACCCTTCCGCGCGGGCGAACCCTGGGTGCGCACGGCGCTTGAGGCGATCGGCATGACGGCGTCGTCGTCGATGGTGAACCTGCCGCGCCATCCGTCGCAGCTCTACGAAGCCCTGTTCGAGGGCGTCCTCCTGTGGCTGGTCCTCTGGTTCCTCGTGAGGCCGCGCATGCCGTGGAAGGGCTTCGCCTCGGGCATGTACATCGCCGGCTACGGCTTCGTGCGCTTCTTCGTCGAGTACTTCCGCGAACCGGACGCCCAGCTCGGCTACGTCCTGCCGCTCGCCGACCCGGACGCGAACATCCACCTGTTTTCGAGTCCCTGGAACTTTTCGCAAGGTCAGGTGCTGTGCCTGCTCATGATCGCGGGCGGGCTCCTGTTCGTCTTCGCGACGAAGAACCGGAAGTACACCCCCGAAGAACGCATGGGAACCGGCTTGCCGGCTTCAACCGACAAGTCCGCCCCCGACGGTTCGGGCGCCGACGCCGGGAAAAGCGACAAGCGTCGATAGGGACGAGGGAAACGGCGATGCGCGTCGCGCTGATCTCCGACATCCACGGCAACCTGCCGGCCCTCGAGGCGGTGTGGGCCGACCTCGAGCGGGAAAAGGCCGACGCCGTCTACAACCTCGGCGACACGCTCTACGGCCCGCTTTGGCCCGAGGAGACGGCGCGCTTCCTCATGGAACGGCACGTCCCCGGCGTCATGGGCAACTGCGACGACGACGTCCTCAGGCGGCCCGACGCCTCGCCGACCCTCCGCTTCACGCGCGACAGCCTCTCGGAACCTTCGCTCGCGTGGCTGGCGTCGTTCTCCCCGATCCTGACGGTCGGCGACTTGACCCTGTTCCACGCGTCGCCGGGCAGCTACACGGACTATTTTCTCGAAGAGCTGTCCGACGGCCACGCCCGCGTCAAATCCGCCGCGGCCATCCTGAGCCGTCTCGGCGCCATACCCACGACCAGGGCCGCCTTCGGCCACAGCCACGTCCCGCGCGTCGTTTCGGTCGACGGCACGACGCTGATCAACGCCGGCAGCGTCGGCCTGCCCGCGTACGACGACGACTCGCCGCCTCACGTCATGGAAACCTTCAATGCCTACGCTTCGTACGTCCTGCTCGACGATGCAGCCGTCTCGATACGCTTCGTCCGCTACGACGAGGAAGCCGCCGCCGCCCGCGCCGAATCGAACGGCCGCCCCGACTGGGCGCGTTGGCTGCTGACGGGGCGGGCGCTCGTGCCGAGGAAGTAGTCCCGCTTCAGATCGTCAGCGCGAGGCTCACGCCCATCACGGCCATGCCGCCGAAGAGGCCGGCCATCGCCAGGTGGGGCTTGCCGTATTCCCGTGCGGACGGCAGGAGCTCGTCGAGCGAGATGTAGATCATGATGCCGGCCACGGCCGCGACGACGAAGCCGAAGAGCGGCCCGCCGATATGGTTCCGGAGGAACACGTAGCCGATGGCCGCGCCGAGCGGCTCGGACAGGCCGGTGGCGAACGAGTACCAGAACGCGCGTTTCCTCGAACCGGTGGCGTAGTAGACCGGCACGGACACGGCGATGCCTTCGGGGATGTTGTGGATGGCGATGGCGAAGGCGATGGCAATGCCGAAGCGGGGGCTTTCGAGCGAGGCGAAGAGCGTCGCGATGCCCTCGGGGAAGTTGTGGATCGCGATGACGAGGGCGGTGAGCAGGCCCATGCGGAGTAGCCGGGCGCCGTGTTTCGGCGGCGCGAGGTCGGGACAGCTCGGCACGCCCGCGGCTTCGTGCTCGGCGGCTTCCTCGGCGCGGGCTTCGTGCGGGTTCACCGCTTCGGGCACGAGCTTGTCGATCAGCGCGATGAGGCCCATGCCGCCGAAAAAGCCCGCGAGCGCCGCCCAGTAGCCGCCGCGCGGCCCCCAGATGCCGGTCAGGTGCTTCACGGCGTCGCCGAACAGCTCGCCGAGCGCCACGAAGATCATCACGCCCGCGGAGAACCCGAGCGACACCGACAGGAAGCGCGTCGTCGAGCGTTTCGAGGTGAGCGCGATGAGGCTGCCGACGCCGGTGGCGAGGCCGGCGACGGTCGTGGCCGCGAAGGCCAACAGCGCGGAGTTGCCCATCGTATCGGCTAAAAGAGCCCGAAGATGCCCGTCTTGCCGTTCCAGCGGAGTACCCGCGACGCCTTGCGGTCGAAGGGCTTGGCGAGGGCGCGGGCGACGAACTGCGCCGTAAGCTCCCGCTGGGGGCAGGTGTCGACGATCTCGAAGGCGTCGCAGATCGGCTGGCCGGATTCGATCGCGGTGGACAGGCGCGCCATGCCCGCGGCGAAGGCGTCGACCGCGCCCGAAGCCGCCTGCTCGGACAGGGGCGCGTTCGCGGCGGCGAAGGATTCGGCGGGCGGGTGGACGAGGAGCAACCTGCCGCCGCCGCCCGAGAGCTTGGTCGCCAGTTCGCGCGCCATGGTCATGAAGCCGACGGCCCGCGCGTCCACGGCGCCGGCCAACGTGCCGGGCGGTTCGTATGCCTGAACGCGCTCCGCGACCGGGACGGAGTCGTCCTCGTCGGCGGCGGCCGGGTAGGGCGCGACGAGCACGGCTTCGGAAAAGCCGCCTTCCGCGCAGCCGGCTTCGACGATGACGCTCCGCGTGGACGCGTAGGACGACGGGCGCCAGGAAATGCCGTCCGCTCCGGGATCCGCCGGCTCCGCGACGGCGACGACGGGCGCGCGCTCCACGAGCGCGAGTTCGGACGCGATGGCGCGCGCGAAATCGGGGTCGTACGACACGATGAGCGTGGAGGTTTTCACGGGCGCAGTCTACTACGCGCCCCGGCTTGTGGCAAGTTCGCGCGCCTTCGACGTTGCCAAGCCGCGGGTCGCGTTGTAGTATCGCAGCGGACCGGGCGCCCGAAACGCGTGCCGGAAGCATGGGGGAACGACGCATGAAGATAGCCATCGCGCAGTTCGACGCCGTCATCGGCGATTTCAGGGGCAACCACGACCGGATGGTCGCGTTCGCGGGCAAGGCCGCGGCCGCCGGCGCCGACCTCGTCCTCTTTCCGGAACTGTCCGTGTGCGGGTATCCGCCGAACGACCTCCTCGACCAGGGTCGCTTCATCGACCGGTGCGAGGAAACCGTGCGGAGCCTCCAGCGCTCCCTGCCGCGCGGCATCGCCGCGGTGGTCGGCTACGTGGACCGCAACCGCTCGGGCGCGGGCAAGCCGCTCGTCAACGCGATGGCCGTCATCCGCGACGGCCGCATCGACTTCGTCCAGCGCAAGACCCTCCTTCCCACCTACGACGTCTTCGACGAGTCGCGCTACTTCGAGCCCGCGAAGGAACGCCGCGTCTTCGAGCTGTGCGGCAAGCGGATCGGCATCGCCATCTGCGAGGACATCTGGTGGGAAGAGCCGCCCGTCCCCGGCATGCGCTACGGGGTCGACCCGGTGCGCGACCTCCTCGACGCGGGCGCCGAGCTCATCCTCGCGCCGTCCGCCTCGCCGTTCCACGCCGACAAGCTGGCCATCCGGCGCAAGCTCGTGTCGCGCGTGGCCGACCAGGGCGAGACGCCGGTCGTTTACTGCAACCTCACGGGCGCGAACGAGTCGCTCGTGTTCGACGGCCGCTCCTTCGCGGTGGACGGCGAGGGCCGCCTCCTCGCCATCGCGGGCTGGGACGAGGAACTTCTCGTCGTCGATCCCTTCGAAGGCGGCCCGATATCGGAGCCGCCCGCGGACAGGTGGGGCGACGTGGTGCGCGCGATGGTCGAAGGCATCCGCTCGTACATGAAAAAGTGCGGCTTCAAGAAGGCGCACCTGGGCCTGTCGGGCGGGATCGATTCCGCCCTCGTCGCCGTGCTGGCCGCGGAGGCGATCGGCCCGGACAACGTCACGTGCGTCGGCATGCCGTCGCGCTTTTCGTCGCAAGGCAGCGTCGACCACTCGCGCGAGCTGTGCGAAAAACTCGGCGTCGCGTACGAGATTCTTCCTATTGAAAAGCCTTTCGCGAGCTACCTGGACCTCTTCACGGGCAAACTCGGCGGCGAGCTCGGCTTGACCGCCGAAAACCTGCAGGCGCGCATCCGCGGCAACATCCTCATGGCGTGGTCGAACGAAAAGGGTTCCATGCTCCTCACGACCGGCAACAAGAGCGAGATCGCCGTCGGCTACTGCACGCTCTACGGCGACATGTGCGGCGCCTTCAATCCCATCGGCGACCTTCTCAAGACGGAGGTCTACGCCGTCTGCCGCCGCATCAACGAACGGAAACCCGTCATCCCCGCGTCGATCATCGACAAGGCGCCGAGCGCCGAGCTCCGCCCGAACCAGCTCGACCAGGATTCCCTGCCGCCCTACGACGTCCTCGACGCCGTGCTCGAGCGCTTCATCGTCCGCAATCTCGATCCGGCGGCCATCGTCGCCGAGGGCTTCGACCGGGCGCTCGTGAAGCGAGTCGTGGGTCTCGTGGCGAAGTCGGAATTCAAGCGCAGGCAGGCGGCTCCCGTCGTGAAGCTGTCGCCGCGCGCCTTCGGCATGGGCCGCCGCGTGCCCATCGCGCGGGCGTTCCACGAGCTGGAGGACTGACGCGTGCGCGCCGCGCCGCGTTTCGCGTTCGGGGCGACGATGACCGCGGCCGCCGCCCTGGCGGTCTGCGCCGCGCTCGCGTCGTGCGGCGTCCCCGCCGCCGCCCTGCCCGCGGGCGCCGCTCCGGAGGCTCGTGCTGCTGGCACACGTGCCGCCGACCTGCCCGCCGACGCCGACACGCCGGACGCGGCTGTCCGGCTCGCGCTGCCGGACGCCGCCTACGCGCTCCCCACGCGCGGCAAGGCCACCGTGCTCGCGGTCGGCGACGTGCTCCTCACGCGGCACCCGGGGACGAACATCCAGAAGACCGGGTACCAAACGCCGTTTTCCAAACTGACGGACGCCATCCGCGCCGCCGATCTCGCCTTCGTCAACCTGGAATGCCCTGCCTCCTTCGTGGGCACGCATTACCCCGGCAAGCCGGACAACGTCACCTTCCGGGCCTCGCCGGGTGTCGTCTTTTCGCTCAAGTGGGCGGGCTTCGACGTCGTGTCGCTCGCCAACAACCACATGAACGACTACGGCCCGCAAGCCGTGCTCGAGACGCTCGATTACTTCGACCTGTCCGGGCTGAAGCGCTGCGGCGCTGGCGCGGATATCGCCGAGGCGCGGACGCCCGCCGTCGCGACGGCGAACGGACTCTCGATCGCGTTCCTGGCCTACGCGGAGGGCTTTTGGAGCGTCACCCCCGCCGGACCGTCCAGCCCGGGCGTCGCCCACGCGATCGTCGCGGACCTGGTCGCCGACGTGAAGGCCGCCCGCGCCGCGTACGACCACGTCTTCGTGTCGGTGCACTGGGGCGACGAGCACCAGCGCATCCCGCGCGCCTTCCAGCTCGAATTCGGCCGCGCGGCCATCGATGCCGGCGCGAGCGTGGTGCTCGGCCACCATCCCCACGTGCTCCAGAGCGTCGAACGGTATAAAAGCGGCCTCATCCTCTATTCGATGGGGAATTTCGTGTTCGACATGGCCGCCGACCCGACCTATCAGAGCGCCCTGTTCCGCGTCGCGCTGGACGGGAACCGGGTGGAACGCGTGGAAATCGAGCCGGTGACGATCGACCGGGGAAGCTGCGTGCCGCGTCCGGCCACTCCGGAAGAGGCGAAGGCGACGCTCGACGGGCTCGCGACGTGGTCGGCGCGCTTCGGCACGAAGGTCGAGATCGAAGGCGGCAAAGGCTACGTGTTCGTGCCCCGATAGAAAGAGGCTATATTCGAAAGATTAAATCTTCCAATATCTCCACATGATTGATATTGCCCGAAATCAGGGGTATACTATTTGCTGGAGTTTCTCGGATCCGATTCCGGACGCTCCACACGGGAGTGCATGGTCGTGAAACGCCTCGGGGCGCCGCTTGTCATCGTCATTTTCCTCGCCTCGATCCTGGGAGCCTGCCAGGCGTCGACGGGATTCCTGACGGACGACGAGCGCGACGAGCTGTATGCCGTCAGCGCCACCCGATCCTCCCTGCCCATCCGCGACGGCGCCATCCTTCCCTCCCTGTCGCTCGCGTCCTTCGGCGTCCAGGTGCTCGACGGCGCCGAGGAACCGGTCGTCTTCGAGCTCAAGGTGTACGACGCGGCTGGCGTCCCGGTTTCCTCCACCGCCTACGTCCGCAAGGGCGCCAAGGCCCTCCCCGGCCAGCGCACGGTCGATTCCTTCGAGACGGCGAAGATGAACGCCGTCATGGCCGACGAACCGGCCGACGGTTTCTATCGCTTCGAGTACGAGTTCCGCAACGAGTCGGATAAAACCCTCCAGTCGGGCAGCCTGCGCGTCTTCAAGGTGTCGAAGGGCGTCATGGACGCCGAAATCGGCGTGTATCCCTCGTCGTTCGCCGTCGGCGACGCCGGCCTCCTCACGGTCAGGACCGATGCCCCGGCTTCCCTGGCGCCCTACGCGGTCTGGTCGACGGGCGGCCTTCCGCTGCAGGGCGGCTCCGGTCCCGTCTCCGCAGGATTCGACCGCATCGTGTGGCCGGGGACCTCGATGCCGGGCGCCGTGACCGTCAGCCTCGATCTGTACCCCTTCCCGCCGCCCGCGGGCCAGTCCTTCGATTTCGACTCGCCGGTCCGCAAGACCGTCAAGCTGCTCGTGCGCGAGCGCGGTTCCGACGCGCCGCTCCTGCGCTCCGGCCGCGGCTTCGCGTCCCTCTTCAAATTCGAGGGGACTCCGGCCGACGCCCGCGCCGCGTGGGCGGACGCCGCGTTTTTCGGAAAGCCCTATCTCGACGCCTACCCCGGCGGATTCGGCTATCGGCTCGGCGCCCGTCCGGCGGGCATCGAGGACGGCTGGAAATATTCGGGCGCCGGCGTCTCCGTCAGCGCCGCCCGCTGGCCGACGCTGTCCGGCTCCCTCCTGCCGCACACCATCGTCGTCCGGTTCCTTCCCGAAGCGAACGCGTCGGGCGTCGTCTATGCCCACGATTTCGGCGAAAGCCGTTCCGTGACCCTCGGCGTCGACGCCGGTCGGCCGTATCTCGCGTTTTCCGCGAAGGACCGGATCGTCCGTTTCGACGCCGGCGAAACGCTTCCGGCGCGAGCCCTCACGCTGGCCGTCTCCGTCGTGCCCGCCAAGGACCGGCTCGAGGTGTTTTTCGCGTACGACGGCGTCGTCAACGCGGTGCGTCAGGCGCCGTTCGACGCCCGTTCCTCCGTGTGGGGATACTCCGGTCCGGCGATGGTCGCGGGCTCGGACGGTTTCCCGGCGCTCTATGACGATTTCGGCCTCTATTGCGCCCTTTCGAACGGCGCGGCTGACCTGTATCCGGCCTTCGCCGAGGCGGCCGCCTCCGAATACCGCGACGACCTCGTGTGGGCGTCCGGGTTCGAATCGCTTTCGGATTCGGCGCCATACTCGGCCTTCGCGCGACGTCCGGGCATGCCCGGCGTGACGCTTCCGACGGACGGTCGTTTTACCGCGGCCGCGGACGTCCGGGCGGATCGGCCCTTCCGCGTCGAAGTCGCCGGAGCGCCGCTGTCCGTGATCATGAAGTCCTCCGGCGCCGGAACCCTCGTCGTCGCGTTCGACGCGAACGGCGGATTCCGGGCGACCTTGAACGGCGCCAGGATCGGCTCGGGCGCACTTCCGCCGGGCCAGCTTCCTTCCTGCTCGCTCGAGCCGGCCGCCGCTTCGTCGGTGCTGGCCGTGGGCGGTATCCGGATTCCCGTCCGGCCCGCGCTGACCGGGACGATCTCCGTCTCGATCGCGAACGAGTTTGCGGGAGCTTCCGTCGTGTCCCGCGCGCTCGTCAGGTATCTTCCCGACCTGGTCGGAAAACGCCTCGCCACGCAGGCGCCGCGCCCCGCTTGGCGCTGACGCCGCGTGTCCGCCACGGAGCGCGTCAGCCCCCGACAACCCCGTCGCCCTTTCATTTATCCGGGGGAACCGCTATAGTTCGGCCTGCCCGCATCGAAGAAAAAGCCGCGAACGCGGCCGTAGTTCTGGAAAGCGCCGATTCGCGCGTTATACTCATCAGTGCCGTAAGGAGTTGACGGATGACCTTGAAAGTGACGGCGGCCATCGCCTTGAGTGCCCTCGTGTTCCTCTCGTGCGCCGGCGCTCCGAAAGCGCCGAAAAAACAGCCCGAACAGCCCGCGAGCGGCCAGACCGCCGGGACCTCCTTGGGTACCGCCGAGTCGAACCCAGACAAGGATCGCGCGAAGGAACTGATTACCGGCAATCCGTCCGGTTCCGCCGGGTCTTCGACCGCGCCCGCAGGCACGACTCCTCCCGCGGGCGGCACCCCTCCGACCACGGCCGCCGCGCCCGCTTCCACCGACGTGCCGCCTCCGGCTCCCGGCCAGATGACGCCCGACGAGCAGGCGTTCCTCGAGCGCTATCTCAACAGCCTCCAGTACATGGTCTATTACGACGACGAAGCCGGAGTCGCCAAGCCGGTGGCCAAGACCGCCGTGTCGTCGGCCAACCGCTACCTGATCGAGCGCCTCGGCATGACCGTGGTGGATTTCGACCAGATCGAAAAGAACAAGAAGGACCAGGCGATCGCCTACCAGAACGAGACGGGCGGTTCCATCGACATCGTCCAGTACCTGGCCCAGAAGTTCAACGCGGACGTGTACGTGGAAATATCCCTCAATGTCGACGAAAAGGCCGACGGGGGCAAGTTCTACGCCACCGCCAAGGGATCGCTCAAGATCTTCGACCCTTCGACCGCCCAGCTCCTGAGCACCGTGGCCTACCAGAGCCCGCAGGCGTACAGCACGGTCTCGCAGGAGGCGGCCACGCAGAACGCGGTCGCCGGCGGCGTCTTCATGGTCATGCCGAAGCTGACGGAGCAGACGAAGAGCCTCATCCGCAACTCGCTCTCGAACGGCATCCGCTACGAGCTGATCCTTCAGAACACGGCGGACGCGCGGGCGGTCAGCACCTTCCGGCGCCAGCTGCAGAAGAAGGTGCGCCTCGTCGAGCAGTCGTCCTACTCGCCGAACGAGACGAAAATGTACGTGTACACGTTCCAGACGAAAACCTTCGTCGAGGACGCGATTTACGACGCCGGGGAGCGCGGAGGCTTCCCCGATATCTACCTCGTGTACCAGCGGGGCAAATCCTTCACGTTCCACACGGGCATGTGAAGTCGCTAACGGGAACTCCCCGGCGTAACCATTCGGTGCGCGCCGGGTTTAAAAGAAATCGGGCGTAGCCCGAGGTTCAGTGAAGTAAGGAGGAAATCGTGAAGAAGTTTTTCACCATCCTGACCGCTCTTCTCGTCGTCTTCGCCCTGGTCGGTTGCGCCGGCGGCAAGAAGACGGGTGACAGCCCGCAGCCGGGCGCCGTGTCCGAGGACGTCAAGACGTACCCGCCCAAGGTCCTCGAGCACAAGGGCACCGTCTGGGGCACCGCCGCCCCGAACTGGGTCATGAGCGCGCTCAAGGGTTACAAGGAAGTCGAGAAGCTTCCCGACTACCAGGGCAAGTTCGTCATCATCGTCGAGGAACAGGGCCAGGACCTCGCGGGCACCGAGCTCGCCGCGTCCCGCCTGAACGCCCAGACCCGCATCGCGGCGCTCATCAGCACCCGCGTGAAGGACGCCTTCGCCGGCGCCCAGGTCGGCGACAAGGACAAGATCGAGTCCTACATGGAACGCGTCGTGAAGAGCGTCGCCGAAGCCACGTTCTCCGGCTTCTTCCAGGAAGACGGCTGGTGGGTCTACGTCCAGACCTTCACCACCGAGGGCAAGCCCGACAAGCGCGAATACCGCGTGATCCAGCTCTGGACCATCGGCAAGGACGCGCTCCAGAAGCAGCTCAACAACATGCTCAACGCCGCCGAGGCCGAGGAGCCCAAGACCGAAGCCAAGCAGCGCGCCATGGACGCTGTTCAGCAGTCCTTCTACGACGGGTTCTGATCCGGCGTAGTTACAGGAAAGGACGGCGTTCCCGGAGACGGGAACGCCGTTTCTTCGTGGAAGCGGCGCGGACGGCCTTCTCGGAAGCGAGGGCCGTCCGGACCGTTTCGGCGCGACGCTTCGCGTCGAATCACTACGAGCTCCGATGGCCCTCATGCGTTCGGAGCGCCATGGAGCAATCATGAAACCACTGAAGCCTTTATCCGCCCTGCTGGCCGCGCTGCTGGCCGTGTCGTGCGCCACGCAACCGTCCGCCCAGGCGAAACCCGATTGGATCGACAAGACGCCCGCGCCCGACGGCGTGAACCACTATTTCGTCGGCGCCGGGTCGAGCGCGAAGGGCGATTCGGCAGAAGCGTTGAACGACGCCACGGCCAAGCTCCTCTCGAACATCATGATCTACCTCGGCGTCAAGGTGACCGCGGACACCACCGCCAAGGCGAAGGCCTCCCTCGATTCCTACCAGACCGACATCGTGAGCACGGTCACGACGCAGTCGACGAACCGGGTCGTCGGTTTCGTCGTCAAGGAACGCCGCGAAGTCAAGGACAAGAAGACGGGCGCGGTCATGGTCTACATCCTCGCCGCCTACGACTCCAAGGAGCTGGGGAAGGAAAAGGCGCGCATAGAAGCCCTGTTCAAGGAACGGGTCGACGCGGTAGCCATACCCGAAGGTCAAGGCGCCAAGGCCGAGGAATCCGGCCGGCAGTTCGACGCCATCCGCTTCTACATCGAAGCCGCCGTCGCCGCGTCGGGGTCCGACATCGACAACGCCTCGATCAAGATGGAGCGCAACGTGAACAACGCGCGTCGCGTCATCCAGAGGCTCAGGCTCGTGAAGTCGCCGAATCCGGCCATTCCGCAGCTCGGGCAGGACTATCGCGCGCCCTTCGTCGCAAAGCTCGTGTACGGCGAATCCGACGACGCTCCCGGCGTGCCGGGGGTCGAGTTCGCAGTGCAGTATCCGAGGAAACAGGGGCCGCGCGTCGGCACGAAGACGGAGCGCGCGATGAGCGATTCGGACGGTTTCGTGAAGTTCACGCCGCCCGCGCCGGACGCCACGGGCAAGATGAAGCTCACGATGCGCGTCAACCTCGATTCGTCGCTCGATCTCCTCGATCGCTTCCCGCCCCAGTACGCCGCCTATCGGGACGCCCTGGAAACCGAGCTGAAAGGCCGCATCGTGACCTTCGACTACGTCGTCGGCTCGGTGGCGAACACCGTGCCGACCGCCGTAGCCATCGTCGACCTGGACAAGGGCGGGGCCCGCGTCGGCACCGCCGCGCAGGGCGGTCTCGTCGAAACCCTCGTCAAGGAAAAATTCAAGATCGTAATGGCGTCGCTCGACGGAGCCCTCGTCGCGTCGCTCGACGACCAGGCGGTGCTGGCCGCCGCGAAGGGTGCGCTCGCCGGCAAGGCGACTCGGCTCGTGTACGGCGTGGTCCGGGTGGAAACGGCGCGCAAGGACGGCGCGATGTGGATCGCCGAGGGCAAGGCGACGATCCGCGTCCTCGATCTCGAAACCGGCGCGCCGCTCTACTTCGCGGAAAAGCCGGTCAGCGCCACGGGCACGGACGAAGCGGCCGCCGTGCGGAACGTCCTCGTGAGCGCCGGCCGCGACACCCTCGCCCGCGAACTCATCGCCAACCTTCCTTGAGGGGATCGGCCATAAGGACTCAGTGAAAGAGAGAATCAAGCAAGGTTAGTTAGGAAAATAGTGACAGGAGGAGGCTTCGGCCTCCTCCTTTTTTTATGTACGACATGTGTTGAATACGTCGGGCGTCGTCCTGTTCGATTGAAATCAAGATCCACGTGAGCGAGTGCCGTCGCGTTGATTCGACGAGCGCGCGCTTTGCTGTCTGTATGGCAAAAAATTTTCAGAATTTGCCAAGGGCGGCCGGGTCGTTCGAGACGAGACCATCGCAGCCGAGGGCGATGAGGCGGAGCGCTTCCTGTCGGTCGTCGACGACCCACGGCACGAAGGGGCGGCCGCCGAGCGCGCGGGCGAGGGCCGTGGCGCGGCCGGTGAGGAGCTTTGATGGTTTCATGTAGTCGCAGGCGGCGACGAGGCGACCCTGGCCGCGGCGGAGGAACCAGGGTACTTGTTCGTCATGATCGCAATAGATGAGGGCCGTCGGGATGGCGGGGGCGAGGGCCTTGAAGCGGCGGAGCGCGAAGGGATTGAACGAGCTCACGGCGACGCGATCCGTCATCCCCATGGAAGCGACCAGGTCGGCGAGCGCGCGCTCGAGGCCGGCGTCGGTCACCGAATCGCTCTTGATCTCGATGTCGAACCGGAGAGCGTCGCGGTACTCCTCGAAGAGGTCGCCCAGGAGCGGGATGCGTTCGCCGCGGAACGCGTCGCCTTTCCACGAGCCGACGTCGAGTTCGCGCAAAATATCCCACGGCGTCGTTTGGATGTCGTGATCGGCGCCCGAGACGCGTTTCGTCGAACGGTCGTGGGTGACGACGAGTTCGCCCGACGCGCAGAGGTGGATGTCGAGTTCGACCGCGGGAACGCCCTCGAGCCTGGCGAGCTCGAAGGCGGCGCGGGTGTTCTCGGGCGCGCGCGCGGAGACGCCGCGGTGGGCGAACAGGATCGGCCGCGGCAGGTCGGGGAACAGGGGACGTCGCGGGCTCATGCGCCGGGCGCGCCCTTGAGCTTGTCGAGTTCGGCCTTGGCCGCGGCGTCCGCTTCCAGCTTTTTCATCTCGCTTTCCATGGCGGCGGCGCCGGGATTCAGCAGTTCGCCGGTGGCCAGCTGCAGCTCGGCGAGCAGCTGGTCGGTGTCGACGCTCAGTTCGAGATCCTTGATCGTCGGGAGCTTCGCCTTCATCGCCGCGACTTTGGAGGCGAGTTCTTCGCGCTGCCCGGCGAGACCGGACAGCTTGCCGGTGATCTCGGCGAACTTGGCCTCGGCGCCCGCCTTGAGTTCGGCCATGCCCTTGTTCGCGGCCAGCGCGACGCGGTCGCGCCACAGCTTGGCCTCGTCGCCGAGGCTCCCGATCTCGCGTTCGAGCTGCTTGAGCGTGGTGGCGAAGCCGAGCACGTACTCGCGCGCCGTTTCGGCGTCCATGCCGGTTAGGTCGATATCGCTTTTCTGGTCTGACATGACGGTCTCCTCGTGGCCGGTCTACAGTTTGAAGGAAACGCCGCCGCCGACGCCGTAGCCGCCGTAGTTGGTGAACAGGCCCGACGTGCTGATCCAGTACTCGGCCCCGATCTCGGCGAAGACGCGCATGTCCCGGGTGAAGAGGTACGCGACGTTCAGGTACGCGTGCCCGCCGAAGTGGAAGAGGTAGGTGTCGCTCGTATCGCCCGACATGCCCGAGAGGACTTCGGTGACGTAGATGTAGCTGGCGCCCGCGGCGGCGTAGGGCGTGATCGAGAGGCGGCCCACGTTCATGCGGTACTCGCCGCCGATGAGCACGTTGATCGGCACCATGAACGCCGTGAAGTACTGTCGGATGCCGTTGAGGGGCACTTCCGCGGCGAAGTACGGGCGGAAGCCGTAGAAGCCGCGCGAGACGATGGCGCGGAAGCCCGCGAGCAGGGTCAGGTCGCCTTCGCCCTTCGGGTCGAGCGGCACGTCGAGCCGTTCGCCCGTGAGGCCGTGGAAGAACGGCTCGAAGTCGACGCCGCGGCGCGGGATCTCGCGGAGACCGGTGTCCTTGCCGGGCGCGATGTCGCTGTAGATGATCTGGGCGGTCGACACCTCGGAGCCGACGTCCTTGATGACGACGAGGCCGACTTCGCGGTCGTTGCTGAACCCTTCCACGGTGCCGGTCGCGATGATCGCGTACTCGTCGCCCTTCTTGATGCCCATGTTCTCGCCGAGCTGGGTCGTGAGCTCGCCGCCCTTGGCGGTCAGGACGCGGGTCTTGATCTGGAACTGCGGGATGGTGCGGATTTCGTACTCCAGGTTCCCGGGGATGGCGTCGATGGCCGCCATGACGGACTGGTTCTGGTCCTGCTTGTCGGAGCCCGAAGTCTTCACTTCGGCGATGCCGGACAGCGTGCCGTTCGCCGCGTCGATGAAGCTGACGGCGGTCGTGACTTCGGTCACGTAGCTGAATGATTTCGAATCGTACGCGCTCGCGAAGCTCGTCACCACCGGCACGGCGATGACGAAGGCGCCGGTGAGGCGGTTGAATTCGGCCTCGGTCAGGACCGCTTCGCCGAACTGGTATTGTTCGGGGAGGACGAAGTTCGCCTCCTTGGCCTTGCGGAGCGCGTCGATGAACTGGTTGATGTCCGCCGACGCGAAGCGCTGGGTCATGCCGATGACCGTGAAGCGGCCCATGTCGACGAAGACCTTCTGGATCTTCATGTCGATGGTGGCGAGCGCTTCGTAGGGGATGTTGAAGCCGGCGTAGCCGAGCGCGAAGATGGCGACTTCCTGCTTTTCGCTGACCTTGGGCTGCGCGGTCGCCGAGAGCGCGACGGCCGCGGCGATGGCGCACGACAGCGCGACGATGCGTTTCATGGTTCCTCCTCTGATCGGAGCGTGCTGACCGGAAATCGGCCGACGCAAGCATGACGATAGCGCGCTTCCCCGGCGGAAAACGCGGATTTCTTCCGTTCCAGCCGACATTTCCATCATAAGAACGGCGGGTGCAAAGTCAAGTGATCGTCCGGGCCGGATGCGCGCCGGCCTTGCCCCGGTCGGCTTCGGGACGGTATCGTCGCGGCATGGGACGCGCGTATTTCCAGTCCGAAGACATCATCGTCGCGGCGGCCACGCCGCCGGGCGGAGCGCTCGCGATGGTCAGGCTGTCGGGGCCCGGCTGTATCGAGGCGCTCGCGTCGCGCTTTTCCAGGCCGGAGGCGCTCGCGCGGGCGACTGGACATACGGTGACGCACGGCTTCGTGCTGGACGCGTCCGGAGCGCCCGCGGACGAAGTGACCGTGTCCGTCTACCGCGCGCCGAAAAGCTTCACGGGAGAGGAGGCCGCGGAGATCGTCTGCCACGGCGCGGCTCCCTGCGTCGACGCCGTCCTCTCCGCCTGCGAGTCGGCCGGCGCGCGCGCGGCCCTTCCCGGCGAGTTCAGCTTCCGCGCCTTCGCCAACGGCAAGATGGACCTCGCGCGCGCGGAGGCGGTCGGCGAACTGGCGCGCGCGAAGAGCTCCGAGGCGCGCGCCGAAGCCTTGTCGCGCTTGTCCGGCAGTCTCTCGGCGGAAATCGCGGAAATCCGCGACGCCGCGCTCGGCGTCCTGGCCGCGGTGGAAGTCCGCCTCGATTACGGCGAGGACGAGATCGACGGCGACTTGGGCGACGAAACCGCCGCGCTCGGAGCGCTCCGCGCGCGCCTCGAGGCGATTTCGGCGAGCTGGAAGATCGGGCGGCTCGTCGAAGAGGGCGCCGTCGTCGCCGTGGCGGGCAGGACCAACGCCGGCAAGTCGAGCCTCTTCAACCGCATCCTGCGCGAAGAGCGTTCCATCGTTTCCGACATCCACGGCACGACGCGCGACTACATCGAAGCCGTCTTCGACCTGGGCGGCATTCCGATCCGGCTCTTCGATACCGCGGGCATACGCGATTCGGCCGATCCCGTGGAGGCGGAGGGCGTGCGACGATCCCGCGCCGTCCTCGAGGGCGCCGATCTCGTGCTGTTCCTGGCCGACGGAAGCGAAGGAGCCGCGTCCGCGGAAGACGCGTTGCGCGACGCCGCCGTGCCCGACGGGACGCCGCTCGTCCGCGCGTGGACGAAGACCGACCTGGTCGGAACCGCCCTGCCGCCAGCCGGCTGGATCGGCGTGTCCTCCCGCACGGGCGCCGGTTTCGACGACCTTCACCGCGCGATGTTGGACGCCCTGGGCGCGGGCGGCGCGGAACGGGCCGGCGGGACGCGCATCGCGAGCGAGCGCCATAAACGGCTCGCGGACGCGGCATCGCGCGCCCTGGGCGACTCGGAAGCCGCGCTCGGTTCCGGCCTGCCGCTCGACGCCGTCGCGCTCGACCTGCGCGACGCACTCGAGTCGCTCGACGCCGTGCTCGGGCTCGGCGTCGGGGACGACGTCCTCGAGACAATATTCTCGAAGTTCTGCGTGGGGAAATGACATGCGCGATTTCGAAGCGATCGTGATCGGCGGCGGGCACGCCGGCATCGAGGCGGCCTCCGCGCTCGCCCGGCTCGGCCACGCCACGCTGCTCGTGACGCAGAACCCGGACACGATCGGCCGCATGTCGTGCAATCCGGCCATCGGCGGTCTTTCCAAGGGCAACCTCGTGCGCGAAGTGGACGCGCTCGGCGGCCTCATGGGCGTCCTCATCGACAAGGCGATGATCCAGTACCGCGTCCTGAACCGCTCGCGGGGGGCGGCCGTGCAGGCGCCGCGCGCGCAGGCCGACAAGGCGCTCTACGCCGAGCTCGCGCGAAAGGCGCTCGAGGACACGCCGGGGCTGTCGATCTTCATGGACACCGTCGTCGACATCCTGACCGACGAGCGGGGAGCTGCGGCCGGCGTGCTCACGGAGCGCGGCAACCGCATCTCGTCGAAGATCGTGGTGATGACGACCGGCACCTTCATGGGCGGCCGCGTCTTCATCGGCGAGTGGGAAGCCTCGTCGGGCCGGCTCGGCGAACCGGCGGCGCTCGGCCTCGGCGAAGCGCTCGCGCATCGCGGCTTCCCCGTCGGGCGCATGAAGACCGGCACGCCAGCCCGCGTCCGCGGCCCGAGCGTCGACTTCGCCGTCTTGGAACGGCAGGACGGCGAGGCGAACCGGCCGTTCTCCTTCCTGCACGACGCCGTGGACCGCCCGTCCCTGCCGTGCTGGATCACGTGGACCAACGACGCGACGCACGACGTGATTCGCGCCAACCTGCACCGCTCGCCGCTTTACGGCGGAAAGATAATCGGGAAGGGGCCGCGCTACTGCCCGTCGATCGAGGACAAGGTCGTCCGCTTTCCGGACCGGATACGGCACCAGATCTTCGTCGAGCCGGAGGGGCGCTACACCGACGAGCTCTACTTGAACGGCCTGTCGTCGTCGCTGCCCGAGGACGTGCAGTCTGCCTTCGTCCGCACGATGCCGGGCTTCGCGGACGCCGAGCTCGTGCGCCCCGGCTACGCGGTGGAATACGACTACGTCGACCCGACCTGCCTCTACGCGACGCTCGAGACGAAGCTCGTGCCGGGGCTCTTTTCCGCGGGGCAGACGAACGGCACCTCGGGGTACGAGGAGGCGGCGGCGCAGGGCGTGCTCGCGGGCATCAACGCCTCCCTGAAACTCCGCGGCGAGGCGGGCATCGTGCTCGGGCGCTCGGAAGCGTACATCGGCGTTCTCGTCGACGACCTCGTCACGCTCGGCGCCAAGGAGCCGTACCGCATGTTCACGAGCCGCGCCGAGCACCGCCTCGGCCTCCGCCACGACACGGCCGACTCGCGTCTCACGCCGATCGGGCTCCGCGTCGGGCTCGCGGACGCGGAGCGCGCCGAGCGCTTCGAGGCCAAGCGGGCGGGGCTCGCCGCCATCGACGAACTCATCTCGAAGCGCAGGATCGCCGCCGCCGACGCGGCCGCGCTGCCCGAGCTGGCCCCCCACGTCGGATCGCAGCTTCTGAAAGCCCTCGGCGACACGCGCGTCGGCGAAGCCGACCTCTCGACCTTCGAGCCGGCGCTCGCCGCGTATCCCGCCGAGTGGGTGGAAGCCGTCGTCCTCGACCGCCGCTACGAAGGCTACGTCGCCAAACAGGAACGCATGATCTCGCGCATGGACAAGTACGAATCGATCCGCATCGCCGCGGACTTCGACTACCGCGCCGTGGACGGTCTGTCGTCGGAGGCGAAGGAGAAGCTCGCCGCCGCGCGCCCGCTCACGCTCGGCCAGGCGTCGCGCGTGCCCGGCGTCCGCCCCGCCGACGCGGCCCTGCTCATGATCCGGCTTTCGGGTTTGAAATAGGAATACCGATATGAACGCGACAGTCGGCGATGCGAACGGACCTCGCGCCGTGTTCATGATCGATATCGTCGCTGCGCGGCCTTCGCAGCTGTACGTCAGCGAAACTAAATACGCCGCCGTCGACCGCGCGCTCGGTGCGACACCGTTTTCGCACGATTCCTACGAAGCCGTGCCGGTGAAAGAACTGGACGGCTCGATCGTATACCTCGACGGTCACACGCGCGCGCTCTGGCTCGCGAACCGCGGCATCGGGGAAATCAAGGCGTACTTCGACGACGACGAACTCGATTGGACCCTGTACGCCGCGTGCCTTTCGTGGTGCGCCGCGGAAAGGATCAAGACGATTTCCGATCTGGAAAGCCGCGTCATGCCGCACGATGTGTACGAATTGGCCTGGATCGGACGCTGCGCGTCATTTTCAACTGGAGAAAAATCGTAAAGCATATGTTCGACGCTTGACCGCAGTGTGTTTTAGTGTGTATCATACACACATGAAGAGTGCGGAAGTGATCCGCATGTTGAAAGCCGACGGTTGGTTCGTGTTCAACATTCGCGGAAGCCATCATCAGTTCAAGCACCCTTCAAAACAAGGCAAGGTGACAGTGCCGCATCCGAAAGCGGATCTGCCAATCGGGACGGTTCGCAGCATATTCAAGCAGGCCGGCTTGACATGGAGGGAGTGAGGTGAAGTATCCCGTTTTTCTCGAGAAGGATCCGGAGAGCGATTATGGCGTCACGGTTCCCGATCTTCCGGGATGCTACTCGGCGGGTTCGACGATCGAAGAAGCGCTTGAAAACGCGGAAGAAGCGATCATGACCCATGTCGAAGGCTTGTTGCTCGATAACGAACCGATTCCGGCTCCGACTCCGATCGAAACGCTCAAGAAGGAATATAGATCCCGCGACTTCGTATGGGGATTGGTTGGCGTCGACATGGGAAAACTTTCGAGCGACGTCAGGCGAATAAACATTACGATACCCGAGAATCTGCTATCCAAGATCGATTCCTTCGCGAAAAGCGAAGGCGAGTCCCGTTCGGGCTTTCTCGCGTTCGCGGCGCTCGAGTACATGTCGCAACACCGGTCCTGACGAAATTCTCTAATCCGAAAAGTATTTCTCGGAACTCCCTTCTGGAAGATGGGGCGTGGGGAAGGAACCTCTTTGAGGTAAGAGGTTCCTTCCCCGCACGATTGAATTATTGCATTACCTCACAAGGCATTTTTTCCCCGAGCCGATGAGGTCGACGCGGCCGGTCTTCCGTAGGGCTTCGAGGACGAGGGCGCGGTTGTCCGGCTTGTCGAACTGGAGGAGCGCGCGCTGCAGGGCGCGCTCGTGGTCGCCCTTCGCGGAGTACACGGGCGTCATGGCGATCGGGTCGAGGCCCGTGTGCCACATGCACGTGGCGAGCGTGCCGGGCGTCGGGTAGAAGTCCTGCACCTGGTCGGGGACGGAGCCCGCGTCGCGCAGGTACTCGGCCAGCTCGATCGCGTCCTCGAGCGTGGCGCCGGGGTGGGCCGAGATGAAGTACGGCACGAGGTATTGCTTGAGGCCGAGCTCCGCGTTGAGGCGCGCGTACTTCGCGGCGAACGCGTCGAAGACGCGGTGGGGCGGCTTGCCCATCAGCTTGAGCACTTTGTCCGAGACGTGCTCGGGCGCCACCTTGAGCTGGCCGGAGACGTGGTGCTCCACGAGCTCGCGGAAGAACGCGTCGTCCTTGTCGAGCATGAGGTAGTCGAAGCGGACGCCCGAGCGCACGAAGACTTTCTTGATCCCCGGGATGGCGCGAAGTTTATGTAACAAGGCGACGTAGTCGCGGTGGTCGACTTCGAGCGCGGGGCAGGGCTCGGGGGCCAGGCAGCGGCGGTCGACGCAGGCGCCCTTGGTCCGCTGCTTGGCGCAGGCGGGCTTCCGGAAGTTCGCGGTGGGGCCGCCGACGTCGTGGATGTAACCCTTGAAGCCGGGCAGCTTCGCGAGCTTCTTCGCCTCGGCGACGAGGGACTCGTGCGAGCGCGCCTGGATGACGCGGCCCTGGTGGAACGTGAGCGAGCAGAACGCGCAGGCCCCGAAACAGCCGCGGCTCGACGCGAGGGAGAACTTCACTTCCTCGAGTCCGGGCACGCCGCCCGACTTCTTGTAGATCGGGTGGGCTTCGCGCTCGAAGGGGAGGGCGTAGACCCGGTCGAGCTCGTCGGCGTCGAGCGGGAGCGCGGGCGGCTCCTGCACGACCCAGCGGGCTTCCGCGCGTTCGACCAAGGTTTTCGCGCTGATCGAATCCGTGTTTTCGTACTGGAGGCGGAAGCTCTCCGCGAAGGCGCGCTTGTCGTCCTTCACCGTCTCGTAGGGCGGCAGCTCGACGAAGCTGCCGGCGGGGAGGACGGGATCCTTCGACGTCCAGCGCGCGGTGCCGCGCACTCCGCTTATCGAGCGCGCTTCCTCCCCGGCCGCGAGCCGCTTCGCGATCTCGACGATGGCGGTTTCGGCCATGCCGTAGACGAGGAGGTCGGCCTTCGAGTCGAGGAGGACCGAGCGGCGCACCGTGTCGCTCCAGTAGTCGTAATGCGACAGGCGCCTGAGCGACGCTTCGAGGCCGCCGAGGACGACGGGTACGCCCTTGTACGCTTCGCGGCACTTGGCGGCGTAAGCGATGGTCGCGCGGTCCGGGCGCGCGTGCGACGACTTGCGGCCGTCGGCGCCCGGGATCGGCCCGATCGCGCCGTTCCCGAGGAGGCAGAGTTCCGGTTTGCCGCCGGGCGCGTACTCGTCTTCCGCGCGGAGGCGGCGGTTCGCGGTGTACTTGGCGACCATCGAGTCGAGGTTGCCCGCCGTGACGAGGAACGCGAGCCGCGGCCGGCCGCAGGACCGGAACGCGTCGACGGAGCTCGGATCGGGCCTGGCGATGATGGCGACCGAATATCCTGCCGCCTCCAGCACGCGCCCGACGAGCGCCGCCCCGAAGCTCGGGTGGTCGACGTACGCGTCGCCCGTGACGAGGACGAAATCCGCTTGACTGATGCCGCGCTTGGCGAGCTCCGCGCTGTTGATGGGAAGAAAAGCCATGAGGAGCTATTGTAGCACGGAGAGGACACGAAGGACACGAAGATGTTGCCACGAAGGACACGAAGGGAAGAAAAAAGGGAACGAAGGAGAGAAAGAGAAGTTAGGAAGTAGAAAGAAGGGAGGGGACGCTGGATGGAGGTTGTCATCGGGGGGTGAGTGCGGCATGATCGGATTTCATGGAAGGTTCGACGGCTTTTTCGTTCGACGCGGCGACGCTCGGGATGGCAATCCTCGTGGCGGCGCTGTTCGCCATCGGCGTGGCGCTCGGCTTGGCCTTGGGGCGGAGGACCGGCCGGGCCGAGGCGGAGCGCGACTTCGACGGCCGCGTGGCGGCCGCCCGCGAAGACGCGGTGAAACGCTCGCGCGCGACGATCGGCGGACTCGTCGCCGAACAGATCGCCCCGTACCTGCCGGACTTCCCCTTCGACCTGAGCGAAGTGCGCTTCATCGGGAAGCCGATCGACTTCGTCGCCTTCCCCGGCGCCTCCACCGGCGAGATCCGCGAAGTGGTGCTCGTCGAAGTGAAGTCGGGCGACGCGAAGCTCTCCGCCGTCGAACGCAGCCTCCGCGCCGCCGTCGAACGCGGCGCCGTCAGGCACGTCGAATACCACCTGAAACCGACCAACCGCTGAAACCGGCCAGCCGCTGGTTCTCAGCCAATTTCCGCGTGCTTCGTCAGGTTCCGCACCCAGATTTCCTTCTTGAGCCACAGCCACGCGATGAGTTCCTTCGGGAGGTCGGTGACCTTGATGATGGCGAACATGGCCACGGGACCGACCCGCGTGAAGGTGGCTAAAAGCCAGATGCCCGGCAGGAAGAGGAGTATGTTCACGCCGATATCGATGATGGCGCCCATCGCCGCGTCGCCGCCCGATCGGGCGGTGGCGAACTGCGCGTTGAGCAGGGTCCACAGCGGCATGTAGCAGGCGACCGTGAGCACCATCGTCTGGGCGATCGACCGGGCTTCCTGGCTCAGGTTGGCGAACACGAGCGGCAGGACGAGGAATGCCGACGCGGCTTGCGCCGCCGCCGCGAAGACGCCGAACACCGTGCCGCCCGACTGGAGCCAGCGCGCCTTCGTCCGCGCCTCGTCGAGCCGGTCCGCGCCGAGGGCGGAGCCCACGATGACGCCGACGCTCGTGTGGATGCCGCCGAAGACGAGGAAGAAGACGTTGGCGATGGTCCACGCCGCGGCCATGCCGGACACGGTCTCCTCGCCGCCGCGGCCGTTGTAGAACGCGGTCAGCACGGTCTCCGTCATCACCCAGGTCGTCTCGGAGAGCAGCATGAGCCACGAGCGCGCGAAGATGCCGCGGAAGATCTTTCCGTTCACGCGGAAGAAGTCGCGGAAGCGGAACCAGAAGTCCGGCTTGACGGCGCGGACGAAGACGAGGAAGGCGATCGCCTCCACGACGCGGGCGACGATGGTGGCGTACGCCGCGCCCGCCACTTCGAGCCTCGGCGCGCCGAGGTTGCCGTAGATGAGGACCCAGTTGAGGACCGTGTTGATCAGGGTGGCGACGGCCGACATGACGAGCGGCGGCGTGGTGCGGCCGATCTCGCGGAACGACGTGCCGGTCGACGTGGCCAGGGCGAAGGGGATCCAGCACGCGGACACGAGCCGCAGGTAGGTCGATCCTTCCCTGATGATTTCGTCCGCGGCCGCGTTGCCCGCCACCATGAGCCCGATGAGCCGCTCGGGGATCAGGTTGCAGAGGACGAGGTGGACGACCGCGAGCGACAGCGTGAGGATCAGCTTGAAGCGGTACGCCTGCTTCATCCCCGCGGGATCCCCGGCGCCGCGGTACTGTGACATGAAGATGCCGCCGGCCGCGCTCAGGGTGAAGGTGGCGATGAAGTACACGAAGTTGATCTGGTTGGCGACGTTGATGGCCGCCATCTTCGCGTCGCCGAGCCCCGCCACCATGAAGTTGTCCACGAGCGAGACGAGGTTCATGATGAGTTGCTGGAGGATGACCGGGATGGCCAGGGACAGGGCTTCTCGGTAAAAGCGGCCGGGGCCGAAGAGGCTGGTTCGCCTCGCGATGGATGTTTCCATGGTGCCGCCGACTATACGCCCTGGCGGACTCCTTGTCTTGATCCGCGGGGCGATTCTCGCGCCGTACATGGTGTATGAAAAAGAATACGGCGAGCGGTTCGAGGGCGGCGTACGCGTATCCGGCTGATCCCGGTCGATATTTGACAGTCGACCGATAATAATGGTAGCATATCGCGATTATCCTCGCTCGTACGGCAAGGAGCCAACGGTGTCTAAGATCAACAGATACAAGAAGCTCGAGAACAGCGTCGCCCGCCGACTGGGCGGAGCCCTGTTCTCCGCGCTGGCCGCCGTCCGTGCCTTCTTCGCGCGGCTCGTCAAGCTCGGCAAACAGCGCCTGACGATCATGTTCGTGCCCCACAGCGAAAAGCGGATCATCAACCTCCAGATCAGCCTGTTCACCCTGGCCGGCTTCGTCTTCGTCGCCGTTTTGGCCTTTTCCGCGTTCACCTTCTTCACCGCCCGCTACGCCGACACGGCGCGCGCCCTGGCCGGCAAGGCGCAGGACCTCCGCGACACGAAGAGCGACCTCGACGCCATCCGCGACGAGACCACGAACCTCGTGAAGGCGGCGCGCAACTTCGAGACGATCCTCTCGGACACCCTGTCCCGCATCGGCATCGACCGCGGCGACGGATCGGCGAACGGGGCCACGGGCGACCTGTCGGCCTTCTACGACATGGAAGAGAGCGCCACCGGTTCCGTCCGCGAGGCGAGCGAGATCAAGCGCGTCACGAAGTACCTGGAACGCACCACCGAACCCCTCAAGGAGCTCGGTTCCCTCGTCGCCTCGCAGAGCGGCGTCCTGAGCGAGATCCCGAACCTCTGGCCCATCAAGGGCGGCATCGGCCACATTTCCTTCTACTACGGGCAGAACGAAAATCCGTTCTATGGCTCCTGGTACCTCCACAAGGGCCTGGACATGTCCACGTACCGCTCGGGCGACCCGATCGTCGCGACGGCCGACGGCAAGGTCGCCTCGGTGGGCTACGACTCGGGCTACGGCAACTCGGTCATCATCGAGCACAAGCACGGCTTCATCACGCGTTACGCGCACATGTCGTCGTACAAGGTGAAGAAGGGCGACAAGGTCCAGCAGGGCCAGATCATCGGCTACATCGGTTCCACCGGCATCTCGACCGGTCCGCACCTCCACTACGAAGTGCACCTCGGCACCGAGACTATCGATCCGCTCCGCTTCCTCAACATCCGCTCGAGCGTCGCGCTGAGCCAGCCGAACCGCTAGACCGGACGCCGCCATGCCGAATCCCCGCGACTCGCTCGTCAACAGCCTCATCGGCCCGGACACGGTGGTCCGCGGCGACCTCGTCGTCGACGGCTTCCTCCGCGTGGACGGGTCGGTGTCCGGCTCCATCCGCGCCACCGGCAAGGTCGTCATCGGCGAGCGCGGCCGCTGCGCGGCGTCCATCCAGGCCAAGAGCGCCATCATCGGCGGCATCGTCCGCGGCGACGTCTGCGTGCTCGAACAATTGACCATACTTCCGGGCGGCATCATCTGCGGCAACGTCTTCGCGCCGAAGATCGACGCGGACGCGGACATCGTCATCCACGGCGACGTGGCGGTGAGCGGCAAGCGCGAAAACGCCGAAGAGGCCATGCTCGACTTCATGCGCCGCCATGGGACCAGGGTTCCGGGGGATCCCCAAGCGCTCCTCCAGGGCGGTACGGGCGCCTCATGGCAAAGGTAGACCTTCCCGACAACCTCCTCGCCGGCTTCGTGCCGGGCATGCTCGGGCGGAAGACGTCCGAGGGCGGCAAGGCGTCGGGGGCCAAGGGTTCCTTCAAGGTCGCCCTCCGGGACGCGGAGAAGGCCGACGGAACCGGGACGGACATCTCCGCCGAACCCTTCACCGAGGCGGAGCTCGGCGAGATGCTCGACGGCGTCTTCGGGCTGGGCGAGGAGCTCAAGCGCAATCCGAGCCCGGACGCGGTGACCGCCTACAAGCGCGCGGTCCGCAATTTCGTCCATCACGTGGTCGAGCGTTCGTACAAGCTCGAAGAGCGGTCCTCCGCCCGGGACGTGCTCAAAAGAAAGAAGTTCTCGTCGTTGTCGGTCGTCGACGAGAAGCTGGAACGTCTCGCGGCCGAAGTCATCTCAGCGCAGAGGAGCCAGTTGGACATCCTCGGGCGCATCGACGAGATCAACGGGATGCTCGTCGACCTCATCACTTGAACGGACGCCGTCCCCGCGGGGGCGGCTTGTGGGGAACCAGCATGGCCGACAATTACGATCACGAAGACGACGAGGCGCTCCGCGGGCTCGAAGACGAGGGCGCCGAGCGCCAGGATCCGCCCGCCCAGCAGCGGGACAAAACCCGGACTTCCCTTCCGGAGCCGCTCTACCGCATCCAGGTGGAGCATTCGCACGAGACGCACTACGCGTTCTTCGAAGCCGAACCGGGCGCGGAACCGCTGCCCGCCCGGTCGCACGTCGTGGCCCTCACCCGCTACGGCAAGGACCTGTGTTTGCTGCTCGGCGTCGTGAAGTCGCCCGGCTACGTCGATCCGGCCGAGCTGATCCATATCGAACGCCCGGCGTCGCCCGAGGATCTCGCGCGGCGCGCGTCGCACGTGGACAAGGAAGCGCACGCGTTTTCGGTGTGCCAGGACAAGATCATGACGCACGGGCTCCCCATGAAGCTCGTGTCCGCGCATTTCCTCCTCGAGGAACCGAAGGTGCTGTTCTTCTTCACGGCGGACGCCCGCGTGGACTTCCGTGAGCTCGTGAAGGATCTCGTGTCGATCTTCAAGATGCGCATCGAGCTCCGCCAGATCGGCGTCCGCGACGAGGCGCGCGTCACCGGCGGCTGCGGCATCTGCGGACGCGTGCTCTGCTGCCACGGGCTCACCGACAAGCTCGTCCCCGTCTCGATCAAGATGGCCAAAGACCAGAACCTCTCGCTCAACTCGATGAAGATCTCCGGCCCCTGCGGCCGTCTCCTCTGCTGCCTGGCCTACGAGTTCGGCTTCTACCGCGAAAACCGCCGGAAGATGCCGAGCGAGGGCACGCGCTTCAACTACGACGGAGCCACGTTTCGCGTGATCGAAGTCAACGTTCCCGCCGAACGGCTCCGGCTGTCGGGCGACGACGGCCGCGTCCTCGAACTGACCTCCGACAAATTCGCCCAGGTAGACGGCCGCTGGACGATCAAGTCGTAGGGAACTTCGCCAAGGCGGAAAACGAGAGGGGCTCGGGAGCGCGACACGCAGGTCGCTTTCCCGAGCCCCTCTCGTTCATAGCGCCGCTTTCCGTCGCGGCGCTTCTTCGGTTGCGCGTTTACCAGAGGCCGAAGGCGGTGCCGCAGCGGGTGAGGAACCAGATGAAGACGATGGAAATGACCACCGCGTAGACGCGGAGCCAGATGGCGATGCCTTCGCCGTTCTGGGCGGCCAGAATGCTCGAGAACAGCGACATCCCGATGCAGACGATGAAGCCGATGATCGCGACGACGCCGTAGAGCGCGTTCGGGGTGCCCAGCGCGTCGACGGAAAAGATGAAGGTACAGGCGAAGAGAAGGACGAGGAGGATGAAGGTAATCAGGCTGTTTCTCGTATCCATGGCGATCGACTCCTTACCCGCGAAGGTCGTGGTTATGTGCCGAAAGTATAGACCCGGCTCGCGAAAATGTCCATGCTGACGTCGGTTGGCCGGGCGGCTCCTGGCGCCGTCCGGCCGCCGCCGCTACACTGGACGCATGGTGGCCGATATCGCGTTCCTGACCCTGCTCGCGGCCTTGCCGGCGGCGGCGCTCCTCTTCTGGTTTTACCGGCTCGACCGGAAGCGCCCGGAGCCGCTCGGGCTCATCGGGAAGAGCGTCCTGTTCGGGTTCGCCGCCGTCATCCCGGCCCTCGTCATCGAGATTTCGCTTTCGGCCGTCGCTGGCTTCCGCGAACGGGGGCTCTTCGCGGCCTTCTTCTCGGCCTTCGTCGTGGCGGGACTCGTCGAGGAGGGGGTGAAGTGGTTTTTCGTCCGCCGCTTCATCCGGCGACGCCGCGAATTCGACGAGGTGATGGACGGCATCGTCTACACGATCTGCGTGAGCCTCGGGTTCGCCTTCGTCGAAAACCTGCTGTACGGGATCGGCGATCCGGCCGTCCTGTACGCGCGCGCCTTCACCGCCGTCCCGCTCCACGCCGTGGCGTCGGGCATCATGGGCTACCACATCGGGCGGGCGAAGGTGGGGGCGATGGATAAGCCGGAGGCGTACGAGTTCCGGGGCTTCCTCTGGGCGGTGGGGATCCACGGCTTGTACGACTTTTTCCTGTTCGCGGGTTCCGGCACCTGGCCGCTCGCGCTCGTCACGCTGGTCGCGGGCGCCGTCGTCCTGTCGCGTTTCGTCAAGTCCGCCAAGAAGCTCGACGGCGTCTGACGGCCTATTCGAGGGCGGCCGCCTCGGCGGACACGGCTTCCCACTCGGCGGACAGGGCGGAGGCTTCCGCCTCGAGTTCGTCGACGGCGTCCTGGAGCCTTTTCATCTTCGGGCCGTCCACGTAGTTTTCCGGCAGGCCCATCTGGTGCTGGGCGGCTTCCTTCTGCCGGTCGATCGTCTCGAGCCTGGCGAGTATTTCCTCTTCCCGTTTTTGGAGCTTGCGGGCGCGGGCCTTCCGTTCCTTGTCTTCCGCGTAGTTGCGCGGCGCGTTGGCCGATTGCGAGGCCGCCTTTTCGGATTCCGGCCGGCGCGCCGCCGGTTTCGCCGCGCCCGGGGCGGTCGTCGACGCCGCGGCGGCCGCGGAGTCGGCGGCGAGGCTGGCGCGCTTTTCGAGGTAGTAGGCGTAGTCGCCGGGATAGAGGCGCGGCGTCGATCCACAGGACAGTTCGAGGACGCGGTCGGCCAGCCCCTCGATGAAGAACCTGTCGTGCGACACGAAGAGCACCGTGCCCTGGAAGCGCTTGAGCGCGTCGAGGAGGACGTCCTTCGAGTCGAGGTCGAGGTGGTTCGTCGGCTCGTCGAGGACGAGGAGGTTGGCGGGCTTGAGGAGCATCTTCACGAGGGCGAGCCGCGAGCGCTCGCCGCCCGAGAGGACGCGGACGCTCTTCTCCACGTCGTCCCCGTGGAAGAGGAAGGCGCCGAGCAGGTTGCGCAGCTTGGGGATGAGGTGCGTCGGGCAGACCGATTCCGCCTCTTCCTCCACCGTGCGCGCGCCGTCGAGCGACTCAGCCACGTCCTGCGCGAAGTAGCCCGGCACGATCCCGGTGCCGAGCTTGAGGGTGCCCGTGTAGTCCGGATCGACGCCCGCGATGATGCGCATGAGCGTGGACTTGCCGGCGCCGTTCGGACCGACGAAGGCGACTTTCATCCCCGAGTCGACGAGCGTCGAGAAATCGCGCACGACCCGCCGCTCGCCGTACGACTTCGAGAGTCCCTCGGCCGTGAGGGCGATCTTGCCGCAGGGCGGGGCGGGGGGGAAGCTGAAGTGGATGCGCTTCATCCCCTCCGGGATTTCGATGGGCACGATGGCTTCGAGCTGCTTGACGCGCGACTGGACGAGCGCGGCCTTCGAGGAGTTGTAGCGGAAGCGGCGGATGAAATCCTCGATGCGCGCGATCTCCTCCTGCTGGCGCTCCCACTGCTCGAAGAGCGTCGCGAGCTCGCGCGAGCGGTTGCGTTCGTACTGCGAGTAGGTGCCCGTGTAGCGCGTGAGCTTGCCGTTCCAGACTTCGTAGATCTCGCCCACCGTGGCGTCGAGGAACGAGCGGTCGTGCGACACGACGACGAAGCCGCCTTTGAAGCCCGAGAGGAATTCCTCGAGCCAGGAACGCGCCTCGAGATCGAGGTAGTTCGTGGGCTCGTCGAGCAGCATGATGTCCGGGTTTTCGAGGAGCACTTTCGCGAGGGCCAGCCTCATCTGCCAACCGCCCGAAAACTCCTCGACGCGGCGCTCCGCGTCCTCCGGCTTGAACCCGAGGCCCGCGAGCACTTCGAGGATGCGGTCGCGCCGCCGCCAGTAACCGGAATCCTCGATGCTCTCGTGGAGCTCGTGGTAGCGCTCGACGAGCGCGAGGGTTTTCGGGTCGTCGGCCGTCGAGCGTTCCAGCAGCGATCCGATCTCGTCGCGTTCGCGGACGAGGGCTTCCACCGGCGCGTAGGCCCGATCCGCCTCCTCGAGGACCGTGGACGAGGCGTACGCGATGCCCGATTGCGGCAGGTACGACACGCGCGTGCCCTTCTGGACGGCTCGCTCGCCGGAGTCCGGCGCGACGACGCCGGCCACGATCTTCATGAGCGTGGACTTGCCGGCGCCGTTCGGGCCGCACAGCGCGGCCTTCGTGCCCGAGGCCAGGTTGAGATTGACGGACTTGAGGATGTCGCGCGCGCCGAAGGCGAGCGAAACCTCTGAGAACTGCACGAAGGCCACGGTGTCAGTCGCCCGTCGCGCGGAACTCGATGGTCGAGGCCGGGGCTTTCACGGCGATCGCGCCCGACAGCATGCCGTCGTCGAGCGGCCCCAGGGTCAGGGTCGAGCCTTCGACGCGGTAGAGGAAGCGGGGGGCGGTCGCGGCGCCTTCGTAGCGGAAGGTCAGGCCGCCTTCCCACGCGTCGGCCAGCGCGTCCGACGCGAAGAGGTCGATCGCGAGCTGCCCGGCGCCCGGGGGGAGCGCCGCCTGGGCGCCCGCGGCCTTCACCGTGAACGAACCCGACTTCGCGAGCTCGAGGCGGGTGCCGTCCGGCGCGGCGCAGGGCGCGGCGCGGACGATGCCGGCCAGGGCGGTCAGGCGCCGGAGTTCCTCGGCCTGAACGATGGCGCGGATGTCGCCGTCGAAGAGCGAGAACGCGTAGGCGTTCGGCGCGGCTTCCTTCTCGAAGGTGACGGTCGCGCGGTCGACGCCGTTGAAGACGAGCGTGACGGGCTGGTCGTCGAAACGCCAGGAACCGTTCTTCTGCCGCTTGATTTCCTCGTAGGCGATCACGCGCGAGGCGCCGGGCACTTCGACGCGGATGGTCTTGCGGACGGCGTCGGTGAAGAGCCCGAAGCGAAGGTCGAAGCGCGCGAGGTCGATTTTCTCCGATTCGACCATGGTCGCGTAATAATCGGGGCGCCAGGTCTTGCCGAAGAGTTGCGATGCTTGGTCGGACGCGGCGGCGTCGGAGGCGATCGCGGGCCGCGCTTCCTTCGTGTCGTCCCAGAGCTTGAGCTGGTTCGAAAACACGTAGCCGCGCGTGCCGTCCTGGGCGAGCGCGAGGTACCAGTCGCCCGGGAGTTTCTTGCCGCCGGTCACCACCTCCTGGCCGTCCACCTTCTTGAGGAGCTTCACCGGCTCGGACAGGCGGAGGCGGTACACCTGCTTGGCCAGGTTGGTCGCCTCGTCGCGGAGGGCGAGACCGTCGCGGAGCGTCAGCCCGTAGGCGCCGGCGAGCGGCGCGAAGGCTTCCGCGTATCGGAGCGCCTTGGCCTTGTCCTTGAAGTATTCGAGGCGCCAGAGCGCGACCTCGACGTTTTCCTTCGTGCCGGGGACGCGGACGACGTACACGTGGTTGATGTTGGACTTGATCATGATGGGGACGATGGTCCCGCTCGGTACGGTTTTCGCGGCCGCGTCCGGACTGCCGGTTCCCGCGTTCGTGTCCGCGGCCGAGCCGGCGGACGCGTCGAAGCTCCAGAGCACGACGCCC
Source organism: uncultured Treponemataceae bacterium (assembly GCA_964482955.1). GTDB lineage: Bacteria > Spirochaetota > Spirochaetia > Treponematales > UBA12059 > JAPLSN01. The sequence continues at coordinate 15,905 of CAYZZW010000006.1, read as the reverse complement.
CAGCCGTGCAAGCCCGAACAGCCCGTCGCGAGGAGCGCGACGAGGAGGATGAAGGCGATGCGGAACCGCGTTTTCATGCGTCCAGTCTACACCGCGCGCGTTCGCTTTCGCAAGGCGCGGCCCTTTCGCGCGGATCGCTTGTATTCCTTCGCGGGTGGTTATATCCTCCTGTTTCATACGGAAGGAGCGCTATGGAACCCGGCGACGAGACGATGCGTGATCATGGATCGGAAACGGCGGCCGGCCCCGTCGCGGTCGTCGAGATCGGCTCCACCGGCATCCGCGCCGTCGTCGCGGAAGTCGACGCCGACGGCGGCTACCGCGTCATAGACCGCGCGGAAAAACCCGTTTCGCTCGGTCGGGACGTCTTCAAGTCCGGCGCCGTCGGGCGCGAAACCACGGCGCAGGCCGTTTCCGTGCTGCGGGGCATCCGCGAACTGCTGACGTCCTACGGCATCGCGCCGTCCGCCGCGCGCGTGATCGCCACGAGCGCCCTCCGCGAAGCTTCGAACCGCGACACCTTCGCCGACCGCGTGTTCCTCCGCACCGGCTTTTCCGTCGACATCATCGAGGCCATCGAGGAAAACCACCTCATGTTCCTGGCCGTGCGCCGCGCCCTCGGCGACGACTATCGCCAGCTTTCCCGGTCGAACGCCCTCATCATCGACGTCGGCGGCGGTTCCACGGAGCTCATGCTGCTCAGACGCGGCAAGATGACCGCCGCGCATTCGCTCGGCATCGGCACCGCGCGCATGGAGGGCCTCTCGCGGGCCACGGTCGCGTCGGGCGACTCGATACTCCGCTACCTCTCCGACAGCGTGCGCACCTCCTGCGACATGCTCGACGCCGAACTCGAGCTGTCGAGCGTGCGCGCCTTCGTCGTGTTCGGGAGCGACGCGCGCACCGTGGCCCGCTTCGCCGGGCAACAGACCGGCCGCGACTACGTCGTCGTGAACCGTCAGGATTTCGTCGCCTTCGTCGACGGTCTCGCCGGCCTTTCGGTCGAGGAGTTCGTCGACCGCTACCGCCTCCGCTACGACGAGGCCGAAGCCTTCCTGCCGGGGCTCACCGTCGCGCGCCTCTTCCTCGAGCGCACGAGCGCGGAGGATCTCATCGTGCCGCTCGCGTCGATGCGCGACGGCCTCCTCGTCGACCTGGCCGGCGGACCCGACTCGGAGTTCCGCGCGACGCTCGGCGCCCAGATCCTCGCGTCCGCGCTCGCCCTCGGGCGGAAGTACCGCTTCGACGAGCCGCACTCGACGCACGTGGCCGCGCTCGCCGCGAAGATCTTCGACTCGCTCGCGGAAAGCCACGGCCTCGGCCGCCGCGAACGCACGCTTCTCGAGACCGCCGCGATCCTCCACGACATCGGCGCCTTCATCCGCGCGAGCGGCCATCATCGCCATTCCGAGTACATCGTGCTCAACTCCGAGATCTTCGGGCTTCGGCGCGACGACCAGGTCATCGTGGCCAACTGCGTCCGCTACCACCGGAAGTCCGGCCCGAACTCTGGGCACCCGAATTTCATGGGCCTCTCCCGCGAAGACCGCATCGTCGTCCGCAAGCTCGCGTCCATCCTGCGCGTCGCCGACTCGCTCGACCGCGGCCACTCGCAGTCAGTGTCCGTCGTGTCGTCGCGCGTCGACGACGACCGGCTCGTGCTCGCCATCGAGTCGAAGGGCGGCGACCTGTCGCTCGAGCGCCTCACGCTCCGCGACAAGGGCGACATGTTCGAGGAGGTTTTCGGCCTCAAGGTGACGCTGTCGTGACGCGGCGCTTCAACCGCGAGCTGTCGTGGCTCGAGTTCAACGCGCGCGTCCTCGGCGAGGCCTTCGACCGATCGAACCCGCCGCTCGAGCGGCTCAAGTTCGTCTCGATCGTCGGCTCGAATTTCGACGAGTTCTTCATGGTGCGCGTCGCCGCGGTGAAGGCCGCCGCCCGGCGGGGCCAGTCGCTGCCGGAATCCGGCGTCGAGGATCCCCAGGATCTCCTCGAGGCGATCGGCAAGCGCGCCCGCGAAATCACGGCGGAAACCTACCGTTGCCTGAACGACGGGATCCTGCCCGATCTCGCGGCGGCCGGGCTCGTCATGCTCGGCCCGCGCGACTACGCGTCGGACCTCATGCTGACGCTCGGCGCTTTCTACCGCGACCGCGTCCTGCCGACCTTGACTCCGCTCTCCGTCGGGCACGAAGCCGGCTTCCCGGGCACCGGCAACCTCCGCGTCCACGCCGCCTTCGCCCTCGAGCCGGAGGACGGCGATCCGGCCGGCCGCCGCCTCGCGGTCGTCCAGGTGCCGTACAACGTGGACCGCTTCGTGTTCCTGCCGCCCGAAGACGGCGTCGTCCGCGTCGCCCTGCTCGACGACATCGTCCTCCACTTCGCGCACGGCTTGTTCCCCGGTTACGTCGCGAAGGAGCGGGCGCTTTTCCGGGTCACGCGCGACGCGGACATCGGCGTGGACGAAGACCGCGACGACGACTTCGTGGCCGCGATGGAGGAAGTGCTCGTGAACCGCCAGAATTCCTGGCCGGTGCGCCTCACGTTCTCGGGGGCTTCGCCCATCCTCAAGTCCATGCTGACCGACGCGCTCGGCCTGTCGGACGGCGAAGTGTACGACGTGCCTGGCCCGGTGAGCCTCCGCTGCTTCATGGAACTCGCGCAGGCGAAGGGCTTCGACCGGCTCCGCCATCCGCCGCTCGTCCAGGCGCTCCATCCCGCTTTCGAGGACGACCGCGATCTCTGGACGGAAATCCGCCGCCGCGACGTCCTCCTCCACGTGCCGTACGACTCGTTCGCCCCGGTGGAGCGCTTCGTGGAGACGGCTGCCTCGGATCCGGACGTGCTCGCGATCAAGATGACGCTCTACCGCACTTCGGGCGATTCCCCCATCGTGCGCGCGCTCACCCGGGCGGCGCGGAACGGCAAGCAGGTGACCGTCGTGGTCGAGCTCAAGGCGCGCTTCGACGAGGCGCGGAACATCGCGTGGGCGGCGCGGCTCGAGCAGGCGGGGGCCATCGTCGTCTACGGCATCGCGCGCTTCAAGGTGCACGCGAAGGCCATCCTCGTCGTCCGGAAGGAGGACGACGGTTCGGTCCGCCGCTACGCCCACCTGTCCACCGGCAACTACAACAGCCGCACGGCCGCGCTCTACTCGGACTTTTCCGTCTTCACGGCCGCGGACGCCGTGTGCTACGACGTCGGGCTCTTTTTCAACGCGATCACGGGCGTCTCGGACATGCGCGAGTTCGCCACGCTGGCCGTGTCTCCCTTCGGCCTCAAGAAGCGGATCGTCGCCATGATCGACCGCGAGGCGGAGCGGAGCGGCCCGGACAGACCCGGTCTCGTCATGGCCAAGCTCAACGCGTTGGCCGATCCAGACGTGGTGGAGGCGCTCTACCGGGCGTCGGCGCGCGGCGTGCGCGTCCTCCTCAACGTCCGGGGGGTGTGCGCGCTCGTGCCGGGCGTGCCCGGCCTCTCCGAGAACGTCCGCGTCGTGTCGATCGTCGGGCGCTTCCTCGAGCATTCGCGCGCCTTCGTGTTCGGAAACGGCGGCGCGACGGAAGTCTACCTCTCGTCGGCGGACTGGCTGCCGCGCAACCTCGAGCGCCGCGTGGAGCTCCTGTTCCCCGTGCTCGACGACGCCGCGCGGGCCCGCGTCCGCGAGTCGCTCGAAGCCTGCTTCAGGGACACCGTCAAGGCGCGCGAGCTCCTGCCCTCGGGCGAGTGGATCCGCGTCGAGCCGAAAAACGGCGCGGAGCCCTTTTCCGCGCAGGACGCCTTCCGCGAGCGGGCGGAACGGCTCGCTTCGGAATCCGGAGGCGACGAAGGCGACGCCCTCGTGGTGCGGAGGAAGCCTTGAAACTTTCGGAAATCGGCGCGCGCGTGGCGGCGGCGCTCGGCAAGAAAAACGAGGACATCATCCTGTCCTATCGCGCGCTCAGGCGTACGGTAGGCCTCATGGGCATGCTCCTGCCCTTCGCGTGCGTGGCGGGTGGGCTCTGTTTCGCGGGCGTCGCGGTGCTCGAATCGATCAGCATGTACTACTACTCGAACATGCGCGATCTCGTGTGCGGCACGCTCGTCGTCGTCGCCATCTTCCTGCTCTGCTACAAGGGCTACGACCTCGTCGACCGCATCGTGACCATCGCCGCCGGCGTCTTCGGGCTCGGCGTGCCGGCCTTCCCCTGCCGGAACCGGCTCGATCCCGCGGAGTTCGTCGGCATCTTCCAGCTGACGCCCGACGTGTCCGATCTGTTCCACGTCGCGACGTCCGCGGCCTTTCTCGGGATACTCGCGTGCATGTCGCTCTTCCTCTTCACGAAGAGCGATCCCGACAAGCGTCCGTCCCCGCGCAAGAAGGCGCGCAACGTCGTGTACGTCGTCTGCGGCGTCATGATGGCCGCGTCGCTCCTCGCGATCGTCGCCTGCCATTTCCTCATGCCCGAAGAGCTCTTGAACGAGCTGCGGATCGTGCTCATCTGCGAGACGTCGTCCCTGTTCTTCTTCGGCGTGTCCTGGTTCGTGAAGGGCGAAACCTTCCTGCGCGACCCGAAGACCGACAGGGCTCCCCAGCCGCCCGCTGGCTGCTGAACGGGCGACCGGCCGCCGCGCGCCTCGTCCGCTCGCGCTGCCGTCCTTACGACAGCCCGATGATCTTCCCCGTCTCCACGTCGATGTCCATCCCGAGGTAGCCCGGTTTCGTCGAGAGGCCGGGCAGGGTGTTGATCTCGCCGGAGAGCGGGTAGATGAAGCCGGCGCCAGCCGCCAGGCGCACTTCCGTCACCGGGAAGACGAAGCCGCGCGGCGCGCCTTTCAGGGCAGGGTCGTGCGACAGCGAGTATTGCGTCTTGGCCATGCAGATGGGCAGATTCCCGAAGCCGAGCTTTTCGTAGGTGTCGATCGAATCCTCGGCCTCCGGCGTGTAGCTCACCGACGCGGCGCCGTAAACTTCCTTCGCGAGGAGCTCGATCTTGTCGCGCACCGGCAGGTTCGCGTCGTAGAACGGTTTCACGTTGTGCGGCGTCGCGGCGGCCTTCTCGACCGCGCGCGCCAGCTCCACCGCGCCCTCGCCGCCCTCGGCGAAGTTGCGCGACACCACCGCGTCGACGGCGCCGGCCTTGATCGCGGCGTCGCGGATCAGGTCCCACTCGCCTTGCGTGTCGCCGGGGAAGGCGTTGATCGACACGACCACGGGAATGCCGAAGCCGCGCACGATGCGGATGTGCGCCTCGAGGTTGCATAGTCCCTTCTTTACGAGCTCGAGATTCTCCTCGACGTACTCCTTGGCGAGGGGCTTGCCCGGCGACACCTTGGGGCCGCCGCCGTGCATCTTGAGCGCGCGCACCGTGGTCACGACGACGGCCGCGTCCGGGTACATCCCGCTCGCGCGGCACTTGATGTCGAGGAACTTCTCGAGCCCCATGTCCGCGCCGAAGCCGCTCTCGGTCACCACGTAGTCCGCCACGCGCGACGCGGCGAAGTCCGCGATGATCGAGCTGTTGCCGTGCGCGATGTTGGCGAAGGGTCCCGCGTGCACGAACGCGAGCTGCTCCTCGAGGGTCTGGAGGATGTTCGGCTTCACCGCGTCCTTGAGCAGGATCGTCATCGCCCCTGCCACGCCGATGTCCTCCGCGGTCACGGGCTTGCCGGAGCGGTCGAGGCCGAGCACGATGCGGCCGATGCGCGCGCGGAGGTCGCGCAGGTCGCGGGCCAGCGCGAGGATCGCCATCACCTCGCTCGACACCGCGATGTCGAAACCCGTCTCGCGGAGCGGCGCGTTCTCGACGCCGCCCGCGCCGACCACGATCTTGCGGAGCACGCGGTCGTTCATGTCGATGACGCGGCGCCACCACACGCGGTACGGGTCGAGCCCGAGTTTCTTCACGCCCTGCTTTTCGAAGTACGCGTCGCTCCAGCGGCTTTCGTGGTGGATGCGCGAATCGAGGGCGGCGGAGCAGAGGTTGTGCGCCGCCGACACCGCGTGGATATCGCCGGTCAGGTGGAGGTTGAAGTCCTCCATGGGCACGACCTGGCTGTAGCCGCCGCCGGCCGCGCCTCCCTTGATGCCGAAGGTCGGGCCCATCGACGGCTGGCGGATGGCGCACGCGGCCTTCTTGCCGATGGCGCCGAGTCCCTGCACGAGGCCGATCGTCGTCGTCGTCTTGCCTTCGCCGAGCGGCGTCGGCGTGATCGCGGTCACGTCGATGTATTTCGCGCGGTCGGGCTTGTCCTCGCAGGAGGCGCAAAAATCCGAAGAAAGCTTGGCCTTGTAGTCGCCGTAGAGCTCGAGCGACTCGCGCGCGATCCCGTAGCGGGCGGCGATCTCGGCGATGGGCTTCGGCACGGCTTCCTGGGCTATCTGGATGTCGGACGGGACGGGCGAGCGGCGCGTGACTGACATGGGCGGTATCCTCCGGTGTGTGCCTGAAGATACCGCTCCGGGCGGCCACGTGTCCACGAGCCGCCCGAGGCGTTTCGGACGTTTACCGGACCGATTCGGCGGAGTTCCCGTCTTCGGTCGATTCGTCCGCCGGCCGCGCGTCGTCGGCCGGCGTGTCGGCCGCGCCGCCCGCTTCCTTGTCTCCGACGCACGTGTCTCCGGCTTCCGCGTCCCGGACGTCTTCCGGCAGCTTGAAGCGGTCCAGGAGCTCGGTGGTCGCGCGCGCCGCGGCCCGGGTGCCGTCGATCCGGCCCAACATGGCCGAAGTCGCCTCGCCGACGTCGTCGATCTCCGCCACGATCTCGCGGAGCCGCGCCATCACGCCCGCGTTGGACGATTCCAGCTCGCGGACGGCCGTCTCGATGGCCGCGTTCGTCGCCTTGAGCTCGCCAGACACCTGCCGCACGCCTTCCGTCCGCTGGTTGACGTCCGCCAGGGCTTCGAGGATCTGGCGCGATCCCTCGCCCTGCTCGTCCATCGCGCGGTTGATTTCGGCCTGCAGCTGGTTCACGTCGGCGATGCCCGCCATGATCGCGTCGAAGGACTCCTCGGCGAGGAGCGAGGTGCGCTCGGCCTCGATCGCCGACTCGTTGGACGAGGTCAGTTCCAGCGCGATGATGCGCGACTGCTCCTGCGCGGTCTCCGCCAGCTTGCGCACTTCGTCGGCCACCACGGAAAAGCCGCGGCCCGCGTCGCCCGCGTGCGCAGCCTCGATGGCCGCGTTCATCGCCAGCAGGTTCGTGCTCTCGGCGATGCCGCGTATGGCCGCGTTCGCCTCCTCGAGCGCGCTCGCGCGGGCCGCCACGTTCTTGATCGAGCGAGCCGCGTCCTCGAGGACCTCGCGTCCGCTCGACGAGCTCTGGAGCAGCGAACCCATCCGCTCGTCGAGGCGCTTCATCGTGCGGCTCACCGACGCGATGTTCCCGATCATCTCCTGGATGGCCGCGGACGATTCCACGACGCCGGACGACTGCGTTTCGATGTCGTCGGACAGACGCCGCATCCCCGTTTCGCCCGCGTGGAAGGCGTCGGCCACCTTCCGCACGCTCGCGTTCTGCGCGTCGGCCTCGCGCTCGATGGACGACGACACGGAAAGGATCTTGTCGAGCGCTTCCCGCGCCCGGATGGAGCCGCGCTCGAGCTCCTCAGTCCCGCGTCCGGTGGAATCGGCCTCGGTCCGGATCTTCCGGACGATGGCCGCCATGGCGCCGGCGAAATCGTTGAACGCCTTCGAGAGGGCGGCCACTTCGTCCCGTCCGCGCACCGGCAGCGATCGAGTCAGGTCGCCGTCGCCCGCCGCCACGTCCGCCAGCGCCGAGGCCGCCCGCGAGAGCGGCACGCCGATCGCGCGACCGAGCGCCGCGGCCATCGCGATCAGGGCCGCGAAGGTGGCGACCGTCACGATGGCGATCTTCCAGAGCGTCGCCGAGACGGACGCGTGGCTCGACAGCTCGGGCGTCACGAGGGCCAGCCGGTAGCCGGTCGACCCGACGGGCATCCAGTGGACCGTGGAAGCCTTCTTGGTCCACGGATCGAGGAACGTCGCCGAGCCCGAGGCGTTCGACTGGATCTGGCTCCCGACGTCGCGCAGGGCTTCGTCCTCGTCCTGCGAGCGGATGTTCCCGCGGAGCTCCACTTTCTTGCCGCCCGTCTCGCCGAGCCGGAGATTGCGTTCGGGGTCCGGATGGTACACGAAGTCGCCCGCGGGGCTGAGCAGGAAGAAGTACGCCGCCGCGCCGAGGTTCGTCTGCACCTCTTTCGAAATCGCCGCGAAATCGGTTTCCAGGGTTTCGAGGACCACCGAACCGCCGACCATGCCGACCGGGTAGGAATTCTCGACGATCGCCGCGCCGACGACGATCTGCCGCGCGCCGTTCGAGAGCGAGATGGCCGGATCCGCCACGATGTCGGTGGCGCCGGTCTTGTTGAACGACACGAGATCCTTGAAATACTGGCGTTCCGACAGGGAGTTCGGCGCCGCGTCCGGGTTCTTGTCGTCCTTCGTCACGAGGCCGCGCTTCGCCGGATTCCCCGCGTTCGTCGCCCAGTACGTGCCGTCCGCGTTCACGAGGAGCAGCTTTTCGAAGAAGCGGCCGCTTCCGACGACGCTCCGGGCTCCGGTTTCGAAGGCCGGCCAGTCGAAGTCGCGCGCCGCTTTCGTGCCCGCCGCGTACGTGACCGCGGCCAGCCGGGCGTCGAAGAAGGTCGTGAGCTTCGCCGCCGTCGTGGCGGTCTCCGACATCGCGCGCAGCTCGGCGTTGCGCGTGGCTTCCGCCGCAGCGCTCGACCCGATGACGCCGCCGATCACGGCGAGCGGCACGAGCCCCGCCGCCAGCACCGCGAGACTGATCTTGGTACCGAGTTTCATCGAAGTACGCTCCACGTGGCTCCGGGTCGCGAATCGCCTGTTCCGCAGGCCTGTATGGAAGAAACGCGCGGGACCACCACGGAAGCCTAGTAAAAACGCCCGATTCCGTCCATGGGAGCGGGCGATAAAAAAACCGCCCGGAATCCCGTTCCGGGCGGTCATCTATGAAACCGTAGCTGAAACTTCCGTCGCTTACCGTTCGTGTTTTCTGTATACCAACCGGTGCCGCGCTCCTCGCTGCGCTCGGCCGCGGCCGGCGAGTTCGTGACCGAACTCGCCGCCACCCCGGACCGTCCGCATTGCTACCGTTCCAGTTTCCGGTACACCAACCTATGCGGACGGTCGGCTTCGGCGCCGAGCTGTTCGCGCCGCCACTCGGCGAACTCCGTGAAGTTGCCGTCGTACCAGATCGCCGCGCTGTCGCCCTCGAACGCGAGGATGTGCGTGCACACGCGGTCCAGGAACCAGCGGTCGTGGCTCACGACGAGCGCGCAGCCCGCGAAGTTGTCGAGCGCCTCTTCCAGCGCCCGCATCGTGTTCACGTCCAGGTCGTTCGTCGGCTCGTCAAGGAGCAGCACGTTCGCGCACTCCTGCACCATCATCGCCATGTTGAGCCGGTTCCGCTCGCCGCCCGAGAGCACGCCCACCTTCTTCTGCTGGTCGCCGCCGGAGAAATTGAACCACGAGCAGAACGCCCGCGAGTTCACTTCGCGCGCGCCCAGCTTCACGATGTCGAGCCCGCCGGAGAGCTGCTCCCACACCGTCTTTTCGGAATCGAGGTGCGAGCGCATCTGGTCCGCGTACGCCAGCTTCACCGTCTCGCCCAGGCGTATCGTGCCGGCGTCCGGCTTTTCCTGCCCCGTGATGAGCTTGAGGAGCGTCGTCTTGCCGGCGCCGTTCGGGCCGATGATGCCCACCACCGCTCCCGGCGGCACTTCGAAGCTCATGTTGTCGAAGAGGATGCGGTCGTCGTACGACTTCGACAAGCCCTTCGCCTCGATGACCACCGACCCGAGGCGCGGCCCGGCCGGCAGCACGATCTTCGCCTCGCGCAGCTTTTCCTTGCCGTCCTCGGCCAGCAGCTTTTCGTAGCGTTCTATACGAGCCTTCGACTTGGCGTGCCGCCCCTTCGGGCTCATGCCGATCCACTCGAGCTCGCGCTGCAGGGTCTTCGCCCGGTCCGACTCGCCCTTTTCTTCCATTTCGAGCTGTTTCTTCTTCTGGTCCAGCCAGCTCGAGTAGTTCCCCTTCCAGGGGATGCCCTCGCCGCGGTCCAGCTCGAGGATCCACCCCGCCACGTTGTCGAGGAAGTAGCGGTCGTGCGTGACGGCGATCACCGTGCCCGCGTACTCGCGGAGGTGCCGCTCGAGCCACGCCACCGTCTCCGCGTCCAGGTGGTTCGTCGGCTCGTCGAGGAGCAGAATGTCCGGCTTCTGGAGCAGGAGGCGGCAGAGCGCCACGCGGCGGCGTTCGCCTCCCGAGAGCACGTCCACCACCTTGTCCGCGGGCGGGCAGCGCAGGGCGTCCATCGCCAGGTCCAGCTTCGTATCCAGGTTCCAGGCGTCCACCGCCTCGAGCTTTTCCTGCACCTTCGCCTGGCGCTCCGCCAGCTTGTCGAAGTCCGCGTCCGGGTCGCCGAACGCCTCGTTGATCGCGTCGAACTCCGCGAGCAGGTCCACGATCTCCTGCACGCCCTCGCTCACGATCTCCTTGACCGTCTTGCCGGCCGTCAAGTGCGGCTCCTGCTCGAGGAAGCCGATCGTGTAGCCCGGCGCCAGGCTCGTCTCGCCGAGGATCTCCGTGTCCTGCCCCGCCAAAATGCGCAACAGGCTCGACTTGCCCGAGCCGTTCAAGCCGATGACGCCGATCTTGGCGCCGTAGTAGTAGGAAATCCGGATGTCCTTGAGCACGACCTTCGTGCCGTGCCGCTTCGTCACCCGGTCCATCGTGTAGATGATCTTCTTGTCGTCGAAAGTGGTTGCCATGCGCGCACTATATCGAAAAAAGGCGATAAAGGGGAGGGGCGTGCCCCCGCGCCGGGCGCGGGGTCGCGCTCTCCGCGAGCAGTCCTCGCCGCGCGCCTTCCCGTTCGCCGCGGCCGCCTCGCGCGTCCCGGCGACGTCCAGACCCGTCTTCGCGGCTCCGGTCTGCTCGCTCCGATCGCTCACGCGAAGAGCCGGCGCCGCGGCAGCCTCGAGTACGCGCCGCGGCGCTCCTCCGAACCTCCGCATGATGGTATGATGTATTCTCCATGAGAGGAGCGAACCATGCTCGGTAACACCGTTGCCTTGCCGGATTCTTCCCGCGTCGATGTCGGAATCCTGGCTCGGCTTCTGGACGATCGCGCTACCAGCTACAAATTCTTCTTTTTCCTCGCGCTGCTCGGGCGGATCGGGCGTTCGGCCCTCGATGGCGCCGACGCCCTCGATCGTCCCGTTCCGCTGAAAGACCTGGCCGTCGACATGATGCTCGCCGGGGGGTATCCGCACGGCTTTTGCCGGCTTTCCCTCGGAAGCAGGGACAAGCTGCAGGATGCGATCGACGCGGTCGAGTGGGGGGATATCCGGGGGGCGTATATCGTCGCGGGACAAAAGGAATGGCGCCGGCTCCGGACGATCTGCGAAGGGAACTCCGATACGGAATCCCTGTTGCGATTCGTCCCGTTCAGGTTGATTCGGCCGTTTTTCGAAAAGGAGACGCGCGGCCTCCCGGACCATCGCGTCAACGCGACCGTCGCCCGCTTGGCGGACGAACTGTTCCTGACCCGGAATCCGCTTTACTGTTTCACCGACGATCGTTCGGGCATCGTTCTTCATCATGATTGGATCGAATATCTTGGACGGAATCTGGCTATCGTTAAGGGCTGGACGCATTTCAGTCTGGCCGAGTATCTGCAGTCACGCAACCCGAGCATCCCCGGCATCATCGAAAAAATCGAGCCGCCCCTCGTTCGCGACGCGCTCGGCGCGCAGACGAGATGGTGGCGGAAGGCGTTGCCGAAGCTGGGTGGAGCGGCCAGGTGCATTTACTCGGGCGCGCCGCTGACCGCCGATACTTTCAGCCTCGATCATTACTTGCCGTGGAGTTTCGTCGCGCACGACCGCTTGTGGAACCTGGTGCCGGTATCGAAGGCGGTCAATTCCGCGAAATCGGATCGCCTGCCTTCGACGGAATACCTTGAGCCGATGGTCGAGTTGCAGTACCAAGCCTTGAAAACGATGCGCGCCACCGTCTCGTACGAAAAATGGCTGACCGATGTCGAGCCTTGGTTGTCCGATCTCCGTATTGAACACGAGGAGGCTCTGCTTGATCGGGGTACTCTCCTGCGTGCCTACGAGGCGACCATGCTGTCGCTCGGGATCATCGCCGAAAGCCAGGGCTTCAAGCCGGATTGGGTCTACGAAACTGCGTGACTTCGGCTCTCGTCGCCTTGGCCTTCGCATTGATAAACTTCGTGCCGACCACCGTCTTCGCCACGCACGACATCTCGGATAAGCCGATACGGGGGAAGGGCGTGCCCCCGCGCCCGGCGCGGGGTCGCGCTCTCCGCGAGCGGTTCTCGCCGCGGGAATTTACGACCACTGCGGCTTTCCCGCCCCGTCCCAGCGAAGTCAACCGCGGACCGCGCGGCTCCGGTCTACTCGCTTCGATCGCTCACGCGAAGATCGACGGCCGAAACCGCGAAAAGTACCGTAAAACATGGACAAAAACGCGGTGTCATACTAGGATACCGCCCACTGACATGGGTTCGGGACAGCCTGTTTCGGCGGCGTCCCGGATGAAAATCGCGCCAGATTTCGCATACGGTGCGGAAATCCCAAAAACCTCCAGTTTTCGGATTCCGGTTTCCCGCCATCGTACGCTGTCCGGCGCCCTTCCTCCTCCCCCGCGATCGATAAATCGACTCGCCCTGGCAAAAAAACGTCCAGAATCCCCTGCGGCACCGCCTCTCGCTGTCGTTACCCTCATGTGGGCTTGGCTGGAAGGCCGCCGCCCGCCGGGGGACTCATGGACGTATCGATCAGTGCGGAGGAGAGCGGCTGTTTCGCCGTTCGCATTCCAAAAGAGCCCGTTCTCATCGCGGCGTTGAAAAAAGTTCCGGGTTTTGCCTGGAATCCCGAAAAGCGGATTTGGTACATCCCGGGCTCTCCCGAAGCTGCCCATCGGCTGCTGGAAAGCCTCTATGACACCGGCCTTTTTCCCTGGCGTCCCGCGACGACGGTCCGTGACCCGGCCGATGAACCCGTCGGCTCGCCGATCGGCGCTCCGGCCGTTGTCGCCGTAGCGCCCGTTCGCGGCGCGCCGGACGCGCGATCATCCATGGATCGACCGATCGCGTGCTCGATCGGGTTCTCCGATGCGCGTCCCGCCGTCCTCCCCGCCGGTTCCGCCGAACCGCTCTTCAAGGACGACGTCTCCGAGCCGTCCTTATCGCGCGAGTTACGATCGTCCGGCTCCGCAAGCGCGCGATCGCCCGCCCATGGTCCCGCTTCCCGATCCCTGATCGAGCGGCTCGGGCAGGCTCTGAAAGTACGTCATTACAGTCCCCGGACGGTCACCGCCTACGTGACTTGGGCCGATCGTTTCCTGGCGTATTGCTCCGCCGATCCGACGGCGCTCCGGAACGACAAGGCGATCAACCGATTCCTGACCGACCTGGCCGTCAACGAGCACGTGAGCGCGTCGACGCAGACGCAGGCGCTCGCCGCGCTGCTTTTCCTGTTCCGCCACATCCTCGGGCTACCCGACGAGGATCTTTCGGGTGTCATCCGCGCCAAAAAGAGTCCGCATCTTCCCGTCGTGCTCACCCGCGACGAGGTCCGGGCGGTGCTGTCGCGTCTCCGCGACGACAAGCGGCTGATCGGTTCCCTGCTCTACGGCACGGGAATGCGTCTGCAAGAGTGTCTATGTCTCCGCGTCCAGGATCTCGACCTGGAAAAGCACGTCATCACGGTGCGGAACGGGAAGGGCGCCAAGGACCGCGTGACGATGCTTCCGCTGTCGCTCACGCTCCCTCTCAAGGAGCATTTGGCTGCGGTGAAGGAGCTCCACGGCCGCGATCTCGACGAGGGCTGGGGGCAAGTGCTCCTGCCGGGTTCGCTCGAAAACAAGTACGCGAGCGCCTCCACGGACTGGCGTTGGCAATGGGTCTTCCCGCAAGACCGTCGCTGGGTCGACCCGTCCACCGGCAAGGAAGGCCGTCACCATCTCGACGAGAGTCTCGTCCAGCGCGCGGTCCACGAAGCGATTCTGGCTGCGGGCATCACGAAGCGCGCCAGCTGCCACACGTTCCGGCACTCCTTCGCCACGCACCTGCTCGAGTCCGGCTACGACATCCGCACCGTTCAGGAGCTCCTCGGCCACAGCGACGTCAAAACCACGATGATCTACACGCACGTGCTCAACCGCGGTCCCGCCGGTGTCCAAAGTCCCGTCGACGGCTTCCGCGACGGATAGGAGTACCTCTCTCGTTCAACTTATATCTATCAGCCTAACTTCCCACCATTAAGTCATCAGTTTTAACCTAACTACTTTCCCCAAAATGACTTACAGGCACTCGAGTGCGTTATAACTTCTCCTCTCGGCAGCTTATTGCCAACACCTAACTTACAATGGTCGACCAGCCCAATTGATGTTAGGTGGACGCCTGCGGCGCAAAAAGGAGAATCAATGTGGAATTTCTACCAAATATTCAATATCAACAATCAGAAGAACAATTGCTTTTTGAACTAGAGTCTCTATTTAAAGAATGGCATAAGGAGGCTCAAAAAAAGAAGTTTATTTATGAATACAGTGCAGACGATATGGTTTTTGACGGCATATATCCATATTATACAAATCAAAAGAAGAAAGTTCTCTTTATTGGAAGAGAAGCCTTAGGTATCAATGGCCTGAATTATATTGATGTTCTTTATCATGCATATAAAGATAACCGAATCGGCGATAAACATATTAATCAACATAAGTTTCATTATCTTATGTTTTATATTACCTACGGAATAAATAATGGATTTCCTATTTGGGACAACATTCCATCAGCAGCAGAGTTGTCTGAAACCTTTGCAACTAAAAATGGAATAAGCTTTGCATTTATGAACATTTCAAAATTGAGTAATGAATCAGAAGAATGGAAAGCTGATTGGGAATTAATTGATTCATTTATTAATTCGTTTTCAGACTCAAAGATTAACTATTTTAATGAAGAAATATCAATAATGAGTCCTGATTTAATTATTACAATGAATCTTGAGAATAGATTGAAGGCATTAGGGAAAATTGATGCAATTAAGTATGGATCTGATATTAGTAAATATTCACTTGAGGTAAAAGGTAAAAATATCCCCTTATTTGATCTTTTTCATTTTTCTGCACCTGGGAAAAGCCCAAAAGAAAAATACTATGATATTCTTATGAAAGAATTAAGCTAGTTCCGTATGGAATTAGTATTTGAAAAGGAGGCTGTTATGGCAATTGCAGATGTTCAGACTAAAGGAAGTTGGATTTATGTTTATGATGAGAAGAACAAGGAACTATCTCACATGAGTTCTAGTGGAAAAGATGTCGTTGGAGTGGCTTCAGATTTTTTTGTTACTGATCAAGGTTCATGGATATATACATATGATGAGAAGTGTAAAGAAATTGCACATATGAGTAGTAGTGGGAAAGAAGTACGTGGAGCTGCAGGATCTAGCTTTACTGTAAAGCAGGGGAGTTGGATTTATGTATATGATAAAAACTGTAAAGAAATAAGTCATAGAAGTGCATAGAAATATTCACCTAACAACTGCTTCAACCTGACATTGCTATTGGCACATTTTTTGCTGTTGTCGCTTCGCTCCTCGGCAAAAAGTGCGCCAATTACGCAATGCAGGTTAAGCAAATGTTAGATTGACGCCTTCGGCGCTGAGACGTTGACAAACTTAAAAATATTTTGTAGCCTAATAGTATGCGTTACGGAATCTGGTTTATATAGTTTTAATTCATTCCTCACTTTTTTACCTATTCATATGATTAGGTCAATTTTGTGTCTGCAAAATAAGTTGCAGCAGAGAAATGAAGGAAACAACTATGGAAACTAGATTTCGTGGTGAATAT
>CAYZZW010000005.1:0-98809 GCA_964482955.1 uncultured Treponemataceae bacterium | reverse complement strand
GCCTCCTCGCCGATCCCGCGCTCATCGCCGCGGCCGAAGAAACGGTGAACCGGCTCAAGGCCGACTACGGCAAGGAGATGGAAAAACTCCTGACCGCGTCGGAAAACTACGCGAAGGCGATCAAGGACCGCGACGACGCCTATCGCGCGTCCAAGACCTCGTACGAAACGCTCCAGGCCGCGCGCGCGGAATTCGACCAGGCGGAGGCGATCCGCGACTGGGCGAAAAACGCCTACCTGGCCGCGTCGGGCGACGACGCCGAAGCCGCCGCGTACCGGAGCCCCGCCTCGATGCTCGCCGAAGCCCAAACCCGGCACGACCGCGCCCTCGGCGCGATCCGCGTCCTCGACTCGCTGTACGCGGCCGAAGCCGACCGGCCCTTCGAGGACGGCGAATACGCCGCGGCGCTCGCCGAATACCGCCGCCTGGAAGAAGCAACAGCCGCCGTCTCCAAGACGAGCGACGACATCGCCAGGGCCATCGGCGAACTGACCCGCGATTTCTCGGAACGGCGCGGCGTCCTTCTCGACACCTACGCCCGCGTGGCCAGCCCGGCCGCCTCGTGGTTCGAGGACGACGGCAGCCTGAAGGCGGCCGACGGCAAGGAAGGCTGGAAGGGCTACGTGAAGCTCGACGCCGACGGACGCCTGTCCCTGTCTTTCGACGAAACCGGGACGCTCGGCAAGACCACCGACGAGGAACGGGCCGCGCTCAGGGATTACCTCGAGAACGCGGGCGAAACCCTGCCGGAAGGCTACGAGCGCACCGCCTACGAACGGTCCATCTCCGAGTGGGAAGCCGGCATGCGGAGCCGGATCGCGGGCTCGGGCCGCGACGCCGTCGCCCGCGAGTTCGGGCTGGCCGCGGATTACCTCCGCCGCCTTTTGTCCGGCGCGAACGCGAAAGCCGATCTCGACGCGAACGGCGTGTCGCTCGGCACGACGGGCCTCGACGAGCAGATGGGCGTGTCCGGCAACGTGACCGGCAAGAGCCTGGACGGCATGGTGACGACCTTCTGGGGAAACTGGGTGGACGAGGACCGCGGCCGCTACCGCGATCCCGTGAAAGCCGACCAGAAAGCCGCGTGGGACAAGCTCAAGGGCGACAAACTCTTCACATTCTACGCGGCCCTCAAGTTCTCCGGCCTTTCGAACGCCCAGCTCGATCCGTTCATGGACAGCTCGACGAAACTCGACGCGTTCCGGAAAGTCCGCGACTGGTACAGCGGAAAAATCTCGTATCATAAGCGGCGGATCAACGACCTCAAGTGGATGGTCTGGCATCCCGTCGCGGCCGGCGTGCTCGCGTACCACGCGGCGACCATGGGCCGCCTCTGCGACGAGCGCGGCATCGTGCGCGACGACATCCGCGCGCTGGCGGCCAACGTGGAAGGCTCTACGGCGAAGCTCGGCGGGGCCCTGGACGCGGGCAAGAAGGAAGAGGAAGCCTACGAATCGACGCGCGCGCGCCTGGCCGCGATGAAGGGCACGGACGGCGGAAGCGCGCCGATGACCTACGACCGCTTCGTGGCAGCCGCGCTGGACGCGTTCCGGAAAACGAAGAAACGCGAGATGCCCGCCGCCGAAGAGACGGCGCTCCGCGCCCAGGCGAAGGAATACTTCGACCACTTCACGGACGGGGAAACCGCCAAGACCGACATGGCGTCCACCCTCCTCGACATGAACTCGTGGTTCGCCGGGCGAAACGGCGCGGCCCTCGCCGCGCTCAAGGCAAAAGCCGGCAAATCGCTCGCCGAAGCGGCCACGGCCGAAACCGCGTACGCCGCCGCCTACGAAGGCTACATGGCCGGAACCGTCGGAGAAGCCGACTACGCCGCCAAGGCGAAAGCCGCGTACCAAGGCACCCTGGCCGCCAAGAAATTCGCGAAGGACCTGGCGGACACGAGCGCGGCCGTCGGCTTCAAGGACATCGCGAACGACGACGGATTTTCCGACGGCCGCCTCCAGGCCGTGCAGACCCTCGCTTCGCGCGTCGGCGAGGCGGTGGATACCCGCATCATGGCCGAACGCGAAGCCAAGACCATCGAGTGGAACGAGCGCGTCAGGGAACTCGCGCGGAAGCGCGGCGCGTTCGACGAGCGAGTCGGCATCATCGTCGCGAAGGCCACGGAAGACTGGAAGGAAGGCCTCGAGACGATGACCGAAGCCGCCGCCCGATGGCGCAAGGACTACGCGGACGCCTACGCGGAGAAGTCGGACGCGTGGAACGCCGAATACGTCGATTACCTGGACGACCGGCGCGAATGGCTCGACCGCGCCGCCCGGATCGGCAGCGAAGGCGCGAACGAAGCCCTGCTCACGAGCCTCGGCGTCGACGCCGAAGCCCGCGAAAACCGCACGCTCTTCGCGGGAGCCTCCGACATCGGCATCGCCTCCCCGAACGCCGCCAAACTCGCGGACGAACTCCTTTCGCGCTCCGGCTTCGCCGACTCGCGCACCGCCCTCCTGGCCCTGGCCCAAAGCGGCTCCCGCTTCGACACGCGGGTGGCGCGCGGCTCCGGCGGCCCGTCCTACGGCGACGCCGCGCTCATCGAAGCCACCGCGAAGAACCTGGCAAGGAAGCGCGCGGAAGAAGCCTCGGCGTCCAACGCCCTCATCATGGCGGAGAACGCCCGGCGCTCGATCGCGGAGATCGGCAAGAACTACGAAAAGCAGGTGGCCGACGCCAACGAGGGCTTCGACGACTCCATGGACTCGGTGTTCGCCAGCGGCGGCTACGTGCGCTCGGGCGACGCGTATACGAAGGACCTCGTCGTGAACTCCACGTTGGGCGACACCTACGTCACCCGCCGGACCAGCGTCGGGACGTACCGCGGCTTCATCGCCCCGACCCTCGCGATCTCGACCCGCCTCGACGTGGACCAGATGGCGCGGCTGGATGCGTGGGGCATCGAAGGCATGATCGACCAGGCGCAAGACGAAGTGAAGGAGAAGTTCGACGACATCTTCGGCACCGAGGAAGACCGCAAGGCAATCAAGACCCTGCGCGAGGAGGAAGACCGCAAGGAAGCGGACGCCAAGGCGAACCCGACCGTCGTCACGATGACCCCCTTCGGCTCCGAAAAGCCGATCACCTTCACCGTGCCGAACGAATACCGGAAGAAGAGCTATAGCGACGCGGGCCTCTTCGGAAAGCACCTCGGGTACGCGCCCGAGTTCAAGGACGGCGAAGACCTCAACCTCGACAAGTCCATGACCTGGAACATGGTGAGCTCCGGCGAAGGCGAACTGGCGCGCATCATGGGGGCGTTCCAGTGGAACGCGATGGTGGAGGCGAACGGCTACGCGGCCGCGGGCAAGCCCTTCTACGAACGCGCGATGTGGGACGACTACGGCAGCTCCTTCAAGGCGCCGAGCCTGCGCTCCGCCGTGGACCTGGGCGTCGCGGTGGCGGCCACGATCTGCACCGCCGGCTCGGGCCTCCCCGCCATGCTCGGCGCCGCCGCGATGAACCTGGCCGACGACGCCGTGTTCTCGACCATCGACGCAGGCTCAGGCGCCAAGAGCTGGGCGCAAGCCGGCCTCGACTTCGGGAAGAAAGTGGCCTCGAGCGCCGTGAGCACCGCCGTGGGCGGCGTCTTCAACGGCTTCGGCGGCGATACGGGCGGCTTCTGGAAAAACGGCTTGTCCGGTTTCATGGACGAATCGAGCATGTCGGGCGTCATCGGGAAGACCATGCTCACCGGCCTCCAGACCGCCTCGACCATGACCGCGACCAACGCGATCAACGCCTTCCAGCTCAACGCGAACGGCTCACTCGGCTGGAGTTCGGACGCCTTCGCCGCGAGCACGTTCAATATCAACTCGGGCGCCAGCATCCTGTCGGGAATGGCGGGGACCTTCGCGTCCGGCAGCCTCGGGCTCTTGAACAAATACGACTGGAACGGAACCGGACTCAGTGATAAAGTATTCGACACGGCGAGCATCGGGCGTTTCAACGGCCTGGCGGGAGGGCTCACGAGCTCGGCGGTGACCTACGCGATGACCGGCAACGCGACGTTCAACGTCCTGAACCTCGGGATGATCCCCGGACTCAAGAACGCGGGCGGCAATCCGGTCTCCATGGGCCTCCTCGAGATGAACGTCGGCAAGGACGGCTTCGGGATGCAGCTCGGGCAGGGAGGAACGGATATCAGCCTCGGCACCATCGCGGCCAGCTTGAAGGGCCTCTCCGAAACCATCGACATCTCGAAGTTCAAGCTCGGCGGCGTCAAGGGCAACTCGACGCTGGCGGCGATCAGCGGGCTGGGGTGGACGGGCAACGACGCGGCCAATGACCTCGCGAAGGCGATCCGGGCGGGCCAGCTGGGCGTGAAGTACGACGACACCCTGCAGGCCAACGAGTATGGCTACTACGCTCACAACGATCCGAACAACATCGCGGTATCGTCGGCCTTCCTCGGGCAAGGGATCGACAAGGCCGCCAAGCTGGCCACGGTGTTCGGGCACGAAGGCATACACGCCGCGGGCGAACGCCGCGAAGCCGCCGCGTACGCGTTCTCCGACCTCGTGTATTCAAGCCTCGGGAGCGCGTGGAAGGGCAACGGACTCGAGTTGGACGGATCGTTCCTGGACAACATACACGACGAAATGAACGACCCCAGGAACATGATCGCGAACACGGGGGATCGGGATGACTGGAAGCTGCGGGTTGCCGAAGATGGATCGACTAGCTGGGATTGGGATAATTCTTACGACTTCGATATGACCGAGCTCGGATATGGCGTTCTGGCGTACAGCCAGTTCCGGGACGGCAACTACAGCGAAGAGCGTGAACTCGATCACTCGCTCTACCATGAAAACGATGATCCGATGCGGGCTATGTTGGATGATAGTCCGGGGATTTTGCTGCAGCTGAACCGTTTAGGAGACTTTAATGAGGCGGCAATAAATTTTGAAAACAAGATAATTGAGAATGAGCGAACAAAGCTTAATATGGTAACGTTGCAGAAGCCTGGCATGGGAGAAGCTACGAGTTTTACTGAATTTGCGGGTGGCCTTCGAAGGCTCTCCGGATTGGGAATCGTGAATATGGCTGATGCGCAAGCGGCATCCAATTTGATACCCGTAGCGAACGGCGCCGTAGCGCCAGTAACGAATGAAGGTGCTTGGTCCATCAGTTCCCTGTTCGGAGTTCGCATGCTCGGAGGCAGGTTGAATGACCATGGCGGATTGGATTTATTCAATTCGCTCTGGAGAGGTATGACGACAAATTCCTCGCCGATTGTTTCGATGTACGCCGGCACCGCGAGGTACGGCTGGAATCAGGATCTCGGATTCAATGTCACGAACGATGCTACCATTTATCTTGATGGGCGTGGTTCCAGCACATTCGCCAGTTCCAACGGGCATATGGGCACCATGGGATTTAGATCCATGATTGGAATAGCTTTTACGCAAGGCTCTGGAATGCGGTACGATCAAGCAAACAACAGCTTTACGTTCGACGTGGGTCAGGGGAGCCTATTGGGCTATACCGGTACAAGCGGGTCATCCACGAGCCAGCATTTGCACAATTCGATTGCGCTCAATGGGGTGCGGATCGATCCGCTCGATTTCATGAGCGGTGGACAGGGGGCCATAGCTTTGTTCAACTCCATGTTCAACGCGAACGGGGAATATGCCGGTGAACGCCCGATGTTTGGCAGCACCGCATCCGCGAACGCGTTATCGGGAAGGCTTGTCGACGGGCAATCCGAATACGGAACCTACACGTCATGGTCCGCTTGCCGTGGAACATATAACCAAGAGTTGGCTACCTTGATACAGAATGGCATCGCGGCGAACAACGCCGAACCGGGAACCGGTGCGATGAAGTTGGCGGAGTACTACAACAGCATGGGCTGGAAGCAGGCCGATGTCATGAACGCGATCGGAGCGGACCACTCATACGGAAAAGGCTTAATGAACGCGGCCTATGCGGCTATCGAACAGAAACGACTTTGGAGCATCGATATTGCCCGTGGTAACGAGTACAACAAGTACGCATCGAACTATATCAAGCTGATGCGGGAACTTGATTATTCGAGGAATCGGTGGAGAAGAGGTTACTAGCCTAAGTGCTAGAATGTAATCGTACGCGGGAGGCGGGTATGCAGCGTTTGCTTGTGTTTTTGGCATTATGTGCCGTTCTATGCGGTTTTGCGATGGCACAGGCGACGCCACTGCCCGCCCCGGTACGAGTTCCAGTGCTATATCCGCAGGTGGTAGCCGTAGACGCGAACACGCTACTTGTTCCGGCGCGGCAAGGCGTTATCGAGTACAAGATTGCGGAGAGAACGCTTACCAAGCTCTTTTCTCTCGACAACAATGATACAATTGACCAGAATCCAAGGAGGAAATACGGCAAGAGCCACCTGAACCAATACTCAGAACAAGTGCGTTTCATCTATTATGATCGGATCAAGCAGAATCTGTATTATCAATGCTCCGATCCAGGTAAGGACTTTTCTGATCTCTTGGAGCGTGATTTTATCGGACACGAATACGATACGTACTATGTCTACAATCTTAAAACCAGAAAAAGTACGGTTATTGATTATAATGACTTTTTCGAAAAAAATTGCTTTGATATACGAACTAAATTCGTTGGCAAGAGTTACTATGAGTATTTTTCAGCTGATAAGCCGGCAAAACCAGAAGAACGTATAGATTGCGTGCTTCCGAATGACAGATACGATCTTGAAGGAAAAATGACATATAAATATCTAAGTATGGCTCCTTCAATAATTGATAATGAAATAATATATTTATTATCGCGTTCGGGTGTCAGCAAAGGAGAATCCTCAACAACTACAGAACATATATATAAAGGGACGATTTTAGGCAATATGGTAAAAATAGAAAAAGAAATATTCGCATGGTCTCGAACAAACGAAGACTATACTAACGGAAGAGTACTGAATAATCCTTCAATGGCTGCTTTTCGTTTCCCGGGGCAAGCTCGGAACGGTAAGCTATTTTTTTCAACAGATATTTTTCATATGGGTTTGACTGTTCATGAAGACTATGCAGGCTATGCATATGCGAAAGAATACTATCTTGGAGATCAGTTGTATACGATAAAATGCTACGATGGGTCCGATGAGATCAAGGATGTCGAGAAAGAAGCGTTCAGTATTAATTTGCCATGTTCGTTCTGGATAGAAGGTGACGCGATATTTTATTTCAAGTATAACGGAAAAGGCTCGCCGCCGACGCTCATGATGCGGAAATTCAATCCTGGCCCGACTGATAACAGCCCGGGACAGAAATCATAACGCATCTGAATAGAGGGGGTAGCGGAGAAACCCGGAGCGCGAAGATTGCTCGGCCAGCTTTAGCTTTATGTGAAGCGCTCCCCGTTTTCTGCTGACCTACGCGCGAGGATTTCGGAGCGAGGGGGAGACTTCCCCCTCCCCAATTATACTTTCCATCGAGTGGAACGAACGCGTCAGGGAACTCGCGCGGAAGCGCGGCGCGTTCGACGAGCGAGTCGGCATCATCGTCGCGAAGGCCACGGAAGACTGGAAGGAAGGCCTCGAGACGATGACCGAAGCCGCCGCCCGATGGCGCAAGGACTACGCGGACGCCTACGCGGAGAAGTCGGACGCGTGGAACGCCGAATACGTCGATTACCTGGACGACCGGCGCGAATGGCTCGACCGCGCCGCCCGGATCGGCAGCGAAGGCGCGAACGAAGCCCTGCTCACGAGCCTCGGCGTCGACGCCGAAGCCCGCGAAAACCGCACGCTCTTCGCGGGAGCCTCCGACATCGGCATCGCCTCCCCGAACGCCGCCAAACTCGCGGACGAACTCCTTTCGCGCTCCGGCTTCGCCGACTCGCGCACCGCCCTCCTGGCCCTGGCCCAAAGCGGCTCCCGCTTCGACACGCGGGTGGCGCGCGGCTCCGGCGGCCCGTCCTACGGCGACGCCGCGCTCATCGAAGCCACCGCGAAGAACCTGGCAAGGAAGCGCGCGGAAGAAGCCTCGGCGTCCAACGCCCTCATCATGGCGGAGAACGCCCGGCGCTCGATCGCGGAGATCGGCAAGAACTACGAAAAGCAGGTGGCCGACGCCAACGAGGGCTTCGACGACTCCATGGACTCGGTGTTCGCCAGCGGCGGCTACGTGCGCTCGGGCGACGCGTATACGAAGGACCTCGTCGTGAACTCCACGTTGGGCGACACCTACGTCACCCGCCGGACCAGCGTCGGGACGTACCGCGGCTTCATCGCCCCGACCCTCGCGATCTCGACCCGCCTCGACGTGGACCAGATGGCGCGGCTGGATGCGTGGGGCATCGAAGGCATGATCGACCAGGCGCAAGACGAAGTGAAGGAGAAGTTCGACGACATCTTCGGCACCGAGGAAGACCGCAAGGCAATCAAGACCCTGCGCGAGGAGGAAGACCGCAAGGAAGCGGACGCCAAGGCGAACCCGACCGTCGTCACGATGACCCCCTTCGGCTCCGAAAAGCCGATCACCTTCACCGTGCCGAACGAATACCGGAAGAAGAGCTATAGCGACGCGGGCCTCTTCGGAAAGCACCTCGGGTACGCGCCCGAGTTCAAGGACGGCGAAGACCTCAACCTCGACAAGTCCATGACCTGGAACATGGTGAGCTCCGGCGAAGGCGAACTGGCGCGCATCATGGGGGCGTTCCAGTGGAACGCGATGGTGGAGGCGAACGGCTACGCGGCCGCGGGCAAGCCCTTCTACGAACGCGCGATGTGGGACGACTACGGCAGCTCCTTCAAGGCGCCGAGCCTGCGCTCCGCCGTGGACCTGGGCGTCGCGGTGGCGGCCACGATCTGCACCGCCGGCTCGGGCCTCCCCGCCATGCTCGGCGCCGCCGCGATGAACCTGGCCGACGACGCCGTGTTCTCGACCATCGACGCAGGCTCAGGCGCCAAGAGCTGGGCGCAAGCCGGCCTCGACTTCGGGAAGAAAGTGGCCTCGAGCGCCGTGAGCACCGCCGTGGGCGGCGTCTTCAACGGCTTCGGCGGCGATACGGGCGGCTTCTGGAAAAACGGCTTGTCCGGTTTCATGGACGAATCGAGCATGTCGGGCGTCATCGGGAAGACCATGCTCACCGGCCTCCAGACCGCCTCGACCATGACCGCGACCAACGCGATCAACGCCTTCCAGCTCAACGCGAACGGCTCACTCGGCTGGAGTTCGGACGCCTTCGCCGCGAGCACGTTCAATATCAACTCGGGCGCCAGCATCCTGTCGGGAATGGCGGGGACCTTCGCGTCCGGCAGCCTCGGGCTCTTGAACAAATACGACTGGAACGGAACCGGACTCAGTGATAAAGTATTCGACACGGCGAGCATCGGGCGTTTCAACGGCCTGGCGGGAGGGCTCACGAGCTCGGCGGTGACCTACGCGATGACCGGCAACGCGACGTTCAACGTCCTGAACCTCGGGATGATCCCCGGACTCAAGAACGCGGGCGGCAATCCGGTCTCCATGGGCCTCCTCGAGATGAACGTCGGCAAGGACGGCTTCGGGATGCAGCTCGGGCAGGGAGGAACGGATATCAGCCTCGGCACCATCGCGGCCAGCTTGAAGGGCCTCTCCGAAACCATCGACATCTCGAAGTTCAAGCTCGGCGGCGTCAAGGGCAACTCGACGCTGGCGGCGATAAACCAACTTGGACACATGAAAAATGCCGAGAATTGGGAGCTTGCCAAGCGAATGAAGAGCGGGACGCAAGACGTCATCTATGAAGGGATATCCGGCGGACTCGCCACGACAAGAGACGGCAGCATTGTGCTTGATGAGCGGCTATTGGGGCGAGGCCTTGAAGAGTCCGCCCAATTGGCCGGCTTTATGGCGCATGAAGATGATCATCTAAAGGGAAGAAACGAAGAATCGGCGTACATACGCGAATATGACGGTTTTTCAGATCTGCAAACGAAGTGGGTTTTTAGCGGCGAGAGTTTGATTTCAGGGATCGGCGAAATGTCCGCCTATTACCGGGAATATGGCCGGGAGTCGACTCTGAAACGACTCGGTAATCAAGGATTGCTCGAATCGAACGGACCCAATAGTTATGCGAAAGCTACGCTGGATAAAGCCACCGAAGATTGGGTGATAAGCCGGTACGGGTTCGACGGCAAGGCGAAAGACGCAATCATGAAAAGCGAGATTGTCCGCGCGATGTACGGAAAAGGTGCGGCTATTTGGAAAGAAGAACTTGCAGACTTCCTTAGCGGAGAAGGCAAGCGGCTCGGTATTGAAGGCGATTACCGGGAAACGGAACTCAAGAAGTACGCTGAATTGAAAGCGGTTTCCGAGACATTGAAAGAACAGTACAAATCCTTGTCTGTCGACGCGAAGAAAAAGCTTAAGGCGGCAGGTATCGATATAGAAAATTGCGATACCGCGACCAATACGTTGCTTGAAGCAACGCAAGGAGTACTGGCGCGGTTAGGCCCCGAGTATATGAATCTCCTGATCGAAAAAGGTCTAATCGACAAAATCGCCGAAGCGCGGGGCGTTTCCCTTCCGCCTGGATTATCCGGTTTTGGGGCATCGGGTATCGGCGATTTCCTGCGGACGGGAGAATTGAGTGGAAACACACGGGATGCATTGTCTGGCCTTGGCACGTCCGTTTTCGAAGACTTGGTTAAGGACGCGCTCACTGCGCCATTTTTCAAAGGAAAGATGAAAAACCAGGCACAGTTGGTGATGGATATCTTCAAGACCAATGTCAAGGCTGCCGCCGAAGGTTATGCCTACGCCGTTGAAGTAACCGGCTTGTCCCGTCAGTATTACAACTCGTTGTATTCTGTAGAACGGGCAGGTGCCATGTTCGGATACACGGAGAAAGGCATGGCAAGAGCACTCGCCGGCGAGATGGCCAGTTATCGAGCCGCGCAGGAATTCATGTCGGGCGGACTCGCGGACATGGATACAGCTCTCAGGAATTATATGGCTGCCTCGGTAGCTTCAAGCCCAATGCCGATTAACCTGGAAAAACTATATAAGGATAAAGGATATCAGGGTATGTTCCTGCCGACTTCAGATGCTAGGCATAGAAATACCTTCCTGCCCATGATTTTAAACATGACTAGCGATGCGCGAATTTATCAGAGCTTTGTATCAACCGTAAATAGCGTCGAATGGTTTCAAAGCAAAGTATATGTGACAGGGAGTGTGACAAATAGAAATTTAAATGAAATCTACAAGTGGCGAGATAAAAAATTAGATGGTATCTACGATAACAGGAATGGCTGGAAGTGGTCGACGGGAGGCTTCTCATGGTGGTAAAATTGCGTTGTGTTCTTCTGTTTGGTATTGTCGGTATGTGCTATGTTTTTGCCGAAGATCCGACTTCGTTTTTTGATCCAAATTTCAAGACGTACAATAAAGGTTCTATTCTTGAGCGACATTTCGATGACTTTGACATACTTGATGGCGCCATGCTAGAGGCGTGGCGCCTTGCGGGAAATAAAGAGTACTCAAAAGCTCATGAAGTGTTGGAAACGGCAATAAAGAAGCTGTATGTCGACTATGATGTTCCACGCTATGTCGAAGAAGCAGCAATAGATGAAAATTATATGGGATTACTTATTGCTGCGGATAGCGCGCTAAGTTTCGCGCAAGGAAAAACAAAAGAAGCATTCGAAAAGTTTTATAGTGCCAATACGTTGGTTAGTTATTCATTATTTATATATCCTGCATTTAGCGGTGAAACGATTGATCCTGGCTTTTGGTGGTTTAGCCAGCGCCGATCAAAAGAAGATATATTGAGTATGTTTTTTGGACTTGCTCGTTCCTATTGTCCTAATGGTAAACCAGCAATTTCACAATTTTATAGACTATCTGCAAATGTTGCTGATTTTGGATTCTATTTTACTGAAGACGGAAAGTGCTTTGACAAAAAAATATTTGAATTTGATCTGAAGTGGTATCTCGAAAATATCGAAGGAATTGTCGATTTGGTTACGATTACGTACAAGGAAGATTCTGATGTCTCCAACCTTTTCCTTTCTACGGTGGCAAAGAAGTATGGGAAGTATGGTGTTGATACGGAAACAGGGGATTATTTTGGAATACGCGTAACACTTGAGATACCACATGCCTATGAACTGATCAAAAAGCATTACGACGTCTCAGGATCGTGATGTTTGTGCGAAGGTAGGCAAAGCGTATGGCTTGCCGTGCCGGTCGGTAGTCTTGTTGTAGTGAAAGCACGGTTCTGGATCGTCAACACCGAAAAAGGAAGGATGAAAAAAAGATATGCGTGTATCGAGAGGGTAGCGGAGAAACCCGGAGCGCGAAGATCTGTCCGGAGGCTTTCGCGGCGCACGTGACGAATTGCGTTTTCGGCAGGCTTCGCGCGAGGATTTCGGAGCGAGGGGGAGACTTCCCCCTTCTCAAATGCGGTCATGGAGAAAGACGCCGATAGGAAGGCAAAAACATCTTCCGACGTCGAAGGAAGTGTGGAAATACAAGAGGCAAGGAGTGTTCATGAAAAAGCTGTGGGTAGTGGCGGCGCTCTGCGTCGCGGCGGCGGGGCTGGCTTTCGCCGAAGGCGGCGCGAAAGAAGCCGCCGCCGGAGACGAGCGGCTCAGGATCGAAGTGGGGATCGATCCGATTCTGGCGGTCTCGCGGCTCATCATGGGGCGCGTCGAGTACGGGCTCGGGAACGGCGGCGCCTCGGTCGGGGCGCGCGGGTACTGGTTCATGATGGAAGTGGACGGGATGAACGTCGGCGGCTTCAACGCGTCGGCCGACTTCCGGTTCTATCCCGCGGCGGACATGAAGGGATTCTTCCTGTCGGCGGGTGCCGGGTACACCGGGCTTTCCATCAGCAACGCGGATGACGACTTTTCCTTCGGCATGGCTCCGATCCTGGTCGGGGCCGGGCACAAGTGGCTGGCCGGGGAGCATGTCGCGATCGAGCTGCGGATCGCGGTCGGAAAGAACATCCCCGTTTCGGGCAATCCGCCGCCGGTGTTCGGACAGTTCCCGATGAACATGGCCTGGGACGGCGGACTGCTGGTCGGCTGGAGGTTCTGAACGGCCGCTCCCGCGTTGACAGCGGAAACGGGCGGTGATATGATTTCCATCACTATGTTGATCGAGGGCACCACTTTCATGGCTCGCGTCAAAAACGAGTTTTCGTTTCGACGGGATAGGTGTGCCCTGACGATCGCATAGAAACCAATACGTATGCGAACGCCGCGGGTCATCGGATCCGCGGCTTTTTTTTGCGTCCGTGCGCGGACCTGGGGTTCGCCCGAACCCGGTTCGAGCGCGGTCGCGTCGGGAAGCCCGCGCGCCGATGCGCCCCCGCGTTTCGCGCGGGAGAATCATATGGCCATCGTGGAATGCAGGAATTTGAAACGGGATTACGCGGGGACGCCGGTGCTCGACGGTATCGACCTCAGGATCAACGAGGGCGACAAGGTCGGGCTCGTGGGGGCGAACGGGGCGGGCAAGACGACGCTCCTCAACGCGCTCGCGGGTCTGGACGACGATTTTCGCGGCGCGCGCGTCGTGCGGCCGGGAGCGCGGATCGGCTTCCTGACCCAGCATGTCGAGCCTCCCGGCGAGCTGCGCGCGATCGATTACATGCTCGTCGACTGCATGGCGGCGACCGCGCGTCTGCGGGACGTCGAAGAGCGGCTCGCGGCCGCGGACGGGGGAAGCCTCGATCGCCTCATGAAGGAATACGAACGGGCGTTCGAGGAGCACGAGGCGCTCGGCGGCGACTTCACGGAGGAGCGGGCTTCCCGGGCGCTCGCGCTCGTGGGCCTCGGCGAGCGCGAAAACACTCCCGCCGCGTCGCTGTTGGGCGGGGAGCGGGGCACGCTCGCGCTCGCGCGCGCGCTGCAGGGGAATCCCGACCTCCTCATCCTCGACGAGCCGGGGAACCACCTGGACTTCTGGGGCATGGCCTGGCTCGAGGAGTTCCTCGCCGGCCTCAAGTCGGCGGTGCTGCTCGTGTCGCACAACCGCATGTTGCTGGACCGCGCCGTCGGGCGCGTCGTGGAGCTCGAGCGCGGCAGGGCGAAGGAGTACACGGGCGACTACTCGGCCTATCGCCTGGAAAAGCTGCGGAACGCGGCGACGCGGGGCGAGGACTGGCAGGCGTCGCGGAAGAAGATCGAGCGTCTCGAAAAGATGGTGGAGCGCTGCGCGACGCGGGCGGCGGCGTTCACGAAGCGCCAGGCGAAGAGCTCGGGAGCCCTCGGGCAGGTGCTCCGGGCCCGCCGGAGGCAGCTCGAGCGCGAAAAGGACCGGGCGGTGGCCAAGCCGGATCTGGGCTCCACCGCGATCACGGCGAGTTTTTCCGGGCGCGGGGCGGCCGAGGTCAAGAGCGATTTCGCGCTCATCGTCGAGGGATACACGCGGGGGTATGGCGACACTGTCCTCTACGACAACGCGTCGTTCGACGTGCTCACCGGCGAACGGGTGGCCCTCGTGGGGCCGAACGGCTGCGGCAAGACCACCTTCCTGCGCGATCTCGTGGAGAGGGCGGACTGGGAGAACGGTCCCATCCGCGTGTGCCCGAGCATGAAGGTCGGCTACGTGGCGCAGGACCGCGACGGGTTCCGCCGGGGCCGGACGGTACGCGGCGAATTCGAGGCGCTCGGCGCCCGCGAAAGCGACCTCCGGGCCATCCTGCGCGACTACGGTTTCGGGCGCGACGATCCGGACCGCCTGATCGAGACGCTGTCGGGCGGGGAACTCAACCGCCTGCAGCTCGCGCGCGCGGTGTGGACGGGGTCGAACTTCCTCGTGCTCGACGAGCCCACGAACCACCTCGACATCGACGCGCGCGAATCGGTGGAGGATTGCCTGGCCGAGTACGACGGCACGGTGTTCATCGTGTCGCACGACCGCTATTTCATCGAAAAGGTGGCGGACCGCATCGTGTACGTCACGGACCGGAAGTTCGTGCCCTTCGAGGGGACGTTCACCGAGTTCTGGGCCGAATCGGGGGCGGGCGCCGCGCGCGTCGCGGGCCCGGGTCACGGCGGCGTCGCGGTGGGCGAGCGTGGCGTGCTCGCGCGCTGCGGTTCGATCGCGCGGGCGAAGGCCGCGTCGGGAAAGAACGCGCGGGAAACGCTCGCGGTCGAGGAGCGGATCGTCGAGCTCGAGTCGGTGAAGACCGGCCTCGAGCGGCGGGTGCGGGACGCGTTCGAGCGCCGCGAGTTCGCGCTCGCCCGCAAGCTGTCGAACGAGCTCCAGGACACCCTCGTCGACATCGAGCGCCTGTACGCGAAATGGGGCGCCTGAGCGCCGGGAACGGCCGCGGGTGGCGTCCGAACCGCGCGCGGCCGCGCGCTTCGGCGCGCGCCGACCCGCGGTGCGCGCCGGCCCGGAAAGCGTTAGGCTTGCGGTATGCGTATCGTGCGTGAATTTATGGGCGGCCGCGTCGTCGTCGCGGTGGGGGACATCACGGAGTTCGAGGGCGACGCGCTCGTGAACGCGGCCAACGCGGCGCTCCTCGGGGGCGGCGGCGTGGACGGGGCCATCCACCGCGCCGCCGGCCCGGCCTTGCTGGCGGAATGCCGCGCGCTGCGGGCCATGGTGTACCCGGACGGTTTGCCGCCCGGGGGCGCCGTGGCCACGGGGGCGGGCGCGCTCAAGGTGAGGCGCGTCATCCACACCGCGGGGCCGGTGTGGCGCGGCGGCGGGGCGGGCGAGGCCGACGAGCTAACCTCGTGCTACCGCGCCTGCCTCGAGATCGCCCGGGAGGAGGGGCTCCACGCGATCGCGTTCCCGGCCATCTCCACGGGCGTCTACGGCTTTCCGAAGGACGCCGCCGCGAAGATCGCCTGGAACGCCGTCGCGGAGCACCTGGCCCGCCACGCCGTCCCCGCCACCGTGACCTTCGTGTTCTTCTCCGACGCGGACGCCGCCGCCTTCCTGGCGGCCGTGCAGTAACGGCTGCGGCCGCAAGAACCCCGCCGCGGCGAATATTTCGAAGATATGCGTGTCGCAGCGTAGTAGAAAAAAGGCCCGGCGTTCTGCCGGGCCTTCGTGTCGATGCGATGGGGCTTACTCTTCCTCTTCCTCGTGCGTGCGGAAGGCGGCGGCGGCCTTGATGACGTCTTCGGCGATCTTGCCCGTGATGGGGGCGTAGTGGTCGAAGTCGGCGGTGAAGCTGGCGGTGCCGCTCGTCATGGCGCGGAGGTCGATGGCGTAGCGGAGGAGCTCGGCCTGCGGGACCTGCGCGTCGATCTCCACGATGCCGCCGCCGATCGGGTTCTGCCCCGAGATGCGGCCGCGGCGCGACGAGAGGTCGGACATGACGTCGCCGAGGTTCTTCTCCTCCGCGAAGACGCAGAGGTTCATGATCGGCTCGAGCAGCACTGGGTTCGCGTTCTTGGTGGCTTCCTTGAACGCGCCGCGGGACGCGATCTTGAAGGCCATTTCCGACGAGTCCACGGGGTGTTCCTTGCCGTCCGTGATGGCGGTCTTCACGTCCACGACCGGGTAGCCGGCGACGACGCCGTTCTCCATGGCCTGGTGGATGCCCTTTTCGATGCCGGGGATGAAGCCCTTGGAGACGGACTGCCCGAACAGCTTGTTCTCGAACTGGTAGCCCGTGCCGCGCGTAAGCGGCTCGACTTCGAAAACGACCTTGGCGTACTGGCCGTGACCGCCCGTCTGCTTCTTGTGCGTGTATTCGGCGCTCGACTTCTTCGTGATGGTCTCGCGGTAGGCGACGCGCGGCACGCGGGTTTCCACGGCGATCTTCTGCGCGCTCTTCACGCGGTCGAGGATCATAGAGGTCTGGAGATCGCCCATGCCGGAGATGACCGATTCCTTGGTCTCCGGGTTGAACGTGATCTGGAAGGTGTGGTCTTCCTCCGCGGCCTTGTAGAGGAACTCGTTGAGCTTGTCCTCTTCCTTCTTGTTGGCCGCGCTGATGGCCAGCATGTGGACGGGGGCGGGCAGCCTGAGGGGCGCGTAGGCGAAGGGTTTGTCCATCGCCGACAGGGTGTCGTTCGTCTTGAGCGCCGGGGACTTGGCGAGGATGCCGATGTCGCCGGCGGCGAGGTCGTGCGTGTCCTCGAGCTTCTTTCCCTGGGCCACGTAGAGCTTGCCGACCTTTTCCTTCTTGCCGTCGCGCACGTTCGTGAACTCGCCGTCCACCGCCAGCGTGCCGGTGACGACCTTCACGTACGAGAGCTTGCCGGAGAACTGGTCGATCTGGGTCTTGATGACGAAGGCGGACAGGGGCTGGGCGGGATCGATCTTGACCATCTCCTGGTTCTCGTCGGCCCCGGCGGCCTTTTCCTGGGGTTTGCAGACCGGGGATTCGGCGATGTCGGCGATGAAGTCGAGGAGGGCGGTCATGCCGGAGCCTTTGAGCGCGGAGCCCGCGAAAGCCGGCACGTAGCGGTTGGCTTCGAATGACTCGCGGAGTCCTTTCAGGGTCTCTTCCTGGGTCATGGCGCCTTCGCCCAAGTATTTTTCCATGAGCTCGTCGTCGCCTTCCGCCGCGGCTTCGAAGAGGGCGTTCCGGGCTTCGGCCACGGCGTCCTTGTATTCGGCGGGCACCGGGACCGCCGTTTCCTTCTGGTCGCCGGAAGCGGGGATGGGGTAGGCCTTTTCGTTGAGGATGTCGATGACGCCCTTGAACGAGGCTCCCTCGCCCATGGGGATGGACAGGGCCACGACGTTCATCTTCGACTTTTCCTTGACGTCGGCCGTCGCCTTGGCGAAGGACGCGCGCTCCTTTTCCATCTTGGACACGAAGATCATGCGCGACTCGGAACGGGCGTCGAGGGTGCGCCAGAGCTTGATCGTCTCGATCTGGATGCCGTTCTCGCCGTCGACGAGGACGAGCGCGTTTTCGCAGGCGCGAAGGGACAGGATCACTTCGCCGACGAAGTCGGAAGAGCCCGGCGTGTCCATGAAGTTGATCTTCCGCCCGTTCCACGACAGGTGGGCCAAGGCCGCGTGCACGGAAATCTTGTGCGAGACTTCTTCGTCGTAGTAGTCGCTGACGGTCTTTCCCGATTCGACCGTCTCGGGTTTCGCGATCGCGCCGCCCTCGAAAAGGAGATGTTCGAGCAGTGTGGTCTTGCCAGTCTGGCCGTGTCCTACGATGGCCACGTTGCGGATGAGGTCGGACGAAATCGGCATACGGTCTCCTTGGGAAATTGATCGGCGGGATCGCCTCGGCATCGCCCCCTCGCGGGAAAATGCCCGGTAATCATAGAGACGCGTCTTTTCCGTTGTCAAGGAAAAATGTCGACGATGATTGACTAAACGACGGGGGCGGCTATAGATTGAGCCGCTTCGGGAAACGCGCGGATTCGCGAATCCTTGCGGTTTTTCGCGTTTCTTTCTGGTTTATCGCGGGATGTAGCCTAGGGGCTAAGGCGTCAGCTTTGGGAGCTGAAGATCGAGGGTTCAAATCCCTCCATCCCGAAAGGAATTACGTGATTTCGGGCACTGCCCGGTGTAAGAATGGTGCGAGAATGATTTGGAGGTTCCTTGTCGCGGATTGCGGGACCTTACACGATCACGCCTCGGAGCGACCGGAAGGGCTGGACCATCTCCTTGCATCCGTCCTGCGGCCTCCCACGAGCGGTCTGCAACCTCTGGCAGCGGAAGAGCCTGTCGACGGTTCCACCGGAGCTCGTCGCGAAGGTTGGGCCTCCGAAAAGCCGAGCTGGCGCCGAACGGCTTACGCTCGCGCTCATCGAGCACTTGCGCGGAAATGGACGCGGGCCACGCGGATCCAGCGTCATGCTCGAAGACTACGCGAAGCTGTTTTGCGAATCATCGACAAGCCCGCGCGCGGCGCGACTACTCTCCCGCGGCCGGCCGTACTCTCCGGCCACGCTCATCGAATACCGATCCAAGATCACGCAGCACATTCTCACGGACAAGGCGTTGTGCGCGCTTCCGATGGACGAAGCGACACAGTCCGACCTTGAGGCATACTTCGCCCGGCTGGCGACGAAGGTTGGCGTGACGCGCACACTCCAAGGGACCTACGCGCTTCTCCGCATGATCTTCAAGCAGTGGAAACAGGATCACTCAGGGTTCCTCGATCCGTTCGACGGGATGCAGAAACCGACGTACAAAAAAATAAAGCGCGGCGCTCTTGAAGAAAAAGAACTCATCGCCATGTTCTCGAAGGACGGCGTGTTCGCCGATCCGCTCGAACGCGTTGTGTGCGCGCTTGCGTTTTGCGCGGGACTCCGTCGCGGGGAAATCTTCGCGCTTAAGAGAGAGAACGCGGACATCAAAAACAGGATCATTCATGTTGTCGCAGCTGTGAAGGCGTTCGGGTCGAAGAAGCGAGTAATTGGCGATCCGAAATGGAATAAGTATCGAGACGTTTCTATGGCCGATGTAGTTGCAGACGCGATCTTGGAAATGGAAAAGAAGTACGGCGAGCACGAACGAATCGCGGTGTACCCGGATGGGTCAATGCCTACGGAAGCGTGGTGGGACGATCATTTAGCCGATGTGTTTCGCCGTGCCAAAATCGACACGAAGGAACGGAAGATCACGCCGCATTCCGCTCGGCACACCTTCGCCTCGGCCTTGTATTCCAGCGGCGTAAATCTCAAGTACATCCAGGAACAACTCGGGCATTCCGATCTCGCGGTGACAGACCTTTATATCTCCACGCCAGAAAACCAGATCGACAAGGTATCGAAGATCCTGAACAAGAAGCTGAAAAAGAAAAACCCCGCATAAGGCGGGGCTGGTTTCATATTGATACGATTGCGTCTATTTTGATTCTTGCGCCCGCTTGATTTCCCGAGCTTTCAGCACGACCGCTTTCCCGTACACCTTCAGTGTTTCTTTTTCTTCGTCTGTTAGATCAGCCAACTCGTCGTTCTGGCTTGTCGAAGTATTGGTTGCCGCGATCACGATGGGTTTGCGTGGCGAACGATCTTCAATCACATTTTCAAGGACTGATTTTATCTCGGAGAGTGTTTTGTTCTGCTGAGTAAGAAGCGAGATGAGTTCGTTCGTTTTCGTGTACCAACAGAAGAATTCGCGGAGCACTACGAATAAGACAGCCCCGACGCCGAGGATGATTAATAGTGTGACGATAGGATCGTATCCGAACATTCTACCCTCCGAGATGCAACTAGAAGATTTTAGAAGCCAGTGTGTCGATAGTATTCATCCATAAGTTCGAGCATGGCGAATTGGCTCTCGCGATCAATCTCGAAGTCCTTTACGCCTTGCCCCCACAATCTCATTCTGATGTTTTTCCCAAGAAGCAACGTGCGAAGTTCGCGAATCTGGTCTCGGTCTGGATTAAATGTATAGCTTTCGTAAACAGATATTGATGAACCATCCAATACTTTGTCGAACTTTTTCAATTTATCAAATTTATAATCGATCTTTTTTCCATCAGAATTAATAAAAGTTGCGCTGTCGAAAAAAATCCAATCACGTCCGGAATACCTGAACACAATGTTGATGCTGTAATAACTGCCATGATTGAAAATATACATATTTACAGGCGCAGAAAAAGCGGAATCATAGTAACTGTGCTTTATCAGTACTCCTTCGCTGAAATCATCAGATTCTTCATATAGTCTTGGATTTGTGGCTAGCGTTTTTTTATTGCTCGTTTGTTCATTCGTGTCGCGTGAAGAATCATAATTGTAATTTGGGAACATTGAAGCGCAAGAAGTGAATGTGAGCGTTAGGGACACAATAAGAAACGTCCACCGTTTCATCCAGTCCTCCTATTAGAAAAACCTTACGTCCGAAGCTAAACCAGTTCGAGTCAACCGTCAAGTAAAACCACCAAAATGGACAATTTGGACATATTGGAGAAATTAGACATATTGGAGATATTGGACATTTTACGGTATCGCATAACGCAGACATACTCCTCCGGCGCGAGGAGGTTGCGCGTGACATGCGTGCAGATTCGGGAGCTTTTAGAGGACTACGTGGAAGATGAAGCAAGCCAGTTCAGGACAGCCCGTAAAGAAGGCCGTTTCGCCGATGCAGACTGGCACGCCGCGCGGCTCGATATTCTACTCGAAATAATCCTCGATATCGATATGAATTAGGTGTTGAGCATACGCCTAACCATGCGTTCGAGGTATACAGATACAGGGACACCAGACAACTGCGCCGCGCGAATCATCGTTCTATCAGTTGCTTTTGGAAGTTCCAGGTAAATTGCAGCGTTTCTGTGCGCCTTAACACGACGCATTACTACACTTTCCCCGCTGGTGTCTTCGTGGATTAGATATAGAGATGCCATGGAGAAATCCTTTACGCGAGATTTTCTTTATCTTTATCGGCAGTTTTCTTCTTCCCGCCAGGTGGAATCCGGCTGTGCGGGCGGGAGGACATGCGTTTGTGATCCGCTTTTGTGAATCCATGAGTCTTCGGGGAAAGCAAAGAATCGGGCGAGACCTGAGTTTTTACAACACCATTCTGCATCAATTTATTGTCTGCATAGGATTTAATCATACCAGCAATCAAACGACGATCATCAGCTTTCAAAGTGAGCAGATACGCGACGATTTCGTTTACGTCCTGCGGAAGCGTTCCAGAAGATTCTACACCGGTTAATAGGTATTCAATCGGAACATTCAGAGCTCGCGCCATCTTCAGCGCGACATCTGCTCGCGGGAGGACTCCGTTTTTCTTTAAGGAGTTGTAAGAGTTTCGCGTCAGCCCGGCTTCGTGGGCCACCGCTTCGATTGTTGTTTCTGCCGCCTTCGCGGCCACTTTTATACGCTCAAAGAAATCCACTAACCACAATATCGTAAAAAAAGTGTCTTCTCGGACACTTTTAATACTTGACAAAGTGTCAGAACGGACCTAAAACAGAGAAAACGGGTCAGGAGAGACGCATGGTCAGGATTCGGAGTTACGTCGTGAGAGCGAATGGACTGCGGGCAACAGAGGTCACGCTCCCGCCGGAATGGGTTGAGGACCAGGCGCTGAAGCTCGGCGACCGCCTCGATCTCTACCGAACCGCGGACGACTGTCTTCTTATCAAACCCGCGAAAGTACGGCGCCCGAAAAAAGGGGACGCCGCATGAAACGCCCGACAGACCGGACGAAAACCCAGCTTCCCGACGCGGAAACGGTGAAACGCATCCGCGCCGAGATCGCCGTTGTGTGCGGGCATCTGCCCCGGAGGACGAAATGAAGCGTCGCATGAGCATCGAACGCCTGGCCGCCTGCCATGTAGCGGTGACGGGCAAAGGCCGGTTCGTGGAATACCTTCGGGAAACGATCCCGACGGATGAAGTGGTTGATCTGGTCTACGGGCAGACCTTTGGGGAAACCCTCGATCTGAATCGGGCCGCGCTCGACCTCTACGAGGAAGAAGCACACGTCCGGCGGCTTCCCGCCCGGGAGGTCGCCTGATGGTCGCCGAACCCGCCGTCGAAGCGCCCGTCCGTTTGAGGGGCCGAAAGGCGCGTCAGATTTTCGTTGATCACAACGGTGCCCCGATGGGCTGCAACCTCGACCTCATCGCCGCGTGCGCCTGGAAGGGCGTGAAGTACACGACCGTCGTGGCCGAACCGCTCTACCAGCCGATGCTCGGGTTCACGCGTATCTCGCTCGGGCGCGGCGCTCGGCACGCAACGCGGTACTTCCCGCGCGCTGAGGTGGAACTCTGGAACGCCGTGTTCGAAGGGGAGCTTCCCGGCTACGTCATGGCGCTCATCGAGCGGGACGACGCCGAGCTGACGCGCCACATCTTCCTCGCGCTCGCCAAGGCCGACAAGCGCGGCCGGCTCCCGCACGGGCTCAGGCACGTCTACTCGGACCTCCACGAGCGATTCCTGGGGGCGGCATGAGCTGGGAACACGTCGCGTCCTTCCGCGTGGAAGGCGAGC
The DNA here is from genome assembly GCA_964482955.1 of uncultured Treponemataceae bacterium. Lineage (GTDB taxonomy): Bacteria > Spirochaetota > Spirochaetia > Treponematales > UBA12059 > JAPLSN01. Next base: position 75,978 of record CAYZZW010000005.1, on the reverse strand, counting down.
CGAAGGGACAGCCGCGTCCACGCGCGTTCGCGCGAAATGGAAAAGCCCGGGTGTACGACCCCGGAACGTCCGAAGGCTGGAAGGGCCTCGTCGCGTTCGCCGCGAAGGGATACATCCCGAACCCGCCGCTTTCCGGACCGGTAAAGTTCAACGTCAAATTCCTTTTCCCGCGCCCGCAACGGCTACTCCGCAAATCGAGTCCGGAAGATCGCATCATGCACACGGCGAAGCCGGATTTCGACAACGCCGCGAAGGCGGTCGCTGATTGCCTGACCATCATCGGATTTTGGACGGATGACGCGGTTATCGCGTGTTCGACCATCGAAAAATACTACGTCGCCAAAGGCGAACTACCCGGCGCGACGATCAACGTTTTTTCCTACAGGGAGGACCGATGAAGGCGAAAGATTTCCAGATCGGCGCCGGTGAATATGCCGTCGTTGCGACGTACACGAACTTCAACGATGCCACGCAGGAGACCGAGGAAACAACCATCCGGACGCATGAGCGGCCGCGGCCTCGCTTCTACACGGATGTCGCGACGCTCGCGCTCCGTGCCCGCGAGTACTGGAAGCTCGGCGACCTCAAGCTCGTCATCAAGAAGATCGGATTCACCGAAAACGACGACGGACGATTCTGCCGGATCAGCCTCGAAACGGTCGACGGGCCGACGATCCGGGTACAGCCTCCGCGCGTGAAGCGCGACAAGTACGTGAAGCCCGGCGAGGACGAACCGGATCCCGAGTCGCCGCTCAACATCTTCCTCGATGCCGTGGATCTCGTTGAAAACCGCATCTCCGAGTACCTCCGCGGCGACCGGGAACAGCCGGAACTTCCGCTTGTGGAAGAAGTGCCGGCGCCCGTGAAGCAAGGCTTTTTCTCCGGAATTTTCGGAGGCAAAAAACAACCCGCGGCCATGAGCATGCAGGGTTGATAAAAGCAGGTCCGCGACAACGGCCCTGCCAAAACGAACATGCCCTGAGGGGCAAGGAGGAAAGATGCAGAACGGAAAGACGATCAAGGAGATTGCGGAGGATGCCGGCGTCACGTACGGCATGGTTCTGGGCTGGGCGCACAAGGCCGGTTTCAACACTCCGCGCGGACGGGAACAGGCCAAGTTCAGCGTGAAGGAAGTGTCGAGCATCCTTTCCCAGCGCGGCAAGAAGTCCTGATTTCGTACGTTGCCCCGTTGATGCGGGGCACGTGGGACCGTGATGCAACGGTAGCAAGGCACCTTCCAGGTCGGGCACGTTAACTCTGCCCCAGATGAGAAAGCCAGCGCGGGTTCGACTCCCGCCGGTCCCAGCAGAGAGGTTCGATTCCTCTTCGATGGCCGAGATCTGGTGAAAGACTACGTGCAAATCGTAGCGGAGTAATCCGGGACGTACCCAACCAACTTTGGGTGGCCTGGCGGTGGAAAGACACTAGCGCCCGTGCGACTCGCGGGCACGTGGAAGCGAAGCAAGCGCAGGGACGAAGCGCAGGGCTGCCGCAATGCGGGCCGGTTCGATGCCGGACGCTTCTAAAATCGAAACGGAAAGACCGACCTCGGGCACACCGCGGTTGATCGAGAGGCGGGGATACTGGGAGACCGCTTCGGCCGTATCGAATAGGAGACAGATCGTGTTCGTAATCTTGGCCGCGATTCTTTTGGTTTCGTCGGCGCCGCTTCCGCACGTCCAGTGCGAACGGGGGCCGTACCGTGTTCATGAACGCGAGGCCGTGCGCTTCGTCGCACCGGCTGAGTTCCGCGATTTCCTCGTCCGCGCGTGCGGGCGGTATTTCGTGCCGATCAACATCGCGGCCGCTCAGATCAATGAGGAATCCGTGTGGGATCCGTGCGCAAGGTCGAAAAGAAACCGCAACGGGTCGTACGACCTGGGGCTCGCTCAGCTCAATTCGTACTACATCGCCGAGTTCGCGTTCCGCTACAACGGCGGGAAGTCATTTGATCCGTTCGACCCCGAGACGTCCATCGAAATCGGCGTGCGGCACCTTGCGACGTGCCGTCGGGTAACCGGGGATTGGACGCTCGCGCTCGTCGCGTACAACGCAGGAATCGAGCGCACGCTTCGCGGGAACGCACCTGAATCATCGTATGCCTACGCCACCCGAATCATGGAGGCCGCACGGTGACGAAGCGACAGGTGAAGATCGGGACGCGGAAGTTCTCATCGTTCCGTGAAGCGGAACAGGCGTTTGGCATCACGACGAACTATCTGTCAGTTGTCGTACGCAACGCGAAAGAGCGAGGCGTTGAGGCGCGCGTCCTCGGGTACAAGGTCACGGTGATTGAAGACAAGACCGAACCGGCGGCGCCAGAGAAGAAAGCTCGCCCGGAACCGATCAAGCTCGGGAAGAACGAGCGGCACTCGCGGCTTCTTTCCCGCGATCACGTCCGGCATCGGCTCGGGACGTATGGCGGGATGCGCGTATGAGCGACCAACTCGATCTCTTTTTGGAGAAGAAGCCGCCGGAGTACTGGTGGAAGGCATGCTGGGACTGGGATGGTCCTGTCGTCGGCGGGTATTGCGAGATCAACACCCCGATCGTCCGGAAAGAAAACGGCGAAACGCTCTATTGCTACATGGAGCAGTGCCGCGTCCTTGAGATTCGCGCGGACGGGAAAGTGCTCGCCGAAATCGCGATGGATGACCAAGACGGCAAGCCGTGGCCGAAGAACGGCACGCGGCTCCTCTTGACCCGCGACGACATCTGGCCGCCGACGCGCCAGCTCAGGCTCAAGAGCGAACGATGAAAATTGCCAGGGTATTCCCGCGCCGAACGTCCGCCACCCCGACGGATGCGCTTGCGTTCGTAGGCGATCCGCCCGCGCTTTTCCCACCCGAAGTGGATGCCGTGCATATTTCCGTGTCATGGACGTATGACCTGCCGGAAGCGGAACGGCTCGCCCGGCAATGGAAAGACATCGCGCCAGTGACCATCGGCGGCCCGGCGACCGGAATGCGCGGCGACGACTTCACGCCCGGAATGTACGTGCGGGAAGGCTACGTCATCACCTCGCGCGGATGCCCGAATCGGTGCTGGTTTTGTAGCGTATGGAAGCGCGAAGGCGACACGGTGCGGGAGCTTCCCGTCCGCGATGGATGGAACGTGCTAGACGACAACCTTCTCGCATGTTCCGACGATCATGTCCGCGACGTGTTCGCCATGCTCAATCGACAGAATTGGGCGCCCGAATTCACGGGCGGACTCGAAGCGGCGAGGCTCAAGCAGTGGCACGTTGCCACCCTCCGCGAGCTTCATCCGAAACAGCTTTTTTTCGCTTACGACGGCCCCGAGGATCGCGACCCGATCCATGCCGCAGGGGAGATGCTTCTTGCTGGCGGATTTACACGGACGAGCCACGCCCTACGCGCCTATGTCCTCATCGGATACCCGCGCGACACCTTCGAGGCTGCCGAAGCTCGGCTCCGTGAGTGTATGGACGCCGGATTCCTGCCGATGGCGATGCTCTACCGCGACGAAAAAGGCGAACGCGATCAGCAATGGATGCGCTTCCAAAAAACGTGGGCGCGTCCAGCGATCCGCGCGAGGGAGTATTGCGCATGATCCTCCGGAAGCACCAAGCGGAGGTCGACCGCATCGCCGTATCGATCGCAGGCGGCGCGCCGATCAAGCGGCTCCTGATCTCCGTCACCCCGGGCGGCGGGAAGTCCGCTCTTCCGGGGATTCTCGCTGAACGGCTCTTTCCGTTCGTCGCGGATCGCATCATGTGGGTGGTCCCGCGCGACTCGCTGCGGGCACAAGGCGAAGAAGATTTCCCCGTGTGGAGCCGCTACCGCATCCGAGCCGCCGGGAACGAGACAGATCCCTGCAGAGGTACGCACGGCTTCGTCACGACGTACCAATCGATCGTCGCCAATCCAGTCCGGCATCTGTCGACCATCTGCGACGGGCATCGCTGGATCATCTTTTTCGACGAACCACACCACGTTTCGATCGACAGCTCGTGGGACAAGGCAATTGCCCCGCTCGTCGAATGCGCCGTGCTCGTGGCATACGCGTCCGGCACGTTCGCCCGGGGGGATGGCCTCCGCATCGCCGGAATCCCATATCGTGAGAACGGGCAACCGAATTTCGGAGGGGGGGCTGAGACGGCCGTCGTGCGCTATTCCCGGACGGACGCGCTCAGGGAAGGCGCAATCGTGCCCGTGTCCTTCCGGCTTATGGACGGGCGCGCCGAATGGATGGATGAGTCCGGCGAGCGCCAGAGCTCCGATTCGCTCGACTCCCGGGACTATGCCGCGGAGTCGCTTTTTACCGCCCTTCGAACAGAATTCGCAGTTGAACTCCTCGATTCGTGTGTCGCGGACTGGATCGAACACCGCCGAGACGTCTACCCGGCTGGGAAGCTCCTCGCCGTTGCGCCGAACATCGCCCTGGCATCCGTCTACCAGGAACACCTTAGGCGCCGCGGGATCGACGCGCTGATCGCGACGAGCGACGACAGCACGGCGGCTGCCGATGCCATCGCCCGGTTCAAGGGGCAGGCCGCGCCGGCCGCCGACGTGCTCGTCACGGTTGCGATGGCGTACGAGGGCATGAGCGTTCCTGCCGTTTCGCACATCGCGTGCCTGACGCACATCCGATCCATGCCGTGGCTCGAGCAATGCTTCGCGCGCGCGAATCGGACGGCGCCCGGGAAGGACCGCGCAATCATCTACGGCCCCAAGGACGGCCGTTTCCGCGAGGCAATCGACGCCATCGAAGCCGAACAGGTCGAAGCTCTATCGGGACGCATGGCGGCCCGCCGTGAAGCGCATGGAGAGGATTCATGTGACGGCGTGGAAGGCGGCGGCAGCGGGCGCCGGCCGTGGATCCAGCCGATCGGAAGCGCCGCCTACCGGGGGGAAGGCGGGGATCTCTTCGCCGCGGAGCGCCCAGACGGCGGGCTCACGCCGTCCCAGGCCGAAACGACGCTCCGAACGCAGATCGCCCGGCACATCGAAACGGTCGTCGGCCGACGGCGGCCGGGATCGAAGGGGATCGTGGAGCGGGTTATCGTACGGACGCTCAAGGATGCCGTCGGGGGGAAGGGCCGTGCGGAATGCACGACTGAAGAGCTGGTGACGCAGTGGGCCATCCTCAAGGAACGGTGGCCGCTATGAGGTCAGTCGGTGGATTCTTCAGAGGGCTGGTAGTCAGGAAATTCAGTCCGGATATCGTCCAAAATGAGCTTTTTAATCTCTTTTGTACGATCCCGGGAGTGCTTTTTCGCGACTTTATCGAAAATTTCGATAGTTTCCCGTTCAATTCTGATGTTTACCATCACCTTTGCCATCCCTCCCATATACATCATTTCCCGACGTATAGCAACAAGGTAGCAAAAATCTTTCTACGAAGTAAAGCAAAAAGCTTGACGTGTTGTAATTCTCCGCGCTATACTAAGGCTATACAGCGTTCAAGGGGGCTGAACATGTCGCAGGAACGGATCGCAGAACTTGCCCGGAAAACCCGGGAGTACATGGATTCGCCCGAGGGCCGCCGGGCATGGCGCGAGAACCTGCTCGCTCACGGGTACTCGTACCCGCAGAACCTCGTCGCCGCCATCCAGAGCGCGAATCCGCACTCGCGCATCGTGCGGTTCGAAACGCTGGAAGCCATTGCGGCCGCGGTTGGCGAAGGCGTAAAGGGAGGGCTCGTCGCATGAACCACCTTAATTCGATCCTTCTTGAGGGCTTCCTTCCGGCGGCGCCGCTGGACCTCTCGCAGGGCCAGATGACCATGGCTTCTTTCCTCGTGACGTCGAAGTGGTTCAGGAAGGGCTCCGAGGAGGCTGAATTCTCGACGTTCGAGGTCGAGGTGTTCGGGAGTCTCGCACGAACGTGCCTTGAGAACCTCAAGGTAAAAAGCGAGATCCGCCTGGTCGGACGACTCGTGCAGCGGTATCACGCCGACGACGACAAACGTTCGCGTGTTGTCGTCGTCGCGGAGCACGTCGAGTTCAAGGGGCCCATGAAGGTGCCGGCATGAAAGAGATATCCCGCGTTTTCGAGGACAAGCCCGTTCGTATGGTCGTGATCTACGGCGAGTCGTGGTGGGTGCTCAAGGACGTGTGCGATGCCCTCGGGATCGTGAATAGCCGAGACGCGGCCGACAGGTTGGACGATGACGAAAAGGGTGTCGTTAAAAGCGACACCCTTGGAGGAGCGCAAGGTTTAACCACGATCAACGAGTCTGGGCTTTACTCGCTCATTCTTCGATCGAACAAACCAGATGCAAAGCGCTTCCGCAAGTGGATCACGTCGGAAGTCCTGCCATCCATCCGAAAGACTGGCCGCTACTCCGTGTCGGAAAAGGCGAGGAAGGAATCTACCGCGGCACGGAACGCACTCACCCAGCAATGGATGGAGCACGGCGCGGACAAGGTCCATCACTACATCAATCTCACCAAGGCCGAATACAAAATGCTTTTCGGAGACCGCGAAAGAAAGAAAGCCGACATGACGCGCGAGGAAATCGGCGTGCTGATGGTCTTCGAAGCGGTCGAATATCTCAAGCTCATCAAGAATCCTGAAATCGAAGGATACCACGCGCTTTCGGATTCCATCGAGGAGACCGGGAAAGCACTTCCCATGTTCTCGTCGCTCGTAGCGGGCTCGCTCCCGCACCACGAGAAGGTTGGGGCGTAATGTACGTCGATCCGGATGAAACAGCCGTCGCCAAGCGGCTGACGGTCGAGGATATTTTCGCGCTCAAGGTAAAGGTGCTCGGAAACATACGCCGGTTGGAAATCGTCGCGAATCAGATTCAATTCGACCTCGAAAAAATTGGAGCTTATTCGCCCTATTACATTCAAGATCGATACACCACACACGGCAAAGATCGTGAAGAAAAGGAAGTCGATAAGGATTGCTGGAACTACCTCGTCCGGTTTTTTAGTCTCGAAAAGTACATGCTATGTACGGATTACAAAAAGATGATCGAAGAGATCAACAGCTATAAAACGCCCGTATTTACTGTGGAAAATGCGAATGCCTGGATAGCCGGGCTCAAGGATTTGATAAACGAAAACGTCCGCGTTCTCGTGAAGAAAGTGTTCGCAGAGATCACCGATGGTGCCTACTACGTCGGGAACGGATTTCGCGGAGAGAAAAAGAAACGCAACAACAACGGTGTCGACAAGATGTTCATCTTGTACACGCGCGACTATCAGAGCGTGTTCGGTTATGGATACGACCCGACCGTGACGGACGATCTGGAAAAAGTCTGCTACATCCTCGCCGGGAAACAGATTCCGGAAAAAACCGCGAAAGACCAAATGCGAATCGCAAAATCGTCAGAATACGAAAACGAGTTTTTCGGGCTCAAGCTCTGCAAGAACGGGAACACGCATTACACGATCTCGGACGATGTCCGGGAAAAGCTGAACAGGTACGGACCGGAAGGCGCCATCATCGGAGAAAACATCAAGATCAAAATTCTCGAACGATAAATGGAGCATACCGCGCGGAACGCGCGATAGAGGAGGCAGGCATGGCACAGGAAACGAACGAAACGCGCGTAAGGATCAACCTCGCGCAAGGCGCCAAAGGGGACGTGAAGTTCGACATAACTTCGGAGTTCCCTAACGAAGAAGAGGCGGCGATGCATTTGGGGAACGCGATCGACAGGGTTCGCGCCATGTGCGTGGCAAAGGGCCTCAAGCTCGCGGATCCTGCCGCGTAGCGATTAGACGAGGCTATCCCGGAAGCGGGGCGTTCGCTTTCGGGGTAGCCTCCTCACCCCTGCCGGGCGGGGAACGCACGTCGTACCCCCCGACGCCCCGCCCGGTTTTTTCTTCCAGAGGAGGAAGATCATGACGCCGAAGCAAGCAAGGGATTTCATCGATACCTTCAAAGGCAAGCCCGTGAAGTCGTTCGTGAAGCCTTCGCATCTCGAAGAGCTTTCGCCGCTCCACGAGGTCCACATCGAAGCCGTCGAGGTTCGGAAAGACGAGTTCCACGAGATGGACGGCGGCAAGTCGTACATGCCGAAGAAAGAAACGCTCGACAAGTTCGCCGCGGCGGCCGGTGTGTCGTACAACGAAGCGGCAGAATCGACGCGCCTCGAAGGCGACGGATGCTACGTTGGGCGCTCCCAGGCGATGCTCATGGGGCCGGACGGACAGATGGTCTACGGGTCCGCGTGCGAGTACGAATTCGACGTCGGTACACGAACCGACGAAGCGGAGATCAACGGGAAGGCCGACTGGGACAACAAGGACCAGTACGGCCGACCGGGGAAAATTCCATTCTCTCAGCTTGAGCTCAAGGCCAAGCGGCTTGAGTTCCGCAAGGTCGGGCGCCAGCGCGCGAACACGGGCGCCCGGAACCGCGCGACGGTCGCCATCCTCGGGATCCCCACTGGGATCAAGGGGCTTTTCTCGAAAAAAGACCCTGACGACGCGACGCGGATTTTCCTTTTCTCGCGCATCATCATCAACTCGAAAAACAAGATGGTCATGGACCGGATGCTCGACAACCTCGCGGGCAACACGGCGGCGCTGTTCGGTCCGGCTCAGTCCGCGCCCGCGCTTCCCGCTCACACAGCGTCGGCCGAACGGCCCATGCGCTCGGTCGAACCCGCGCCCGAGCCGAAGATCATCCCGCCGGCGGCGCCCGCCGGACGTGGCGTGGACGCGCTGTTCGACGGCGAACCGACGGATGAAGACCTCATCGAGGCGACGCGGAATGCGTTGAACGATTACCTCAACTCGGCCCTGCTCAATTCCGAGCAGAAAGCCAAGCTGACCCCCATCGTCAACGACCCGGCCACCGGTCTTGAAACCCTTCGGAAGTACCTCGACATGTGTTCCGAACAGGAACGGCGCCGGAAGGCGAGGGCGGCGTCATGAAAGATTACCGCGTGTTCATCGTCGGGACGTCGGGACTCATGCTCGTCGTCCTGGCCGCGCGGAACGAGCGGGAGGCGCGCCGTCGCGCGCTCGCTCGCGTCCCGCGCGAGGTTCGGAACATCTGGCGCGTAACGAGCGCCGAAAGGATGAGCGCATGAAACTGCTGCATCTCGCCGATTTGCATTTCCGCCGGGACATGTACCCGGAGATATGCGCGAGCCTCGACACGGTCGAAGCCGAGGCCAAGGACGTCGACCTAATCGTACTCTCGGGCGACATTTGGGACGGACCGGTCCAGAACACGGCCGGATCGATGTTCCCCGCGTTCGTCGAATGCATCCGGCGGCTCGCGAACCTCGCGCCCGTCGCGATGATCTACGGAACGCCTTCCCACGACACGGACGGTTCGCTCGACGTGTTCGAACAGCTTGATACCGAGAACCCGATTGTCATCCTGAAACCGGGGAAGCCGTACTATCTCGGGGCGAGCGCCGGGGACATCGGAAGGAAGGTCATTCGGGATTACCGGATCGACCAACGCGACGAGCTTCTTCTCTTCGGAGTTCCCGAACCGAATAAAAAGTGGCTTCTCGCGAACGGAGAAGCCACCGGGAAGGACGAGGCCGATGCGGCCGTGCGAGCGTCTATGCGGGCGTTGTTCTTGGGTCTTGCCGGATTCAGAGAACAGCATCCCGAACTTCCCTGCGTCCTGTTGTACCACGGCCAGGTTTCCGGTGCAAGGACCGCCACGGGTTTCGGAGTCGAGAACGGCCACGGGCTTGCGGTGTCCCGCGACGACCTCGCTGCCGTTGGGGCCGACTACATCGCCCTCGGCGACATCCACGAACCCCAGCAGATCGGCGGCATCCCCGCGTACTACCCGGGAAGCATCGTTCCGCAAAGCTGGGGCGAGACGCACAAGGCCGGATGTAACCTCGTCTATATCGGGAACGATGGCTGGAACCCGACCCATAACGACGATCTATTCGGAAGCGCGGAGGACAACGGCTCGCGATCGGTTGAGGTTTCCCGCATCGACTTTTCGCACCCGCAACGGATGAAGATATCCCACACGTTCGGGGAAACATGGACGGGGCGCGTCGAGGGAAAGCTCGTATGGGTCGAAACGACCGCGACGCGCGAAGACGCTGCGTTGGTCGATACCGACGCGCTCCTTGCGAAGCTCCTAGCCAATGGCGCGCTTCCCGGATCCCGCGTGACCCTGAACATCATCCCGACCGAAACCATCCGCGCGGGTGAGATCACCGAGAAAAAGACGCTTCGCGAAAAGGTCGCCGTGTGGGGCGAAAACTCGTCGGTCGACATCCCCGAGTCCGCGCTCTCGAAAGCCGACGAGCTCGAACGCGTCGCGGCCGCGCACGGTATCGCGCTCGCGGGCGCGCACATTCGGATCAACAAGCTCATCCTCCGAGGAGCGAAGGGCATCTGGAAGAACCAAAGGAAAGACGAGATCGTCCTCGATCTCGACGCCTACGACCCGGGCGTCATCGCCATGATCGGGACGAACGGCGCCGGGAAGACAACCATCCTCGAGAACATGCACCCCTGGCCGCAGATGCTCACGCGGACGGGCGCGCTCAAGGATCATTTCCGACTTCGGGACTCGTGCCGGGACCTTTACTTCACGGACACTCGGACGGGCGTTCGGTATCGCGCGCTTATCACGGTCCGCGCCGATATCGTGTCGGGAGCCGCCGAGTATTTCCTGTGGAAGGACACCGGGGCTGGGTTCGAGCCTGTCGCGGACATCAACGGCCGGAAGGACGCCTACGAAGCCGCCATCGAATCGATCTTCGGCTCGCTCGCGATGTACCTCCGCACCGCGTTCCAGACCCAGCGGCCGACGACGCTCGCGCCCGATCTTTCGGAGACGACGAAGGGCCAGCGGAAGGAACTGTTCGCCGAACTCTCGGGCGTCGACTATCTCGACGCGTACCGCGCCGAAGCGAAACTACGAGCAGACGAACTCGATGAGCGGAAGAAGAAGCTCGAATGGACGGTTGAAGCCGCCGCGAACGTGGACGCCGAATTGGAAGCCGTCGCCCGAGAGATCGTCGAACATACCGAGCGCATGGAAGCTGCCACGAACGAACTCGGGCTGGCCGAAGCGGAACTGGAAACCGCGCGGAAAGCCCGCGAGGCTCTCGCGCGCCGAGTCGCCGAACTCGGGGCGAAGGAAGCACGGCTCGTCGAACTCGATCGCGAGATCAGAATCCTGCTTGACGATGTCGCTCGCGCGGAAAAGGAAATCGCGGGTTTTCAGAGTGCCGTGGAAGGAAGGGCCGCGGCAGAGTCGGAACTCGCCAAGATCGAAGCGCTTGAGCGCGAACTCGAAACACTTCGCGCCGAGCGGGATACCCTTCGCGCGGAGGACCAGAAACGCTCGAAAGAGTTCCAGGCCGCGACGCTCGTCGCACATGCGGAAAGGAAAAAGAGACAAACCGCGTTCGATGACGCACGCCGGGCGCTCGAACGGATCGACCGCGATATCGCCGTCACGAAGGCTGGACTTGCGAAGCCCGTTTCCGACACGTGCCCGACGTGCGGCCAAACACTTCCGGCCGACAAGCTCGCCGCCATCAAGCACGCGCACGACAAAGCGAAAAAGAAGATCGAAGAACTGGAACGCCAAAAGGCGGGAGCACTCGCTGCCGTTACCGAGGCCGAAGCCGACCTGTCGGTCAACATCTATCCTTCGCCGCCGAAAGTGATTCCGTTCGCGGGCGAGTCGCGGCTCGCTGACATCGAGGGCGAACTTGCATTCACGAGCGCGGCGGACGCGCGTGAGACGATCCGGAAGGCCGACGAAGCCACGGTCAAGATCGACGCCGCCCGGACGCGCGCGGACACCGCCCGCCGGAATGCCGACGCGAAGATGATCACGCGAAAAGGTATCGAGGCGGACTTCGCGGGCGCCAACGCCGTCCGGCTCGATCTGTCCAGCGCTGACAACGATGTCTCGGAAAAACAAGCGCGAACTAGCACGCTTCGCGAGACGATCGCGACTGCCCGGGCGCATCTCGAATCGGACGGAAAAACGAAGGCGACGCTTGAAGCCCGGAAGGCCGAACGCGAGAAGGCTCAGATCGAACTCAAAGCCGCTTCCGTGGAACTCGCCGACTGGCGGCTACTCGAAACCGCGTGCGGGAAAGACGGGATCCAAGCGCTTGAACTCGACGCGCTCGCGCCGTCCATCGCAACTGTGGCGAACCGACTCCTCGCGGTCCAGAGTCCGCGCTATTCCGTGGAATTCCGCACGACGCGCATCGCCGGGAAGGGCGGGAAGACGAAGCAGATCGAGACGTTCGAGATTTTCGTCCTCGATTCGGAAACCGGGGAAGAACAGGAAATCGGGACGTTATCAGGTGGCGAGGGCGTGTGGATCAAGCGCGCCATCTACGACGCGTTTTCCGCGATACGTGCGCAAAACACGGGGATCCGTTTCCTGACCGTGTTCCAGGACGAAACAGACGGCGCGCTCGATCCGGAAGCACGCATGAACTACCTCCGCATGCTCGAAGCGGCGCACGACGAGTCCGGCCGACATCACACGATCCTCATTTCCCACTCGACGGAGATCCAAGCGATGGTGTCGCAGACGATCGACGTATGGGCGCTCGAAGCGCGTAAGCAAGGGGAGGAAGTAGCGGCATGATCGACCAGGCGTTGAAGGTTGAGGCGTGTCTCCACGACTGCATCAAGACGGTCGAGGAATTGTTCGCGGAGAACCAGAAGCTTCGAAGGATACTCGTCGAGCGAGGATGCTCCGAGGACGAGATCGAGCGAACGCTCGCGAACCGCAGACCCTGCGGGTACGGACCCGGAGACTGCAGCTCGAACAACTGCGACGGATGCGGGGAGAACCCGAGGAGGGAGGAAGCATGAAGCACAAGCACTACAAACCCCGGAAGAGGAGCATCCTGGAACGCCTGACCGCGTATTTCAACAAGGGCATCCGGTGGATCGTGAAAAATCCCCGGTACACCAAGAAGCACAAGCAGACCGTGCGCGAGCTTTTCGCGCTTTCACGGGAGGACTAAATGAACCTAGACCAAGACTACCTTAACGCGTTGCGCGAATTGGACGCGGAGTTTCCAGGAGTGCCGTCTATCGAAGGAATGTGGGCATGCCGCCATAATTTCGTGATGGAACTTGGATGTGGTGGCGGTGGTGGGTCGTATTCTGTCCTGAAAATACAGGAGGAGCCGAAATGAACCTGGACCACCTGACGAAAGAACAGCGGGAAGATGTGGAGACAATTTTACACATTACTGAATATGAACTAAGCGCAGCACATCAATCAACAGCCAACTCCGCCCTCGACCGCCTCGTCTCAGCGATCACGCGCCACGAACCGACCGGGAAAGAACTCGTCGGAAAGTTTGCGATGGTGAAGGATCACGCGGAATGTGAATGGAGCGGGCCAAGAATGATTACTGCGTATATTGTCGAAAATGGTTTCCCGTATCGCACGGGATTCCCCGGATGGCGCTTTGCCCGCGCCCTCACCACCGAGGAACGCGAAGCCGCGCTCAAGGCGCTGGAGGTGTAGGATGGACAAGATACGCGAGGCGTTGGAGCCGTTCGCGAGGATGGCAGAAGAGATAGGACCTTCGCGCCCGTTGATTAGATCTGATTCCGATGTTGTGTATGGATTTGGGGATGCGGTACTCACGCTAGGGGATTTTAAGCTTGTCCGCGAAGCCCTTGCCCTACTCGACGCGCCCGTGACGAGCGATGCGCGGGAAGTATGGGAGCGCATCGAGGCGTTTAGCGAAAATCTCTTAAGCGGGAACGGGCTGGCGATATTCAATCGAGTGCGCGATATAGAGCCGACCAAAACGATGCTCGCAAGAGAGCGCGAGTTTGCCGCCACCTTGATCGAAGCCTATGCCGCCGAACGCGAGCGGAAAGCCCGCGAGGAAACGGCGCGGAAGTGCGCGGAGGCGGCTTATCAAGCCGCGTATGAACTCGATATATCGAAAGAAGATCGGGCATACATCGAACGCGCCATCATGGAGGCCGCCAAATGATCACGGAATTCGCCATCGGCCAACGCGTTATCCGCGGACCAGATTGGGACCGCGGGGACGAAGACGGAGGACCGGGCAACACTGGAACCGTCACCGGCATTGCGATCGAAGGAATATGGGTGTACGTCGAATGGCCGACCGGAAAACGGACCGCGCACCAGATGAAGTACACCACGAAGCGAACCATCAAGGAGGCAACGAATTGAGCGACACGAACATTACGGTTTTGATCGGACGCCTGACGAGGGATTCCGAACTCAAGTACACGAACAACGGGACCGCCGTTCTCAACTTCTCGATCGCGGTCAACCGTTCCATCCCGCCGAAGGGCGACGGCTGCGAGTGGAAAAACGAAGCGTCGTTCTTCGACGTGCAAGCATGGGCGAAGCTCGCGGAGGCGAAGGCCCCTTCGCTCGTGAAGGGCAAGCAGATCCTCGTCGAGGGTGAGCTCCGACAGGACCGCTGGGAACAGGACGGGCAGTCACGATCCAAGGTCTACGTCGTCGCGCATGACATCAAGCCGCTCGCCGATCCGAAACCGGCCCATAGCGCCACGCAGACCGACTCCCCCGACGCCGGACACGGGGAAGCGCGGGCGGACGCGCCGGCGCCCTGGGATTCGCGGCCGGCGGACGTTTTCGACGACGACATTCCGTTCTAGAATAATAAAAGGAGGATCAAATGAGCGAAAGGATACCAGTTCCAAAATCAATACGCTTTGAGGTGTTCAAGCGTGATTCTTTCAAGTGTCAATACTGCGGGCGTTCGGCCCCAGAGATCGTGCTTCATCTGGATCACATCAAGCCGGTAGCGGAAGGGGGGACGAACGAGATCATGAATCTCATTACGTCCTGTGCCGACTGCAATCTCGGGAAAGGCGCCCGGACGCTTGACGACGATTCGGCAATCACGAAACAGAAAAGGCAACTTGATGAATTGAACGAACGGAGGGAACAGCTTGAGATGATGATCGAATGGCGCGATTCGATCAACGATCTCTCAGACCTTGCCTTCGTTAAGTTTAATGAAGAGTTCAAGTCCAAGATGGGCAGGACACTGACAGAGACGGGGATCAAACTAGCCAGAAAAGTGCTGAAAGATTACGGTCTTCCGTTGGCACTGGAGGCAATCAATATTGCGTCAATGAAAACAGATATCGACGGCGGGGCGATTCGCTATATCAGCGGAATATGCCGGATGCTCACCAGTGAAAAAGAAAAGCCATATATCAAAGACCTAAACTACATCCGCGGCGTTCTCAGGAATCGATTGGTCGATTTTGAAAATCATGCCGACGGACTTATCGAGCAACTTGAAGAATGGTATCTAGCTGGAATCGACATTCAAACAATGACCTTGATCGCTAAGCGATGTCACGGTCGGTGGTCATCGTTTGTTCGTGAAATAAACGAACTATTGGAGTAGATCCATGGGCCGGCCGACCCGTCGCGGACTTGACTATTTTCCTCTCGACACGGCATGGGAAACGAGTATGCGGCTCGTGAAAGCCCGGTACGGACTCAAGGGGATCGGCTTCATGATCGAGCTATATTCCTCGATTTACGGGTCCGGATATTACCGAAAATGGGACGAAGAAAATGAACTATTGTTCGCGGATGAGTGCCGTGAAACAGTCGAATGGGTCCGGGAAATCATCGAGTACGTTTTCAAGCAACGGCTCCTCGACGAGGTTATTTTCCGGGAAAAGGGGGTTCTAACGAGCCACGGAATCCAGGCGCGGTACTTCAAAATCGTGTCCGGACTCAAGCGCGAGTCGATCGAAATCATCGACGGGATCACCTACCCGGAATTTGCTGAAAAAGTTTTCCCCGGAGGAAACCCCAGTTTCCCCGGAGGAAACCCCAGTTTCCCCGGAGGAAACCCCAGTTTCCCCCAGGGGAAAGTGCACAAAGCAAAGCCAAAAGAAATAGAATTAAAAGAGCAGCACGCGCGCGAGGCCGCGCTTGTGGATAACTTGCCCGCGGCTGCTGAATTGACACAATCCCTCAAGACTGTCGGATTGAACTTCACGCCTGCCGACCTCACCTCGCTCGGCGCCCGCTTCGCCTCCCTCGGGCTGGCTCAGCCGGACCAACTCGCCTTCGTCCAGTTCTGCGCAAAGAAGGCGCGAGACAAGCCCAAGATCAAGAACGTGCCGGCGCTCATCAAGGCCGGACTTCTCGAATACGACGACTGGTTCAGCGAGTTCAAAGCCCAGGCGAAACCGTCGAAGGCCAGGCCTTGGGCTCTCCCGGCTCCCGCATGTTCGTGCGGTTCGGACCTCAAGGCGAATCGCGACCAAGGCATCGCCATCTGTCCCGACTGCAAATCCGAATGGACGTACGACTGGGTCTTCGAGCAATGGACCAAGGACAAGACCGCGTGATTTCGTAGTTGACGAACTCGATTTCCGCGCCTATATTCCGCGTAGGACTTCCCGCTGATTCCCAGCAGCACGGGTTCCCAGCCCGAAAGGTCGTCCGAGTGTGCCACCGGAGTTTCCGGTGTTTATCGCCCGCAAAATGCGGCGCGGTATCGCAACGCTCGGACGGCCTTTTTGTTTGGCCTGGGAGAAAAAATGGCGCTCGCTCCGGTGGGGAACGGTAAACCGCTTGCGAATAGGGACCGCCAGTTCTTGGCCCTGTATTTCGCGAACGGTTTCAACGCGACGGAAGCTTGGTTCACGCTTTGTCAGGATGCCGGGCGCCCCTGCACGAGAGAAACCGCGTCGACGAAGGGATCCCAGGCCCTCAAGCGCATTCGTGAGTCCGGCGACTTCCGGGCGATCCTCGAAGCCCGCGGGCTCGACGACATCCGGCTTGCTCGGGAGATCGATCGGCTACTGCAGGTCCAGCGCACGTACATCAGCCCGAACGGACAGACGGTCACGTACGACGACGGCCAGACGCAGGTGAAGGCTGCGCAAATGCTCCAAGACGTTCTGGGGCACAACGCCGCACACGAGATCAATCTCAACAACCGTCCGGCAGAAGGGCTCACGCTGAACCTGCTCGGCGCGAAGGATCTCCCGCCTGAGGAGCTCGTCGAATGACGCTCGAACTGCAGCCGAAGCAGACGCGGGCGTATCTCTCGCGCGCCACGGAAATGTTGTATGGCGGTGCGGCCGGCGGCGGCAAGTCACACCTGATGCGTGTCGCCGCGATCTCGTGGTGCCGTGCTATCCCCGGACTGCAGGTCTACATCTTCCGGCGCACCTATCCAGATCTCTGGCAAAATCACATGGAGGGCCCGTCCGGGTTTCCGGTACTCCTGGCTGAGCTCATCAACTCAGGCGCATGCAAGATCGTCGACAAGGACATCCGCTTCGCGAACGGCTCGAAAATCTATCTCCGGCACTGCCAGTACGCGAAGGACGTGCTGTCCTACCAGGGCGCGGAGATCCATGTCCTCATGATCGACGAGCTGACGCAGTGGCCGAAGGACATGTACGCGTACCTCCGCGGCCGCGTGCGCATGGTCGGGATCACACTTCCCGATGCGTACCGCGCCGGCCATGTCGGGGTTGATGGGCGCATGAACGACTGGGATCTGTTTCCTCGCGCGTTGGCCGGCGCGAACCCGGGCGGGGTCGGCCACAACTGGGTCAAAGCTGGCTGGGTCGACCGCGGCCCGGGGCTTCGCCGCATGTCGAAGTCCGAAGGCGGCATGATCCGCGGATATATTCCCGCAAGGCTCGAAGACAATCCAAAACTCCAAGAAGCCGATCCGACCTACGAGGATCGTCTTGAGGGACTCGGCAACGCCGCACTCGTCCGCGCGATGCGCCAAGGCGATTGGGACATCGTCTCAGGCGGCGCCCTCGATGACGTGTGGGACCGCGGGTGCCACGTCGTCCGCCCCTTCAGAATTCCGGAATCTTGGCGCGTCGACCGCTCGTTCGACTGGGGATCGTCGAAGCCGTTCTCCGTCGGGTGGTGGGCCGAGTCGGACGGTACTTTCGCAACGCTCGCGGACGGAACGCGCAAAGCGTGGCCGCGCGGGACGCTGTTCCGGATAGGCGAATGGTATGGCTGGAACGGGCAGCCGAACGAAGGCGTAAAGCTCGAAGACGTCGAGATCGGCCGTGGCATCACCGAGCGTGAAGCTGCTCTCAAGGATCGACTCGGCCTTCGCGCGATCCTTCCCGGGCCGGCTGATTCAAGCATTTTCGATGCCGATCCCGGGAAAGAGTCAATCGCTCGTGGCATCGAAAAAGGATTCGGGCATCGTGGCGTGTTCACGACCGCGGACAAGTCGCCTGGGTCAAGAAAGAACGGCCTCGCAGTCATGCGGCGCATGCTGAAAGCATCGCTCGCCGAGCGCATGGAAGAGCCCGGGTTGTTCATCTTCGAAACGTGCGCACATGGTTTCATTCGAACAGTGCCAGTTCTTCCTCGCGACGAACGGAATCCCGACGACGTGGACACTGCTGCTGAGGATCACGCGTACGACGACGCGCGGTATCGCTTGACCGCGACTCGCCATGTCGCCAAGGCCATCAAATTAGGAGCTTCGTGATGTCGCAGAAAATCGATACCGTCAATCCGCTTCTTTCGGCGCGTCTTTCGCAGTATTCCCAAGTCCGCGATTTCCTCGAAGGCGCTGAAGCGCTGCGGTCGCACGATTTCGCCGTGGAGGGCGCTGCGGACAAGGCGTATATCCCGAGGCTCAAGAAGCAGGATAACGATGCGTACGCGGCCTATCTGCGGCGCGGGCTTTACTACAACGCCGTAGGAAGGACACGCGACGGGTTTCTCGGACTCATCTTCGAACGTGACCCGGTCGTCGATCTCGGCACCGCGGAAGTGCTCCGTGAAGACGCCGATCTGCAGGGGACGCCGCTCGTCGAGCTGTTCGAAGAAACGATCGAAGAAGTGCTTGCGACCGCGCGGTATGGATGGCTCGTGGATCGCCCCGAACCGGCGCCGAATGCTTCGAAGCTCGACGCCGAGCGCGAAGGGATCAGACCGTATCTCGTGCCGTACAAGAACGAGAACATCATCAACTGGTCGATCGTAAGGATCGGAACCCGTTGGAAGCTCGGGCGCGTGGTGCTCCGCGAGTCCTATATCAAAGACGGCAAGGCTCAGACGCGCTATCGAGAACTGTTCCTCGACGAGGCCGGTATCTATACCGTCCGGATCTGGAACCGAGCCGATGAGCAGAGCGAGTACGTCCCCGATCCGGAGGTGACGCCGCGCCTGAAAAACGAGCCTATTCGCGAAATTCCTTTTTTCTTTTTCGATCCCCGGGGCGGCCGTCCGGATCCTGAGAAAAGCCCGCTTGGCGACATCGTGGAAGTCGCGCGCTCGCATTACCAGACGAGCGTCGATCTTGAACACGCTCGGTTCACGTGTTCAGTGCCGACGCCGTATTTCCTCGGATTCACTGAAGAAGAAGCTGAGAGCATTGTGCTCGGAGGACTGAACGGTATCCAGTCGACCAACGCCGATGCGAACGTCGGGTATCTCGAGTACACCGGGCAAGGTATTGTGCCGCTCGAAAACGCGCTCGTCCAGAAAGAGGCGATGATGGCGAAGCTCGGCACGAGGATGTTGGTCGACGAAAAGCGTTCGGCTGAAACCGCCGAGACTGCCAGGATTCGTGCGTCCGGAGAGAATGCTACCCTGGCCGATATCGCGAAGGCAGTTGCTCGGATCGCCGCGCAAGCGCTTTCGTTCGTGGCTCGCTGGATGGGATCTGAGACGCCCGTCACGGTGGAACTCAACACGAACTATGTAGCGACCGGCGCCGATGCGTCCGAGATTTCTGCGCTTCTCGAAGGCGTCATCAGCGGGAAGATCGCTCAGCGCGACTTCAACGCTCGCCTCCGGGAAGTTGGAATCATCAAGCCCGAGCGAACCGACGAGGACATCGAAGCCGATCTTGAAGCGGCCGAGAACCAGAAAGATGCCGCGGCTGAAGCGAGTCTCTCAGCGGCGGTTCGCTCGCTCAATAAGGAACCGGTCGCGTGAACGCAGCGTCGAAGATCCTCGAATCCCTTCTCGAACGGGGTGAGTATCTCGAACGACTGACGCAGGAAGAGCTCAAAGGATTTCTCGGCATTCTCGAAAAGGCGAACGACGAGATCATCGGCAAGATCGCGAAGGCAAACGGGGTGTGGACGAAGGAATGGCTTGCCGGCATGAAAGCGGACATCGACGCAATCTACGAAGAAGCGATCAAAAAGATCGGGAATCGCATCGATGCGAAAATCGACGATCTGGTCGGCGAGGAAATACAAGCGCTGTCGTCCGAAATAGCGGACATGCTCATCGGTATCTCAACGACAACTCCAACACCGGAAGTCATAGCCGCGATGATTCGTGACTTGCCTGCTGCCGAAGGTTCGACCCTCGATCAACTCTGCCAAGCGCTCGGGGTAGCCTCATCGAAATCTGTCACCGAAGCGCTTCAGCTCGGGATACTCGAAGGCGAAACGATAGAGCAGATGGTGCGAAGAATCCGCGGCCGTGTTGTGAAGCCGGCTCGGTGGGTGAAGGGCGTGGATGGGAAGAAGCACTATGTCTCCGGCGTCTACGAGGGTGGTGTCATGAATGCCTCGACCCGCCAGGCCGAAGCGCTCGCTCGGACCGCCTACATGCATGTTGTCAACCAGGCGCGCGAATCCTTCTACGAAGACAACGCAGACATCATCAAGGGGTTCCAGCGCGTCGAAACACTCGATGGTGATACATGTCTTGTGTGCGGCGCTGATGACGGGCACGTGTACAAGCACGGCGAACCGCGGCCGGCGCTCCCCGCTCATTTTTCATGCCGCGGTGTCTATATCCCGGTTCTCAAATCCTTTCGCGAGCTCGGAATCGATATGGATGAAGTTCCACCCGGGACTCGCGCAAGCATGGATGGACAAGTGCCGGAGTACGAGACGTACGAGTCGCGGCTTCGGAAGATGTCGCCCGCGCGACAGGACGCGCTCCTCGGACCGTCGCGTGGAAAAATGTTCCGGGACGGTATGGCGCTCAAGGACATGGTGCGTGACGGAAAAGTGATACCGCTCGATGAATTCAAATCTCGTGTCGTGGGAAGGATCGAGCCTCAGGGGCCGATACGGAGGGCTGATGGATTCGTGCCCGCGAAAACCACGCGTGAAGCAGAACAATGGGCGCGGGAACATGATCTCGCTGAAACTGTATTGTATGGCAAGATACCAGTCGAGATCGCGAATTCTGTCAATGAGACAATTTGGGAAGCTCAGAAAAAGTATCCGGAACTTCGCAAGGTTAACCAACTGCTAGGATCAAGCAAGGCTCTCCGAGAATGGTACATCGACACGAGGTCGAAAGAAGTATTCACAGAACTTCGTCGCATTAATCCCGACATCGATGGCCAAAGTCTCCGCAAAGAAGCAATCAAGGTTGCGCGGAAAGAATGCTGGCAAATGCCGCGGACCGCGTATGCGGGATCGGTCGACGGTTACAAGATACACGGAATCGTACTGAATGATTACGCGATGAAGGATCCAAAGAACCTACGATCGATGCTTGACTGGGATGTTGAATCGGGATTCCACCCTCCGAAATGCGGAACGGTGAAAGGTATTATTGACCATGAACTCGGGCATAGGCTCGATTACTTGTTAAAATATCCATCACAGAACGCGTTGCTATTGCAGAAAACGGGATTAAATAATCATAGCGTCCGAGATCTATATTACTCAATCGAATCAGGGCTTTCCCGATATGCGCTGAAAAGCCAAAGGGAATTTCTCGCCGAAGCATGGTCGGAATACTGCAACAATCCGAAACCCAGGCCCATAGCTATGGCTCTGGGCAAGTGGATCGAAGAGCTTTATCTTGAACACATGGAGGGAAAGAACAGTGGCAACGCCTAAAAAAGACAAACCGATTGTCTTGCCAGAATTGAAGCCTGTTGTTTTTTCCGATGTCTATGGACCGTCGGGAGAAAATAAATTCGCGATTCAAACCCTCAAGGAAGCCGCAGCAGAAGATGACGAGGCGGAGGCCCAGGATTGAAGATCGAAGACCGGAAAGCCCTTGAAGCCGTCGAACGACGCATCGAAGAGATCCGGCGCCAGGGCGGCAACGGGAAAATCGAAATCATGGTCGAACGCGGAAAGCCGACGTGGGTCTACTTGCACGTCGGCGAAAAGGTCGAATGTACATAAAAACACTTCATATTGACAAAAAAAGGCATAGGGATATTGTGAAGTTTGACAGCCTGTAGGGGGAAACCCCGAAACGCAACTCGAAAGAGGGCGCATCTACCGTACCGGGAAACCGGCGCGGCGGGTGCGCCCTTTCTGTTTTCCCGGCCAGCCGGCCGGAAGGAAGCCGCAACCGCGGGAACGCCCAGCCGGGCGCAAACCAAATCGGGGGGCATCCCCGGAGGTCGTGCATGAAGTTCAGGGATCAGCTTGCCGCGCTCATCGCGGAAGACAAGAAGAAAGACGCCGAGCCCATTTTCGACGCGCTCGACAGGCAGCTCGACGGCTACGACACCGACATCAAGGCGCTCAAAACGAGCCTCCGCGAAAAGGACGGCATCAAGCCGGAGGATTTCACCCGGCTCGAACACGAGCGCGACGAGCTCAAGACCGCCCTGACCGACATGCAGAAGAACGTGAAGACGCTGACCAAGGAGCGCGACGAGTACAAGACGGCAGCCGAGAAGGAGATCGCCACGTCGCACCGGGAGCTGGTCGAGAACCGGCTCACCGACGCGCTCACGAAGGCCGGCGTCAAGAAAGAGCTGCTCCCCGCGGCCCGCGCCCTGCTCCGCGAGAAGGGCGTCCTGTCCGTGAAGACCGAAGGCGACGCGCGTCGCGCGATCGCCTCCCTGCAGAAGGACGGGAAGGCCGAAGAGCTTTCGCTCGAAGACTACGTGGAGAAGCATTTCGCCACGAGCGACGAAGGGAAGGCGTTCATCCCGGCCAATACCGACTCCGGAAGCGGGGCGGGCGGCGGGAGCGCGAAGACCGCGACCGGGCCGAAAGCGCGGTACGCGGAGCTGAACACCAAGAAGCCCGAGGATCTCACCCCGGCCGAATCCCGCGAGCTTGTCGTGCTCGCCGGGAATCCCGAGGTGACGAAGCCGTAAAGCCGTCATCCGGCACACGCCGTCAGGCGTATAGGAGAAGCCATGTTCAATTTCGGTGCTGTTTCCGAATTCTCCGACGCGGAATCCATCGCGTCTCCGATCATCGCGGCGCTCGCCAAGACGATCAAGCTCCCGCGCTTTAAGGGCGCGATCTACCAGCTCATGGGCGCGCCCATGGTCCCGATCAAGGAGAAAGCGTTCGAGGTCTACTCCCGTTCGAAGAACACCCGCGCCGGCGTCATCGGCACGGCGGGCTCCGGCACCGACTGGGGTTCCACCTCCGACACGACCGCGCTCCCGATTCCCGCCGATTCCATCGCCGGCCTCTCCGTCGGCCACGTGCTCAAGGTCGACAGCGAAGTCATGATCGTGAAGTCCGTCGACAAGTCGGGCAACACGATCGACGTCTTCGCGCGCGGCGCCGGCGGCACGACCGCGGCCACGCATTCGACCGGCGCGGCCTTCAGCGTGCTCGGCTTCGCCGGCCGCGACGAGGACCTCAAGAACGCCCAGGGCGCGACCGAAACCACCCTCAAGTACACGAACTACGTCCAGACCGTGTACGAGCTGCTTGACTGGAAGAAGGGCGCCGAGCTCATCCGCAAGGGTCTCTCCACCGAGAACATCGTCGCGATCCTCCGCCAGGAAGCCGCGATCCGCGTCGCCGAGATGCTGTCCACCATGGCCGTGCTCGGCGTGAAACAGCTCGGCGCCGACGGCGGCACCCCGTACATGTCGGCGGGCCTGCTCGCCCAGCTCGAAGACACCGCGGGCGCCACCCGGCCGATCCTCCGCTACAACGCCAGCTCGGCCGCCATCGACGAGACGAAGCTCCGCGCGGCGCTCGACAGCGTGTTCGGGGTCGGTTCGCCGGACACCATCGTCCTCAATCTCTACAACGCGAACAAGTTCCTCGGCTTCACCGGCGCGAGCAAGGACGTGACCATCCAGACCGAGCGCCTCGACACGGGCGCCGGCCGGTCGGTGGATCACTACGACTACAACGGCGTGCGCCTCGATCTCCTCATCGATGCCGACATGCCGAACGACAAGATCGCGGTCGTCACGAAGGGCGAGCTCAAGAAGGGCTGGCTCGACGGCGACGCGCTCACGACCGTCGAAGAGCCGGCGCTCTCCTCGCGCGAGAAGCGCGAGTCGATCCAGGGCTCCGTCGGCTTCCTGGTCGAGAACGTGGGTTACTCCCACCTCGAAATCTACGGGCTCGTCTGAGCCTTCGGGCGGGGCAGCGAAGCCCCGCCCGTTTCCAAAAGGAGAAAGCAGCGATGGCGGAAAAGCTCCCGGCGCTCAGGTTCGAGGAATCCGGATGGTGCGAAAAGCTCAAAAAGAGCTACATGCGCGGTATCTACCAGCCGGCCACCCGCGAGGAATTCGAAGCCCTGAAAGGCTTCGCCTCCGGCGTTGTCGGCGAACCGACGAAGGAAACCAAGAAGAAGCCCGAGCCCACCCGGGAAGAACTCGTCAGGCAGGCGCTCAAGCTCAACCTCGGGACCGAGGAAGAGCTGAAAGGCTACACCGACGACGAGCTCGTCGAGTACATCGCCGAGATGGGGAAGGGCGCGTAAATGATCGTCGAGGACGGGACCGGGCTCGCGACGTCCGACAGCTACGTTTCCGTGGCCGAGGCCGACGCGTACCACGCCGCCCGCGCGAACACCGCGTGGGCGGCGGCGTTGACGGCG
The DNA here is from genome assembly GCA_964482955.1 of uncultured Treponemataceae bacterium. GTDB lineage: Bacteria > Spirochaetota > Spirochaetia > Treponematales > UBA12059 > JAPLSN01. Next base: position 51,283 of record CAYZZW010000005.1, on the reverse strand, counting down.
GCCAAGGAAGCCGCGCTCGTCCGCGCCACGTCCGCGCTCGATGGCATTTACTCCGCACGCTGGCCGGGCGCCAGGTCCAACGAGACCCAGGCGCTCGACTGGCCTCGCTCGACGGCGTGGGACCGCGATGGGTATCCGCTGGTTCTGGTTCCGACTGCGATCAAGCACGCAACGTGCGAGGCCGCGCTCGTCGAACTCGTGAAGTCTGGCGCCCTCTCCGCGGCCTTGGAGCGCGGCGGGGCCGTCGTCCGGGAGAAGGTCGGACCGATCGAAACGGAGTACGCCGGGAACGCCCCGGCCGCGACGGTCTATCCGGCCATCAAGCAGGCGCTCGCGCGGATCGTGCGCGGGGCCGGCGTGGTGCTGGTGCGAGGCTGACCGTGGACTACACGGCGCTCGTGATATCGACAGCGGAGAAAATCCGCAAGAACGGCCGGGCGGTCGTGTTCCGGAAAGCCGGGACCGTGCCGGCCGATTATTCCGTGTTCGCGGTCGACATCAGTTCCGAGCGCGTTGGATTTGTTGACCGGCTCCGCGATGGATCCAGCATCAAGGAGGGAGACCGCCGGTTCATGCTGGCGGCCGTGGATGCAAACGGCGCCACGATTCCGGTACCGGCTCCGAACGACACGCTTTTCCTGGGAACGACCGCCGGGCGGAAGCTCGCGATCGTCAGCGTTTTGCCGCTCTCGCCGGGGGAAATTCCGGTGTTCTACGAGGTCCAGTGTCGTGGTGGGTGAGTTCGGCTTGAAGCTTGATCGCTTCGCGAAGATCACGGAGGCGCGGGCGAAGAACGTTGTGCGGAAAATCGCCCTTGAGGTGTTCCGCCGAATCATCCTTCGGACGCCGGTTCGCACGGGCATGGCCCGGGGAAGCTGGCAGGCGACTGCGGGCCGCCGGACGCCGCTCGATATCGAACGTCCGGATAAAAGCGGGCGTGTCGCGCTCGCGGAAATGACCGAATGCGTGAAGAACTGGGATCCGCTCCACGAAAGCCGCGTGTGGATCCAGTCGAATTGCCCGTACATCGAACGGCTTGAGCATGGCAGCTCGAAGCAGGCGCCCGCGGGCATGGTTACGATCACGTTGGCCGAATTCGGCGCGATCGCTGTCGATGCAGCGGCCGAATCGATGTTCGGGTCTTGGGGCGGCACGCAGGGCGGAGCTGACAGGGGCTCTGGCTGGGATATCGGAGGAGCGGGCGAATGAGCGGAACGACGGCGGTACACGTCGCGCTTCTCTCGCGCGCACTTGCGGCGGCGCCCGGAGCGGCGATTCCGGACGCGAAGATCGCCAAGGAAAACGTCGTCTTTACGCCCCCGGTCCAGGATTCCTGGTATCGGGAGACGTTCCTTCCGGGCGAGCCGACCGCGGCCGCCATCGGTGAAGGATCCGCGAACCGTCACGTGGGCGTATACGCGCTTGACGTGTTCTGGACGAAGGGCAACGGGGCCGAGGCCGCCGAGGCCGAAGCCGACAGGATCATCGCGGCTTTCCCGCGGGGATTGGCGCTCACGACGGCGGACGGAATTGTCCGCATCACGAAATCGTATCGGGCTCCCTCGAATGAGGAGCCGGATTTGTACCACGTCCCGGTTCGCGTGTTTTGGCGCGCGGATCTCTCGAACTAGGGGAGGGAATCATGGCCGAAGGAAGCAGGCGCCGAATCATATACGTCCCGGAGGTTACGCCGGGCACGACCCCGCCGACGCCGAGCTGCAAGACGCTTCGCGCGAATGGCGGCTCCGGCATCAAGATCGCCCGGCAATCGCTGCAGTCGCAGGAGATGAGGAGCGATCGCCAGGTCGCCGCGCTCCGGCTCGGGAACAAGAGCCCGTCGCTCGAGATTCCGTTCGAGTTTTCGTTCGGATCGTTTGACGACATCCTCGAATCGGCGCTGTTCGGTCTGTGGGCGATCGCCTACGCGCTGACGGCGCAGACCGTGTCCGTCGTCGCGAGCACGAAGAAGTTCACCCGAGCGGCCGGCTCGTGGATCACCGACGGCGTGAAGGTCGGCGACAAGTTCATCACGACCGGCTTCGAGGCCGCGGGGAACAACGGCACGTTCATCGTGACGGCGGTGTCCGCGCTCGAAGTGACGTGCGCCGCGGCCACGGGGCTCGTCGACGTGACGGGCGACATGGACGTCGCGATCACGACCGATCGGAGCGTACTCAAACAGGGTGTGACGCCGAAGTACCTGTCGATGGAGGAAGGGTTCGCCGACATCGACGTCTATCAGGTGCTGACCGGCTGCATGGCGAACACCTTCGGACTGGAAGTCCGCCCGAACGCCATGGTCACGGGTTCGTTCGGTATGGTCGCCCTTGGCGGCTCGGCTTTCGCGGACGCGAGCATCGACGCGACCCCGGACGCGGCGCCGACGACGAGCCCGTTCGACGCCTACACCGGATCCATCAAGGAAGGCGGCGCCGCGCTCGCGATCGCGACGGGATTGTCGCTTTCCCTGGCAAACGGGCTCGAAAGCCTCTTCGCCCTGTTCCGCGCCGATCCCTACCGGATCGGTGTCGGGCGCGCCAACGTCACGGGCCGCCTGTCCGCCTACTTCGAGTCGGCGGCGATGGCGAACAAATTCTCGAACGAAACCGAGTCATCGATCGAGTTCCGGCTGACCGACCTCGCCGGGAACTCCTACGACATCCTCATCCCGCGCATCAAGTACACCGACGCCGCGAAGTCCATGACCGAGAACAACGTCCTGGTCGACATGCCGTTCCAGGCGCTGAACGACACGACCGAAGGCACGTCGCTCCGGATCGACAAGCGGCCGGCGTAAAGAAGGAGACACGATGGATCTCTGCAATTTCGACAGCACGACGAACGCGAACAAGGGCATCCCGCTCGAACTCGTCCATCCGGTGACGAAGGCGAAGTCCGGGATCACGCTTTCCTTGCTCGGCGCGGACTCCCGCGCCTATCGCACGGTCCGCGAAGAACTCAACCAGCGGAACCGCGCTCAGGGTAAGTCGATCCTGTCGACCGAAGAGTCGCACGAGAACACCGCCGAAGTGCTCGCGCGCTGCACGCTCGGGTGGACGGGGCTGGAAGCGGCCGGAAAAGAGGTTCCGTTCTCGCAGGAGAAGGCGAAGGAAATCTATCTCAACTATCCCGAGATCGCCGACCAGGTGGCCGCGTTCATCTTCACGCGGACCAATTTTTTTCAGACCGCCTCCGCGAGCTGACGGAGGCGATTCGGGCGCATTGTGAATTGAACTTGCCTGCGAAGGGATCGCACACGTCCCTTCGCGACACGCTGGAACAAGTCGAGCGGCAGACTGGGAAGCATGACGCACGGCTTGATTCCGTCCGGGTGCCCGAAGGATTCGAATACCTGTTCTTGCATTACTGGAAGATGAGGCGCGGAACGAGCATCCGCTGGGGAGAGATCACAGAGTACGAGGAACGTGCGGGGATTCAATTCGACGCATGGGAGACGGATGCGATCATGGCGATGGACGCCGAGGTCGACAAGATCGTAAAAGAACGGACGGAGCCAAATGCCGGAACTTGCCAGTCTAGCGGTTAATGTAACGCACACGGGCGCGGTCGATACGCGGGCCGCGCTCGATGGCGTTGCTGCTTCCGGACAGAAAGCAGAAGTCTCATTCGCCAGTCTCGCCAAACAGATCGCGGGATTCACGACGCTCGCCGACCTTGCCGTGCGTGGAGCTCAGGCGTTCATCCAGAAGACGAAGGAACTCGCGGCCGAGTCGATCAGCCTCGCGGCCGGATTCGAAAAGAGCCGCATGACGTGGGGCGTCCTTGTCGGCGACATGGACAAAGGCAAGCGCGTATTCGACGACCTCTACGCTTTCGCGTCGAAAACCCCTCTCAGCTTCGAAGGGATCAACCAGGCGGCAACCACGCTTAAGGCGTACGGTGTCGCGACGGAAGACCTCATCCCGACCATGAAGATGCTCGGCGATGTGGCGATGGGAGACAACGCGAAGCTCGATAGTGTGGCGCGGGCGTTCGGACAAATCATGTCGACCGGCCGCCTCATGGGACAGGACCTTCTCCAACTCATCAACCAGGGGTTCAACCCACTGCAGATCATCAGCCAGAAAACCGGCGAAGACATGATCACGCTGAAAGCGCGCATGGAGAAAGGCGGGATCTCCGCAGAGGAGGTCGCGGAAGCCTTCAAGACGGCAACCAGCGAGGGCGGATTGTTCTACAAGATGATGGACAAGACCGCCGAGACTACGGCGGGCAAGCTCTCGACCGCGATGGACAACTTCAAGAGCCAGCTCGCGGAGATCGGGGAACGATTCCTCCCGGCAGTGAATGCCGCGCTGGATACCTTCAACACGCTCGCTGAGCGGTCGGGGAAAGAAAAAAACCTCAAGGAAGCGTTGATCGGCTCAGGCAATACGGAAGAAGCCATCGCGTATATCATGGCAGAGCGGGCTCGCATTCAGAAGCTTATCGAACAACAGGGGATCATCGCGGCACAGGAGATGGTTCCGTCCGTCCGTGAAGCGAAAGAAGCAGCCATTGAAGCGCTCAAGGCGCAGCTCGACGAACTCAACGAAAAATACAATCAAATTCGCGAAATAGAACGTCGGAAGGGCGCATCAACTGGAACAATAGGGTCAACTCCCAAGCCCGCAGATACCCCAAAGTCAGCAAGTTCAGGCCCGACGGCGAGGCCAGGCGGCTCGGATGCGCTTTCGGCCGCGGACAGTGCGTGGGAAGATCGGTACGAAGCTCAATATGCAAAGTATACCGAATATCTGGAATCAGAAATTCGGTTGAAGGAATATCTGAAGGATGTAAATCGGCAACTCGCTGAAGAATGGGACCGTGAATACCAAGCTGCTCTCGAAGCAAGCGAGAAACAGCGGATCCAGCAAGCCATCCTTGTCGATCTCGCGAATCAGTTGAATGCTGTTCTGGCGAACGGAGCGAAAGACGCATACCTCCAAACGATGAACGCCATTGGCGAAGCTCTAGCCGGGAATGGCGATGCTGCCGAAAATCTCGGGCAAGCGCTCACGAAGATGGCGCTCATGATGTTGAACCAGCTCCCGGGCATGCTTTTCACCGCGGGCGTTCGAATCATCGCAGAGGCCGGTATCGCCGGATTGCCTGTTGGTCTCGCTCTCATCGGGGCCTCTGGCCTTCTCGCGATCGGCGCCGGCGCCGCGAACTACGCCTACAGCGAAGCAACGCACAGCACAACGGCAAACGCTCTCGGCAACGTGTACGATTCTCCGAGCCTGTCCGCCTATTCGAATCGCGTTTACAACTCGCCGCAGTACTTCGCCTTCAAGAACGGCGCGGCCTTCGGTTGGGAAGGCGCGCAGGCGTTCGCGCGGGGCGGCGTGTTCGCGGAAGCTGGGCCCGAAGCGATCATGCCGCTTGCCCGGGATACGGCTGGCCGCCTCGGTGTCCGGTCGCAGGGCGGTGTCGCGAACGTTGTCGTCCAGATCATCGATCAGACCTCGGGCGGTGTGCAGAAATCCACGGAAGAAACGACCGGCCCGAACGGCGAGAAACAGATCCGCGTGGTTCTCCGGGACGCGGTACGCGGCATGGTCGCCGCGGGAGACATGGATTCCGCTATGGCTTCGCGCTTCGGGATCGCGGCGCTCGGGCGGAGGGTGAAGTAAATGGCGACGATCAACTGGCCTTCGTCCTTGCCGACGGCGCCCCTGCAAGATGGGTACAAGGAAATCCCGGCCGACAACACGATCCGGTCGAAGATGGACATCGGCCCCGACAAGGTGCGTCGCCGGTCCACGTCAGGGGTCGCGAAGCTCTCCGTCTCGTATCGTCTGACGCAGGCGCAGGTTTCCGACCTCGATACGTTCTACCGCACGACGACGTTCGCGGGAACGGCCGAATGGAACTACACGCATCCGCGGACGGGCGCGGCAATCGTCGTGCGGTTCGCTTCCCCGCCATCGTATTCGGCCTTCGACTTCGAAGCCATGGCGACGCTCGAACTTGAGGTGATGCCATGAGCCGGATCATCAGCTTGAGCGCCCGCCGGGCGATGTTCGCGCAATCCTCGTCCGGCGTGTTCCCTATCCTCATCAAGATCGAGCACGCGAGCCTTCCGGAACCGCTTCGGTTCGTCAACAACACGGAAGACCTGTCGTATGGCGGATACGTCTATCACGCCTGCCCGTTCCGCTTCGATCCTCCGGATGAGACGGAGGACAAGATCACGAACGCACGGATCACGATCGATGCGATCGACCAGACCATCGTCGCAGCGATTCGCGGCATGACGACACCCGCCACGCTGACCGGCGTCGCGATGTACTGGAACAACGAAGGCACGCCGATCTTCGAACCGCTTGTCGAATGGGCGTTCACGCTGCGCGATGTCGAGTACGACGCCTTCTCGGTGTCCGGGACGCTCATCTACGAGGATCGGCTCGACATCATGATCCCGTACCGCGAGATGACGCCGCAAGACGTGCCGGGGGTGTCCTGATGTGGGCGTCGAAGTACGTCGGTATTCCGTTCAAGCCGCACGGCCGCACGCGCGAAGGGTGCGACTGCTACGGGCTCGTCCGACTCGTGCTCCAAGAAGAATTCGGGAAATCGCTTCCGGGGCTCGACTACGAGGCGCCGTCTTCCGCGAAGGAGACGGAACGCCTCATCGACCTGACGACCGCGCTCGTCAACGCGACGCGCGTCGATGATCCCCAGCCCGGCGATGTCGTGATCATGGCAATCTACGGCATCGAGTCCCACGTCGGCGTTTACTCCGGGGAAGGCCGCGTACTGCACGTCCTCGAGAACCAAGGCGCCGTGCTCGCGCGGATCGATTCGGCGATGGTCGCCAAGCGCGTAAAAGGATTTTACCGTGTCGATTAAGCTGTCCGTCTGCACCAGTCCGTTTACGCTCCATCGCGAAGATCGGATCATTCCTCATGGATCGACGTATCGTGAAATCATCGAAGCGTCTCTCCCTGAAGTTTTTCAGGGGAACGCTCACGTTTTGTGCGGTGATCAGATCGTTCTCCCGAATGCTCATGATACGAAACCCGTGGACGGATCGCACGTCATCATTCGTGCCGTGCCGACCGGAGGCGGTGAGCAAGCAACGGCGAAAGTGTCTTTCTGGACCGCGGCTGCCGGCTTCGCGCTCATGTTCATCCCCGGAATGCAGCTTGTCGGGTGGTGCTTGATCGGCGGCGGCATCCTTGGCATAGGTGCGGCTGCCGGCATCCACTACATGAACGAATATCTCGAAGACATGATGGGCGGAGTAAAAGGCTCAGGCTTCGATTCGAAGCAGAACCCCGGAATCTCCGGCGGTCGGAACCGCCTCGCGCCGGGCGGGACCATCCCCCTCGTGCTCGGGAAAAGCACGCTCACTCCGTACTACGGCGCGAAATCGTACACGCAGATCGGCGGGACCGACGGCGTCGACCAGTACCTCTATATGCTGTTCCTGCTCGGGTACGGACCGCTCAAGGTTTCGAATCTCAAGATCGGCGAAACCCTGCTCGCGTCGAATTCGGCTGACGTCCGAAATGGCGCCATTGCTGTCGATGGATACTTTGCCGGCGTCGATATCGAAATCCGCCAGGACGAATCCGAAGTCTCGCTTTACAACAAGATCGTCAACGAGGAACAGCTCAATCTGGAAATCAAGTATGCGGATCGGCTCACGAGCAACAATATCCGCACGACCGCGAAGAACACAACGAGGATCGAAACCGACGTCATCTTCGCGCGCGGCCTTTTCTCGATAGGCGACGATGGGTCGACGAACAACAAGACGGTCGGGCTCCGGATGCAGTATCGGCCGCTGACGGCCCCCCCGGGCGGCGCGTGGACCGATGTCGCTTTCACTGGATCGACCGGATACCAGATCACGAAGGCGAAGCAGGAAACGATTCGCTATTCAGCCGGCGTGGACATCACAGCCGGACAGTACGAAGTTCGTGTCATCCGAGAAACCGAGGACGACGGATCGAGGAACTACTCGTCGTTCATCTGGTTTGCGCTCCGATCCTTCACGGGCATTTCCCCGGTAATCCGTCGGGACAACGTCGTCCTGCTCGGGCTCAAGATCAAGGCGTCCGGGCAACTACAGGGCATCGTTGACCAGCTCAACATGACGGTCGAATCCGTCGTACCGACGTATTCCGGGAGCGGCTCCGGCGTGGTGCAATGGGCGACGAGTGCGGTGTCGAGTAACGTGGCTGATGCGCTTCTGTGGGTTCTTCGCGGCCCGGCGAACCCCCGGCCGGTGCCCGATTCCCTTGTCGACTGGCCCGCATTCGAAGCGCTCCACACGTGGTGTGATACGAAGAGCATGGCGATCAACACGGTAATCTTCCAAGCGGAAACGATGCGTGATCTGACGGCGAAAATCGCGGCCGTGGCGCGCGCGTCGATATCCCTCCGTGATGGCCGGTACTCGCTCGTCCATGACGCCGAAAAAACAGATGTTGTCCAGCATTTCACGCCGCGCAACACCTGGGGGTTCACGGGAGCGAAGGCGTTCCCCGAGGAACTCCACGGCTACAAGATTCTTTTCGTGAACGCCGATGCGGGGTACATCCAGGACGAGCGTGTTGTTCTGGACGATGGCTACCAGTACGAAGGCGTCGACGCCTTCGGGAACGCCGGGGGAACACTTCCAATCGCCACGAAGTTCGAGCGCGTGACCCTGTTTGGCTGCACGAGTGCAGCGCAGGCGTGGAAGCAGGGCCGCTACATGCTCGCGCGCAGGCGGCTCCGGCCGGAAATGTTCACCGTCAATGTGGATGTCGAAAACATCGTTTGCACTCGCGGCGACCGAGTGAAGGTCGCGCACGATGTCCCGCTGTTCGGAATCGCGTCCGGACAGATAAAAGGAATCATTCTCGACGAAGGCACGGGCGCCGCGACGGGGATCACCGTCGACAACGAGTGCTTCATGCAGGCGGGCAAGAGCTACTGCGTCCGCATCCGGTACGCGACGGGCGACGCGGTGCTCCGGACTGTGACGATGGTCGCGGGCTATCAGACGACGCTCGGGTTTACGATGCCGATTCCGGTCGGGTCGGTCCCTGAAGCTGGCGATCTATTCATGTTCGGCGAAAGCTCGCTCGAATCGGTCGACATGATGATCGCCGCGGTTGAGATGAATGACGATCTTTCCGCGAAACTCTTACTCGTCGAGTACAACGAGGCGATCTACCAGGCGGATGTAGGAACCATCCCTGCGTTCGAGACGAAGATCACGAGGCCGGTTGAATGGGATCCGCGCGTGGCGATCGAGAAGGGGAGTACGGTGCCGTCGGCAACGGATGCCGGCGCAGCGCAAGCGCTCGCGGACTCCGCTTCGGTGGTTTCGTCCGCGCCTCCGACGAACAACGTGACCGGCCTCGCGTTTTCGAGCGAGGACAACGCCGACGGATCGGTAAACGTCAACGTCGGCTTCAAGCACACTCACGGCGCGATACCGGCGGACTTCTTCCTAATTTACTTCAAGTCAAGCACGGCCGCACCAACGGCGATCGATGTTCTGAAAGACCCGTGCATCCTGGTCAACGCCGAAAGCGGGACTGGTGAAAAGGAATACTCGCGCGTGCTCGCTGGGTTGCCTTCTCGCTCGGCCGGGGCGGGAAACGTTGCGCGTCACTACCGCTTCGGTGTAGTCGCGGGGCGGACGTGCCGCGGCGGAACGATTCTTGCGGGAGCGGTTCAGGAAGCGACGGGCTGGACCGACAAGGCGTTTGCGGACACTGGAATCAAGGCAACGGCCGGCACGTTCATCACGTTCGAGACCGGCGAAACGCGCATGGGCGATGACGAGCACTATATCCACTTCATCCCTGCTGGTGTGATCGACCCGATAGACGGCACCGGGCCGAAAATCAGGTTCAAGAGCGTTGACATGGAGCTGGATGATTCGCACATGGCGACTTCTGTCACGATAGAAGGCGTGAAGTGTTCCGCATCGCACGAGGCCGGCGGGGTTGTGTGGCGCCAGGAGACGACGCCTGCAGTAGAGAAGGCACGCATCGCATTCGACGAGGCCGGCGATGTTGTTGCGTCTGGCATCAAGATGATTATGCCGACGGAATTGCTCAGCAAGCCTTTGGCGCTTTCGTCTGCCGACAGTTATTATGCGTGTGCATCGTCCGGTGGGTATCTGTATGCGCCGCGATTCTACTCGGCGAATCTCGATGTTATATCAATCGAGAGCGGAAGCCTTACGACAAAAGCATTGCCAGCTGCCTCGGGTAACAGGACTACGTGCATCCTTGCCGACGGAAAGCTTCACATGACGATTGCGCTGACGAACTACATGGATGTGTTCAACATAGCAACCGGCGCGAATACGCGGGTGACGATGCCGTCTACCAAGAACAGGTATACAGGGGTCGAGTATAGCGGGAAAATATACATACCGTGCGACTCGTTGGACGAGTTAGACGTTTACGACGTTGCGGCCGGTACGGTCGTCACAAAATCACTGTCGCCGAACATGAGCAGGGTTACGTGCTGGGTGTACGACGGTAAGTTGTACATACCCCAGAACGGCGGGCAAGACGGCCAGGGGATACTGGAGGTGTTCGACATATCGTCAGAAGTGACGACAACGCAAGTGCTGCCGACGGCAAGCCTGAGAAACATATCGGTGATGCATGAAGGCAAGGTATATATGCCGAGCGATGGCAGCGATGTGTTGGAGGTTTATGACCTTGCCACGCAGACGACGGCCGTAAAAACGTTGAGTGGCAGCTACGGACGCAAAGATGCGTTTGTTTACAACGGAAAGCTGTGCATGCCGGTTGCCAATAGTAGCGATATCGAAGTCTACGATATCGCTACGGAAATGACTGAACACCTAACGTTGCCGGTAAGCACGGAGGGTCGCGCGAGCGCATTGGTGGGGAATTGCGCGTATCTGCTGACAGGAACATACAAGAGCGTCGAAATAATCAAGTTCGGTGTAGGAAACGGCATGCTTGGTGCGGACGACGATGACACGCTGGGCGGTCTTGCAGCAAGCAACGCTCTCGTTCCTACGCAGAAGGCAGTTTCGGACTTCATCGAACGCGAAACGCGGTTCCGTCGACTGTTCGCGTACTACAACACGGCTGGCGCGAAATCGATCACCGTGCCCGACGGCGTGGACGAGGTATTCATCTTCATCGCAGGTGCCGGAGGCGGCGGGGGGCTTCGCGGAACATACGCGGACGGAGAAGCAGGCGGAGCTGCGGGAGGCGCCGCAATCTTGCAAAAGAAATCCGTCACGCCAGGAGAAACGATCTCGTTCACCCTCGGAACCGGAGGCGCGTCAGAAGTCAGTGGGACCGCGTCGACGATAGACGGAATATCCTGTGCAGGTGGAGGCAGGGGATATAACGGAACGCCCGGAACCGGCGGTGCCGTGACAGGAACGTCGGAGAATTGGGATATCCTGTCTTCATCGTCCGGTGGCAACGGAGGGAACGAATCGACATCGGCTGGCGGTGGAGGCGGTGCAATTTGGGCGAACAACGGGAACGCCGCAAGCGGAGCGACCCCTGGTGCTGCGAAATCTTATAATACACCGATTGATTACGACACAGTATGGAGAAGCGTTGCATCCACCGGAGGGAAAGGCGGTGCCGCCAGCGGAAACGGCAGCCCAGGCTCGTATGGCGGCGGTGGCGGTGGATGCGGATCGACAACGACAGTGGGAGCAACAGGAGGCAGTGGAGCCGCAGGATTCGCTATCGTGTGCTTCAACATCGCCCGCACGGGAATACGCCCATACAACCTTATTTCTCGACTCGCGTACGACCTCGTCAACAACGACGTCTACATGATCAACCCGAGCGCGACCCTGTCCTGACGGAGAACCCTATGGCGAGCGATTGGAAAGAAAAGCGGAAACAGGCGTACCGTGATGAAGCCGACTACCTGTACATGGAATACGTCCGCAAGGAACGCCCGAAGCAGGACTGGTACGACAAGATCAAAGAAATCAAAGAACGATACCCAAAGGAGCAGGAATGAGCGAAAACCGCGACGAAGCCGCGCACGAAAAGATCGGGAAAATCTTTGACCAGATGGACGACATGCGCTCGAAGCTGCAGGCCATCGAGCACGAGCTGTTCGGGATCAACCTCACGAACGGCATGCGGTCGGAGCTGAAAGAACTACGCAGCGACTTCGACGAGGTCGTGGAAAAAATGAGGCACTGGCGAGACGTCGAGCGAATCCAGGACTGCCTCGGAGCCAAGCGACTCGACGAACATCTCAAGGGACACGCATCCCTGGACGCGGAGGAATCGAAAGTGAGAACGGCAGAGATCGCCGCGGAAGCGGCACAGGCGGTCGCGCGGGAGAACGCGCGGACCCAGAAGGTCACCCAGCTCATCGTGCTCATCGGCATGCTGGCGACGGCGATCATTCCGATCGTCAGGGACAGCCTGCGCGCCGAGCCCGTGCAAACGACGCGCACAGAAGCCAAGCACTGAAAGGAGACTAAATGACAATCATCGTCGACCACATCCCGGTCAATCCGTTCTCCCGCCCCGGAGCCGACCGCTACGAGACGAAGGCGCTTGTCATGCACTGGGTCGCCAACCCGCGGACCACGGCGAAACAAAACCGGGATTATTTCGCCGGCCTCGCACAGCAGATGGCGAAGGTGCCCGTCTACGCGAGCGCGCACTACGTCATCGGGCTCGAGGGCGAAACCATCGAAGCCATGCCCGACGACGAGGTCGCGTACCACGTCGGATCCTCCAAGCCGGACCCGGCCTCCGGCAAGGTGTACACCGATTGGACCAGGACCACGATCGGGACCGGGAACCCGAACTACGCCACCATCGGCATCGAACTCTGCCACCCCGCCTGGAACGGCAGCTTCACGGCGGAGACGGAGCGGGCGGCGGTCAGGCTCGCCGCCCGATTGTGCAAGAAGTACCAGCTCGACCCCGCCACGCAGCTCGCCCGGCACTTCGACGTCGTCGGATGGAAGGCATGCCCGCGGCATTGGGTCACGGACAAAGCAGCGTGGGAAGCCTTCAAGGAACAGGTCGCGGAGGCGATCAAGGAGATCGGATGAAAACCCTGAAAGAGATCGGGAAGCGCATCAAGGACCTCATCATCAAGCTCCTCGGCGTAAAGAGCGCCTTGGCCATTGCCGCGTTCGTGGCGTTCCTGCGGGACCCGAACGAATTCACCTTCGGCGCCTTCCTCGTGTTCGGAGGGCTCCTGGTCGTCGGCAGGGAGTACGGGAAACTGCTCGAATTGATCAGAGCCACGAAGGGCCTGCCGCGCATCGAGATGTAACGGAGGCGCCATGTGGAAAAAAGCCGTTGCGGTTTTGTGCTGTGCCTGGTGTGCCTGGTCTTTGGCCTGGGCGCAGGATTCGTCGTCGGTTGGGCCGGATTCGCCGCCCCCGCCCGCGACACCGCCCGCCGGCTCGACGGAGAGCTGGAACGAACTCGATCAACTCTTGAGCGAGCTCTCGAACGAAGCGGAGAACTTGAGCGCGGACTCGGAGCGGCTCAAGAGATTGCTCGACGAAGCGCGGAAGCAGTTGAGCGAGCTTCAATCGAGGCTGGACGAGTCGCGGACGCAGGCGCGCGAATCCGTATCCTCGTTGCAGGCATCCGCCGAATCGTTACAGACCTCCGCGCGCTTGCTGACGGAGGAACGCCGGGCGCGGTCCCTTGAGCTCTGGATCTGGCGCGGCGCCGCGGCGGTCGGCATCGGGACCGCGATCTTCGTCCTTCTGGTCGACTGACCGACGCGCCCCAGCCGCCCGAATGCCAGCTCGGGGAGAGGCCCGGCCCGCCCCGGCCGGAACCGGTTCAAGGCCGGAATGGGGCACTATGTCTATTCTTGAACGTCCTCTATGAAGGTTTTTTTCTCTTCTATGTGAATGACCTTGGCTGACTTGCTAGGTTTTTTAATTGGAGATGTAGATTGCTTTTTTTCTTCGGCTTTTTTTAGTTGATTGTCGATTTTATCATACGACCCTTTGTTGACTTTTATGTAACGCTTTAGGATCGCGATCTCTGCATCTAAATCCTTTTTCTTTCGGTAAAGCATTGCGAGTTCATTGTAGTACCAAGGCGCGACCTGACCATATTTCCGACCGTCTCTTTCAATTTCAGGAAGCATGCATATCAAAGCACTTATGGCTTCATCAATTTGCCCTTCGCGAACAAGCTGCTTGATGCTATCTACAGAATCGTAATATGCCATAGAAAACTCCTTGTTAAGTGATATCGCGCAAATCCTAATACAATTAGAACTCAGTATTCGCAGAACACCTTCGGATAAAAGAAAACAGAATTCAATAGTGGTCTAAATCTAGTAGGCCAATCAGCCGGGGAAGAGCCAGGAACCAGGCAGATGGTTAGGGGGGAATCCAGCTAAACAGGTAAAACATTGAGGGGAGGGCTAAAGCATACAACATTTTGTATACAAAGCGTTTGCTATTGCCGAACAATACGAATAGTAGTATAGAAAAAAAACCAGCGTGACATGGCCACGCTGGAATCTCGGGAAATCGAGGAGGGCTCCGAAAAGCTATCTACCTAGATTCCCCAGTCTTTTCTTCGGCAAAAAGAATTTAGACTGGATTGATTCCTGTGTCAATAAGAATCTAGGCCTCCTCAAAAAAAGGAGGTACCTATGAAGAAAAATGATGATGTCGTGGTTATTTACACCCCGTACATCACCAGGAATGGACGGAAAATCTGGGCGTCTGAGTATGGGCTGAAGGTTTTCCGGATCGAAATTCCTCGTGATAAGTACCGCGGGTAAATAGCTAAAACAGGAAGCCATGTCCTGGGGAAGGGGCGGGGAAACCCGCCCCTTCTTTTTCCAAGCGCAGCAAGCGCGGCTGGGCTATACTCTCGTTATGATCTTTCCCGCCGCGATCATCGCCTATTGGCGCGAGTACGAACCATCTATGTACGCGGAATTCTCTAAGCGCGGGCACCTTGACGAGATGGCGAGGATTCGCGCCGACGAGGCGAACCGCCAGCTCTTCGGCCTTGTCGCCGAAGGTATGGCTGAAGCGGATGCAACCGCTGCAGCCATGCGATGGTACTGTCCAATTAAGTGATGGACGCGATCACAGCTACGGTGTTTTAATGGTGTAGATAATCCGCAAAACATGGCAAAAACCCACAAAAACCGGCACGTTGACGCTCGATCTAATTCCCGATATGGTAAGCACAAGCGCGGATTGGCGCAAACTTCGGGGTAGCTTTGGGAGCTGAAGATCGAGGGTTCAAATCCCTCCATCCCGAACGGCGGACGGCTCCACGCCGCCCGCGCGCCGAAAGGCTTGGGACTATAGCTCAGCAGGATAGAGCATCCGCCTTCTAAGCGGATGGTCGGGGGTTCGAGACCCTCTAGTCCCGTTGTCAGGAATCGTTTCAGTATGCCGACGCGTAGCGTGACGGCTCGCGCCGTTCCATGAGCCTGCGGATGCCGAAGTACGCCGCGACGGCGGTCGCCGCGGCCGCCACCGCGAATCCCGGCAGTTCGAGCCGCGACACCGTGAGCAGGGCCGGTATGGCCATGACGAAGCCGAAAGCGACGCCGGAGGCGACGATGCCGGCGCGCGCGACCCCGAACGATTCGTAGGCGGCATTCGCCAGGAACAGCGAACAGGCGACGAACGCGGGCAGCATGAGCGGCCAGGCGAGGAGCGTGAAGCCGTTCCGCGTGCCGAAACGCTCGATCGCGACGGCTGCCCCGAGGGGAGCCAGCACGCCGGCCATGTGGGCGAACCACGACCGGGCGCGCGCGGACGATTCGAGGGCGTCGCGGTAGCGGCCGACAAAGCGGTAGGACGCCCCGGCGAGCCCCGTCGGCAGCAGGAACCACTCCCATCCGAGCCGGAAGACGGCCAGGGGGCTTCCGTGGGCGTTCGGCACGACGTGGCGGAGCAGGCTCCAGAGCGCGTACGCCGGCAGGAAGAGGGCGAGTCCCTTGAGGAAGCTTTTGAGGGCAGCGGCGCGCTCTTCGGGCGGGTACGCGACGGACCGGAGCGCGAAAAAGGCCAGGGTGAAGGCCGAAACGACGAGGATGTGCATGGCCGGGCAGGGTAGCACCGGCGGAAGCAAAATGCAACACGGCCAAGGCGGCTCCGGAACCGGGACGCTTCTTCGCGCCGACTGACCATTTGACGCGATACGTTCCATATGGTAATGTCTCCGCCGAATCTACGCGCTTGGTACCCAGAGGGAGGACGTTTGGCGGACAACAAGAACTTGCGGATCAACGAGCAGATCCGCGTGCGGGAAGTCAGGCTGATCGACGATCAGGGGGAGCAGCGGGGCGTCCTGCCCACGGTGGAAGCCCTGCGGATGGCCCGCGAGGCGAATCTCGACCTGGTCGAGGTGGCCCCGACCAGCGTTCCGCCGGTCTGCAAGATCCTCGACTACGGCAAGTACAAGTTCGAACAGGAAAAGAAGTTCAAGGACAACCGGAAGAACCAGAAGATCGTCAAGATCAAGGAAATCCGGATGCAGCCCAAGATCGACGACCACGATCTGGACTTCAAGTCGCGCCACGTGCGCGAGTTCCTCGGCGAAGGCGACAAGGTCAAGGTCACCATACGCTTCCGCGGCCGCGAACTCGCCCACACCGAGCTCGGAGAGGACGTCCTCAAGGCGGTTTTGGACCGGCTTGACGGGCAATTCGTGATGGAAAAACCGCCCTCGATGGAAGGGCGTTTTATGTCGATGGTGCTCGCGCCGAAGGTCGCTCCGAAGAAACCGGACGCGCCCAAGGCGGGGGAACCCGCGCCGACGCCGGGGAAACCCGGCGAATCCGCGCCGGCTCAGGCCGGCGAATAAACCAAGGAAGGGATGGACGATCATGCCCAAGATGAAGACGAAAAAGGCGGCAGCCAAACGCTTCACGCTGACGGCCTCCGGCAAGGTCAAGTACAAGAAAATGAACCTTCGCCACATTCTCACGAAGAAGAGCTCGAAGCGCAAACGGAAGCTCCGCAAGGCCGGTTACGTGGACAACGGTCCGACGTATCAGATCAAGAAGAAGCTTCTTCCCTACGGTTGACGACGGGACGGCGCGCCGAGGCGCGACCCCGACGACCGATCACGAGCGCGCGTTGCCGCGCGCGAACACGAAGTAGGAGTTTGTCATGCCGAGAGCAGTAGACGGTACCCGGAGAAAAGAACATCGCAAGAAGATCCTGAAGCTCGCCAAGGGCTTCTGGGGTCGCCGCCACAGCGCCCACAAGGCCGCGAAGGACGCGGTCGCCAAGGCGCTCATGTACGCCTATCGCGACCGCCGCGCGAAGAAGAGCGAATTCCGCCGCCTGTGGATCGCCCGCATCAACGCCGCGTGCCGCCTCGAGGGGCTGTCGTACAGCCGCTTCGTCGAGGGACTCGGCAAAGCCGGCGTCGAGCTCAACCGCAAGGTCCTTTCGGACATGGCGATGCGCGACCAGCCCGCGTTCAAGGCGGTCGTCGACCAGGCCAAGAAAGCCCTCGGCGCCTGACGCCATGCTCACCCTCGATCACGTCCGCGCGCTCGAAGAGCGCGTCGACCGGGCGGTCTCGACCATCGCGCGCCTCCGCGCCGAGAACTCCTCGCTCCGCGAGGAGCTCGGGGCCGGCAAGGCGCGCGTCGCCGAGCTCGAAGCCTTCGTGGAAGGCGTCAAGCGCGACCAGTCCCGCATCGAGGAAGCCATCGTCAAGGCGCTCGGGCGCCTCGAGAGTTTCGAGGACACGATCACTGGGAAGGGGGCGGCACCGGCCGCCTCGCAGCCCTCGGCTCTGTCGGCATCGGCTCAGCCGGCGGCGGCTCCGACCCAGGCGTCCAAGCCCGCGGCGCATGCCGCGACCGCGGCTCCGAAACCGGCGGCAAAGCCCGAAGCGGAGCCGATGCGTCAAGCGCCCGCCGCGGCCCCCGACGTCACCCTCGAACTCGAACAGGAGCCGAAACCGGCCGCCGACGATCTCGGAATCTTCTGAAGGAGGACCGGCGATGCCGATCCAGACCATGCGGATCGACGTTCTCGGCACCTCGTTCACGATACAGACGGACGAATCGCGGGAGTACATGGACAAGGTCGTTACCCGCCTGCGGGAACGGATCGAAGCCGTGCGCCGCGACACGAAGGTGGTCGATCCCCTGAAATCGGCCATCCTCGCGGGCATCTTTTTGGTGGACGAACTCGAGCGCGGCGCCCCGCGTCCGCTCGACCCGGCCGCCGAGGAACTCGAGCGCATCGCGTCGACCCTGATCGCCAGGATCGACGAAGGGCTCGATGACGACAACCGTTACGAACCGCCGCGGCGCTGACCCAAGGCCGCCGCGAGGGAGAAAACCATGAGCATGCCGCTCGACCAGCTGATCGAATACGACCGCAACGCCTACGAATTCACCGTCGCCGTGACCCGCCGCGCCTTCCAGCTCGCCGTGCTCCGCACGCCGGAGGTGGAGAAGAACAACGGCAAGGTCGTCTCCCTGTCCATGAGGCAGGTGTTCGGCAAGCAGGTGGACTACCGCTTCGTCGAATGACGGCATCACGCGCCGCCGCCGCCGCGGCGGCGGGCGCGATCGCCGTCACCCTCCGCAACCCCTCCGTTTCCTTCCTTATATGAACACCGTCCTGGTGCTGTTCGGTCCCACCGCCTCCGGCAAGACCTCGCTCCTCGAGACGCTCTTCGTCGGGCGCCGCGCCGAATTCGGCCTGCCCGAAGCCGAGATCGTGTCGGCCGACTCGATGCAGGTGTACCGCGGCATGGACGTCGGCACCGCAAAGCCGGACGCGGCGTTCCGGGAGCGCCTGCCGCACCATCTCGTCGACGTGCGCGATCCGTCCGAACAGTTCACCGCCGGCGATTTCGTCGCGCTCGCGGACGCCGCGTGCGCCGACATCCTCGCGCGCGGGCGCTTGCCCGTCGTCGCGGGCGGCACGGCGTTCTACCTCCGGAACTTCGTCTGCGGCCTGCCCGCGACGCCGAAAGCCGATCCGGCGTCGCGCGCCCGCGTCGCCGCCGACCTCGCGGAACGGGGTTTGTCCGTCCTGTTCGAGGAGCTGCGCCGGGCGGATCCCGTCGCGGCGTCGCGCATCGCCCCGAACGACGCCTACCGCGTCACGAGGGCCCTCGAAGTGGTGCGCGCCACTGGAAAGCCGCTTTCGGACTTCGCGGTGCCTTCGAAGCCGCGCGCCCTCTGGCATTTCGCGCTCATGTGCGCGGAGCGCCCGCGCGCCGAGCTCTACGCCCGCATCGACGGACGCGTCGACGCGATGTTCGCCGCGGGGCTTCCGGCCGAAGTGCGCTCCCTCGTCGCCCGCGGGTACGGCCCCGGCGACCCGGGCATGAAGGCGATCGGCTACGGCGAGTTCTTCGCACCCGACGGCTCGCTGCGGCCGGATTCGCGCGAACTGCGCGACGAGATCAAGCTGGACACGCGCCGTTACGCCAAGCGCCAGCTTTCGTTCTTCCGCTCGCTCGAAGGCCTCGTCTCCCTCGATCCCTCCGACGTCGAAGGCTCCGCCGCCGCCGTGAAATCCGCGATCGCCTTCCGCTGAAAGCCTTTCGCGGAAGTCTCGCGGCGGAATCTCCGGATCGCGCGCGCCGTGTGGCCAAAGGGGCGCTCTTCTGCTATAGTCCCGCCTCGATGAAACCTTCGACCTTGGCCTGGACCGCGTTCTGGTCCCTCGTTCCGATATCCGAACTCCGCGGCGCCATCCCCTTCGCCGTGTCCCAGGGGATGGGTATCCTGCCCGCGTTCCTCTTCTGCACCGCGGTCAACGCGCTCGTCGCCCCGATCGCCTACCTGTTCCTGAGCTCGGTTCACGCGCTCCTGTACCGCTGGAAATTCTACGCGTCGCTCTTCGACCGCTTCGTCGCACGCGCGCGGGCGAAGCTCCACGCCGGCGTCGAAAAGTACGGGTACCTCGGCATCTTCATTTTCGTAGCCATCCCGGCGCCGCTCACCGGAGCGTGGACCGGCACGCTCGGCGGCTGGGTCCTCGGCATGAAGCCGTGGAAGGTGATGCTCGCCGTCGCGTGCGGCGTCCTCGCCGCGGGCGTGATCGTGAGCCTCGTCGTCGCCTTCGGCGTCGAGGCGCTGTCCTTCCTCCTCAAGCGGATCTAGTTCCCGTTCCATGCACATCGACTTCAAGGCCGAGCTGAATCCCGAGCAGTACGAGGCCGTGACCACGGTCGACGGCCCCTTGCTCATCATCGCGGGCGCGGGCTCCGGCAAGACGCGCGTCATCACCTTCCGCGTCGCCTACATGCTCGAAAAGGGCGTGCCGCAGTCGTCGATCCTCGCGCTCACCTTCACGAACAAGGCGGCCCGGGAGATGGCGACGCGCGTGCGCGAAGTGACGGGGAAGAAGCTCCAGAACCTGACCTGCTCCACGTTCCACGCGTTCGGCGTGAAGATACTCCGCAAGGAGATCCACCGCCTCGGCTGGCGCGAGAACTTCTCGATCTACGACGAGGTGGACCGGCGCGAGCTCATCAAGGAGTGCGCGCGGGAGCTCGGCTTCCGCATGGAGACCTTCGACGTCAACGCGGCCGGCATCGCCTTTTCCAACGTGAAGACGGAGCGTTCGACCTGGGCCGGCGCCAACGACCTCTACGAAAAGGTCTACGCGGAATACCAGGCCTCGCTCAAGGCGTACAACGCGCTCGACTTCGACGACCTCATCCAGAAGCCCATCGAGGTCTTCGAGCGCTTTCCCGAGGCGCTCGACCACTATCGCGACCGCTACCGTTACATCATGATCGACGAGTTCCAGGACACGTCGCTCCAGCAGTACCGCCTCATGCGCCTCCTCGCCGACGACAACGTGTGCGTCGTGGGCGACGACGACCAGTCCATCTATTCGTGGCGCGGCGCCAACTACGAGAACATCATGCAGTTCGAGGCGCATTGGCCGCACCTCAAGCAGGTGATGCTCGAGCGCAACTACCGCTCCACCTCGACGATCCTCGAGGCCGCGAACTCCGTCATCGCCAACAACACGAACCGCAAGCCCAAGGCGCTCTGGTCGCCGTCGGGCACGGGCACGCCCATCGAGGCGCTCGCGCCGGCGGACGAGATGGAGGAGGCCGAGTTCATCGCCCGGACGATCAAGGCGGTGCGCATCCGCGAAAGCGTCCCGTACAAGGAGTTCGGGGTCCTCATCCGCATCAATTCGCTCACGCGCTGGATCGAGGAAGCCTTCCTCGCGCAGGGCGTGCCCTACCGCGTGACCGGCGGCACGAGCTTCTTCCAGCGCAAGGAGATCAAGGACATCGTCTCGTACCTGCGCGTCACGGCGAACCCGGACGACGACATGAACCTCATCCGCATCGCCAACGTCCCCCGGCGCGGCATCGGGCGCGTGACGCTCGAGCGGATCACCGAGATCGCGCGCGAGCACGACTGCTCGATGCGCAAGGCGATGGACATCGTCCGCGACGATCCGTTCACCCCGTTCCCGGAGAAGTCGCGCGCCGACGTGATCGGGCTCGTCGAGCTCCTCGACGGCCTGCGGGAGGAACTGCTCGGACGCAAGAACCTGGCGGCCAAGGTCCGCAAGATGGTCGATACCATCGACTACTGGAGCTATCTCGTCGCGGAGAATCCGAACAACGACAAGGCGGCCACCTGGAAGCTCCGCAACATCGAGAGCCTCGTCCGGTCCATCGACATGTGGGAGAAGGACCCGGACACGATGAATCCGTCGCTGTACGACTGGCTCAACCGCATCTCCCTCATCACGCGCGACGACGCCGAGGACGAGGAGGATTCCGGCAAGGTCAACCTCATGACGATCCACGCGGCGAAGGGGCTCGAGTACGACGTCGTGTTCATCGCCGGCTGCGAGGACGGCATCATCCCGCACGCGCGTTCGCTCGAGGAGGGCGAGGGCAACCTCGAGGAGGAGCGCCGGCTCTTCTACGTCGCCATCACCCGCGCGCGGAAGAAGCTTTTCATCACCACCTGCGCCAAGCGCCGCCGCCAGAACCAGGTGATGGAGTGCGTCCCGTCGCCTTTCCTGTCCGAGATTCCCGAAAACCTGCTGACCTGGGGCGAGTGCGACGTCACTGCCAGCGAGGACCAGGTGGCCGACGCCTTCGCGAAGATGAAGGACATGTTCGCCACCTCAGACGCCGCCCGCAAACCCGTCCAGTCCCTCGACGAACCCGATTGACCGTGGTTGTCTTTCAACGGTAGATCGGTTACCCCGGCGGTCGGCTTCGACGGTGACGGTGACGGTCAGAAAAACTTGTAGGTCTTGGCGGCGTCGACGAGACGGCGGGTCCACACGTTGCGCTCCTGGAAGGACGAGCGGAGGGCGTGGTCGTCGATGCGGCTCGAGCGTTCCTGGAAGAGGCGGTACGCCCTGCTCAGCACGGTGGCGCGGTCGATGGGCGGCGTTTCGAGGCGTTCGAGCGCGAGGAAGCAGAACAGGAAATAGAGCATGGCGAAGGGATTGTCCTCGGCGATGCGCTCCTCCCGCGTCATCGCGAAGAGCGCGGTGGCGCGTTCGGGTTCCGGATCGGCCATGCCCCGCGCGAAGAGCCGGAGCGCCTTCAGGTAGTCGCCTTCGATCGTCGCGGCCTTCCCGAATCCGGGTCCGCGGCCTTCGACGCCGGCGAAGGCCGAGTCCCACGCGATGGCTTCCGCCGGGGCGAAGGACCGGGGCGGGAAGGGCGGAACGGCCGCCAGGAGGGCCGCCGCTTCCGCGTGGTTCCCCGCGAGCAGCCTGAGTTCGCCGCGGAAGAGGGCGGCTTCGGCGTCCCCGGCGAGCGACGCGAGGACGGCGTCGACCGCCTCGAATTCGCCCAGGTGACCGCGGGCCCGGGCCGTCCACGCGACGCAGCGGCGTTCGGCCCCTTCGAGGCCGTTGACGAGGGCGCCGCAACGTGCTTCCGAGAACCGGCGTATCGCTTCCTCGTAATCGCCCGCCTCGAAATGGAGGCGGCCCTGGAAGAAATCCAGCCAGCTTTCCCAGTCCCTGAGACAGAGCGACCGCGCGGCTCCCTGCGCCAGCTCGGCGTGGCGCGACGCCCGCGCGTAGTCGCCGCGGAGGAAATGGCCGCACGCGGCGAACCACGCCGACAGGAGCCGCTCGCGGTCCTGCCGGGAGCTTTCGGCGACGTCGTACGCGCTCGAAAAATACTCGATCGCCTCGACGGCGCGTTCCTGGGCCAGCGCGCACATGCCGAGCAGGCGCAGGGCGAAGGCTTCGGGCCGCGGCGCGTTCGTGTGCCGCAGGTGGAGCAGGGCGCGCTTGGCGCAGTCGGCGGCGGTCGGCGCGTCCTTCGACGCGTAGGCGAAATCGGCCTTGAGGAGTTCCAGGACGGCGGCGCCGAACTCGCGGTCGGTCGCGGCCCTTTCCGCGCGGTCGAGCGCCGCGAGGCAGGCGTCCCGATCCGAGCGTTCGAGCGCGGCGGCCGCGTCGCGCAACGCGTACGGATCGAAGCCGAGTTCGGACCACGCGGTTCCCGGGGACGAGGCGGACCCGTCCGTCGAGATGACGGTATCGTCGAGGGCGCATTCGAACGCGAGGATCCGCTCGGGATCGCCGGGCGCGCGTCGGGAACGCCGGATGGATTCGACGAGCCCGAGGGACGGGCGCACGCGCTTCTGGCGGTACAGGGCCGCCAGGTGTTCGGCGAGGGCGTCGTCGACGGCTTCCCGCCCCGCGCGCGAGGTTTCCGGGAAATCCTCGGGCGCGACGGGATAGGCCGGCTCGGACGAGCCGCGCTCGAGGAAGCCCCGGTCGTGCAGGAGGTCGCGCAACAGGCGGTAGGCCGGCGGGAGCAGCCCGAGCCGTCCCATGAACTCGGAAAACTGCCCGCCGTCGAGGATGTTTCCGCACGCGCCGCAGGCGTACAGGAGAAGCGACGCTTCCGCCGGCAGGAGGGCGAGGAGCTGGGAGCGGAACGACGTCTTCGAGAGCGCGGCCTTCTTGAGTCCGCGGTTCCAGAGGAAGACGCGCTTGTACAGGTCGAGCGGCGATGACGAACTCAGCTTCCAGAGCGATTCGAGCGGCGCCTCCGGATCGACGGCGCCCGCGGCTTCGCGGTAGTCTCCCGAGCCGCTCGGCCCGACTTCCACGAGCCGGAAATCGAATTTGCCCCAGGACGGGGGCGGCGGATTCTCGGAAGCGCAGACGATGCAGAGGTTTTCGCCCGATTCGACGAGCTTCGTCACGAAATCGGCGCTTTCCTTCGATACGCGGTGGAAGTTCCGGAAGGCCAGCACGGCGGGCAGTCCGCGCGAGGCCATCTCACGGACGTACGCCCGGACGCAGAGGGTGAGGTAGGTGTCCATGCCCCTCATGAGGCGGTTCGAGACGGCGCCCGGCCTGATGACGCCCGCGAGTATGCCGAAGGCCGCCCTGGACCGCTCGAGGAGGACGCGCTCGTTCGGCGTCAGCCGTTCCGCGAGTCCGCCTTCGAGCCGCGCCAGGGGCGTGTCGATGAAGGCTTCGTAGGGGCGGGGATTCGCGACGCCGGCGCCGAGCACGGGGAAGGCGCCCGGACTATAGCCCAGTTCCGCGAACGCGTCCTCGACGGGGACCGAGGATTCGCCCTGCGGCGAGTAGCGCACGTAGACGAGCCGCACGCCGTCGGCGGTGAAGGCGTCGCCGAAGACCTGCGACAGCGCGGTCACGTCGTCCCGGCGGAGCGCGAACTCCGGAGCCGACCCCGCCGACGCGTCGTCGCGGTACGACGGTCCGACGAAGCGGATGCTGCTGCCGCGGTCCTGGACCCTGACGTACGGGGCGACGGCTTTCGCCGCCTCGCGCGACAGCCAGACGCCGTTTTCGGGCGGAAGCGCGCACCAGAGCCGCCTGAGCTCGCCTTGCGCCGTTTCCGCGTCTTCGCTCCGGTGCAGGACGAGGGCGTAGCCGGGGCAGGCGCCGTCCTTCGCCGCGGCCGCGAGCAGGCGCTCCGCGGCGGACAGGGCTTCGACGCACTGGATCGCGTGGAAGCCGTTGCGCTCGTCGAAGGAGGCCGTGAAGGGATCCTCCCGCCCGAACGGCGCGCCGCCGTAGCTTTCGGCCAGCGCGCGGAGATCGGAGAGCAGCCTGGCTGTTCCGTCGCCGTCGACGCGCCGCTGCTGGGGGAAGAAATCGATCTTGGCGTACAGGATGATCATCGCGCGGCGTTCCCGATAGTCCTCGTTTGTGTCGCGGGGCGTCCGCTCTCGCCGCCGCCCGCGTCGTCCAGTATTCGTACCATGATTTCGCGGACTGCGCTACCCGGCCCCGCGCCAAAAGCCGCGTTTCGACGCGTTCACGCC
Source organism: uncultured Treponemataceae bacterium (assembly GCA_964482955.1). Taxonomy (GTDB): domain Bacteria; phylum Spirochaetota; class Spirochaetia; order Treponematales; family UBA12059; genus JAPLSN01. The sequence continues at coordinate 26,041 of CAYZZW010000005.1, read as the reverse complement.
GCAAACGACGGCTTTTTCAGGTCCGGACGGACCGGATTCGACCGAGTTTCGGCTTTTGGCTTGACGGTGCGGGGGGCCGATGCTAGACTTGCTAGCGGCGGACCCGTCCGCCTTCACGTTCGATACGGCGCGCCATCGCGTTCGAACGGCCGGCCATCCGGATCCGGTTTCCGCGATTCCTTGAAAACCTTGAGGTTTTCCGCGCAACTGTACCGTCGGGGCCGTGGAGCCGCCGAGCGCACTCGTGTACAACAAGGGTTGGAGATGGATTTTTCGGGTTTCGCGCACGCGCTGACATCGCCCTTTCCCGCCCGTCTCTTCATCGAGATCGGGTTGGTCGTCGTGTTCCTGCCGCTCCGTTCCAAGGACACCGAAGGCTTCATCAACGGCTTCCTTTCGGCCATCCTGCTCGCGTTCGTGCGCGACCTCCTGTACGGCTTCTTCCCGCTTACGGACATCTGCCTCCTCTCGGACGTGTTCCTGTTCGCCCTCGGGCTCTTCCTCTACATCGCGCCCTACGGTTCGGGCGCGGCGCTCGTCATCGCGATCGGCCTCAACCTGCTCTTCGCGGTCGCCTACACCGCCAACTCCATCCTCGCGGTCGTGCCGGACCTGCAGGGGCCGCTCCTCCGCCTCGCGCTCGTGATCGACGCGCTCGCCCTCGCCGCGTTCGCCTTCATAAAGCGGAAATCGGCGGATACGACGACGCAGGTCGTGCTGTCGAAGAGCCGCATCGGCGTCTCGATCATCTTCCTCCTCTACGCCGTCGCCGCGACGGTCTTCGGCTACGAAGCCTCCGCCTTCCAGGTGTTCGCCGTCCCGGTCTTCTACGGATGGTTCCTCGTCGTCGGCCTCGGCTACTACAAGGCGTTCGACACGCAGGTCCTCGAAGCCTGCGACTATTACGAAGGCTCGGTCAACTCGCTGTACAACCTCCTCCTGTCGACCGGCACCGTGCTCAAGGAATCCTTCCAGATGGGGGACATCCTCGACCGGATGAACCAGACGATCATGGACGAGGTCGGCGCCACGGGCGGCCTCGTCTTCCTGTACGACGAGTTCGAGGACATCATCGAGGCGAAGTCGCTGCTCGGGTCGTACCCCCCGCCCATCCCGCTGCCCGAGAACGTGCAGCGCAAGCGGAAGCACATGGAAGCCTACATGCGCCACCTGCAGCTCAAGCCGGGCGAAACGATGTTCGGCGAGGTGGCCCACACGGGCAAGCTGATCTTCATCCAGGACGCGCGGACCGATCCGCAGGTCGTGAACAACAACGACAAGGACGCGAGCCTCGAGCTGCGCTCGGTCATCGTCGTGCCGCTCATGGTGGAGGACCGCATCATCGGCGTGTACTCCGTCGTCAAGTCGGGGCCCTTCGAAGGGTTCACCGAAAAGGATTTCGAGAAGGTCCAGACGCTGTCCAGCTTCGGCGCCCTCTCCGTGAACAACTTCTTCTCCTTCGTCGAGGCGAAGGAAAAGACCGTCATCGACAAGAGCGCGAACATCGCCGCCGAGATCCAGAAGACCATCATCCCCAAGAAGCTGCCCGAGTTCACCGGCATCTCGTTCGGCGCCTACACCACGCCGGCCAAGGGCGTGTCCGGCGACTACTACGACGTGATCCAGACGAGGCGCGACAAGGTCGTGCTGGCCATCGGCGACGTGGCGGGGAAGGGCGTCCAGGCGGCGCTCATCATGGTGATGGTGCGCTCCATCCTCCACCTCGTGACCAACACGGACAAGGACGTCCGCACGATGATGAGCTGGATCAACCGCGGCATCACGGGCAAGATCGACATCGATTCCTACGCGACGATCGGCCTCCTCGAGATCAACGTGGACACGGGCGTCGTCGAGTACTCGAACGCGAACCATCCGCCGGTCCTCGTCTACCGCAAGGCAATGGACACGATCGAGGCGGTGGAGATCAAGAGCCTGCCCATCGGCGTCGACAAGCTGAACGAGTACGCGAAGAAGTCCTTCCGGCTCGAGCCGGGCGACGTCATCGTCATGTACACGGACGGCATCCTCGAGTCGATGAACGGGCAGGGCAAGCAGTACGGCCGGAAGAGCCTCGGCAACGTGGTGATGCAGAACCACGCGCTTTCCGCGAAGGACATCGCCGCGAAGATCAAGACGGACCTCGACGCGTTCGTCGGATCGTCGCGGCAGCACGACGACCAGACCATACTCGTCATGAAGATGAAGCAGTAGAACGCCGTCCGGGGCGGACGGCGACCAGATCGGGGAAGGAGCGGACAGCATGGAACTGAAGATCCGTAAGAACGGCGAGAACTACATCATCGACGTCAACGGAGAGATGGACCTCTACAATTCATACAAGCTCAAGGAGCTCGTCATGAAAATGCTCGAAAAGAAGGTCGAACGGTTCATCATCAACCTCGAGAACGTCGACTACATCGATTCGAGCGGCATCGGGGCGCTCATCTACATCTGTTCGACCATCAAGAAGATGAACCTGAAACTCATCATCACCAACATCCACGGATCGGTGAAGAAGGTCATCGAACTGACGAAGCTGATGGGTTATTTTCCGATAACCAACAGCATCGACGAAGCCATACTGCAGATGGAAGGATGAGCCATGGAAAACTACCTCGAGCAGATCAAGGTCATCAAGGTCGACGAGAACAGCCCGCTCTTCGACACGACGAACATGCTGTACAAGGAATTCCCGTCGGACTTCCGCCAGATCAGGTATTTCACCCTGCTCATCGTCCAGTCGGCGCCGCCCGAGATCAAGGAGATCAACCTGCTCGAGCAGCAGATCAGCGAGATCATCAAGAACGCGGTGAAGCACGGCAACAAGTGCCAGCCGGGCAAGAAGGTCCGCGTCTGGTATTCCTTCAGCCCGACGGAGGCGCACCTCATCGTCCAGGACGAGGGGGACGGCTTCAAGGACCTCGAGAAGTGGAACGAATTCAACCGCAAGCGCATCCAGCTCCTCTCCGAGGGCAAGTACGACGAGCTCGCGGACTACGTGTCGTTCCGCACGGCCAAGAGCGACGACAACGACGGCGGCAACGCCCTTTTCGCGGCGCTCGAGTACTGGAACGCCGGTTTCATCTACAACGCGAAACGGAACGGCGTCGCCATGCTCAAGAAGTTCCAGCAAAAGCGTTCCGCCTCTTGACGATCGCCTTCTGAAACGCGCGTCTTGACGCGCGGGATTCCCGCGGCAGACCGCACGCCGCCCGGCAACGGGCGGCTTTTTTTTCGTCCGACGAGCTGACGAACGGGGGCTTTTCGCGTATAGTCCAGGCGTTTCGCGACGGGAGGGACGCTCGCTCGATGATCAGCTGCAAGAACCTTGGCATGAGTTACGGCGGCCGGACCCTGTTCCGCGGCGCCGATGTCCTCGTGCGGCCCGGAGACCGCATCGGCCTCGTGGGCCCGAACGGGGCGGGCAAGACGACCTTGTTCCGGCTGCTCGCCGGAGAGGAGGATCCGGACGAAGGCGACGTCACGATCGAGCCGGGCGTGGTCGTGGGATACTTCTCCCAGGACGTCGGCGAGCTGTCCGGGCGCAGCGCCCTGCTCGAGACGATTTCGGGCGCGGGGCGGGTGTACGGTCTCGGTTCCGAGCTTTCGGAGCTCGAACACCGGATGTCGACCGGCGAAGCCCTCGACGACCGGACCATGGAGCGCTACGGCGAGATCCAGGCCGAGTTCATGCACCTCGGGGGCTACGAGCTCGAGCAAAAGGCCGAGGCGATACTCGCCGGGCTCGGCATCGAGGCGGAGCGCCAGGGAAACCCGGTGGAGACGTTCTCGGGCGGCTGGAAGATGCGCATCGCCTTGGCCAAGATACTCCTCCTCGAGCCGGACGTCCTCCTCATCGACGAGCCGACGAACCACCTGGACATCGAGAGCATCGTCTGGCTCGAATCGTGGCTCCAGTCCTTCCGGGGAGCCCTGGTGATGACGAGCCACGACCGCGAGTTCATGACGCGGATCTGCTCGCGCACGGTGGAAGTGGCCGCGGGCGCCGTGACGTGCTACTCGGGCGATTACGATTTCTACCTGCGCGAGCGGGAGATCCGCCGTGCACAGCTCGTGGCCACCGCGAAGCGGCAGGAGGCCATGCTCGCGAAGGAGGAGGCGTTCATCGCCCGTTTCGCGGCTCGGGCGTCGCACGCCGCGCAGGTGCAGTCGCGCGTGAAGACCATCGAGAAGATCGAGCGCGTCGAAGTACCGCCCGACCCGAAGGTCATCAAGTTCAGGTGGAAGGCGCCCGCGCGCTCCGGCGACGTCGTGCTCGAAATGAAGGATCTCGGGAAGTCGTGGACGCGGGAAGACGGTTCGGCGCTGCGGGTCTTCTCGGGGCTGTCGGGCACGGTCACGCGCGGGAACAAGATCGCGCTGACCGGCGTGAACGGCGCCGGGAAATCGACCCTGCTCAAGGTGATCGCCGGCATGACGGACCCGAGCGAGGGATCCTGCGCGCTCGGCGCCGGCGTGAGCGTCGGGTACTTCAGCCAGTATTCGGGCGACGTCCTGTCGAAGGGAAAGACCGTCTTCGAGGAGCTCGCGGAGCGGATGCCCGGCGAAAGCGACGGCACGATCCGCAACCTGGCCGGCGCCTTCCAGTTTTCCAAGGACGACGCGGACAAGCGGATCGGCGTGCTGTCGGGCGGCGAGAAGACCCGCGTCATGCTGGCCTGCCTGCTCGCGTCGCCGTCGAACTTCCTCGTGCTGGACGAACCCACGAACCACCTCGACATCGCCAGCCGTGAGACGCTCCTCGAGGCGCTCGGGGACTTCGGCGGCACGGTGATCATCGTGAGCCACGACCGGTACTTCCTCAAGCACCTCGCCACCCGCGTGTTCGAGATCGACCACGGAGCGCTCCGCGCGTTCGAGGGCGATTACCGGTACTATCTCGACAAGCGCGCTTCGCTTTGAACGCGCCGGCCCGGACGCGTGACGCCGCGCGCCGCGCCGTTCACTGCGCCGATTCCGCGCGAGCGGCGGCGAAATCCGCGTCGGTGACCGGGCGGCCGTACAAGTATTCGAACAGGAAGCGGAAATCCTCGGGCGGCAGGTCGACGAAGCCGGAGGCGAAGAAGATCGCCTGGCCGTCGCGGAAGCGTCGCCGCACGCGCGCGGTCGCGTTCACCGTCCGCTTGGACCACGCGATGCAGACGGCGATGTCGGAGCCTTCGTTGAGCGCGCGCGCGAGCTCCTCGTCGCGGAGGGCGAACATGAGTCCGCCCGCCGAGATGTCCACGACCTCGGCGCGGTAGTCGTCGCTCCGTTTCGGCGACCCGCGGAAGTACCCGTTCCGCTTGAGCGAGTAGGCGAACGCGCGGGCGAACTCCGCGAAGGTTTCGAGGGTGCCGAGGTCGTACGGCGTCCTGTCGGGCCGCTTTTCGGACAGGCGGACGATCCCGAGGACGTATTCGTGGAAGCGGATCGGGACGGCGAGCTCGGATCGGTATCCCGCGGCGCGCCGCGAGCGCTCGAAGCGCGTCTTCTCCTCTTCCGCGAACGCGGTCTCCATGCCCGACTCGGCGAAATGTTCGACGAAGTCGGAGGCGATCAGGATGCGGCGTTCGGGAAAGGGATCGGTGAGGGGCAGGCCCATGACGACGTTCGGATTGAAGTAGGATCGGCCCGTCTTCACGACGAGCGATTCCTCGAGCCCCTGGGGCTTCCGGTTCCGGAACAGGGTGATGCCGCGTTCGCTCGAGATGTCGCCGGCCTTGGCGCCGAAGTCCTGCACGAGCGAGCGAAGGTCCGTCGGATCGAAGTCCGGGGACGTCGCCGGTTCCTCGGCGTCCTCGAACCCGTCGGTGGCGGGAAAGTCGAGCGCGTAGCGTTCGCCCTTGAACGAAAAGGAGACCGCGAGGTCCGAGGGCGGCGGCTTCCGGTCGAACTTGCGCGACAGGTCCTTGAGGACGTCTCCCGACGGCTCCGCGGCGAGCGTCGTTTCCGTCGCCTCGAAGACCGTCGCGTCGAAGGCGACTATGTGGGAACGGGCGACGAAGCGCAGGGAGATCGTGGCGCCCATCGCGAGAAAGCGGAGCGGCATCGAATGGCGGAAGACGAGGCGCGTTCCGGCGATCTTCGCCAGCCGGAGATCCCAGGTGCCGCCGCCCGCCTTGCAGGCGACCGGCAGGCGCTCGTCGAGCGCGAGCTTGAAGAGGAAATCACGTTCGGTGTCGCGCACTCGCGTGGCCATGGCAGCTCCCGGAATCGATCGGATCGCTTCGCTTCGATTATCGGCAGGTTTACAGGGCGGCCCGCGCGGGGAAGGTCAGGGATAGAAGTCGCCGTAGCGTTCGGGCACGAAGGGTTCCGGTTCGTACGGTTCGAGGAGCGTTCCGAGGTCGACGAGGAACGCCGCGACGTAGGTTTGGCCCTGCGAACGCTCGAGGAGGAGCTCCCCTTCGGCCCGGCCGAGCGCGGACGTGACGCGGACGTTGGCGGTGAAGGTTTCGTCGCCGGTCCGCACGGCGGCGCCGAGACGGTACCCGGTCAGGTCCGGCGCGGCCTTGAGCGACGCGGCGATCAGCTCGGCGACCGCGGCGCGGGCTTCCGGCGCGATGAGGTCGCGTTTCGCCGTTCTCTGGACGACGCCGTCCATGAAGTCCCTGGCCGTCTTTTCCGCCTGGGCCGCGCGGGCTTCGGTGGAAGCGGCCAGGGGACCGAGCGTGTAATCGTCGGGCAGGAGGCGCGCGTTCGGGGCGTACAGGGCGAGGGCGTCGCCCGCGCGGAATTTTGCCGGCAGCTTGGGAGCGGGTTTCGCGGGTGCCTGCACTTTCGGGGCCGTGTCGGGCGTTTTTGCCGGGGTGGTCGCGTCGGAATCCTTCGGAGTCGTCGCCGCGTCGCCCGTGGTAGTCGGGGCGGTCGGCGCGGTCGGCGCGGCGGGTGCGGTCGCGGGCGCTGCGGGCACGGCGATCGGCGGCGCCGCGTCGCCCTTCGACGCGTCGGCTTTCGCGCCGTCGGTCTTGGAGCCGCGCGTGCAGGAGATCGCCGCCAGACAGAGGATGAGGGCCGCAAGCTTGCCGCGGAAGGTCATATCGACTACTATACACCGACACGACACATCGAGTCAGGCGGGTCGGATGGAACGCGGAGCGCGCCTCTTCGATCCCGATCGCATCGAGCCGATCAGGGATCCCATTTGGAAACACATCCTCTTCCCGGGCGAGTTCCTGCCGGTGCTCGCCACGGAGGCTTTCTCCAAGCTGGCGCGCATCCGCCAGCTCGGGCCGGCGTACCTCGCGTATCCGGGAGCCACCCACACGCGCTACGCCCACTCGCTCGGCGTGTTCGAGATGGCCAAGCGGACGCTCGCGTCGCTCGACCGCGCGGGACTGCCCGGCTTCGTGAGCGAGGCGGGCGCGCGGGCCTTTCTCGCGGCGGCGCTCGTCCACGACGTCGGGCATTTTCCGTACGCGCACAGCCTCAAGGAGCTGCCGCTCGTCGACCACGAGGCGCTCACCGCCCGCGCCGTGCTCGGCACGGAGCTCGGCGACCGCCTCCGCGCCGCGGGCGCCGATCCGGAGACCGTCGCGGCCATCGTCGACAAGGACGCGCCCTCGGGCGGCAAGCGCGAAGTGGAATTCTTCCGCCTGGGCCTCTCCGGCGTGCTCGATCCGGACAAGCTCGATTACCTGACGCGCGACGCCTTCTTCTGCGGCGTGCCCTACGGCGTGCAGGACGTCGACTTCGTCTTCCAGCACCTGGCCGCGAGCCCCGACGGCCGGCCCGGCATCGACGCGCGCGGGATCATGAGCGTGGAAGGCGTCCTCTTCTCGAAATACCTCATGTACAAGTCGGTGTACTGGCAGCGGACGGTGCGCTCGGCCACGGCGATGATCAAGAAGGCGGTGTACGGCCTCCTGTCGCGCGGGGCGCTCGCGCCCGAATCGCTTTACGGCCGCGACGATTCCGATTTCCGCGTCCTCGTGGAGGGGACGGGCGAGCCGGAAGCCGCGGTCGTCGCGCGCGTGTTCAAGGGCGAGGTCTACGGCACCGCCTTGGAGCTTCCCTACGACGAGTCGAAGCCCGCCCACCGCGCGCTCGCCGAGCTCGGATCGCGCGCGGGCTTCGAGGCCGGCGTCGCCTCGGAGCTGTCGAGGCCGTCGCGGGCCTTTTCCCCGCTCGACGTCATCGTGGACCTGCCCGAGCCCATCAACTTCGAGACCTCGTTGCCCGTGGTCGACCTCGGCCGCGACTTCAAGGCGTCGCCGACGGTGTTCACCCAAGCCGTGGTCGGGGCGTTCTCCGCGTCGCTGCGGACGCTCCGCGTCTTCGTCGCCGCGGATACGGGGCTGTCCCCCGCGGAGCTCAGGACGCGGATCGGGCTATGAGCGACGCGCCCCTCGAGCGCGCGCTGTCGGACAGACCGCAGGGCTTCGTCGACCGGCTCGTCAAGAACGCGGGCAAGGCGATTGCCAGGTTCGCGATGATACCGCCCGGAAGCCGCGTGCTTCTCGGCGTGTCGGGCGGCAAGGACAGCCTCTGCATGGCGCTGGCCCTCGAATGCTGCAGGGCCCGGCGCTACGCGGACTTCGACCTCGCCGCCGTGCGGATCGAGTGGCGCGAAGCGCCGATGGCGCCGGAAGCCGACGCGGCCATCGCTCGCTACCTCGAGCGCCTGAAGATTCCGTACGTCCGCGTCGAGGCGTCGATGCGGGGCGATCGGCCCGACGGAAAACTCGGCTGTTACCGCTGCGCGCGCGAACGGAAGCGCCGCGTCTTCGAGACGGCCGCGGCCGGCGGATTCGACCGGGTCGCCTTCGCCCACACGCTCGACGACGCCGCGGGCACGGCCCTCGCGAACCTCGTGAAGCACGGCCGGCTCGAAAGCCTCGCGCCCGTGCGCGATTTCCTCGGGCGGGTCGAGGTGATCCGGCCGCTCGTCATGGCGCGCGAGACGGCGCTCGCGTACGCGGCCGCCGCCCTGGGCTTGCCGGTGGCGTCCATCGACTGTCCGCGCCGGAACGACAACGGGCGCCTCGCGCTCCGCGCGGCGCTTGCCGAGCTCGAAAAAATGGATAGACTGGTACGGGAACACGTGTTCGACGCGTTCCATCCGCCCGAGCGGGGCGCCGAGGAGTACGGACATGGAAATCCACAATCTGACTGAGGACCTCGTCCGTACGACGATCGACGACCTGTTCGACGAGGAGGAGCGCGTAAAGAAGCTCGGCTACTGCACCTGCTTCCAGTGCCGCCTGGACGTGGCGTGCTACGCGCTCAACAAGGTGAAGCCCGAGTACGTCGTGTCGGGGCGCGGCATGGCCTACGCCGACCTCGACTACGCCGATAAGCTCCAGCGCGAGGCGGACATCGTCTCCGTCGTCAAGGAAGGGTGGGCGCGTATCGACCAGACGAAGCGGCCGCATTTCACGCACCAGTCGTCGCACGCCAAGCCGACCTTTCCCGCGGGCCCCGTGTACAACTTCCCCTCGATCATGGGCCGGCTGTTCAACGGCGCCAACTTCGAGCCGTTTTCGGGCATCGAGATCGGCTTGTACGCGGGCGACGAACTCGTGCCCATGATGGACTTGAACTGGCAGAATCCGTGCAGCCTCGTCAAGAACACCGCCGGCACCTACATCTTCTGGCCGTATCCGGAAGTCGCCGAGGAGCCGGGCGCCAAGAAGACCTTTTCGTTCCGCGTCTTCGTCCAGGTGGCCGGGTTCGAGGACCTGTCCCACTACTTCGAGCTGGAGCTTATCTCCGAAACCTCCGTCGTCGACCAATTCTCCATCCAGCGCGCCCACAAGCTCCCCGACCTGTACCTCTTCCCCAAGTGAGCCGGTAAAGCGAATTCACCACGAAGGGCACGAAGGTGTAGCCACGAAGGGCACGAAGTAAGAGGATGTAAGAGTTTAGGGTTTCTCGTTTAGAGATATATTGCGCTATCCTTTCAATTCTTATGTAGTTCCCGTGGCTCGAGCACTACATTTCTCGATTATATGATTCTCCCCCTTCGTTTTCTTCGCTTTCTTCGTGCCCTTCGTGGTCGGACTTCGTGTCCTTCGTGTGCGCTTTCCACACTGGAAGGCGAACGCTTATCGTATGTAGGCCAGCAGGTCGGAGGCGGGGACGAGGTCGAGGTAGTGGAGGATGTCGAGTTCGCCGCGTTCTTCGCGGCGGCGGATCTTCGTGACGCGGTAGGCCAAGGTCTTTTCCGTGCGGAGCGGCAGTTCCAACGGGAAGCCGTTCACGTCGACGAGGTCGTCGATCGACAGGAGATGCCCGATTTCCTGGATTTCGCCTTCGGGAAAGATGATGTAGCGGGTTTCGATCGTCATGGGGATCACTATATCGACCGCGCCCTTCGGCGTCGACGGGCCTTCCGCGATCCAGGCTGACGTGCCCTTCCCGCCGCGTTCCCGTCGCCACGACCGTTTCGAATTTATATAGAAGAAAACCGTCAATCCGCTCCAAACCCGCTTGAAAACCCGGACTACTATACGGATGTTTCGATAATCCATAAAAATTTTATTCTGTCTCCTCGAGAAGCAACCCGCCTTGGTTGACATTCCCGAATTTGACGGTAGTATGGAGTCGTGGTGGGAAAAAGTGGGAAAAGATAGGAAAGGGTGGAATGGAACTACTCACCGGTGAGTTCAAAAACACCCAAGACGAAAAAGGTCGACTTTCCCTTCCCTCGAAGCTGCGAAGCGAGCTTGCCTGCGACCGCCTGGTGATCACCCAGGGCGTGGACAAGTGCCTCTGGCTGTTCCCGCCCGAGCAGTGGAAAAGCCTTTCGGGCAAATTGATCGAGCAGACGAGCCTGTTCCACGCGAAGGCGCGGCTCGTGCAGCGGCGGATCATCGCCCCGGCGCAGGAGATCGAGGTCGACAAGAACGGCCGGATCGCCATTCCGCAGTCGCTCAGGGATTTCGCGGGGCTCACGAAGGAGTGCGTGATCCTGGGGCTGACGAAGTACATCGAGATCTGGGACGCGGACGAATACAAGCGCTACCTGGACGAAAACGAGTCGGTGTTCATGGAGGCGGCCGAGGAGCTCGGCGGCCTCATGCTGTAAGGAAGGTTTTGGATGGAGACCGTGCACGTTCCGGTGCTTTTGGACGAGTGCCTCGAATGGCTCGTTCCGCGGGACGGACGCGGGCTCATGGTGGACGGCACGCTCGGGGAGGGCGGCCACGCCGAGGCGTTCCTGTCGAAGTATCCGGAACTCCGGTACGTCGGCGTGGACGCGGACGCGGAGATGCAGGGGCGGGCGCGGGAGCGCCTCGGCGGATTCGGGGATCGCGTGCGCTACGTGAACGCGTTCTTCGACGAGTTCTTTGAATCGTACGGGGAGGGGGAAGAACGGATAGAGGTCGTCTTGCTCGATCTCGGGATATCCATGTTCCATTTTCGCGAATCGAGGCGGGGCTTCAGCATTCATGACGACGAATCGCTCGACATGAGGCTGAACGCTGATACTGGGAGGACCGCTTCGGATCTCGTCAACGAACTGGACCGGGATTCGCTCGAGACCATCCTCAGGGATTACGGCGAGGAGCCCTTCGCGGGGCGCATCGCGCGCTGCATCGTCGAGGGCAGGCACCGCTCGCGGATCGAGACGGCCGGACGGCTGGCGGAGATCGTGCGGGAGGCCGTGCCGGCGAAGTTCCGCGGCGGGCGCATCCACCCCGCGACGCGGACCTTCCAGGCGCTCAGGATCGCGGTGAACGACGAGCTCGGACGCATCGAGCGCGCGTTGTTCGCGGCGGCGTCGGCCCTGGCGCCCGGCGGGCTCATCGGGGTGATCAGCTTCCATTCGCTCGAGGACCGGATCGTGAAATTCGCGTTCCGGTCGATGTTCCGGGATACGGACGACGAGGAGTCGCGGTACAGTCCGCGCTACGCCCGGCCGATATCTCTTAATAAGGAACGTCCGCGCCTCGAGGCAGTGGTGAAGAAGCCGATCGTTCCGGGCGCCGAGGAGACGAGGCGCAATCCCGCGTCGCGGAGCTCCAAGCTCAGGATCGCCAGAAGGCGTCCCTGAACGGGTTCCGCGGGCGTTGCGTCGGAGCGCGAGCGTGCAGCGTATCGTCCGTATCCTGATCGTTCTTTCCGTACCCCTCATGTTGTTCGGCGTCGTCCGCCAGGCGGGCGCATGCCGCGAAGCGCGGGTGGAGCTCGCGGGTCTCGTCGAGACCCAGCGGGAGCTGCTCGAGCTCGAACGGAAGCTGTCCGCGGGCATTTCGGTGCTGGGCGCGCGGTCCCGCCTCGAGGCGGCGGCCGAAGGTTCGCTCGGCCTCGAGCGGGCGGTTCCCGAGCGGGCGATCCGGATCGAAGTGACGGGAGCGAGGGGAAAGACGGATGGTTGAAACGAAGGCGGGCGGTCGCGAGGTTCCGGGAGGCCGGGGCTTCGACGCCGCGTGGTTGGCCGGCGCCGCGGGCGGAACGCTCGCGGGGGACGCGCGCGCGCGCGCCGTCAGGTGCGAAACCGATTCGCGCAACGCCGGCCCCGGCTGCCTCTTCGTGGCCCTGCGCGGCGAGCGCGTCGACGGCCACGACTACGTCCGCGCCGCCGTCGAGGCGGGCGCTTCCATAGTGCTGTGCGACCGCGCGGCCGCCGCCGCCCGCGAAGGAGAGTACCGCGCCCTGCGCGATTCCGCCGCCTTCGTGTTCGCGGACGACGCCTTGAACGCCCTCCAGGACGCCGCGCGGGCCTATCGCGCGCTGTTCCCGAACCTGGCGCGCGTCGGCGTGACGGGCTCGAGCGGCAAGACGACCACGAAGGAGTGCCTCGCCGCGATCCTGTCGCGCGCGCGCCGGACGGTCGTGAATCCCGGCAACCTCAATTCGGAAATCGGCCTGCCCCAGGCCATGTTCCTCCTCGACGACGCCCACGAAGTCGGCGTGTTCGAGATGGGCATCAACCATCCGGGCGAAATGGACGTCCTGTCGCGCGTCTGGGCTCCCCAGCGCGTCGTCGTGACGAACGTCGGAACCGCCCATATCGGCATTCTCGGCGACCGGGACCGCATCGCTTTAGAGAAAAGCAAGGCGTTCCAGGCGATGGGCCCGGACGGCGTCGCCTACGTGTGGGAGGACGACGACTACGCGGACTACCTCGCGTCGCGCTGCCCCGGTCGGACCGCGCGCTTCGGCGAGCGCTCGACCCCCGGCGTCGAATGGACGCGCTCCGAGGGGCTCGCGGGCTGGACGATCGGCTATCGCGGCGCGGAAATCCGCTTTCCGCTCCCCGGCCGGCACAACCTGCTCGACGCGATCGCGGCGATCGCCGTCGCCGCGGACCTGGGCGCCTCGCCCGACGACGCGGCCGCGGGGCTGTCGTCGATGAAGGCGCTCTTCGGGCGCACGGAGATCGTGCGCGGGGAGTGCACGGTCGTGCGCGACTGCTACAACGCGAACCCCGATTCGGTGGAGCGCGCGATCGGCCTCTGCGACGACGCGGAGTGGGCCGGCCGCCGCGTCTACGTGCTCGGGGGCATGCTAGAGCTCGGGGGCGAGTCCGCCGCGGCGCACCGCGCGGTGGGCGAGGCCGCGGGGCGCTCGAAGGCCGACGCGCTCTTCTTCTTCGGCGACGAGACGATACCCGCGCGGGACGCGGCGCTCGCCGCGGGCTTCCGCGGGAAGCTTCTGCAAACCGGCGATTTCGACGCGCTCCGCGACGCGGTCCGCGATTTCGTGCGGCCCGGGGACCTCGTGCTCCTCAAGGGCTCGCGGGGGAAGGCGCTCGAGCGCCTCGGCCCGCTGTTCGGGATGGAGGGTTAAGCGCGTGTTCCTCGAATGGGTGTATCCGCTCGCCGAGTACTTCAAGGCCTTCAACGTCTTCAAGTACCTGAGTTTCCGCACCGCGTACGCCGCGGTGACGGCGCTCCTCATCGCATTCCTCGTGGGACCGGCCCTCATCGAGCGGCTCCGCGCGTTCAAGTTCGGGCAGGCGATCCGCGTCGACGGCCCCGAAACGCACCAGGCGAAGTCGGGCACGCCGACGATGGGCGGCATCCTCATCATCGTCGCGGTGGCGGTGGCCGTGCTCCTCTGGGCGGATTTGCACAACCTGTACGGCTGGGTCTGCCTCGGCGTGCTCGTCGGCTTCGGCGGCATCGGCTTCCTCGACGACTGGCTCAAGATCAAGAAGAAGAACTCCGACGGGCTGCCGGGCAAGGCGAAGTTCCTCCTGCAGACCTTCGTGGCCACCGTGGCCGTCGTCGTCCTGTACCTGAACCGCGGCGACGAGACCACGAAGCTGTACATCCCCTTCCTCAAGAAGGCGGTCGTCGACCTCGGGATCTTCTACATCCCGCTCGGCGTCACCTTCATCGTCGGCTGGTCGAACGCGGTGAACCTGGCGGACGGCCTCGACGGACTGGCCACCGGGCTCGTCATCATCGCGCTCATCGCCTTTTCGATCCTGACCTACCTGACCGGCCGCTCGGACTGGGCCGCGTACCTCAACATCCCCTTCGTCCGCGGCGCGGGCGAGCTGTCGGTGTTCACCTTCGCCCTCACCGGGGCGTGCATCGGCTTCCTCTGGTTCAATTCGCACCCGGCCGAGGTCTTCATGGGCGACGTCGGGTCGCTCGCGCTCGGCGGCGTGCTCGGCGCGATGTCGCTCGTCGTGAAGAAGGAGATCCTCCTCCTCATCGTGGGCGGCGTCTTCGTCCTGCAGGTGGCGTCCGTCATGATCCAGGTCGGCGTCTTCAAGCTCACCAAGGGGAAGCGCGTGTTCCGCATGGCGCCGCTCCATCACCACTTCGAACTCAAGGGTTGGAAGGAGACCAAGGTCGTGATCCGCTTCTGGATCCTCGGCGGTCTCTTCGCGATCATCGCGCTCTCCACCCTGAAGATCCAATAGGCGGGGCGGCATCGTGGCGCGCGGCATAGCGATGGAGCGTTCGCTCCCGGACGGCAAGGGCGACACCGCCTTCCTCGGCGTCGTCGTCCTCCTCGCGGGGGCGGGCTTGGCCTACCTCTACTCGGCTTCCTCCGGCTACGCCCTGGCGCTCGGGAAGCGCCCCGACCACTTCTTCGTCCGCCAGGCGTGGGCGTTCGCTCCCGCCATGCTCGCGTTCGCCCTGGGCGCCTTCACGCCGGTCGACGTCGTCCGGAGACGCGCGCCGGCGTTCGCTTTCGTCGCCCTTGGTCTTCTCTTTCTGCCCTTCGTGCCCGGCATCGGCGTGACGCGTAACGGCGCCGCGCGCTGGATAGGCGCGGGATCCTTCACGTTCCAGCCGTCCGAGTTGTGGAAGACGGCCGTCATCCTCTATGCCGCGCACCTCTTCTCGAGGAAGGGCGACCGCGTGGACGACATCGTCAATACCACCTTGCCGCCGCTCTTCGTCACGCTGTTCGGCTCGCTCGTCATCCTCGCCCAAAACGATTTCTCCACGGCGGTGCTCGCGGCGCTGCCCGTCGTCGTCCTGTTCTGGGTGGCCGAAGTGCCGCTTCTCTTCTTCGTCGCGCTCTCGTCGGTGGCGTTGCCGCTCGCGGCGCTCACCGTGCTGACGAGTCCCTTCCGCCTCAGGCGCATCATCACGTTCCTTTTCCCGGCGCACGCGCCCGAGTCGATCGGCTACCAGCTGCTCGGTTCGGTCAAGGCGATCCGCGCGGGCGGCCTGTTCGGCCGCGGCCTCGGGCTCGGCACCGTGAAGCTCGCGAGCGTGCCCGAAGTCCAGTCGGATTTCGTGTTCGCTTCCTTCGCGGAGGAGACCGGCTTCTTCGGCGTCGCGGTGTTCCTGGCCGTGTGGGCGTTCTTCGCGTGGCGGGCGTTCCGCGTGTCGTTCGCGGCTTCTCCCCGACCCGAGGCCGCCCGCGAGACGGCCGAGTGGGGCATCGTGCCTTCGACCGACCGGAATGCGGGCGAGGCGCGGACGCGCTTCGTGTCGTACGCGTCGTTCGGGCTCGCCGCCTCCATCACGATCCAGGTGCTCGTCAACGTCGGCGTGGCGTCTGGCGCCATTCCCGCCACGGGCATTCCCCTGCCGTTCTTTTCCGCCGGCGGATCCTCGCTCCTGTCGACCGCGCTCATGTGCGGCCTCATTTTCAACTTCTCCCGCGCGAGCGGGCAGTCCGGACGCGAAGGCGCCGGGAAACGCGTATCCGCGGAGGTCGTCCATGGCTGATTACGCCGTGTATCCGAACGCGTCGTTCGCCGCCCCGCGCGGAAAGGCCCGCGCGTCGGCCGGCCGCGCCGCGGCCCGCAAAGCCGGATTTCCGTTCGCCGCCGCCGCGGTTCTCTTCGCGGCCGCCTGCCTCGCCGCGGCGGCCTTCGCCGTGTCTCCGGCCATGGCCATCACGCGCTTCGAGGCCGTCGGCACGTCGCTGCCCGCCTCGGAACTGGCCCGGGCCGCCGGCGTCGGCCGCGGCCTCGGGTTCTTCGCGGCCGACTGCGAGGGCATGGCCCGCGCGCTGTGCGCGCTGCCGGTCGTCGCCCAGGCCCGCGTCGAGCGCGTGTTCCCGAACGGCCTGCGCTTCGTCGTGGTCGAGCGGGCGCCCGTGGCGGTCGCCCTCGTGGAGACGGAGACCGGGGTGATCCCCGCGGCCATCGACGCGTCGGGCGTCGTGTTCGCCGACGCGCGCGGGCTCGGGCGCCTCGACCTGCCAGTCATCTCCGGCATCGGGTTCCGGGATTTCCGCTACGGCGTGACGCTTCCCGAGGGCATGCTGCCCATGCTCGAGTCGCTGGCCGGCGTGTCGCGCGAGCGGCCGGAGCTCCTGTCGATCCTGTCGGAGCTCAAGCCCGTCGCGCGCGCGCACGGGGAATTCGACTATCTCGTCTATCCGCTCGCCCACCGCACGCCGGTCCGCACCGGCGCGAGCCTCTCGTGCCCGCTCCTCCAGTCGATGGCCCTCGTGCTCGACGTGGTGGAGTCGGGCGCGCTGCCTCAGGCGGTCGGCGAGCTTGACTTCAGGTCGGGCACGGTCGTGTACCGGCTCAAGGAGGGCGTTTCTGGCTGACAACATCGTGATCGGCCTCGACATCGGCACGTCCAAGACCTGCGCGGTGATCGGGGAATACAACGACAACGACGTCCTCGAGATAACCGGCGTGGGCGTCGCCGCGTCCACGGGACTCCGCCGCGGCGTGGTCGTCAACATCGAGGCGACGCTCCGCTCGATCGCGCAGGCGGTCGAGGCCGCGGAACTCATGTCCGGGCGCGAAGTGCGCGACGCCTGGGTCGGCGTGTCCGGCGCGAACATCGAGGGCATCAACTCGCGCGGCGTCGTGGCCGTCACCGGCAAGGGGCGCGAGATCGGGCAGGAGGACGTGGACCGCGTCATCGACGCGGCGCGCGCGGTCGTCATCCCCATGGACCGCGAAGTCCTCCACGTGATCCCGCAGACTTTCATCGTGGACGACCAGAAGGGCATCCGCGACCCGCGCGACATGATCGGCGTCCGCCTCGAGGCGGAGGTGCACATCATCACGGGGGCCGTCTCGACGGCGCAGAACCTCGTGAAGTGCGTGAACCGCGCCGGCTTCCGCGCGAACGGCCTGCTCCTGCACAGCCTGGCCGCGGCGCGCGCGGTGCTGTCCAACGACGAGAAGGAGCTCGGCTGCCTGCTCGTGGACCTCGGCGGCGGCACCACGGACGCGCTCGTGTATTCGGAGGGCGCGCCGTACTTCACCACCGTCGTGCCAGTCGGCGGCGCGCAGGTGACGAACGACATCTCGATCATGCTCAACGTGCCGATGGAGGCCGCCGAGCGCATCAAGCGCGAATCGGGCGCCTGCGACGCCTCCTTCGTCGAGCCCGACGAGACCGTGATCGTGCCGGGACTCGGCGGCCGGCCGCCCCAGGAAGTGCCGCGCGCGCGCCTGGCCGCGATCATGCAGCCGCGCATGGAGGAGATCTTCTCGCTCGTGCTCGACCGCGTGGAGACGATGGGCTACAAGCGGCTCATCAAGGGCGGCGTCGTGCTCACCGGCGGCGGCGCGCTCATGGAAGGCGCGTGCGACCTGGCGTCGCGCGTCTTCGAGGTGCCCGCGCGGGTCGGCAACCCGATCACGCTCGGCGGCCTCGTCGAGGAGTACCGCAGCCCGCTCTACGCGACCGCGGTGGGACTCGTGATGCTCGGCGCCGACCGGCTGCCCGCCGAACGGCGCGAGGGCGCGAAGGCGGGGAAGGGCGAAAGCAAGGCGGGATCGTCCGCCATACGGAAACTGTTCGATTGGTTCAAGCGCGAATGGACGTAATTCAGGCGTGAGGCAGACGTGAACCTGGGAGGGGACACATGGAAGTAAAGTACGTCGAGGAAAACCGGAGTTCGAACGGACCGACCGTGATCAAGATCATCGGCTGCGGCGGCGGCGGCTCGAACGCGGTGGACCGGATGATCGAAGCCGGCGTCCGCAACGTGGAATTCATCGCGGCGAACACCGATCTCCAGGTGCTCGACAAGTCCAAGGCTCCCGTGCGCCTCGGGCTCGGCAACGCGGTCACGCACGGGCTCGGCGCGGGCGGCAAGCCCGAGGTCGGCGAGAAGGCCGCGCTCGAGGACCGCGACGCGATCGCGGACGCCCTCCGCGGCGCCGACATGGTGTTCATCACCGCGGGCATGGGCGGCGGCACCGGCACGGGCTCTGCGCCCGTCGTCGCGACCGTCGCGCGCGAGCTCGGCTGCCTCACGGTGGCGGTCGTCACGAAGCCCTTCGATTTCGAGGGCAAGCTCAAGATGCGCATCGCCGAGGACGGCATCGAAAAGCTCCGCCAGGCCGTCGACACGCTCATCGTCATCCCGAGCCAGAACCTCCTCAAGATCGTCGAGCGCAAGACGCCGATCCGCGAGGCCTTCCGCATCGCGGACGACGTGCTCAGGCAGGGCGTGCAGGGCATCAGCGAGATCATCACGGTGGCCGGGGACATCAACACCGACTTCTCCGACGTGAAGACCATCATGCGGGAGAAGGGCGACGCGATCATGGGGATCGGCGCCGCGAAGGGCGACAACCGCGCGGTCGAGGCCGCCGAGCGCGCCATCTCGAATCCGCTGCTCGACGACGCCCGGATCGACGGGGCGCGCAACGTGCTCCTCTCGATCACCGGCGGCGAGGATTTCTCGCTCACCGAAGTCGAGGAAATCGCCTCGATCGTCCGGGAAAGGGCGGACGCCGACGTGTTCTTCAAGTACGGCATCGTCGTGGATCCCGCCATGAAGGACGAGATCCGCGTGACGGTCATCGCCACGGACTTCTCGCGCGCCATCGAGGGAACCCGCGCCGCCGAGGGCGCCCGGGCCGAAAAACCGAAGAGCCTCGACGACTACCTGTCGCCCGACGAATGGCAGAACATCGTCCGGAGCCAGTCGGCCGCCATCCGGGGACTCTCCGGCCGCAACGACGCCGAGGACGAACTCGACATCCCCACCGTCATGCGCGACCGGCGCTTCGCCGCCGACCGCACGCAGGCGTAGCCCGTGGACGGGCTCTACGACCGCTACGGGGCGTACCTCCTCTCGATGAAGCGGCGCTCGCCGCTCACGCTCGAAGCCTACGTCCGCGAGGCGAAGTCGCTCGGCGCGTGGCTGTCGGAGCGCGGGACGGACGAGCTCACGGCCCAGACGCGCGACCTCCTCGAATACCTCGTGTCGCGCAAATCCGCCGGGACGGGACTCTCCGGCAAGACGATGGCGCGCATCGTGTCGAGCCTGCACGCGCTCTACAAGTTCATGAAACTCGACGGGCTCCGCTCCGACGACCCGAGCGAGCTGCTCGAGACGCCGAAGCAGGAACGGACCCTCCCCGAAGTGCTGCCCCCGGAGTCGGTCGACCGGTTCCTGTCGAGCATCGACGTGACCACGCCGCGCGGGCTCCGCGACCGGGCGCTGTTCGAGCTGATCTACTCGTGCGGGCTCCGCATCAGCGAGGCCGCGGCGCTCACCTTCGACAACCTCTTCATGGCGGAACGGGTCCTCAAGGTGCTCGGGAAGCGCCGGAAGGAGCGCATCGTGCCGTTCGGCGACGAAGCCGCCTTCTGGCTCCTCCGCTACGTGGACGAGGCGCGGCCCGCCCTCTGCAAGGGCAACGTGAAGACGCGGCGCGTGTTCCTGAACCACCTCGGGAAGGGGATCACGCGCAAGGGCATCTGGAAGCGCTTTTCGCAGTTCCGCGACCTGGCCGGCACGGGCGGCAAGGTCCACTCGCTCCGGCACTCCTTCGCGACGCATCTGCTGGCCGGCGGGGCCGATCTCCGCACGGTGCAGGAGCTCCTCGGGCACTCGGACATCGCCACGACGCAGATCTACACGCACGTGGAAACCGGGGCGCTCGCCGCGCTCCACGGGAAGTGTTTCGGTGAATCGTGAATCCGCTCCGCGAGCCGGGGCGCGCGGCCGCGCGCGGCCGCGGAAGGCCGTCGTTCAGGGACGGAGGCATGGCATGAAACGAAACGTGGCGATAGCCGCGATCGCCGTCGCGGCGCTGTTCCTGGCGTCGTGCGGCGACGGCGGCATCCTCAAGCGCATCATGGACATCGACGAGCGCGCGTCGAAGGGCGCCCCGCCGTCGACGATCGACGAGCTCAAGGCGGGGATCGCCAAGTACGAAAAGACCGCCGACAAGGTCGTGGACGCGACCGAGCACATCGGCACGTACTGGCAGATGCTCGCCGTCAAGTACCTCGACAAGACCATGTACGGCGAGGCGCTCGAGGCGGCGCTGAAGGCCGTCGAGTACTTTCCCGCCTCGCCGGGCGCGTACTACGTCGCGGGCGTTTCCGCGGGCTACGTCGCCCGGGCGGACATCGCGAAGGCGGGCGGCTCGGTCCTCGCGGGCCAGAAGTCCTACGCCGTCGCCGAGGCGACCCTCAAGCGCGCCGTGGAGCTCGACGACCGGCACGCCAACTCGCTCTACGCCCTCTCGATCCTCTACGTCTTCGAGCTGAACCGTCCGCTCGACGCCGAGCCGTACATCCGGAAATTCCTGTCGATCCGCACGCGCGACGTCGACGCCATGTTCGTGCTGGCGCGCGTGTGCTACGTGACGGAACGCTACAAGGAAGCCGTCGAGCTCTACGATTCGATCATGTCGATCACGAAGCTGCCCGAGAAGAAGGCGCAGGCCGAGGCGAACAAGAAGCAGGCGCTGGAGGCGATGTATGCCGGGCAGTAACGGCCAGGCCACGCTCGCCCTCGCGCTCGACCGCGCGCCGGTCCTGAGCTGCCGGGAAAAGGAGCTCGTGTTCGACGCGTTGCGCGAGCCGGGACGCTTCGCCGCCACGTCGGAATACGCGCTGTCCCTGCTGCTGGGCCGCCGCTTCGCGCCCCGCTCGGGGTGGGATCCGCAGGAACTCGTCGCCGAGGCCGAGCTCGAACTCGCGTACCTGGAAAAACGCGGATGGGGTTTCGTCCGCTTCGGCGCCGGAAACTATCCGCCGGCCCTGGCGGAGACGTCCGATCCGCCCTTCGTCCTCCGCTACCGGGGCGCGTTGCCCGATTTCGGAACGCCGGCGCTGGCCGTCGTGGGTACCCGCTTCCCGACCGGGGCCGGCCTCGACGCCGCGTTCGCGATCGGACGGAGCGCTTCCGAACGGGGCATCCAGGTCGTGTCGGGTCTCGCGCGCGGCATCGACGCCGCGTCGCACGCGGGCGCGATCGCCGGGGGAACGCCGACCTTCGCGGTGCTCGGTTGCGGCCTCGACACGGTCTATCCGCCGAGGAACCGCGCGCTCGCCGCGCGGATACTCGAATCGGGCGGCGGGCTCCTGTCGGAGCATCCCGCCGGGACGCCGCCCATGCCGTTCCGCTTCCCCGAACGCAACCGCATCATCGCGGGCCTCTGCTACGCGACCGTCGTCGTCGAGGCGCCGGAGAAGTCGGGCGCGCTCATCACCGCGCAGTTCGCGCTCGACGAGGGGCGGGACGTCTTCGTGTCGGGCCGGACGCTTTCCGGTCCGCGCTCGGCGGGCTGCCGGCGCTTGGCCGAGGACGGCGCCGTCGATATCATCGATACCGCCGAAACGGCGATGGAAAACAGTTCCTACGCCTTCGCGAGTCAGTGAGGGCTGATCCGACACTCGCGCGATACAGGGTTCCCCGGAGCCGTTTGAGGAGAGACCGATATGGCCGAAACGCCGAAGAAAAAAGCCAAGTCCGACGAAGCCGACGCGGCGACGCCGAAGAAAACCGCGTCCGCGAAAAAGACGGCCGCTCCGAAGAAGGCCGCGTCCGCGAAAAAGCCGGCGCCGGCGAAAAAAGCCGCGACCAAGGCGAAGACGACCGCGGACGAAACCGCCCGCGCCGGGGAAACCGCCGCGGCCGCCGAGGTCGAAAAGAAGCCCAAGGCGAAGTCCAAGGCGAAGGGCAAGGCCGACAAGCCGAAGACGCTCGTGATCGTGGAGTCGCCCGCCAAGGCGAAGACGATCGAAAAGTACCTCGGCGACAAGTACGTCGTGCTGGCGTCGATGGGCCACCTCATCGACCTGCCGAAGTCGCGCATCGGCGTCGACGTGGAGCACGGCTTCGAGCCGGAATACCTCACGATCCGCGGCAAGGCGGGTCTCCTCAAGGAACTCCGCAAGGCCGCGAAGAAGGCGAGCGCCGTCCTGCTCGCGTCCGATAACGACCGCGAGGGCGAGGCCATCTCCTTCAACATCCGCAAGGCGCTCCTCGACAAGCTCGAGGGACTCCCGGTGAAGCGCATCGTGTTCAACGAGATCACGCCGCAAGCCATCCGGGAGGCCGTCGCCAAGCCGCGCGACATCGACGTCGCGCTCGTCGACGCGCAGAAGGCCCGTCGCGTGCTCGACCGCTTCGTCGGGTACTACCTCTCGCCGCTCCTCTGGAAGAAGGTGAAGAACGGCCTGTCGGCCGGCCGCGTGCAGTCGGCGGCGCTCCGCATGATCTGCGAGCGCGAAAAGGACGTCGAGTCGTTCCTCCCCGAGGAGTACTGGACGCTCGACGGCCACTTCCGCAAGGGACGCGCCGTATTCGAGGGCGAGCTGGTCCTGTGGAAGGGCGAGAAGCCCGAGCTCCGGAACGAGGCGTCCGTCCGCTCGATCATCGAGGCGATCGGCGAGGCGCCGTGCACGGTGGCCGACATCCGCGAAACGGAAAAGTCCCTCAAGCCGAAGCCGCCCTTCACGACCTCGAAGCTCCAGCAGACCGCGGCGAACCGCCTCGGTTTCACGAGCAAGAAGACGATGCAGGTGGCCCAGCAGCTCTACGAAGGCGTGAACGTCGGCTCGACGCGCATCGGTCTCATCACCTACATGCGCACCGACTCCGTGCGCGTGTCGACCGTCGCCATAGAGGAAGTCCGCGCCTTCATCGGCAAGGAGTTCCCGGCCGAGCTGCCGCCCGCGCCGATCGAGTACGCGGGCGACAAGAAGGCCCAGGACGCGCACGAGGCGATCCGCCCGACCTCCGTCCGCTACCGGCCCGACGAGCTCAAGGGCGACCTCACGAAGGACCAGCTCAAGCTGTACACCCTCATCTGGGAGCAGTTCGTCGGCAGCCAGATGACGAACGCGAAGGTCCGCTCGACGGCGCTCGACCTGGCCGCGGGCGACGGCGTCTTCCGCGTCAACGCGTCGAAGAACGTCGAGAAGGGCTTTTACAAGGTCGTGAAGCTCGCGTCCTCGAAGGACGAAAAGGAGCTCGTGCTCCCCGAGATGAAGGTCGGCGACGAGGTCAAGCTCGAGCGGATGAATCCGGAACAGCACTTCACGCAGGGACCCGCCCGCTTCACCGACGCCTCCATCATCAAGGCCCTCGAGGAACAGGGTATCGGGCGACCGAGCACCTACGCGCCGATCATCTCGGTGCTGCTCGACCGCTACTACGTGACGCGCGAGAACCGCCAGCTCAAGCCGACGACGCTCGGGCGCATGATCGTCGACATCCTCGCGGAGAGCTTCCCCGACATCGTCAACGTGGGCTTCACCGCGGCGATGGAGGAAAAGCTCGACGAGGTGGAGGAGTCGCGAACCGACTGGGTGGCCCTGCTCTCGGATTTCTACGCGCCGTTCAAGAAGCGGGTCGACGAGATCATGGAGAGCCTCCAGTCGTACCGCGGCACGCTCGACGAGCCCACGGACATCGTGTGCGAGAAGTGCGGCAAGCCCATGGTGAAGAAGCTCGGCCGCTTCGGGTTCTTCCTCGCCTGCACGGGCTTCCCCGACTGCAAGAACACGAAGTCGATCCCGCTCGGCACCTGCCCGCGCTGCGGCGGCGACATCGTATCGCGCCGGAAGGCGAAGGGCCGCGGCCGCGAGTTCTACGGCTGCACGCGCTATCCCGAGTGCGACTTCATCTCCTACTACAAGCCGACGAACTCGAACTGCCCGAAGTGCGGCTGGTTCCTCGTCGAGAAGTACGACAAGAAACGCGGCCCGTACAAGGCCTGCATCAATCCGCAGTGCGACTACCTGCACAGCTCGGACGAGGAAGAGCATGTCGACGCCGACTGAGCGCTATCTCGGCTACCTCGCTTCCGTCCGCTCGCTGTCGGAACGCACCGTCGCCTCCTACGCCGACGACCTCGGCGCCTACGACGCGTGGCTGGCCGGCGCCGGGCTCGACGCCGCCGGGGCCACCGAGCGCGACGTGCACCGGTTCGTCGCCTCGCTCGTCCGGAGCGGCCACGCCTCCACGAGCGTGAACCGCGCGCTGTCGGCGCTCCGCGGCTACTACCGCTACCTCATGCGCTTCGAGGGCGCGGCCGCCAATCCGGCCGCCGTGGTCGAGGGCTTGCCCGCGCGCCGCGACCTCCCGGATTTCCTCTTCGAGGACGAGATGGCCGGGTTCATCGAGTCGACGGAGCCCGAGGGATACTCGGGAGTCCGCGACCGCGCCATCTTCGAGACGCTCTTTTCCACCGGGTGCCGCGTGTCCGAACTCGTCGGACTGACCGTCGGCGGCACCGACCTCGCGCGCGGCCAGGCGGTCGTGCGCGGCAAGGGGAACAAGGAGCGCGTCGTGTTCGTGTCCGCGAAAGCCCGCGCCGCGATCGCCGCCTGGCTCCCGTACCGCGCGGCGTGCGTCGCGCGCTCGGGCGGCAAGGACGGCGACCGGCTCTTCCTGAACGCCCGCGGCCGCGCCCTGACGACGCGCGGCGTCGCCTGGCTCATCGAGCGACGCGCGGAGGCGGCGGGCACGCGCAAGCACGTGTCGCCCCACGTCTTCCGCCACTCGTTCGCCACGAAGCTCGTCGGGCGCGGAGCCGACGTGCGCCTCGTGCAGGAGATGCTCGGGCACGCGTCCATCTCGACCACCCAAGTCTACACCCACGTCAATCTCGAGCGCCTGCGCACCGTGTACGAGCGCGCCCATCCGCACGCCGCGCGTCCCGACGCGGCGCGCCAAGGCGCGCGGACGGCCCCGGCGGAAACGGAGACACACGCATGAGGATACGATCGACGACCGTGCTCGCCGTCAGGCGCGACGGCAAGGTCGCCATGGCCGGCGACGGCCAGGTGACCATGGGCGAAACCGTGATGAAGGGCAACGCCCGCAAGGTCCGCGCGATACTCGACGGGAAGGTCCTCGTCGGTTTCGCGGGAGCGACGGCGGACGCCTTCACCCTGCTCGAGCGCTTCGAGACGAAGCTCAAGGAATATTCCGGCGACCTCACGCGCGCCGCGGTGGAGCTGGCCAAGGACTGGCGGACCGACAAGCTCCTCCGGAAGCTCGAAGCCCTGCTGCTCGTGGCCGACCGCGACACGACCCTGCTCCTGTCGGGCACCGGCGACGTCATCGAGCCGGAAAACGACTGCGTGGCCATCGGGTCGGGCGGGCAGTACGCCCAGGCCGCGGCGCTCGCGTACCTCGACGGCACGGCGCTTTCGGCGGCCGAGATCGCCTCCCGCGCGCTGCGCATCGCCGGCGACATCTGCATCTACACGAACGGCAACGTCGTCGTGGAGGAGCTTCCATGAGCGCCGACCAGTTCGTCAGCCTGACCCCCGCGCGCATCGTCGAGGAACTCGACCGCTACATCGTCGGCCAGCTCAAGGCCAAGCGCGCCGTGGCAATCGCCCTCCGGAACCGCATGCGCCGCGCCCGCCTGCCCGAGTCGATGCGCGACGAGGTGGCGCCGAAGAACATCCTCATGATCGGCCCCACGGGG